>NZ_JBEUKJ010000029.1:0-5477 GCF_043357055.1 Salmonella sp. SJTUF15570 | reverse complement strand
GACTGACTTTACGAGCGCAGGCAACGCCGCTGATGCGATAAAGAATTGCGTACAGAGCACAAAAGAATTTGCCTGGCGGCCGTAGCGCGGTGGTCCCACCTGACCCCATGCCGAACTCAGAAGTGAAACGCCGTAGCGCCGATGGTAGTGTGGGGTCTCCCCATGCGAGAGTAGGGAACTGCCAGGCATCAAATAAAGCAAAAGGCTCAGTCGAAAGACTGGGCCTTTTGTTTTATCTGTAGTCTGCCGGATGGCGGCTCCGCCTTATCCGGCCTACAGGGACGCGCCGATCCACCCTCAATATAACCACAAGCCTTCCCAACACAGATACGGTAAACTATTGCCGATTGAGTATCAGGAAAGCAGCCATGACCCACTCCCTAAAACCCTGGAATACCTTCGGCATTGATCATTGTGCAAAGCACATCGTATGCGCTGAAAACGAACAACAACTACTGAGCGCCTGGCAGCAAGCAACTCGTGAGGGACTGCCGGTTATGATCCTGGGTGAAGGAAGCAATGTCCTGTTTCTGGAAAATTATGCCGGCACCGTGATCCTTAACCGCCTGAAAGGCATTGAGGTCAATGAAACCGCGGACGCCTGGCACCTACACGTCGGCGCAGGCGAAAACTGGCATCAACTTGTTCGCTACGCGCTGGACAACAACATGCCCGGCCTGGAGAATCTGGCGCTCATCCCTGGCTGCGTTGGTTCCTCGCCTATACAGAATATTGGCGCGTATGGCGTAGAACTACAGCGCGTCTGCGACTACGTTGACTGCGTTGAACTGGAAACGGGAAAACGTCTGCGTTTGTCCGCGGCGGAATGCCGTTTCGGCTATCGTGACAGTATCTTCAAAAATGAATATCAGGATCGCGTTGCGATCGTCGCGGTGGGTCTGCGTTTGTCAAAGCAATGGCAGCCGGTGTTGACCTATGGCGATCTTACTTGTCTGGACCCGAAAACGGTCACCGCGCAACAGGTGTTTGATGCTGTATGCCATATGCGCACCACAAAATTGCCGGATCCTAAAGTGAATGGCAATGCGGGCAGCTTTTTTAAAAATCCCGTTGTCGCAGCCGATATCGCTATGGAACTGTTAGAACGATTTCCCAACGCGCCGCATTACCCTCAGGCAGACGGCTCAGTGAAGCTGGCGGCAGGCTGGCTGATAGATCAATGTCAGTTGAAAGGCGTCACCATTGGCGGCGCTGCGGTGCATCGCCAACAGGCGCTGGTATTGATTAATGCGAATGATGCGACAAGTAAAGATGTGGTGGCGCTGGCGCATCATGTCCGGCAAAAAGTGGGTGAAAAATTTAATGTCTGGCTGGAGCCTGAGGTTCGTTTTATTGGTCGGTCCGGAGAGGTGAACGCTGTGGAGAGCATTGCATGAAAGATACTACCGTTCCCCTGACGCTGATCTCACTACTTGCCGACGGAGAGTTTCACTCAGGCGAGCAGTTGGGTGAACGGCTGGGAATGAGCCGCGCGGCTATTAATAAACATATCCAGACATTACGCGACTGGGGAGTAGATGTATTTACCGTTCCCGGGAAAGGATATAGCTTACCGGAACCCATCCAGTTACTGGATGCTGACCGTATACATAGCCAACTGGATAGCGGAAACGTGGCGGTATTGCCCGTTATCGATTCAACCAATCAGTATTTACTTGATCGAATTGGCGAGCTGCGTTCAGGCGATGCCTGTGTGGCAGAATACCAACAGGCGGGGCGTGGTCGTCGCGGGCGTAAATGGTTCTCACCGTTTGGCGCGAATCTATATCTTTCAATGTACTGGCGTCTGGAGCAGGGGCCTGCGGCGGCAATAGGCTTGAGTCTGGTCATTGGAATTGTGATGGCGGAAGTGCTGCGTGAACTGGGCGCAGATAAAGTTCGTGTGAAGTGGCCTAACGACCTTTACCTACTGGATCGCAAACTGGCGGGTATTCTGGTCGAGTTAACCGGTAAAACGGGCGATGCCGCACAAATAGTGATTGGCGCTGGTATTAACATGGCAATGCGTCGCGTAGAAGAGGACGTGATAAATCAGGGATGGATCACACTACAAGAGGCCGGAATTACGCTCGACCGCAATATGCTGGCCGCAAAGCTGATTTATAAGTTACGTGCTGCGCTTGAGCTTTTTGAGCAAGAAGGTCTTTCTCCTTATCTTTCGCGCTGGAAAAAACTGGATAATTTTATTGATCGTCCGGTAAAACTAATTATTGGCGACAAAGAAATATTTGGTATTTCTCGCGGCATTGATACTCAGGGCGCATTATTGCTTGAACAGGATGGCGTGATTAAACCCTGGATGGGTGGGGAAATATCGCTGCGAAGCGCCGAATAGTAAAAAAGGGGAGTCGGTACTCCCCTTTTTTCTGTTATTTCCGCAATCTTACCTGTTCCACCGCATGGTTAGCGCTCTTGGTCATAATAAGGCTGGCACGTTCTCGTGTAGGTAAGATATTTTGTTTTAAATTCAACCAGTTAATTTCTTTCCAAAGCGAAGCTGCTGTATTAACAGCTTCTTCTTTAGATAATTTCGCATAATTGTGGAAATAAGAGTCAGGATCGGTAAACGCCCCTTCGCGGAATTTCAGGAAGCGATTGATATACCACGTCTGAAGAAGTTCTTCTGGCGCATCAACGTAAATAGAGAAATCAACGAAATCAGAGACAAATACATGGTGCGGATCGTGAGGATAATCCATACCGCTTTGTAAAACATTCAAACCTTCAAGAATCAATATATCAGGCTGAGCGACGGTTTTATCCCCTTCAGGAATAACATCGTAAATCAAATGAGAATAGACTGGCGCCGTCACGTTCGGTACGCCCGACTTGAGGTCAGAAACGAATTTCACCAGTCGGTGCATATCATACGATTCGGGGAACCCCTTTTTCTTCATTAACCCGCGTTCTTTCAACACCTGGTTTGGGTGGAGGAAGCCGTCTGTGGTAATCAATTCAACACGGCGGTGTTCCGGCCAGCGACTCAGCAACGCTTGCAGAACGCGTGCTGTCGTGCTTTTACCCACTGCGACGCTGCCCGCGATACTGATGATGTAAGGGATTCGCTGGCCGTTAGTGCCCAGAAACTGTTCCAGGACAGCCTGACGACGCAGATTTGAACTGATATAGAAATTTAGCAAACGGGAGAGAGGTAAATATATTTCTGCAACTTCTTCCAGCGATAAATCTTCATTAATGCCTTTTAACTGCGCGATCTCATCCTCGGTCAGGGTCATCGGCACAGAATCGCGAAGCGCAGCCCACTGGCTGCGATCAAACTGTAGGTAAGGCGTCATTAACGATTGCTCTTTTATACTCATAAGCATGTTTCTGGCTGCTATTGCTACATCAGTTCAGCGATGAACGAGGGCCATCCCTGACATGCAACGGCACGTCACATTTAAGTTAATTTGGACAATGGGCAGGAGGGTAACACCAGATGGGGAGGAATAATAAGAAAAAATCTCGCTGTGAAAGCTATCCCTGAGAAGCAATGTGACGAATATACCAGATACAGAAGATTGCTTTCTATCGACGGAACGTTGAAATGCCGCGTCGTATCCTGGTCAGACGGTCAGTAAAATGCCGAAAATTTATGCTCTCTTGTTTGAAATTAGAGCATTTTTGTCTCTTATAGCGCAAAATGTGAGCGATAGAACATTTTATGCAATTTTTTAGTTGCATGAGCACGCAGGTCTCCATAGAATGCGCGCTACTTGATGCCGACTTAGCTCAGTAGGTAGAGCAACTGACTTGTAATCAGTAGGTCACCAGTTCGATTCCGGTAGTCGGCACCATCAAGTCCGGTGGGGTTCCCGAGCGGCCAAAGGGAGCAGACTGTAAATCTGCCGTCACAGACTTCGAAGGTTCGAATCCTTCCCCCACCACCATTTTCGGCCGCGCGATGGCGCAGCCCGAGACGATAAGTTCGCTTACCGGCTCGAATAAAGAGAGTTTCTCTCGATATTCAGTGCAGAATGAAAATCAGGTAGCCGAGTTCCAGGATGCGGGCATCGTATAATGGCTATTACCTCAGCCTTCCAAGCTGATGATGCGGGTTCGATTCCCGCTGCCCGCTCCAAGATGTGCTGATATAGCTCAGTTGGTAGAGCGCACCCTTGGTAAGGGTGAGGTCGGCAGTTCGAATCTGC
Organism: Salmonella sp. SJTUF15570; assembly: GCF_043357055.1. Classification (NCBI taxonomy): domain Bacteria; kingdom Pseudomonadati; phylum Pseudomonadota; class Gammaproteobacteria; order Enterobacterales; family Enterobacteriaceae; genus Salmonella; species Salmonella sp. SJTUF15570. The sequence continues at coordinate 1,305 of NZ_JBEUKJ010000029.1, read as the reverse complement.
CTATCAGCACCACTTCTTTTCTCCTTCCTGTTTTTCTCTTCTGTTTATTAGCATTCAACAAGTCGGGCGTGTTGCCTGGTTGATGTGGTGATATCACCGATTTATCCGTGTCTTAGAGGGACAATCGATGTCTAAAGAAAAGTTTGAACGTACAAAACCGCACGTTAACGTCGGTACTATCGGCCACGTTGACCATGGTAAAACAACGCTGACCGCTGCCATTACTACCGTACTGGCTAAAACCTACGGCGGTGCCGCCCGCGCATTCGACCAGATCGATAACGCGCCGGAAGAAAAAGCGCGTGGTATCACCATCAACACTTCTCACGTTGAATACGATACCCCGACCCGCCACTACGCACACGTAGACTGCCCGGGGCACGCCGACTATGTTAAAAACATGATCACCGGTGCTGCTCAGATGGACGGCGCGATCCTGGTTGTTGCTGCGACTGACGGCCCGATGCCGCAGACCCGTGAGCACATCCTGCTGGGTCGTCAGGTAGGCGTTCCGTACATCATCGTGTTCCTGAACAAATGCGACATGGTTGATGACGAAGAGCTGCTGGAACTGGTTGAAATGGAAGTTCGTGAACTTCTGTCTCAGTACGACTTCCCGGGCGACGACACTCCGATCGTTCGTGGTTCTGCTCTGAAAGCGCTGGAAGGCGACGCAGAGTGGGAAGCGAAAATCATCGAACTGGCTGGCTTCCTGGATTCTTACATTCCGGAACCAGAGCGTGCGATTGACAAGCCGTTCCTGCTGCCGATCGAAGACGTATTCTCCATCTCCGGTCGTGGTACCGTTGTTACCGGTCGTGTAGAACGCGGTATCATCAAAGTGGGCGAAGAAGTTGAAATCGTTGGTATCAAAGAGACTCAGAAGTCTACCTGTACTGGCGTTGAAATGTTCCGCAAACTGCTGGACGAAGGCCGTGCCGGTGAGAACGTAGGTGTTCTGCTGCGTGGTATCAAACGTGAAGAAATCGAACGTGGTCAGGTACTGGCTAAGCCGGGCACCATCAAGCCGCACACCAAGTTCGAATCTGAAGTGTACATTCTGTCCAAAGATGAAGGCGGCCGTCATACTCCGTTCTTCAAAGGCTACCGTCCGCAGTTCTACTTCCGTACTACTGACGTGACTGGTACCATCGAACTGCCGGAAGGCGTAGAGATGGTAATGCCGGGCGACAACATCAAAATGGTTGTTACCCTGATCCACCCGATCGCAATGGACGACGGTCTGCGTTTCGCAATCCGTGAAGGCGGCCGTACCGTTGGCGCGGGCGTTGTTGCTAAAGTTCT
>NZ_JBEUKJ010000028.1:0-5760 GCF_043357055.1 Salmonella sp. SJTUF15570 | reverse complement strand
GGCACTGTTGCAAAGTTAGCGATGAGGCAGCCTTTTGTCTTATTCAAAGGCCTTACATTTCAAAAACTCTGCTTACCAGGCGCATTTCGCCCAGGGGATCACCATAATAAAATGCTGAGGCCTGGCCTTTGCGTAGTGCACGCATCACCTCAATACCTTTGATGGTGGCGTAAGCCGTCTTCATGGATTTAAATCCCAGCGTGGCGTTGATTATCCGTTTCAGTTTGCCATGATCGCATTCAATCACGTTGTTCCGGTACTTAATCTGTCGGTGTTCAACGTCAGACGGGCACCGGCCTTCGCGTTTGAGCAGAGCAAGCGCGCGACCATAGGCGGGCGCTTTATCCGTGTTGATGAATCGTGGGATCTGCCACTTCTTCACGTTGTTGAGGATTTTACCCAGAAACCGGTATGCAGCTTTGCTGTTACGACGGGAGGAGAGATAAAAATCGACAGTGCGGCCCCGGCTGTCGACGGCCCGGTACAGATACGCCCAGCGGCCATTGACCTTCACGTAGGTTTCATCCATGTGCCACGGGCAAAGATCGGAAGGGTTACGCCAGTACCAGCGCAGCCGTTTTTCCATTTCAGGCGCATAACGCTGAACCCAGCGGTAAATCGTGGAGTGATCGACATTCACTCCGCGTTCAGCCAGCATCTCCTGCAGCTCACGGTAACTGATGCCGTATTTGCAGTACCAGCGTACGGCCCACAGAATGATGTCACGCTGAAAATGCCGGCCTTTGAATGGGTTCATGTGCAGCTCCATCAGCAAAAGGGGATGATAAGTTTATCACCACCGACTATTTGCAACAGTGCCGTTGATCGTGCTATGATCGACTGATGTCATCAGCGGTGGAGTGCAATGTCGTGCAATACGAATGGCGAAAAGCCGAGCTCATCGGTCAGCTTCTCAACCTTGGGGTTACCCCCGGCGGTGTGCTGCTGGTCCACAGCTCCTTCCGTAGCGTCCGGCCCCTCGAAGATGGGCCACTTGGACTGATCGAGGCCCTGCGTGCTGCGCTGGGTCCGGGAGGGACGCTCGTCATGCCCTCGTGGTCAGGTCTGGACGACGAGCCGTTCGATCCTGCCACGTCGCCCGTTACACCGGACCTTGGAGTTGTCTCTGACACATTCTGGCGCCTGCCAAATGTAAAGCGCAGCGCCCATCCATTTGCCTTTGCGGCAGCGGGGCCACAGGCAGAGCAGATCATCTCTGATCCATTGCCCCTGCCACCTCACTCGCCTGCAAGCCCGGTCGCCCGTGTCCATGAACTCGATGGGCAGGTACTTCTCCTCGGCGTGGGACACGATGCCAACACGACGCTGCATCTTGCCGAGTTGATGGCAAAGGTTCCCTATGGGGTGCCGAGACACTGCACCATTCTTCAGGATGGCAAGTTGGTACGCGTCGATTATCTCGAGAATGACCACTGCTGTGAGCGCTTTGCCTTGGCGGACAGGTGGCTCAAGGAGAAGAGCCTTCAGAAGGAAGGTCCAGTCGGTCATGCCTTTGCTCGGTTGATTCGCTCCCGCGACATTGTGGCGACAGCCCTGGGTCAACTGGGCCGAGATCCGTTGATCTTCCTGCATCCGCCAGAGGCGGGATGCGAAGAATGCGATGCCGCTCGCCAGTCGATTGGCTGAGCTCATGAGCGGAGAACGAGATGACGTTGGAGGGGCAAGGTCGCGCTGATTGCTGGGGCAACACGTGGAGCGGATCGGGGATTGTCTTTCTTCAGCTCGCTGATGATATGCTGACGCTCAATGCCGTTTGGCCTCCGACTAACGAAAATCCCGCATTTGGACGGCTGATCCGATTGGCACGGCGGACGGCGAATGGCGGAGCAGACGCTCGTCCGGGGGCAATGAGATATGAAAAAGCCTGAACTCACCGCGACGTCTGTCGAGAAGTTTCTGATCGAAAAGTTCGACAGCGTCTCCGACCTGATGCAGCTCTCGGAGGGCGAAGAATCTCGTGCTTTCAGCTTCGATGTAGGAGGGCGTGGATATGTCCTGCGGGTAAATAGCTGCGCCGATGGTTTCTACAAAGATCGTTATGTTTATCGGCACTTTGCATCGGCCGCGCTCCCGATTCCGGAAGTGCTTGACATTGGGGAATTCAGCGAGAGCCTGACCTATTGCATCTCCCGCCGTGCACAGGGTGTCACGTTGCAAGACCTGCCTGAAACCGAACTGCCCGCTGTTCTGCAGCCGGTCGCGGAGGCCATGGATGCGATCGCTGCGGCCGATCTTAGCCAGACGAGCGGGTTCGGCCCATTCGGACCGCAAGGAATCGGTCAATACACTACATGGCGTGATTTCATATGCGCGATTGCTGATCCCCATGTGTATCACTGGCAAACTGTGATGGACGACACCGTCAGTGCGTCCGTCGCGCAGGCTCTCGATGAGCTGATGCTTTGGGCCGAGGACTGCCCCGAAGTCCGGCACCTCGTGCACGCGGATTTCGGCTCCAACAATGTCCTGACGGACAATGGCCGCATAACAGCGGTCATTGACTGGAGCGAGGCGATGTTCGGGGATTCCCAATACGAGGTCGCCAACATCTTCTTCTGGAGGCCGTGGTTGGCTTGTATGGAGCAGCAGACGCGCTACTTCGAGCGGAGGCATCCGGAGCTTGCAGGATCGCCGCGGCTCCGGGCGTATATGCTCCGCATTGGTCTTGACCAACTCTATCAGAGCTTGGTTGACGGCAATTTCGATGATGCAGCTTGGGCGCAGGGTCGATGCGACGCAATCGTCCGATCCGGAGCCGGGACTGTCGGGCGTACACAAATCGCCCGCAGAAGCGCGGCCGTCTGGACCGATGGCTGTGTAGAAGTACTCGCCGATAGTGGAAACCGACGCCCCAGCACTCGTCCGAGGGCAAAGGAATAGAGTAGATGCCGACCGAACAAGAGCTGATTTCGAGAACGCCTCAGCCAGCAACTCGCGCGAGCCTAGCAAGGCAAATGCGAGAGAACGGCCTTACGCTTGGTGGCACAGTTCTCGTCCACAGTTCGCTAAGCTCGCTCGGCTGGGTCGCGGGAGGGCCGGTCGCAGTGATTCAGGCCCTTCTGGATTGTGTTGGTCCCCAGGGCACGATTGTCATGCCCACGCACTCGGGTGATCTGACTGATCCCGCAGATTGGAGATCGCCGCCCGTGCCTGCCGATTGGGTGCAGATCTTGCGCAACGAGATGCCGGCATACGATCCGCAAACCACACCAACTCGGAACATGGGTGCAGTGGCTGAATTGTTCCGGGCGTGTCGCAAACACTTTTGGAGGCAGCTATCACCCAGCCAAGGCCGGTATTTTCATGCTTTGTTAACCTTTTGCAGTCCGAAGAGGCGCGCAAGCAAATCATTCTGGTCATTGACGGTCCAGCCGCCTGAAAAGCCAAAGCCCTTCCGCAGCCACAGCATCGCCTCGAAACCCGCGATGGTTCGCCGCGCCGTGTTAAAGGATTGGAAACCGCCGATCTTCGGCATGTTCTTCTTCACCCGGAAATGGTCGCTCTCAATCCCCTGCTGGAGATGTTTGGTCACATAATGCACGGGATCGGGATGGAGAAGCCCATCATCAACCGACGTTTTGATCGTTGACGGGAAGGTGTTGGCCCCGTCCGTCCCAATCCTGTTCGGCGACAACAAGGGTTCATCTTTAAGCATCTTTCGGAAGAACCGCTTGGCAGCGTCGAGATCGCGCTTAGCGGTCAGCAGGAAATCCACCGGATTGCCATGCTTATCGATGGCTCGGTACAGATAGCGCCATTTGCCGCGGATCTTGACATAGGTCTCATCAATCCGGACCGAGCCGCAATGGGGTCGACGAAACTGCCGCAGCCGTTTCTCGATGACAGGTGCATAAGCCAATACCCAGCGGTTGATCGTGCTATGATCGACCTCGAAGCCCCGCTCGCGAAACATCTCTTCCAAGTCACGATAGCTGAGCGGGTAGCGCAAGTACCAGGCAACCGCCTGTACAATCAGCCAGGCCTCGAAATGCCTGCCCTTGAAATCATCCTTCGACTGGCGCTTCAGCTTTTCGGCAATGGTATTCAAAATCATCGGCTCGCTCCGCAATATCAGGAGCGGCAACTTCTCTCCCCATGGTCAACATCGAGTTAACCTGAAGAATTTGCGACAAGGCCATGCGTTCCGCTCCGGAGATGTCTGGCTTACTAGGTCCCGGCGCTATGGCGATCTGAAACACGCACTCGTTCCGGCACAATCCATCGCGGAAGGCGGTCGTCTCGCTGTGCCATTGCGGCCGGAGGAATGGCTGGCAGACCGGCAAGCTCGCCTCGACATGCGGTTGCGCGAGCTTGGCCGTGCCGCTCGCGCAGGCACGATCCCGGGCGGGTCGATTGAAAACGGCGTTCTGCATATCGAGAAACTCGAAGCCGCCGCGCCGACAGGCGCCGAAGATCTGGTGCTCGATCTCTACAAGCAGATCCCGCCCACGCGCATCACCGATCTCCTGCTGGAGGTGGATGCGGCGACCGGCTTCACCGAAGCGTTCACCCATCTGCGCACAGGAGCACCCTGCGCTGACCGGATCGGGCTAATGAACGTTATCTTGGCGGAAGGGATCAACCTCGGCTTGCGCAAAATGGCGGATGCGACAAACACCCACACCTTCTGGGAATTGATCCGCATTGGACGGTGGCATGTCGAGGGCGAAGCCTATGACCGGGCGCTGGCCATGGTGGTCGAGGCACAGGCAGCGTTACCCATGGCCCGGTTCTGGGGCATGGGCACGTCGGCTTCGAGCGACGGACAGTTCTTCGTCGCTACAGAGCAAGGTGAGGCCATGAACCTGGTCAACGCGAAATATGGCAATACCCCGGGCCTGAAAGCCTATAGCCACGTCTCCGACCAATATGCGCCGTTCGCAACCCAGGTGATTCCTGCAACGGCAAGCGAAGCGCCTGGCACTGTTGCAAAGTTAGCGATGAGGCAGCCTTTTGTCTTATTCAAAGGCCTTACATTTCAAAAACTCTGCTTACCAGGCGCATTTCGCCCAGGGGATCACCATAATAAAATGCTGAGGCCTGGCCTTTGCGTAGTGCACGCATCACCTCAATACCTTTGATGGTGGCGTAAGCCGTCTTCATGGATTTAAATCCCAGCGTGGCGTTGATTATCCGTTTCAGTTTGCCATGATCGCATTCAATCACGTTGTTCCGGTACTTAATCTGTCGGTGTTCAACGTCAGACGGGCACCGGCCTTCGCGTTTGAGCAGAGCAAGCGCGCGACCATAGGCGGGCGCTTTATCCGTGTTGATGAATCGTGGGATCTGCCACTTCTTCACGTTGTTGAGGATTTTACCCAGAAACCGGTATGCAGCTTTGCTGTTACGACGGGAGGAGAGATAAAAATCGACAGTGCGGCCCCGGCTGTCGACGGCCCGGTACAGATACGCCCAGCGGCCATTGACCTTCACGTAGGTTTCATCCATGTGCCACGGGCAAAGATCGGAAGGGTTACGCCAGTACCAGCGCAGCCGTTTTTCCATTTCAGGCGCATAACGCTGAACCCAGCGGTAAATCGTGGAGTGATCGACATTCACTCCGCGTTCAGCCAGCATCTCCTGCAGCTCACGGTAACTGATGCCGTATTTGCAGTACCAGCGTACGGCCCACAGAATGATGTCACGCTGAAAATGCCGGCCTTTGAATGGGTTCATGTGCAGCTCCATCAGCAAAAGGGGATGATAAGTTTATCACCACCGACTATTTGCAACAGTGCC
>NZ_JBEUKJ010000027.1:0-6846 GCF_043357055.1 Salmonella sp. SJTUF15570 | reverse complement strand
GGCACTGTTGCAAAGTTAGCGATGAGGCAGCCTTTTGTCTTATTCAAAGGCCTTACATTTCAAAAACTCTGCTTACCAGGCGCATTTCGCCCAGGGGATCACCATAATAAAATGCTGAGGCCTGGCCTTTGCGTAGTGCACGCATCACCTCAATACCTTTGATGGTGGCGTAAGCCGTCTTCATGGATTTAAATCCCAGCGTGGCGTTGATTATCCGTTTCAGTTTGCCATGATCGCATTCAATCACGTTGTTCCGGTACTTAATCTGTCGGTGTTCAACGTCAGACGGGCACCGGCCTTCGCGTTTGAGCAGAGCAAGCGCGCGACCATAGGCGGGCGCTTTATCCGTGTTGATGAATCGTGGGATCTGCCACTTCTTCACGTTGTTGAGGATTTTACCCAGAAACCGGTATGCAGCTTTGCTGTTACGACGGGAGGAGAGATAAAAATCGACAGTGCGGCCCCGGCTGTCGACGGCCCGGTACAGATACGCCCAGCGGCCATTGACCTTCACGTAGGTTTCATCCATGTGCCACGGGCAAAGATCGGAAGGGTTACGCCAGTACCAGCGCAGCCGTTTTTCCATTTCAGGCGCATAACGCTGAACCCAGCGGTAAATCGTGGAGTGATCGACATTCACTCCGCGTTCAGCCAGCATCTCCTGCAGCTCACGGTAACTGATGCCGTATTTGCAGTACCAGCGTACGGCCCACAGAATGATGTCACGCTGAAAATGCCGGCCTTTGAATGGGTTCATGTGCAGCTCCATCAGCAAAAGGGGATGATAAGTTTATCACCACCGACTATTTGCAACAGTGCCAGTTTTATTGTTACATTTAAATCCACGCCGGGATCGCGGTTTTTTATCCCCCCCCTGGACCGCACATAAAGTGCAACAATTATTCTTGCACTTAGTTAAGCGCCTTCCTACAATCGCCGCGATAGTGTATTCGAAATTGTTACAGTTTTGTGGCGATGATCGACACAAATGGCCTTAAGCCAGCCCGGACAAAGGAAGTGGCGCGGCTTCTCACGCTGCGTCTTGCCCGGCGGCTACATTTACCGGAATAAAAATAATGAGCCTGCAAAAAACCTGGGGAAACATTCACCTGACCGCGCTCGGCGCGATGATGCTCTCCTTTCTGCTCGTCGGCTGCGACGACAGCGTCGCACAGAATGCTGCGCCTCCCGCCCCGACGGTCAGCGCCGCTAAGGTGCTGGTGAAGTCGATCAGTCAGTGGGATAGTTTTAACGGTCGCATTGAAGCGGTGGAGAGCGTTCAGCTTCGCCCTCGCGTCTCGGGATACATTGATAAAGTGAATTACACTGACGGCCAGGAGGTGAAAAAGGGCCAGGTGCTGTTCACGATAGATGACAGAACCTATCGCGCCGCGCTGGAGCAGGCGCAGGCGGCGTTGGCAAGAGCCAAAACGCAGGCCAGCCTCGCGCAAAGCGAGGCGAACCGCACCGATAAATTAGTCCATACCAACCTCGTCTCCCGTGAAGAGTGGGAGCAGCGCCGGTCAGCCGCGGTTCAGGCGCAGGCCGACATTCGCGCCGCGCAGGCGGCGGTGGATGCCGCGCAGCTTAACCTCGACTTCACCAAAGTGACCGCCCCTATTGACGGCCGCGCCAGCCGGGCGCTGATCACCAGCGGTAACCTGGTCACCGCGGGCGACACCGCCAGCGTGCTCACCACCCTGGTCTCGCAAAAGACGGTGTACGTCTACTTTGACGTCGACGAGTCAACCTACCTCCACTATCAAAACCTCGCCCGCCGCGGGCAAGGCGCGTCCAGCGATAATCAGGCGCTCCCGGTGGAGATTGGCCTGGTGGGCGAGGAGGGTTACCCCCACCAGGGCAAAGTGGATTTTCTCGATAATCAGTTAACGCCGAGTACCGGCACCATCCGCATGCGTGCGCTGCTGGATAACTCGCAGCGTCTGTTCACGCCGGGGCTGTTTGCCCGCGTGCGTCTGCCGGGCAGCGCAGAGTTCAAAGCCACGCTGATCGACGACAAAGCGGTACTGACCGATCAGGATCGTAAATACGTCTATATCGTTGATAAAGATGGTAAAGCACAGCGCCGCGACATTACCCCAGGGCGGCTGGCAGACGGTTTACGCATCGTTCAGAAGGGGTTGAATCCTGGGGATAGCGTCATCGTCGACGGCTTACAAAAAGTGTTTATGCCGGGTATGCCGGTTAACGCCAAAACCGTTGCCATGACCTCCAGCGCCACCCTTAACTGATCCCTAATCAGAGAATCCAAGACATGGACTTTTCCCGCTTTTTTATCGACAGGCCGATTTTCGCCGCGGTGCTGTCGATTTTAATTTTTATCACCGGGTTAATCGCTATCCCACTGCTGCCGGTGAGCGAATATCCGGATGTCGTCCCGCCGAGCGTCCAGGTGCGCGCGGAGTATCCCGGCGCCAACCCGAAAGTGATTGCCGAGACCGTGGCGACGCCGCTGGAGGAAGCGATCAACGGCGTTGAAAACATGATGTACATGAAATCGGTCGCCGGCTCCGACGGCGTGCTGGTCACCACCGTCACCTTCCGCCCGGGTACCGACCCGGATCAGGCGCAGGTTCAGGTGCAGAACCGCGTCGCGCAGGCCGAAGCGCGTCTGCCGGAGGATGTACGCCGTCTGGGGATCACCACCCAGAAGCAGTCTCCGACGCTGACCCTGGTGGTGCATCTGTTCTCCCCCGGCGGGAAGTACGACTCGCTGTATATGCGCAACTACGCCACGCTGAAAGTGAAGGATGAGCTGGCGCGCCTGCCCGGCGTCGGCCAGATCCAGATTTTTGGCTCCGGTGAATATGCGATGCGCGTCTGGCTGGATCCCAATAAGGTCGCTGCCCGCGGTCTGACGGCCTCGGATGTGGTGACGGCGATGCAGGAGCAAAACGTCCAGGTGTCTGCCGGACAGCTTGGCGCCGAGCCGCTGCCGCAGGAGAGCGATTTCCTGATCTCCATTAACGCCCAGGGCCGTCTGCATACCGAAGAAGAGTTTGGCAATATCATTCTGAAAACGGCGCAGGATGGCTCGCTGGTCCGCCTGCGCGACGTGGCGCGCATCGAGATGGGTTCCGGTAGCTATGCGCTGCGCTCCCAGCTCAACAATAAGGATGCGGTCGGGATCGGTATCTTCCAGTCACCCGGCGCTAACGCCATCGATCTGTCGAACGCGGTACGCGCCAAAATGGCCGAGCTGGCCACCCGCTTCCCGGAAGATATGCAATGGGCGGCGCCGTACGACCCGACGGTTTTCGTCCGCGACTCCATCCGCGCGGTGGTGCAGACGCTGCTGGAGGCGGTAGTGCTGGTGGTGCTGGTAGTGATCCTGTTCCTGCAGACCTGGCGCGCGTCGATTATCCCGTTGATCGCTGTGCCGGTATCGGTGGTGGGTACCTTCAGCATTCTCTATCTGCTGGGCTTCTCGCTGAATACCCTGAGCCTGTTCGGGCTGGTACTGGCTATCGGTATCGTGGTGGACGACGCCATCGTGGTGGTGGAGAACGTCGAGCGTAATATCGAAGAGGGGCTTGCGCCGCTTGCCGCGGCGCATCAGGCGATGCGTGAGGTCTCCGGGCCGATTATCGCCATTGCGCTGGTGCTGTGTGCGGTGTTCGTGCCGATGGCGTTTCTCTCCGGGGTCACCGGCCAGTTCTACAAACAGTTCGCGGTGACCATCGCCATCTCGACGGTGATCTCGGCCATCAACTCGCTGACGCTCTCCCCGGCGCTGGCGGCCCTGCTGTTAAAGCCGCACGGCGCGAAGAAAGACCTCCCTACCCGGCTGATCGATCGCCTGTTTGGCTGGATTTTCCGTCCGTTTAACCGCTTTTTCCTGCGCAGCTCGAACGGCTATCAGGGACTGGTAGGCAAAACGCTTGGACGCCGTGGCGCAGTGTTTGCGGTGTACCTGCTGCTGCTCTGCGCCGCTGGGGTGATGTTTAAAGTCGTCCCCGGCGGGTTTATTCCCACCCAGGATAAGCTGTATCTCATTGGCGGCGTGAAGATGCCGGAAGGGTCGTCGCTGGCGCGCACCGACGCGGTGATCCGCAAAATGAGCGAGATCGGGATGAATACCGAAGGGGTCGACTATGCGGTCGCTTTCCCGGGGCTTAACGCGCTGCAGTTCACCAACACGCCGAATACCGGGACGGTCTTTTTTGGCCTGAAACCGTTCGACCAGCGCAAACACACGGCGGCGGAAATTAACGCGGAGATCAACGCCAAAATCGCGCAAATCCAGCAGGGCTTTGGCTTTTCCATCCTGCCGCCGCCGATTTTAGGTCTGGGTCAGGGTTCCGGCTACTCCCTGTACATCCAGGATCGCGGAGGGCTGGGCTATGGCGCGCTGCAAAGCGCGGTGAATGCGATGTCCGGGGCGATTATGCAGACGCCGGGGATGCACTTCCCGATCTCGACTTACCAGGCTAACGTGCCGCAGCTGGACGTGCAGGTCGATCGCGATAAGGCGAAAGCGCAGGGGGTATCGCTAACCGATCTGTTCGGTACGCTGCAGACCTATCTCGGCTCGTCTTATGTCAATGACTTTAACCAGTTCGGGCGTACCTGGCGCGTGATGGCCCAGGCTGACGGACCATACCGCGAGAGCGTGGAAGATATCGCCAATCTGCGCACCCGCAATAATCAGGGCGAAATGGTACCGATCGGCAGTATGGTGAATATCAGTACCACCTACGGGCCGGATCCGGTGATCCGCTACAACGGTTATCCGGCGGCGGACCTGATTGGCGATGCCGATCCGCGGGTCCTCTCTTCTTCGCAGGCGATGACGCATCTGGAAGAGCTGTCGAAGCAGATCCTGCCGAATGGGATGAATATTGAGTGGACGGATCTCAGCTTCCAGCAGGCCACCCAGGGCAACACGGCGCTGATCGTCTTCCCGGTGGCGGTGCTGCTGGCATTCCTCGTACTGGCCGCGCTGTATGAAAGCTGGACCCTGCCGCTGGCGGTGATCCTTATCGTACCGATGACGATGCTCTCCGCGCTGTTTGGCGTCTGGCTGACCGGGGGCGATAACAACGTCTTCGTGCAGGTGGGTCTGGTGGTCCTGATGGGCCTGGCCTGTAAAAACGCCATTCTGATCGTCGAGTTTGCCCGCGAGCTGGAGATCCAGGGGAAAGGCATCATGGAAGCGGCGCTGGAGGCATGCCGCCTGCGTCTGCGCCCGATCGTGATGACCTCCATCGCCTTTATCGCCGGGACCATTCCGCTGATCCTCGGCCACGGCGCGGGGGCGGAAGTCCGCGGCGTCACCGGGATCACGGTGTTCTCCGGGATGCTGGGCGTGACGCTCTTCGGTCTGTTCCTGACGCCGGTGTTTTACGTGACGCTACGGAAACTGGTGACCCGCAGGAAGCCGGTCCAGGAGGATCTGCCCGCCTAGCCTGCAGCAGATAACAAAAAAACCGCCTTCACAATTTGAAGGCGGTTTTTTTTCGTCACCAGAAAATGATTAATGCGCTTTTTTAAAGCGGGCGATCATTTCCGGCACCGGGTCGCAGCCGCTGGTATCGGCGTTTTTGACCGCCTCCAGCGCGCTGGCCACGGTATGGCGAGCGAGGACGTTTAACGAAGCCTGCTCTGCTTCATCGGCAACCGATTTGAAGTACCAGCAGGCGTTGGCGCTGACCACGCAGCGGGCCGGGACGTCAGGACGCGACGCCCACAGTTTTTTATCTTCGATAACCGAAAGATAGATATCACGCAGGGTGATCTTGTCCGCCGGACGGCCAAGATGAATTGAGCCGTTGCGACCAAGCGTGGAGACGATAATGCCGTCACGAGTTAGCGGAACCATTAGTTTACGGATAAAGCTCGGGTTCGCTTCCAGGCCGTAGGCCAGAATCGCACTCGTCGAACGTTCACCCATCTGCTCCGCCATTGCTACGCTGAGAACCATCTGCAAAGCTGTCGGGAAGCGGTAATCTAACATGGCAGTGTCCTGGGTTGCGGTGAATCTTGTTCTTTTTAGCACCGCAGAGGGCACTGTTGCAAAGTTAGCGATGAGGCAGCCTTTTGTCTTATTCAAAGGCCTTACATTTCAAAAACTCTGCTTACCAGGCGCATTTCGCCCAGGGGATCACCATAATAAAATGCTGAGGCCTGGCCTTTGCGTAGTGCACGCATCACCTCAATACCTTTGATGGTGGCGTAAGCCGTCTTCATGGATTTAAATCCCAGCGTGGCGTTGATTATCCGTTTCAGTTTGCCATGATCGCATTCAATCACGTTGTTCCGGTACTTAATCTGTCGGTGTTCAACGTCAGACGGGCACCGGCCTTCGCGTTTGAGCAGAGCAAGCGCGCGACCATAGGCGGGCGCTTTATCCGTGTTGATGAATCGTGGGATCTGCCACTTCTTCACGTTGTTGAGGATTTTACCCAGAAACCGGTATGCAGCTTTGCTGTTACGACGGGAGGAGAGATAAAAATCGACAGTGCGGCCCCGGCTGTCGACGGCCCGGTACAGATACGCCCAGCGGCCATTGACCTTCACGTAGGTTTCATCCATGTGCCACGGGCAAAGATCGGAAGGGTTACGCCAGTACCAGCGCAGCCGTTTTTCCATTTCAGGCGCATAACGCTGAACCCAGCGGTAAATCGTGGAGTGATCGACATTCACTCCGCGTTCAGCCAGCATCTCCTGCAGCTCACGGTAACTGATGCCGTATTTGCAGTACCAGCGTACGGCCCACAGAATGATGTCACGCTGAAAATGCCGGCCTTTGAATGGGTTCATGTGCAGCTCCATCAGCAAAAGGGGATGATAAGTTTATCACCACCGACTATTTGCAACAGTGCC
>NZ_JBEUKJ010000026.1:0-7690 GCF_043357055.1 Salmonella sp. SJTUF15570 | reverse complement strand
GGCACTGTTGCAAATAGTCGGTGGTGATAAACTTATCATCCCCTTTTGCTGATGGAGCTGCACATGAACCCATTCAAAGGCCGGCATTTTCAGCGTGACATCATTCTGTGGGCCGTACGCTGGTACTGCAAATACGGCATCAGTTACCGTGAGCTGCAGGAGATGCTGGCTGAACGCGGAGTGAATGTCGATCACTCCACGATTTACCGCTGGGTTCAGCGTTATGCGCCTGAAATGGAAAAACGGCTGCGCTGGTACTGGCGTAACCCTTCCGATCTTTGCCCGTGGCACATGGATGAAACCTACGTGAAGGTCAATGGCCGCTGGGCGTATCTGTACCGGGCCGTCGACAGCCGGGGCCGCACTGTCGATTTTTATCTCTCCTCCCGTCGTAACAGCAAAGCTGCATACCGGTTTCTGGGTAAAATCCTCAACAACGTGAAGAAGTGGCAGATCCCACGATTCATCAACACGGATAAAGCGCCCGCCTATGGTCGCGCGCTTGCTCTGCTCAAACGCGAAGGCCGGTGCCCGTCTGACGTTGAACACCGACAGATTAAGTACCGGAACAACGTGATTGAATGCGATCATGGCAAACTGAAACGGATAATCAACGCCACGCTGGGATTTAAATCCATGAAGACGGCTTACGCCACCATCAAAGGTATTGAGGTGATGCGTGCACTACGCAAAGGCCAGGCCTCAGCATTTTATTATGGTGATCCCCTGGGCGAAATGCGCCTGGTAAGCAGAGTTTTTGAAATGTAAGGCCTTTGAATAAGACAAAAGGCTGCCTCATCGCTAACTTTGCAACAGTGCCGCGACATCCTTCGGCGCGATTTTGCCGGTTACTGCGCTGTACCAAATGCGGGACAACGTAAGCACTACATTTCGCTCATCGCCAGCCCAGTCGGGCGGCGAGTTCCATAGCGTTAAGGTTTCATTTAGCGCCTCAAATAGATCCTGTTCAGGAACCGGATCAAAGAGTTCCTCCGCCGCTGGACCTACCAAGGCAACGCTATGTTCTCTTGCTTTTGTCAGCAAGATAGCCAGATCAATGTCGATCGTGGCTGGCTCGAAGATACCTGCAAGAATGTCATTGCGCTGCCATTCTCCAAATTGCAGTTCGCGCTTAGCTGGATAACGCCACGGAATGATGTCGTCGTGCACAACAATGGTGACTTCTACAGCGCGGAGAATCTCGCTCTCTCCAGGGGAAGCCGAAGTTTCCAAAAGGTCGTTGATCAAAGCTCGCCGCGTTGTTTCATCAAGCCTTACGGTCACCGTAACCAGCAAATCAATATCACTGTGTGGCTTCAGGCCGCCATCCACTGCGGAGCCGTACAAATGTACGGCCAGCAACGTCGGTTCGAGATGGCGCTCGATGACGCCAACTACCTCTGATAGTTGAGTCGATACTTCGGCGATCACCGCTTCCCTCATGATGTTTAACGCCTGAGCTCAGCCGACCGAAACCGCGTAGCGGTTTTGGGTCGGCTGCAGCGATTTGTTGGGCGATAGCTTGCCACATTCTCTCAACGATTGGGATTTGATGTACTTTCCGCACTTTGTAGCGCGACCACATCATGCTCCCCCTGGCCGCGAGAGCCCTTCACTCGGGAAACACAAGACAGACCGAGCACGACTGTTGCAAGGGTCAAACAGTACACGACAACCGGCCAAGCCGTGTTGCGCGGCAACAGCGAAATGATCAACGTTCCGATGCTTCCTAGCAGTACACCGCCCAAGCAGAAGTAGACTGCCGTGACCGTTCCAGCAACATGGTCGAATCCTCGAAGAGCGCCATTGGGCGCCACAGATACCGCTGTGGCGACACCAATACCCACTAGCCACATTGGAGCAATAAAGCCTAACACGGACTGCAAAGCCCATATTTCGGTGATGGCAAGCAATACTGCTCCAGCTATCAGGCATCCCATTCCCATTCGCAAGACACTTGGGCTGCCCCACTTGGGTATCACACGCCCCATAAAACGAGCCGTAAACACCATGGCAATTGCCACTGTGGCGAACAGCAGGCTGAAGCCAAGCTGAGACACACCTTGCCTGCCCATCATTAGTCCGGGCGCAATGGAGAAAAAGACGAAGAAGCTACCCATTCCAGCGGCGTAACACAACGTGTACAACCAGAAGTTCAGGCACTTAACGGGGAGTAGCAGCTGCGACCATTGCAAGCCCGCAACTCGTTGCACCCGGGTTTCAGGCCAGAATCGCCACGCTGCTGCAGATGCAGCGATCATGCCCAAACCTAGAAACGCAAAGATAGCCCGCCACCCAAGCCACATGTCGACGAGCGCTCCGAGCAATGGGCCTACCGCCGGGACCATGGCCAGCATGGATCCGAGTATGCCGTAAATGACATTACTTTCCTCGCGACCTGCGTAAATGTCACGTACTGTTGCAAATGTGGAAACAAGGCACGCCGAGGCACCACAAGCCTGAAGAATCCGAAGCCCCAGAAAGACTTCAGCCGATGACGTAAGAGCGAGGCCCATTGACGCCACAACGTAGGCGAGGCCACCTCCCAGTAGAACGGGGCGGCGCCCCAGTCGGTCCGATAGCGGTCCAAACAAGAGCTGACCGGCACCAATCATGACCAAGTACGTTGTCAGCGTAAGCTGAATTGTGCTCGCTGTCGTACCAAGCGCGTTTGGCATAAACGGCACTGCTGGCAAGTACATGTCCATGCCGAGTGATGCCAATAAATCGAACGGTGATAACAACAACACCGTGGCGGCAAGGGAGTACCGCCAACTAAAGTTTTTTGAGCTCACGAAACCATCTCCTTGAACAAAGGATTTGGCGGCGCTCCCGTAGAGCAAAAGGATTCATGAGAACGCCGCAACAACCGAAAAATGAAGGTTGCTGCGGCTTACTTGTCTGCGTTCTTGGAAGTGCTCATCTGCTGACTATCTCATGATTGAATTTGAATCGTAACAACTTTCAAGCAACTCTGCAAGGAGCCTTATTGTGCGCCCAACGCCGGAGTTAAGCCGCCGCGCGTAGCGCGGTCGGCTTGAACGAATTGTTAGACATCATTTACCAACTGACTTGATGATCTCGCCTTTCACAAAGCGAATAAATTCTTCCAAGTGATCTGCGCGTGAGGCCAAGTGATCTTCTTTTTGTCCCAGATAAGCTTGCTTAGCTTCAAGTAAGACGGGCTGATACTGGGCAGGTAGGCGTTTTATTGCCCAGTCGGCAGCGACATCCTTCGGCGCGATTTTGCCGGTTATTGCGCTGTACCAAATGCGGGACAACGTAAGCACTACATTTCGCTCATCGCCGGCCCAGTCGGGCTGCGAGTTCCATAGCTTCAAGGTTTCCCTCAGCGCCTCGAATAGATCCTGTTCAGGAACCGGGTCAAAGAATTCCTCCGCTGCCGGACCTACCAAGGCAACGCTATGTTCTCTTGCTTTTGTAAGCAGGATAGCTAGATCAATGTCGATCATGGCTGGCTCGAAGATACCCGCAAGAATGTCATTGCGCTGCCATTCTCCAAATTGCAGCTCGCGCTTAGCCGGATAACGCCACGGGATGATGTCGTCATGCACGACAAGGGTGACTTCTATAGCGCGGAGCGTCTCGCTCTCGCCAGGGAAAGCCGAAGCCTCCATAAGGTCATTGAGCAATGCTCGCCGCGTCGTTTCATCAAGCTTTACGGCCACAGTAACCAACAAATCAATATCGCTGTATGGCTTCAGGCCGCCATCCACTGCGGAGCCGTACAAATGCACGGCCAGCAACGTTGATTCCAGATGGCGCTCAATGACGCTTAGCACCTCTGATAGTTGGTTCGAAATTTCGATGGTCACCGCTACCCTCATGATGTCTAACACCAGAATTAAGCCGCGCCGCGAAGCGGCGTCGGCTTGAATGACTTGTTAGCGCCCACCTGCGACGCCAACCTCTTGCCACTGATAGTACTGCTTAGTAGCAATGGCCAGCATATCCAGGTCCTCCGGCGTGTCTCCGTTCGCGTAGATGGTCGGATATGTCGCCAGGTCGTAGCGCTCACGGACCAAGCGAGCCTTCTCCGTCAAGACGCACTGCCGCCCTTCATAGCGGCCCGTTAGGATTCCGTCCGACTGTTGCAAGGAAGAACAGATGAGCTCAACGCCGTGCGAGTCGCACCACGGCTCCAAGTAAGCCTCAAGTCCGCCGGAAACAACGACAACCTTGTGCCCCTGCGCTTTGTGCCATGCGATGCGCTGCATTGCCTCGCCGCGGAGGGTATTGGGCAGGTAGCTCTGAGCGAAGTCACGACCTTGGGCCTCCAGGACCGAGGCCGGGATGCCGCTGTAAGCGAAGCGAACGATGACGCGACGGATCAGGGTGCCAGACAAGATCCCAATCTTATACCCAAGCACGAGCGGCGCCAGAAGCAGTTGTCCCACAAGCAGTCGACGTCGGCTCACGGACCGCCGCACAAAATCCGGCATCGTCTCGCGAGTGGTAATTGTGCCATCGAAGTCAAAGAGTGCGAGAGACATGCGTTGTGGGCGCTAACGCCTTGCTCACCGGAAAATTGCGAGCGCAGCGAGTAATTTTTCCGGTGCAGCAACTTGTTGTACGGTGCAACCGATAGCTATGACGTTTGCCCCTTAATCGCCTGGATAATCCTCGGCCAGTCTTCATGATGCAACTCATGTCCCGTGCCTTCGAGTGTCAGCATTTTTGAACCACGAATCGCATCTTTCAGTGCCAACCCATGCACATAAGGAAGTACAGGATCCTCCGTGCCGTGAATGATCAAAGTTGGTACAGCTATCTCATTTAATCTCCCGAGCCATCTCTCGCCACCACCTAAAGTAGTGTGGTTGAATGTTGTCAGGATATTCGGAGTGCGATCAAAATTTAACTCAGCGATGTTTTGTATCTTCTCAGCGTCAAAAGCATGCGCAGTACCTGAGTTGATTCGCCACGCTCCGACCTGATACGCGACGACAGCATCTCTATCAGACCAATCCAGCGATTCCGCCCGTTGGTGATACTCAATGATGGCAGGATCAAAAGCGGGCATATCCGGATCTGCATCTGCAAGCCGTTCTGAAGCAATCAGCGTCAAGCTCTTCACACGTTTCGGATACTTGAGAGCTACAAGCTGGGAAAGAAATCCCCCCAAAGACATGCCGACTAAATGAGCAGCTTCCAGACCATAACCATCAATGACGCGAACCACATCATCTGCTAATTCTTCAACGGAATATGGAGCCTGACCTGGCTCATAGCTTGTTGATTTCCCGGTATCACGGTGGTCGTACCGGATCACATAGCGACCCATTTTGGCAAGTTGGGAACAAAACTCATCAGGCCACCACACCGCAGACGACATTGCCCCCATGATCAGAATAATGGGTTCATGGGCCGGGTCGCCGAATGATTCGGTATAGAGTGAAATCGCTTTATCAACAACTACCTTTTCTTTCATACTTAAATTGCCTTCGAGTTCTACGTACAACTTTGTTTTAGGGCGACTGCCCTGCTGCGTAACATCGTTGCTGCTCCATAACATCAAACATCGACCCACGGCGTAACGCGCTTGCTGCTTGGATGCTCGAGGCATAGACTGTACAAAAAAACAGTCATAACAAGCCATGAAAACCGCCACTGCGCCGTTACCACCGCTGCGTTCGGTCAAGGTTCTGGACCAGTTGCGTGAGCGCATACGCTACTTGCATTACAGTTTACGAACCGAACAGGCTTA
Organism: Salmonella sp. SJTUF15570; assembly: GCF_043357055.1. Lineage (NCBI taxonomy): Bacteria > Pseudomonadati > Pseudomonadota > Gammaproteobacteria > Enterobacterales > Enterobacteriaceae > Salmonella > Salmonella sp. SJTUF15570. The sequence goes on along the minus strand of NZ_JBEUKJ010000026.1, from coordinate 1,962 downwards.
TGTCCACTGGGTTCGTGCCTTCATCCGTTTCCACGGTGTGCGTCACCCGGCAACCTTGGGCAGCAGCGAAGTCGAGGCATTTCTGTCCTGGCTGGCGAACGAGCGCAAGGTTTCGGTCTCCACGCATCGTCAGGCATTGGCGGCCTTGCTGTTCTTCTACGGCAAGGTGCTGTGCACGGATCTGCCCTGGCTTCAGGAGATCGGAAGACCTCGGCCGTCGCGGCGCTTGCCGGTGGTGCTGACCCCGGATGAAGTGGTTCGCATCCTCGGTTTTCTGGAAGGCGAGCATCGTTTGTTCGCCCAGCTTCTGTATGGAACGGGCATGCGGATCAGTGAGGGTTTGCAACTGCGGGTCAAGGATCTGGATTTCGATCACGGCACGATCATCGTGCGGGAGGGCAAGGGCTCCAAGGATCGGGCCTTGATGTTACCCGAGAGCTTGGCACCCAGCCTGCGCGAGCAGCTGTCGCGTGCACGGGCATGGTGGCTGAAGGACCAGGCCGAGGGCCGCAGCGGCGTTGCGCTTCCCGACGCCCTTGAGCGGAAGTATCCGCGCGCCGGGCATTCCTGGCCGTGGTTCTGGGTTTTTGCGCAGCACACGCATTCGACCGATCCACGGAGCGGTGTCGTGCGTCGCCATCACATGTATGACCAGACCTTTCAGCGCGCCTTCAAACGTGCCGTAGAACAAGCAGGCATCACGAAGCCCGCCACACCGCACACCCTCCGCCACTCGTTCGCGACGGCCTTGCTCCGCAGCGGTTACGACATTCGAACCGTGCAGGATCTGCTCGGCCATTCCGACGTCTCTACGACGATGATTTACACGCATGTGCTGAAAGTTGGCGGTGCCGGAGTGCGCTCACCGCTTGATGCGCTGCCGCCCCTCACTAGTGAGAGGTAGGGCAGCGCAAGTCAATCCTGGCGGATTCACTACCCCTGCGCGAAGGCCATCGGTGCCGCATCGAACGGCCGGTTGCGGAAAGTCCTCCCTGCGTCCGCTGATGGCCGGCAGCAGCCCGTCGTTGCCTGATGGATCCAACCCCTCCGCTGCTATAGTGCAGTCGGCTTCTGACGTTCAGTGCAGCCGTCTTCTGAAAACGACAATGGAGGTGGTAGCCGAGGGTGTGGAAACACCCGACGGCACTGTTGCAAATAGTCGGTGGTGATAAACTTATCATCCCCTTTTGCTGATGGAGCTGCACATGAACCCATTCAAAGGCCGGCATTTTCAGCGTGACATCATTCTGTGGGCCGTACGCTGGTACTGCAAATACGGCATCAGTTACCGTGAGCTGCAGGAGATGCTGGCTGAACGCGGAGTGAATGTCGATCACTCCACGATTTACCGCTGGGTTCAGCGTTATGCGCCTGAAATGGAAAAACGGCTGCGCTGGTACTGGCGTAACCCTTCCGATCTTTGCCCGTGGCACATGGATGAAACCTACGTGAAGGTCAATGGCCGCTGGGCGTATCTGTACCGGGCCGTCGACAGCCGGGGCCGCACTGTCGATTTTTATCTCTCCTCCCGTCGTAACAGCAAAGCTGCATACCGGTTTCTGGGTAAAATCCTCAACAACGTGAAGAAGTGGCAGATCCCACGATTCATCAACACGGATAAAGCGCCCGCCTATGGTCGCGCGCTTGCTCTGCTCAAACGCGAAGGCCGGTGCCCGTCTGACGTTGAACACCGACAGATTAAGTACCGGAACAACGTGATTGAATGCGATCATGGCAAACTGAAACGGATAATCAACGCCACGCTGGGATTTAAATCCATGAAGACGGCTTACGCCACCATCAAAGGTATTGAGGTGATGCGTGCACTACGCAAAGGCCAGGCCTCAGCATTTTATTATGGTGATCCCCTGGGCGAAATGCGCCTGGTAAGCAGAGTTTTTGAAATGTAAGGCCTTTGAATAAGACAAAAGGCTGCCTCATCGCTAACTTTGCAACAGTGCC
>NZ_JBEUKJ010000025.1:0-15827 GCF_043357055.1 Salmonella sp. SJTUF15570 | reverse complement strand
AGGCCTGCCGCCAGCGTTCAATCTGAGCCATGATCAAACTCTTCAATTTAAAAGTTTGATGCTCAATGAATTAAACTTCGTAATGAATTACGTGTTCACTCTTGAGACTTGGTATTCATTTTTCGTCCGAGGACGTTAAGAATCCGTATCTTCGAGTGCCCACACAGATTGTCTGATAAATTGTTAAAGAGCAGGTGCGACGCGGCTTTCAGCTCACCGTCGCGAGGTGGCGTATATTACGCTTTCCTCTTTCAGAGTCAACCCTGAATTTCAGGATTTTTCTCTTCAACCGACCGGCTGTTTGTGTGAAGTGATTCACATCCGCCGTGTCGATGGAGGCGCATTATAGGGAGTCGGTTCAGGAAGACAAGCGGAAAAATGCATTTTTGTTTTAACCGCTCACCTTTTATCCATAACGCTTATTTTTGCTGCTTTTTTATCGCCGATGGCAGGTCGGCAAGGCTGTTTAACACCCAGTCCGCCGCGTTTTCTGCTTCTGCCGTGACCGGTTTGCCCGTACGCACCAGCACTTTTGTCCCGACATTTGCCGCCGCAGCCGCCTGCATATCTTCCAGCTTGTCTCCCACCATATAAGAAGCCGCCATATCGATATGCAGGAAATCACGCGCCGAGATAAGCATTCCTGGATGCGGCTTGCGGCAATCACATACCTGACGGAACTCTTCTATACTGCCCTGCGGATGGTGAGGACAATAATAGATGCCGTCCAAATCAACATCGCGATCCGCCAACGACCAGTCCATCCATTCGGTTAACGTTTCAAACTGCGCCTCAGTGAATTTGCCGCGCGCGATTCCGGACTGGTTCGTCACCACCACCAACGCATAGCCCATTTTTTTTAGCTCGCGCATCGCGTCAATAACGCCGTCTATAAACTCAAATGCATCGATTTCATGTACGTAGCCGTGATCCACATTAATGGTGCCGTCACGGTCGAGAAAAATTGCGGGTACAGACTTTGCCACCTTTTATAGCTCCTGAGTAAAGCAAGTGGCGCTAGTATCGCATGTTTCAGCAGGCAAGAAAGTGCTCATCGTATAAAGCCTGATTGATTTAGACGTCTGGATGCCTTAACATCCATTCTGTTGACGGCGTTGACCGTATTAGACAGACGAAAATGCCACGGCTAACTTAATTACGATAATAAATAACCAATGATTAAACTTTCGAATATTACCAAAGTGTTCCAGCAGGGGACGCGCACCATTCAGGCGCTAAATAATGTCAGCCTGCACGTGCCTGCCGGGCAGATTTATGGCGTCATTGGCGCCTCCGGCGCCGGTAAAAGTACGCTTATCCGCTGCGTTAACTTACTTGAACGCCCAACCGAAGGTAGCGTTCAGGTCGGCGGTCAGGAGCTGACAACGCTTTCAGAGTCTGAGTTGACCAAAGCTCGCCGTCAAATCGGCATGATTTTCCAACATTTTAACCTGCTCTCTTCCCGTACCGTGTTTGGCAACGTCGCGTTGCCGCTGGAACTGGATAACACACCAAAGGAAGAGATCAAACGCCGTGTCACAGAGCTGCTGGATTTAGTCGGTCTTGGCGACAAGCACGACAGCTATCCGGCAAATCTTTCCGGCGGTCAGAAACAGCGTGTCGCGATTGCCCGCGCGTTAGCCAGTAATCCAAAAGTGTTGCTGTGCGATGAAGCCACCAGCGCGCTTGATCCCGCAACGACCCGTTCGATTCTGGAATTGCTGAAAGATATCAACCGTCGTTTGGGGTTGACGATTCTGCTTATCACTCATGAAATGGATGTCGTGAAACGTATCTGCGACTGCGTTGCCGTTATCAGTAATGGCGAGCTTATTGAGCAGGATACGGTCAGCGAAGTCTTCTCGCACCCTAAAACGCCGCTGGCGCAGAAGTTTATTCAGTCCACTCTGCATCTGGACATTCCGGAAGATTACCAGGCGCGTTTGAAAGCGTCGCCGGAAACTGACAGCATGCCGATGCTGCGCATGGAATTCACCGGGCAGTCTGTGGATGCCCCGCTGCTTTCTGAAACCGCGCGTCGTTTCAACGTGAACAATAATATTATCAGCGCGCAGATGGATTACGCGGGCGGTGTGAAGTTCGGCATTATGCTAACGGAAATGCACGGCACACAAGAAGAGACGCAAGCCGCAATTGCCTGGCTGCAGGATCACCATGTGAAAGTAGAGGTACTGGGTTATGTCTGAGGCAATGATGTGGTTACTGGTTCGTGGCGTTTGGGAAACGTTGGCGATGACCTTTGTCTCCGGTTTCTTCGGTTTCGTGATTGGCCTGCCGGTTGGCGTATTGCTGTATGTTACGCGCCCGGGGCAGATTATGGAGAACGCCAGGCTGTATCGCTCCCTCTCTGCGGTGGTCAATATTTTCCGCTCGATTCCCTTTATCATCCTGCTGGTGTGGATGATTCCTTTTACCCGAATAATTGTCGGCACCTCCATTGGTTTGCAGGCCGCGATTGTACCGCTGACCGTCGGCGCCGCGCCTTTTATCGCCCGTATGGTGGAAAATGCGTTGTTAGAGATCCCTGCCGGGCTGATTGAAGCCTCGCGAGCGATGGGCGCCACGCCGCTGCAAATTGTACGTAAAATCCTTTTACCGGAAGCGCTGCCTGGTCTGGTAAATGCGGCAACCATTACACTGATCACCCTGGTCGGTTACTCCGCAATGGGCGGCGCCGTCGGCGCAGGCGGCCTCGGTCAAATCGGCTATCAGTACGGTTATATTGGATACAATGCTACCGTGATGAATACGGTGCTGGTATTACTTGTCGTTCTGGTTTATTTAATTCAGTTATCCGGCGATCGCATCGTCAGGGCTGTCACGCATAAGTAACGTTAAACACAACACAAATACTCATTAAGGAAATAAGCATGGCGTTCAAATTCAAAACCTTTGCGGCAGTGGGTGCTCTGATTGGTTCTCTGGCACTTGCGGGTTGTGGTCAGGATGAAAAAGATCCGAATCATATTAAAGTCGGCGTAATCGTTGGCGCAGAACAGCAAGTTGCCGAAGTCGCGCAGAAAGTCGCGAAAGAAAAATACGGCCTAGACGTGGAATTGGTGACCTTTAATGATTATGTTCTGCCTAATGAAGCGCTGAGCAAAGGCGATATCGATGCCAATGCCTTCCAGCACAAACCGTATCTGGATCAGCAAATCAAAGATCGCGGCTACAAACTGGTTTCCGTTGGTAAGACTTTTGTCTATCCCATTGCAGGATATTCCAAAAAAATCAAATCTCTGGATGAGCTCAAGGACGGTTCCCAGGTCGCCGTGCCTAACGACCCGACCAACCTTGGTCGTTCCCTGCTGCTGCTGCAAAAAGTAGGGCTGATTAAACTGAAAGACGGCGTTGGTCTGCTTCCTACCTCGCTGGATATCGTGGAAAACCCGAAAAATCTGAAAATTGTTGAGCTGGAAGCGCCGCAGTTGCCGCGTTCGCTGGATGACGCGCAGATCGCGTTAGCGGTCATCAATACGACTTACGCCAGCCAGATTGGCCTGACGCCAGCGAAAGACGGTATCTTCGTTGAAGATAAAGATTCTCCGTACGTTAACCTGATCGTGACGCGTGAAGATAACAAAGACGCCGAGAATGTGAAAAAATTCGTTCAGGCTTATCAGTCTGATGAAGTGTACGAAGCCGCAAATAAAGTTTTTAATGGCGGTGCGGTGAAAGGCTGGTAAGTTTTAGGCTGATTCCACAATCTGTAATATTATTCAGGACGGGCTATTGCCCGTCTTGTCATTTATGCAAGCTCCTGATTCAATATCTGGCAATTAGAACATTCATTGAGGAAATATTATGCGTGCTTTACCGATCTGTTTATTGGCACTCATGCTGGGCGGTTGTTCCATGCTAAGCAGATCCCCTGTTGAACCCGTTCAAAGCACCGCAACCCCGCCAAAAGCGGAGCCGGAGAAACCTAAAGCGCCGCGTGCCGCTCCCGTCAGGATTTACACCAATGCTGAAGACTTAGTCGGCAAACCTTTCCGCGATCTTGGCGAGGTTAGCGGCGAATCCTGCCAGGCGACAAATCAAGACTCTCCGCCTAACATTCCAACTGCGCGCAAGCGTATGCAGATTAATGCATCTAAAATGAAAGCCAACGCCGTCCTGCTGCACAGCTGTGAAATTACCAGCGGCACGCCAGGCTGCTACCGTCAGGCGGTTTGTATCGGGTCCGCCCTGAATATTTCGGCGAAATGAGCAGCTTTCAGTTTGAACAAATCGGCGTTATTCGCTCCCCCTATAAAGAAAAATTCGCCGTTCCGCGCCAGCCTGGTCTGGTCAAAAGCGCCTGCGGCGAACTGCATCTGATAGCGCCTTACAACCAGGCCGATGCCGTTCGCGGCCTGGAAGCTTTCAGCCATTTGTGGGTGCTTTTCGTTTTTCATCAGACGATGGACGGCGGCTGGCGGCCGACAGTTCGTCCGCCCCGTCTTGGCGGTAACGCCAGAATGGGCGTTTTTGCCACGCGCTCCACGTTCCGCCCCAATCCGATTGGCATGTCGCTCGTTGCGCTAAAAGGTATCGAGTGCCGGAAAGAGAGCGTAATTCTGAAATTAGGCAGTCTGGATCTGGTGGATGGCACGCCGGTGGTGGATATCAAACCGTATTTACCGTTTGCCGAGGCCTTACCGGACGCCGCCGCCAGCTATGCGCAACAGGCGCCGATAGCTGAAATGCCCGTGAGTTTTACCGCTGAGGTGGCTCAACAGCTTACGACGCTGGAAAGGCGTTATCCGCAGCTACGGACATTTATTTGCGATGTGCTGGCGCAAGATCCTCGCCCGGCTTATCGTAAGGGTGAAGAGACGGGCAAAACCTATGCCGTCTGGCTGCATGATTTTAACGTGCGCTGGCGTGTGGTTAACACCGGATTTGAAGTGTTTGCGCTGGAACCACGGTAATTTCACGCCCTTCTCTTTTGACATCTCTTGCACGCTGGTAAACTAAATCACTTTTTTGTATCAGGCTCACATTGAGCCTGTTCGATCGTTCAACTGGAACCGTAACAACATGCGTACTAGCCAATACCTGCTCTCCACTCTGAAGGAGACACCTGCCGACGCCGAGGTTATCAGCCACCAGCTGATGCTGCGCGCCGGGATGATCCGCAAGCTCGCCTCCGGGTTATATACCTGGCTGCCGACCGGCCTGCGCGTCCTGAAAAAAGTCGAAAACATCGTGCGTGAAGAGATGAACAACGCCGGTGCTATCGAGGTGTCGATGCCAGTCGTTCAGCCAGCCGACCTGTGGCAAGAGAGTGGTCGTTGGGAACAGTACGGTCCGGAACTGCTGCGTTTTGTCGACCGTGGCGAGCGTCCGTTCGTACTCGGCCCGACCCACGAAGAAGTTATCACCGATCTGGTGCGTAATGAACTCAGCTCTTATAAGCAGTTGCCGCTGAACTTCTTCCAAATCCAGACCAAATTCCGTGATGAAGTGCGTCCGCGCTTTGGCGTGATGCGTTCGCGCGAATTCCTGATGAAAGATGCTTACTCTTTCCACACCTCTCAGGAGTCGTTGCAGGAAACCTATGACGCCATGTACGCCGCGTATAGCCGTATCTTCAGCCGTATGGGGCTGGATTTCCGCGCGGTACAGGCCGATACCGGTTCTATCGGCGGCAACGCCTCGCATGAATTCCAGGTGCTGGCGCAAAGCGGCGAAGACGATATCGTTTTCTCTGATGTTTCTGATTACGCGGCTAACATTGAACTGGCAGAAGCTATCGCGCCGCAAACGCCGCGCGCAGCGGCGACGCAGGAAATGACTCTGGTCGATACGCCAAATGCCAAAACCATCGCGGAGCTGGTGGAACAATTCAACCTGCCAATTGAAAAAACGGTAAAAACGCTGCTGGTGAAAGCGGTGAAAGACAGCAAGTCTCCGCTGGTGGCTCTGCTGGTTCGCGGCGATCATGAACTGAATGAAGTTAAAGCGGAAAAACTGCCGCACGTTGCCAGCCCGCTGACCTTCGCTACCGAAGAAGAGATTCGCGCCGTGATTAATGCCGGCCCTGGCTCCCTCGGCCCGGTCAATATGACGATTCCGGTCATCATCGATCGCACCGTTGCCGCCATGAGCGATTTTGCCGCTGGCGCCAACATCGACGGTAAACACTACTTTGGTATTAACTGGGATCGCGATGTGGCGACGCCTGTTGTTGCCGACATCCGTAACGTAGTCGCTGGCGATCCGAGTCCGGATGGTCAGGGAACGTTGCTTATCAAACGCGGTATCGAAGTGGGTCACATCTTCCAGTTAGGTACCAAGTACTCAGAAGCGCTGAAAGCCTCCGTTCAGGGTGAAGATGGCCGTAACCAGATCCTGACAATGGGCTGCTACGGTATCGGCGTAACACGTGTCGTTGCCGCGGCTATCGAGCAGAACTTTGACGAGCGCGGCATTGTATGGCCTGACGCCATTGCGCCTTTCCAGGTCGCTATTCTGCCGATGAATATGCACAAATCCTTCCGTGTGCAGGAGCTGGCGGAAAAGCTGTACAGCGAATTGCGCGCGCAAGGCATTGAAGTGCTGATGGACGACCGTAAAGAGCGCCCGGGCGTGATGTTTGCCGATATGGAGCTGATTGGTATTCCACATACTATCGTGATTGGCGATCGCAACCTGGATAACGACGATATTGAGTATAAATACCGTCGTAGCGGTGAAAAATCGCTGATTAAAACCGGCGATATCGTTGATTATCTGGTCAAGGCGATTAAAGGCTAAACGACATTTTGTTGGGATTGCCCGGCGCCATCCGGCAGATATGTAAAGGCCTCGCACCCTGCGAGGCCTTTTATTAGTGAGTGCAATCTTTACCCGGCGCAAACTTCACATTTTTATCAGCTATTAGCGTTTTTACCGGCTCGCCCGTGTCCGGATTCGCGGCTAACACAAAATGCCCTTCTACCGTCAGCAGCACCGGTTTTTCCGCTTCACCTTTCGCCGCCAGATAGCCGCGCTCAAGCTGGGCGTTACTGGCGACCGGCAGCCGTTTTCCGGTCGCGCAATCGGTAAAGGTCGCCGCATCGGCCCTGTATACATACATACCACGCAGCGGCATTGGCGTTACCGGCAGGCTGGCGGTAACAGGCACAAGCGTATAATTAAGCTGCGAAGCCACCGGATTGCCTTCTCTGTCGAGCATCTCCAGCGCATTGCCCTTCGCGCGATAATACGATTTCTCGCCATTGCTGTCGGTTAACACCAGTTTATCCGCCGTCCGCGCCCAGGTACCGTATGACGCAAAAGAGGAAGGTTCTTCGCGCACGCCCTGATAGCGCTCGTTCATCACCCATGTGCCATCTTTTTCCAGAAACAGTGACGTTTCAATACCTTCACAATCCGCACAGGGCAGCACGCCGCGCCAGCTTTGCTGCATGGGTTTTAATTCCGCCGCCTGCGCAGGTTGCAGGGCGTCAACTTCCGCACGGTTATTACACCCTATCAATGCAAATAGCGTACAGGCTGCCGCTACTGACAATATTGCTGTTCTCACCATAAAATCCTTATGAAATTGCTATTCCTGCCCGTCAATCCAGTGGACGACGAACTTTGCCGCGAAGCGCCTTTACAGAAGATTTTTGCGCCTTTGAGGACAAGCGGCGCTCTTTCGAGGCACGCGTCGGACGGGTTGCGCGACGGCTTTTCTGCTCCGCGGTTAATTCTTTTATGACGGCAACCAGCCTGGCGATAGCCGCTTCCCGGTTGAGCTCCTGGCTCCGGAACTCCTGCGCTTTAATGATAATGACGCCATCATCGCTTATCAGATGGTGGCTGGCCGTCAGCAAACGCTGTTTATAATACTCTGGCAGGCCAGAGGCCCGAATGTCAAAGCGCAAATGAATCGCGCTAGAGGTCTTATTTACGTGCTGACCACCCGCGCCCTGCGCGCGAATGGCCGTAATTTCCAGCTCATTATCGGCTATGGAGACCGTCCGGGAGATGGCAATCATGAGGGCTGTTGCCAGGCGGTTAGCTGTATTTCCAGATTATTCCGAGCATCAGAAAGCCAGATTGCGCCGTCCTGAATCGTCGCCTGTAGCGTCATGGTACGATCGGCAAATTCACTGAGCTGCGCCAGTTGCCCGTCATCCAGATACCAGACGGACAGGTTAGCGAACTGCGCGCACTTGCTTTGATGCTGCTGCCACCAGATTTGCGCCGCCCGGGAGTTATAAGCAAAGAGCGCGACGTCGCTCGCCTGAGTACAGGCTTTCTTAATACGGCGCTCATCCGGCAGCCCCAGCTCTATCCAGAGATCGATGCCCAGATGATCGTTACGCAGCCAGGCCTCCGGCTCATCTTCCGCGCTGAGCCCGCGTGTAAACTGCAACCGTTCATCAGCATATTTTATCCATGCCAACAGGCGCAGCATCATGCGCTCCTGCGTTTCAGAAGGGTGACGCGCCAGCGTCAATGCCGCATCCAGAAATCGGTTGCGATCAAGGTCAGCCACATTGACGACGGCTTTATAAATTGTCGCTTTAAGCGCCATGAGAAAACTCCTTTCGAATCAGGCGCCCATTGTAGCGAAAACCGCGCTAAAAGGCTGTTAACGAATCTTTTACCCACTCGCGTCAGGCGCTGATATTGCGCAAATGAGTATGGTATAGTCACCTTGCTAAACAAGATTTAACTTCGTAGGCTTAGACTTGCATCCACGGTTAAGTCAGAATGCTGACAGGAGGGCATGTGGAAAAATATTGTGAGTTAGTACGCAAGCGGTATGCGGAAATCGCCAGCGGAGACTTAGGGTATGTCCCGGATGCGTTGGGTTGTGTATTGAAAGTGCTTAATGAAGTGGCGGCAGATAGCGCCCTTTCAGAGTCGGTCAGGGAAAAGGCAGCTTATGCTGCCGCGAACTTACTGGTGAGCGATTATGTCAATGAATGAAACGTATCAACCCATTAATTGCGATGACTACGATAGTCTTGAGCTTGCCTGCATGCATCATTTAATACTGACGCTAACGTTAAAAGATGGCGAGGTTTTGCAGGCAAAAGCGAACGATTTGATCTTACGTAAAAACGTAGAGTATCTGCTTGCCGAGGTTTCCGGCGAGTCTTGTGAACTTCGTCTCGATAAAATCGCCAGTTTCAGCCACCCGGAAATTGGTACCGTGGTAGTTAGCGAATCCTGAGTATTTTGTTGCCGGATGGTGGTGCAAGCACCTTATCCGGCCTACGTTCCATGCGATACGTAGGCCTGATAAGCGCAGCGCCATCAGGCATGCCAAACCAGACTCACCCCTTCTTTATCTTCTGCTGCTCCCTCACGCGTCACAAAAACACCCGCAGCCGCAATCAGCGTTTCGCCGTAAAACAACAGCGGCGTGGTATCTCGTCGCCAGGGCGGGATCCCCTGCTCCTGCCAGATTTTCTTTAATTTACGTCCACCGTTACGCCCGACAATATGTAACACGCCTGGCGCTTTAAAACGAATGCTGACGGATTCTTCCTCTCGCGGTCGGCGCAGTTCGCCACCAGGAACGAGCTGTACCGTCCCTAAGCCGGCAGGCAGCGCCAGCGGTGTTTGCCAGACGGGCCAGACGACCGTCGTTTCGTGTTGTCCGGCCACGGTTTTAATCCACCACAGTTGCGACTGATAACGGCGAATCTCGTGATCGCCAAAGCGTAAACAGGGAGAGGCGTCGTCGCGCGCCAGCGCCACTTCCTGCCAGATACGTTCCAGCGCGTCGCGAGAGGGCATCGGCGCATTACGCATCGCCAGCCAGCGACGCAAAATCGCCGCCCGCCGTACATCGCTCATCAACATCAATGGAGAGAGCCGCAATGTTCCCTCCGCCGTGATACAGTCCGTAAGATCGCTGGCCAGAAGCTCGTCCAGCAGCCTTTCTTGCTCGGCGCAGAGCGTCGCGCTACGGGCTACCGACGCAGGAAAATGCGGCCAGCGCTGCTGCAAGAGCGGAAGCGCGCGCAGGCGTAAAAAATTGCGATCGTAGGCGTCATCCTGATTGCTTTCATCTTCAATCCAGCATAAGCCATGACGCACAGCCCACTGTTCCAGCGTCTTCCGCGTTTCTCTCAACAGCGGGCGAAGAAGTAGAGTTCCGGCAAAAGGCGAGCATTCTCCCATCGCGGAAAGTCCGGCCGGACCGCTACCGCGCTTTAACGCCAGCAGGAATGTTTCACACTGATCGTCAAGGTGCTGCGCGGTTGCCAGCACTTCGCCAGGCAATAGCGTCTGTGCGAACGCCCGGTAGCGCGCTTCACGCGCATGGGCCTCGATACCCAGGCCATTATCCGCCAGCGTCACCCGCTCCACTACCAGCGGAACCTGCCAGCGTTCGCATACGGTTTCGCAATGCCGCACCCAGCTATCAGCATGAGGGCTTAAACCGTGATGAATATGGATAGCACGCAGCGTGACGTCAGGATGGCGTTCTCGCCACAACACCAGTTGATGCAGAAGCACCGTAGAATCCAGGCCACCGCTAAAGGCAGCCAGAATACGGCGAGAAGAGAGTAACGAGGTATTCAACGTGAGAGTGGTCATGATCCATGCTTATAGTGACTTAGCCCGGCAACGTTACCTGGCGAGCGTCTTAATGACAAGCCTTACTGCTCATACAGCTCAAGCGGTAAACCGTCCGGATCGTTGAAAAAAGTAAAGCGCTTCCCGGTATACGGATCGATGCGTATCGGTTCGCACTTAACCTGATGCTTTTCCAGATGCGCAACGGCGTTTTCCACATTTTCCACGCTGAAAGCCAGATGGCGCAGGCCGCAGGCTTCAGGTCGGCTTGGACGCGCCGGAGGGAAGGGAAAAGAGAAAAGCTCAATCACATACTGCCCGTTTAGCGCCAAATCGCCCTTCCACGAGTCACGCTCTTCCCGCCAGACTTCGCTTAGCAGATCGAACCCCAGAATATCGCAATAAAACGCCTTGCTCACCGCATAGTCTGTCGCAATGATCGCGATGTGATGAACCTGTTTTAATCCCAGCATAGCGTCTCCTTTATTGATTATCAGTACGTTACTCGTCACATTCCCGTCAGGCAAGCTAACAGGCGTGTTTTAAGACTCGTACCTGGTACACCCCGTCTTCATTCCGTTTCGCACCGTGAATATCCGTTTCAAAACCGGGATAATGCTGGCCAATCGAGCAGAGCATCAGCAGAAAATCGAGCACGGCCCGGCTCTGTTGCGTGATCCTCTCGCCGGGCATCAACAGCGGAACGCCTGGCGGATAAGGCAGGATCATATTCGCGGAAACGCGCCCTGGCAGTTGATCGAGCGCCACGGTTTCCACCTCGCCTTTGATCTGACGCTGCCAGGCCTGGTGCGGGGTCATAATCATCTCCGGTAAAACCTCGAACGCCCGCAGCATCAGCCCCGGAAGATCGTGCTGGCGGATCAGTTTATGGATCCCCTGCGCCAAATCCTGAATGCGCATATTGCGATAAAAATCCGGATCTTCCGCATACAGATCCGGCAACATATTTTTGACGCGCAGGTTAAGATCGTAGGCGCGTTTAAATTCCGTCAGTCCGCGCAGCAGCCCCATCGCACGGGTCTTATCAATCCCTATGCTGAACAAAAACAGCAGATTATACGGCCCGGTTTTTTCCACCACCACGCCTCGCTCATCGAGGAACTTCGCCACCAGCGCGGCGGGTATCCCCTCTTCGCTCATGTTGCCCTGTTCATCCATCCCCGGCGTCAGGATTGTCACCTTAACCGGATCGAGGAACATATGATCGTCATCGGCATCGGTGAAGCCATGCCAGGTTTCTCCCGGCGTGACCGGCCAGCATTCGGCCACATCAACCTCTTCCGGCTGCCAGATATCAAAGAACCAGCTATCGGACTCTTCACGTAACCGCTGTACTTCTTTACGAAAATGGAGCGCCCGTTCCACCGAACGATTAATCAATCTTTTCCCTGGATTGCCGCGCAGCATCGCCGCCGCGGTCTCGATAGAGGCGACAATGGGATAGCTCGGCGATGTGGAAGTGTGCATCATAAACGCTTCGTTAAACGTCTCTTCGTCATATTCCCCTTTGATATGAATAAGCGACGCCTGCGAAAAAGCCGCCAGCATTTTATGGGTGGATTGCGTTTCAAAAATCACTTTTCCGGGCACCCGATCGCCGCTCATCCCGCTTTTCCCCTGGTAGATCGGATGGAAATGGGTATAGGGTACCCAGGCGGAATCAAAATGGATCGAGGGAACGTCCAGCATCTGCTTGATCCAGTTAGTGTTATACAGCAGACCATCGTAAGTAGAATTGGTGATAACCGCATGAACCGGCCATTGCGCCTGAGGGGTCTCCTCTATCTTGCTTTCGATGCTTGCACGGGTAAATTCCCTTCGGGGAATACCGCCGAGAATGCCGAGCGCATTGCGCGTCGGCTTCAACCAGAGAGGCACCACATCGCTCATCATCAGCAAATGCGCCAGCGATTTATGACAATTACGATCAATGAGTAGCGTACTTCCCGCAGGCGCGGCATACATACCGACAATTTTATTCGAGGTCGACGTACCGTTCGTCACCATATAGCTCTGCTCGGCGCCAAAAGTACGGGCGATATACTCTTCCGCTTCCAGATGCGGCCCGGTGTGATCCAGCAGCGATCCCAGTTCAGTCACCGAAATCGACACATCAGCTTTTAAGGTATTGCCGCCAAAAAAGTCATAAAACAGGCAGCCTGGCGGGCTTTTCTGATACGCCGTTCCCGCCATATGACCCGGCGTACAAAAGGTATATTTTCCTTCTTTGGCGTAGGTAAACAGCGCTTTGGTAAACGGCGGCGTAATATTATCGAGATATTCGTTTGTATATTGATGAATGCGTGTCGCGATATCTTCAGCCAGCCCCAATGCATACTCAAAAAACCACAGCGCCATGCGCATATCGTGAACGCTAACGTCCAGCGTGGAGTTGGTATTGATAAAGGCGTAGAGAGGAAGGTATTCATTTAGCTGGTTGATTTCGCTACAAAGGTCGAGACTGTATTCATCCCAGTCAAAAATAACGCCGCAGATGCGCGGGTTATGTTCAATAAACTTCAACAAGTCAACGCTATTTTGCGGCCAGATAATTTGAAATCCCAGGGATTGTAATGCACGCTCAAGCTCCTTGATGGGTTCATCTTTATAATAAACCCCGTGCGGCCCCATAATGGCGATGATGTTCATGCTTTCTCCTGAAAAAACCTGAGATAAGCATAGTAACAATCCTGCCGATGCAAAGCACCGACAGGATTTATCTTATTACAATGCGTTCCATGCATCGGCCCAGGCAATCCCTACGCCGGGCTCATAGTAGGCAGGCGCAACATTACACCATGAGCCTTCCGGGAACGGTTTGCACTGGTACAATGCGCCATTACTGTTAACGATGTCGCCCGGATTCCATTTCTGGCTGCTGCTCCAGGCAGGATAGCTGGTGGTCTTATCTTCGTCATCCGCAGCGGCGGCCTTCGCTTTCACATTCAGCGTATAAACCGCTGTACTGGAGAGCGTACCGTCGCTAACGGTCAGATTCACCACATACTGGGTGTTCTGAGTGACATCCGGCGCGTTGAAAATCACAACGGCTTTATCCTGGCCGCTCAGCGTTTTGCCATCCTGCGACATCCAGGTATAGGTGAGCTTGTCGCCATTCGCGTCGGTCGATCCTTCCGCGCTGAGTGAAACCGGGCTACCGGCTTCCACCGCCCCGACCGGTCCGGCAATGCGCGCGACTGGCGCCACGTTTTCATCCGTCACTGGCGCCGGAGTTGGCGTGACATCCGGTTCAGTGGTTCCGCTATCATCGACGACATTAACGTTGAAATAATGCTGTACACATTTCGTGTAGTCGCCCTCTTTAAAGGCGGTATACGGCGTCTGATATCCCACTAACTGGCAGGAATAGGTTTTACCGTCCGCAGTATCGGCGCTCCAGCCCCAGTCTTGTTCCCAATAGATCGGTAACGCGCCAGCGCCGCCTTCATCGAACTGCTTCATCTTTTTACAGCCCAACACTTCGTCAGCCGGCACCGGCACTTTCAGGTAGTTGGCAAACTCTTTGTAGTAGGCGATACGGTTAAGCGACTGCGCATTCTCATCTGCGCCGCCGCACTCCACGCCGCCATTGATGATCTGAATGGTGACGCCGAAACCTGATACCAGGCCGTTTGCTTTATCGCGATCGTTTGGCTGCCAGGTACCGTCAATCACATGTAGCATAGACGGCTTCGGCGGCTGCGGATACACAAAGAAGAAGACGGCGCTCGCCAGGTTCATCCAGGTATCCGCCACCAGCTCGGGTTTATCCAGCAGAGGGCGAACGTCGCCATACATCGCGTCAGAGAAAGGCCCATAGTTGTAGTTATAAGAAAGCTGTTTTGCCCCGCGACCAAAATAGCTGAGGAAATCGCCGTCCTTATCTTTACCGCACGGCCAGGTCTGGCCCTGCCATACATCCGGGTTACATTCGCCGTTGTAGCCGCCTTTCTGCCCTTCTGTCCAGCCGACTTCGCGCAGATAGACCAGCGCCTGACGCCATTCCGGAATGTCACGCCAGCTTTCGTGACCGCCCGTCTCCTGGGCAAAATGCGCAAACATAGTAGCCAGGGTTTTACGGCAGATAGCGTCGCTATCGCGTCCATCGGTGTAGGTACCACAAACCGCCGGGAATTTACCTATCGCTTTCAGGAAGTTAGAGTAAGTGTATTCCGGTGCGCGCATCGGGAACAGATAATCCCAGTCGGCCTCTTTCAGAATACTTTCAACGCGTTTTACGTTTGCCGGGTTAGCGGCGCGCCCCGGTTCGATTTGTTCGACCGCGCTGTTATCCAACGTCTGGATAGAGGATTTCACTGCTTCCATTAACGGAAAATCCGTTAGCGCTTTCTCTTTCGCCGCCAGATCGCTGGCGTTAATGGTCATTGGCTCACTACTGCTAAGCAGCGGCGCGGCCTGCGCACCGGATAAGCTCAACATGATCCCTGCCGCTACGGCGCTGAGCGCCAGTGTTTTTTGCAATCCCATAATTTTCTCCTTGAAGGGTAGTTCACTGCCTGCCCTGGCCACACGCCTGGCAGTTGATACAGTGTCAGGGAGAACATGCCGTTGCGTTTAATCACATCAACTCATCGGCATCTCATTTTTCCTCGTCCAAAATAAATATCCTCCGGCATAGCCGGAGGTTTTTCAGATGCGCCTGTAAGGCTCTCTTACCAGCCGCGCCCTAACAGGCGCATACGATCTGACATTTGCATCAAACTTCGTTACTTACGGCCCGTAAACGGGCTGCCCGGATAAGGGATCGATAATTGCTCACCCATTTTATCCTCTTCAAGCTGGTGCTTTATGTAGTCCTGTATCTTCGCCGTGTTCTTACCCACCGTATCGACATAGTACCCTCTGCACCAGAACTCCCTGTTCCTGTATTTGAATTTTAGATCCCCAAACTGCTCGTAAAGCATCAGACTACTTTTACCCTTCAGATATCCCATGAAGCTCGACACACTCATCTTCGGCGGGATCTCCAGAAGCATGTGAATATGATCTGCACAACATTCCGCTTCCAGAATTCGTACGTTTTTCCATTCACACAATTTTCTTAATATGCTGCCTACTGCCCTACGCTTCTCTCCATAGAACGCTTGTCTTCGGTATTTGGGCGCGAAAACTATGTGATATTTACAGTTCCATCGGGTGTGCGCTAAGCTCTTTTCGTCCCCCATTGGGACCCCCTTTTGATTTCTTGTTGAACTTTTGCAGTTGCCAGACCGCAAGATGTTTTAACAAATCAAAAGGGGTTTTAATAACTG
>NZ_JBEUKJ010000024.1:0-19203 GCF_043357055.1 Salmonella sp. SJTUF15570 | reverse complement strand
AGGCCTGCCGCCAGCGTTCAATCTGAGCCATGATCAAACTCTTCAATTTAAAAGTTTGATGCTCAATGAATTAAACTTCGTAATGAATTACGTGTTCACTCTTGAGACTTGGTATTCATTTTTCGTCTTGCGACGTCAAGAATCCGTATCTTCGAGTGCCCACACAGATTGTCTGATAAATTGTTAAAGAGCAGGTGCGACGCGGCTTTCAGCTCACCGTCGCGAGGTGGCGTATATTACGCTTTCCTCTTTTTGAGTCAAGCCTTTATTTTCGCTTTCCTCACAGGCTTCTTAACGAAGCCTTTCTGACCCGGCGGCCTGTATGCCGTTGTTCCGTGTCAGTGGTGGCGCATTATAGGGAGTTATTAGAGCCTGACAAGACCTAAATGCAAAAAAAAGCTCAACCGTTCACTTTTCAAACAACATTTGAACCAAAAGCCTATTTTCGCCTGGTTTTTAAACAAAAACGAGCCCATCAGGGCCCGTTTTATTCAAATTTGTGACTTACTGCACTGCCACAATACGATCATCATTGGCTTCAAGGCGAATCACTTTGCCAGGAACCAGTTCACCAGACAGGATTTGCTGCGCCAGTGGGTTTTCGATCTGCTGTTGAATAGCACGTTTTAACGGACGCGCCCCGTAGACCGGATCGTAACCGTTGGCGCTCAACAGTTTCAGCGCCTCGTCGGAGATATGGATTTCATAACCACGTTCTTCCAGACGTTTGTACAGACGCTGCAGCTGGATCTGAGCAATAGAAGCGATGTGTTGCTCACCTAACGGATGGAATACCACAACTTCATCAATACGGTTGATAAATTCCGGACGGAAGTTTTGGCTAACCACACCCAGCACCATCTCTTTCATTCGACCGTAATCCAGTTCGCCAAAGCGCTCCTGAATGAGATCGGAACCGAGGTTAGAAGTCATAATGACCACCGTATTACGGAAGTCGACCGTTCTCCCCTGCCCGTCAGTCAGCCGACCGTCGTCCAGCACCTGCAACAGAATGTTGAATACATCCGGATGCGCTTTTTCTACTTCATCCAACAAGATGACGGAATAAGGACGACGGCGTACCGCTTCCGTCAAATAACCGCCTTCTTCATAGCCGACATATCCCGGAGGCGCCCCGACCAAACGAGACACGGAGTGTTTCTCCATAAACTCGGACATATCGATACGCACCATCGCGTCGTCGCTGTCGAACATAAAGTTAGCCAGCGCTTTACACAGTTCGGTTTTACCGACCCCCGTCGGCCCAAGGAACAGGAAGGAACCAATCGGACGGTTCGGATCGGACAGCCCCGCGCGGCTACGACGTATGGCGTTCGATACTGCTTCAACGGCTTCATTCTGCCCGATCACACGGCTGTGTAACTCTTGTTCCATACGCAACAGTTTTTCACGTTCGCCTTCCAGCATTCTGGCAACCGGAATACCGGTCCAGCGCGCCAGCACTTCGGCAATTTCCGCATCCGTTACTTTGTTACGTAACAGACGCATGGTTTTACCTTCCGACTGGGTCGCGGCTTCCAACTGTTTTTCCAGCTCCGGAATTTTGCCGTACTGCAGTTCAGACATTCGCGCCAGGTCGCCAACGCGACGCGCCTGCTCGATGGCGATCTTCGCCTGCTCCAGCTCCGCTTTAATAGTTTGCGTACCGGAGAGCGAGGCTTTTTCCGCTTTCCACTCTTCTTCTAACTCAGAATACTGGCGCTCTTTATCGTCCAGTTCTTCATTCAGCATATCGAGACGTTTTTTACTCGCCTCGTCAGACTCTTTCATCAACGCCTGCTGTTCCAGTTTGAGCTGAATAATGCGGCGGTCGAGCCTGTCCAGCTCCTCCGGCTTAGAGTCAATCTGCATACGAATGCTGGATGCCGCTTCATCGATGAGGTCGATAGCTTTATCCGGCAACTGACGGTCGGCGATATAGCGATGAGACAATGTTGCCGCCGCCACAATCGCCGGGTCAGTGATCTGCACATGGTGATGCAGCTCGTAACGTTCTTTCAGGCCACGCAGAATAGCAATGGTGTCTTCCACTGAAGGTTCTGCGACAAACACTTTTTGAAAACGACGTTCCAGCGCCGCGTCTTTTTCAATGTACTGACGGTATTCATCCAGCGTGGTGGCGCCCACACAGTGCAGTTCACCACGCGCCAGCGCCGGTTTCAGCATATTCCCGGCGTCCATTGCGCCATCAGCCTTACCTGCGCCAACCATGGTGTGCAGCTCGTCAATAAACAGGATGACGTTGCCTTCCTGTTTCGCCAGATCGTTCAGCACGCCTTTCAGACGCTCTTCAAATTCGCCGCGATATTTCGCCCCCGCCACCAGCGCGCCCATATCCAGCGCCAGTACGCGGCGACCTTTTAAGCCTTCAGGGACTTCACCGTTAATAATGCGCTGCGCCAGTCCTTCAACAATTGCCGTTTTACCGACCCCTGGCTCACCGATTAACACCGGGTTATTTTTAGTACGACGTTGCAGTACCTGAATGGTACGGCGAATTTCTTCATCACGACCAATTACCGGGTCAAGCTTACCTTGTTCAGCCCGCTCGGTCAGATCGACGGTATATTTTTTCAAGGCCTGACGTTGGTCTTCAGCCCCTTGATCGTTCACGCTTTCACCTCCGCGCATCTGTTCAATTGCCTGAGTGATATTGGCCGTGGTCGCACCGGCTGATTTCAGCAGATCGGTTAACGTGCCGCGAGACTCAAGCGCCGCCAGAACAAACAGCTCTGACGAAATAAAATTGTCCCCTCGTTTTTGCGCCAGCTTGTCGCAAAGGTTCAGTACGCGTACCAGTTCCGAAGAAGGCTGTACGTCGCCGCCGGTACCTTCCACCTGCGGTAAACGGCTCAGCGCTTGATCGATAGCGGTGCGCAACTGGCCAGCATTAATGCCGGCGGAGGTTAATAAAGGACGTATCGATCCCCCTTCCTGGTTCAGCAAGGCGCTCATTAAATGAAGAGGTTCGATGAATTGGTTGTCGTGCCCCAGCGCGAGCGACTGGGCATCGGCAAGAGCAAGCTGGAATTTGTTAGTAAGACGATCCAGACGCATAACTCCTCCCATAACAGGTCAAAATTGCTACTGGAGATTAAATGAGGTCATCCCTCAATTATTCAAGGTGAATGACCTGAATTATGTGAAAAGAAAGTTACCCGTACCGGATCGTCTTGATTCTTTAGGTTATATCAGCCAAATAAAACTTGCCATACGACCTGTCGTCTTGTCGCGACGATAAGAGAAGAAAGTCTCACTTTCGCTAAAGGTGCAGCGATCCCCGCCATAGACATGTTCAACGCCGGTATTCGCCAGACGTTGGCGTGCAAGCTGATAAATATCCGCCAGAAATTTTTCCCCGTGCGGCAAAAATGCGCTATCGGCTTGCGCATCTTTTGCTAAAAATGCGTCACGCACTTCCGGCCCCACTTCAAACGCGGTCGGGCCGATCGCCGGACCTAACCAGGCGATGATATTTTCTGGTTTGTCAGCAAAGCAGGTGACAGTTTCCTCCAGTACGCCTTCACATAATCCGCGCCAGCCCGCATGAGCCGCCGCCACTTCTGTTCCCTCACGGTTACAGAATAGCACAGGCAGGCAGTCTGCCGTCATTACCGCGCAGACGGTTCCTGGCGTATTGCTGTAAGACGCATCCGCACGTTTGGAGGCATAAGGTTCTCCGGTAAGCCTCAATACATTTTTACCGTGAACCTGTTCAAGCCAGACAGGTTTCGAAGGCAGATTGCCCGCCGCAAACAGACGCTTGCGGTTCTCTTCAACATGCTCCGGGTTATCGCCGCAATGCGCGCCCAGATTCAGCGAGTCGTAAGGCGGTAAACTCACCCCGCCAATACGGGTAGAACTACAGGCTGCGACGCCTTTCGGCAGCGGCCACTGCGGGACAATCAGTGCATTCATAACCAGTCCACATCATCTTTATGATCTTCAAAATCGGCGCGCATCGCATCGATAAGATCCACCATATCTTGTGGAATCGGCGCGTGCCACTCCATTTCGATACCCGATACAGGATGGTAGAGACGCAGCATCGTTGCATGAAGCGCCTGGCGGTCAAACTTACGCAGCGTGGAAATAAATTCTTCCGATGCGCCTTTCGGTGGACGTGGACGACCACCGTAGACCTGATCGCCCACTAACGGGTGCGTAATATGCGCCATATGCACGCGGATCTGGTGCGTACGCCCGGTCTCCAGACGCAACCTAAGACGCGTGTGCACACGGAAATGTTCCATAATGCGGTAGTGGGTCACCGCCGGTTTGCCCATGGGATGCACCGACATATGGGTACGTTTGGTCGGGTGACGACTGATGGGTTCATTCACCGTTCCTCCCGCCGTCATATGTCCGATCGCGACCGCTTCATATTCGCGGGTAATCTCGCGCAGCTGCAAAGACTCCACCAGGCGCGTTTGCGCCGGAACGGTTTTGGCCACCACCATCAGCCCCGTCGTGTCCTTATCCAGACGATGCACAATGCCCGCGCGCGGAACATCCGCAATCGGCGGATAATAATGTAGCAACGCGTTCAGTACCGTACCGTCCGGGTTACCCGCGCCAGGATGTACCACCAGATCGCGTGGTTTGTTGATAACCAGAATATCGTCATCTTCATAAACAATATCTAACGGGATATCCTGCGCTTCAAAACGAATCTCTTCGTCGATCTCCGCATCAATAGCCACCCGCTCGCCGCCTAACACTTTTTCTTTTGGCTTATCGCAAAGTTGACCATTGACCAACACGCGCTGATTCAAAATCCATTCTTTTATACGCGAACGTGAATAATCCGGGAACATTTCGGCCAAAGCCTGATCTAAGCGTTGACCGAGTTGGTTTTCGGAGACCGTTGCGGTGAGTTGTACTCGTTGTGCCATATACAGCTTCTTCGTTTAACGTTGGGTTTTACGGCTTTGCCGTTTAATATAGTGTGCTATTGTAGCTGGTCTTAACCGGGAGCAGGAACAGAGAATCTCCCGTAAAACATTTTGAGGAAAGTCAAAACGTCATGACGCGCATGAAATATCTGGTGGCAGCAGCCACGTTGAGCCTGTTTCTGGCGGGTTGCTCGGGTTCAAAGGAAGAGGTGCCCGATAATCCGCCGAATGAAATCTACGCGACTGCTCAGCAAAAGCTGCAGGACGGTAACTGGAAACAGGCAATAACGCAATTGGAAGCGTTAGATAATCGTTATCCATTCGGACCGTATTCTCAGCAGGTGCAGTTGGATCTTATCTACGCCTATTACAAAAACGCCGATTTGCCGCTAGCGCAGGCCGCCATCGATCGTTTTATGCGTCTTAATCCAACGCACCCTAATATTGACTATGTCATGTACATGCGCGGCCTGACGAACATGGCGCTGGATGATAGCGCGCTGCAAGGTTTCTTTGGCGTCGATCGCAGCGATCGCGATCCGCAACATGCGCGGGCGGCGTTCAATGACTTTTCGAAACTGGTACGCAGCTATCCTAATAGCCAGTACACCACCGATGCCACTAAGCGTCTGGTATTCCTGAAAGACCGTCTGGCGAAATATGAATATTCCGTCGCAGAGTACTATACCGCGCGCGGCGCATGGGTTGCGGTCGTAAACCGGGTAGAAGGTATGCTACGCAATTATCCTGATACGCAGGCCACGCGCGATGCGTTGCCGCTGATGGAAAACGCCTATCGTCAGATGCAGCTGAATGCGCAGGCTGACAAAGTCGCGAAAATTATTGCCGCTAACAGCAAAAACACCTGAAGCAATACCAACAAGCAAAACGGCAGCCTTCCGGCTGCCGTTTTTTTATTCGATATCTGATGCAACAGAAATGATTTCACTGCAACGCATCCAGTCAAATATGGCCTGCTTTCAGCCATTCCTCAAGTAAAAGATCGCTTCTTCCTGCGATGCCTCACAAAAAGTTCGCCTTGACAAAAAGTGACAAAATAATGTGATTTACATCACACATTTTGACATTAAGAACGGTATGCTGGAATCACCAAGACGGGAAAGACAAGAGGTAAAATTTATGACAATGAACATTACCAGTAAACAAATGGAAATTACTCCGGCAATCCGCCAACATGTCGCAGACCGTCTCGCCAAACTGGAAAAATGGCAAACTCACCTGATTAATCCTCATATCATTCTGTCTAAAGAGCCACAGGGCTTTATTGCTGACGCCACCATTAATACACCGAACGGACATCTGGTCGCCAGCGCAAAACACGAAGATATGTACACCGCTATTAATGAATTGATCAACAAGCTGGAACGGCAGCTCAATAAAGTGCAGCACAAAGGCGAAGCCCGTCGTGCCACCGCATCGGTGAAAGATGCCAGCTTCGTCGAAGCAGAAGAAGAGTAGTCCCTTACATTGAGTGTATCGCCAACGCGCCTTCGGGCGCGTTTTTTGTTGACAGGATTAAAACAGTACGGGTACTGTACTTACGTACACAAAGGAAACAGTTATGAAGCTCACCCGGTTTTTCTTCGCATTCTTTTTTATCTTCCCCTGACCGGGAGGCGTTTCGTCATGTGATAAAGAATGCGAAGACGAACAAGAAGGCCTCCCCCACCGGGAGGCCTTTTTTATTGATAACAAAAAAGGCAACACTATGACATCGGAAAACCCATTACTGGCGCTGCGAGATAAAATCAGCGCTTTAGACGAAGAGTTACTGGCCTTACTGGCAAAACGACGCGCGCTGGCGATTGAAGTGGGACAAGCAAAACTACTGTCGCATCGTCCGGTTCGGGATATCGATCGTGAACGCGCGCTGCTGGACAGACTCATCCATCTCGGTAAAGCCCACCATCTCGACGCACACTACATTACCCGTCTGTTCCAGCTTATCATTGAAGACTCCGTGCTTACTCAGCAGGCGCTGCTGCAACAACATCTGAATAATACTCACCCTCATTCGGCACGTATTGCGTTTCTTGGGCCGAAAGGCTCCTATTCTCATCTCGCGGCGCGCCAGTATGCTGCACGCCATTTTGAGCAATTTATCGAGAGCGGCTGCGCAAAATTCGCCGATATTTTTCATCAGGTCGAAACAGGTCAGGCCGATTACGCCGTGGTTCCGATAGAGAACACCAGCTCCGGCGCTATCAACGATGTGTACGACTTATTGCAACACACCAGTCTGTCGATTGTCGGTGAGATGACTGTCACTATCGATCACTGCGTGCTGGTTTCCGGCACTACGGATCTGAATACCATCGAAACGGTGTACAGCCATCCGCAGCCGTTTCAGCAGTGCAGTAAATTTTTGAGCCGCTATCCGCACTGGAAAATTGACTATACCGAGAGTACGTCGGCAGCGATGGAAAAAGTCGCGCAGGCAAACTCTCCGCGCGTCGCGGCGCTCGGCAGCGAGGCAGGCGGCATGTTGCACGGTTTACAGGTGCTGGAACGCATCGCCGCAAACCAGACGCAGAATATCACCCGCTTTCTGGTACTGGCGCGCAAAGCCATTAATGTTTCCGATCAGGTTCCGGCAAAAACCACTCTGTTAATCGCCACCGGGCAGCAAGCTGGCGCGCTGGTCGAAGCGCTGCTGGTGCTGCGTAACCACAATCTCATCATGACGAAACTGGAGTCGCGCCCCATTCACGGCAATCCGTGGGAAGAGATGTTTTATCTCGATATTCAGGCGAACCTGGAGTCGCAGGTAATGCAAAGCGCGCTAAAAGAGCTGGGCGAGATCACGCGCTCAATGAAAGTGCTTGGCTGCTATCCCAGCGAAAACGTCGTGCCGGTAGAACCTGCCTGACGTTCAATAAAACGGCTTTTCTTCATCCCTGCGACGGCTACCTGCAGGGTGAAGATGGCGCCGGAGAGCGGATAATCCGCCACTTCCTGAGCAGACATATTTTCTCTGGTAGTTGTAATAAAAAGCGTTTTCATATCTGCGCCGCCAAAGCAAACCATCGTCGGACAACGTACCGGCAACCGGTACTCTTCCAGCTGCTCTCCTTGCGGTGAGAAACGCGCCACGCGCCAGCCGTCAAACATCGCGCTCCAGTAGCACCCTTCGCTATCCATCGCCGCGCCGTCGGGAAGTCCTTCTCCTTCGCCAAAATGGCGAAAAAGTTCACGCTTGCCCGGTTCGCCATGCTTATCAAGTAACGTGCGGTATATCACGCCATTCGGCGTATCGGAAGTATACATCCACTGGTTATCCGGGCTGAACGCCAGGCCGTTGTGTCCCTGGATATCGCACTGGATCACTTTTGCCGTCAGGTCATGATCGATCCGCATCAGCAACGCGCCATTATAGTCACCCGGCGCCCAGAACGTTCCGGCATAAAAACGTCCATCGCCATCAGTGCCGCCATCGTTGAAACGCGCCAGTTTCGTATTAGAGGGATTGTCGCAAACCTTACGCTGCAATAATCCATTCTTATCGGCCAGCCAGATAGCATGACGCATGGCCACAATAAATCCGCCCTGCTCACGCAAGGCAAAACAGCCCACCTCTTCCGGAAACGCCAGCACGCTATGCGTCCCGCTCGCCGGATGGTAACGATGGATCTCCTGTTCCAGGATATCGGTCCAGTACAGCGCGCTTTCATCCTCGCTCCATGTGGGGCATTCTGGTAGATGTCCGACATAATCAAATAAAACGTGCGGCGTAGTCATAACGGTTCCTTAAACGAAAAAAGCCAGCAAAGCTGGCTTTTAGTATAGATGTCATCATTATGGTCGGCTGTCATTCGCCTGACGCAATAACACACGGCTTTCATTCTGGAAGCGTCTGGCATAATCGCCAAACCAGTGTTCAACTTTGCGAAAACTGTCGATAAAAGCCTGCTTATCACCCTGTTCCAGTAACCCGATCGCTTCGCCAAAACGTTTATAGTAACGCTTGATAAGCGCCAGATTGCGCTCCGACGACATAATAATGTCCGCATACAGCTGCGGGTCCTGGGCAAACAGACGCCCGACCATCGCCAGCTCCAGTCGATAAATCGGCGATGATAGCGCCAGAAGCTGCTCAAGCTGGACGTTCTCTTCCGCCAGATGCAGCCCATAAGCGAAGGTAGCAAAGTGGCGCAGCGCCTGGATAAAAGCCATGTTCTGATCGTGCTCGACAGCGCTAATTCGATGCAACCGCGCGCCCCACACCTGGATTTGCTCAAGGAACCACTGATACGCTTCCGGTTGACGCCCATCACACCAGACCACCACCTGCTTCGCCAGGCTCCCGCTGTCCGGACCAAACATCGGATGCAAGCCCAACACGGGGCCATCATGGGCCGCCAACATTGCCTGCAACGGACCGCTTTTCACCGATGCCAGATCGACCAGAATACAGTCGGACGGCAGGGGCGGCAGTTGCGCTATGACCTGTTCAGTAACATGAATCGGCACGCTGACGATCACCATTCCGGCATCGGCGACAATGTCCCTGGCGCGCGGCCAGTCCTGTTGTTCCAGAATACGGACCTGATAGCCCGACAGCGTGAGCATTTTTTCAAACAGACGCCCCATCTGTCCGCCGCCGCCCACAATGACGACCGGACGCAGAGAAGGACAAAGCGTTTTGAACCCCTTATCATTTTCGCTGGAGTAAGATTCACGCATTACCCGGCGCAGGACATCTTCAATGAGATCGGGCGGGACACCGATCGCTTCTGCTTCCGCCCGTCGTGAAGCCAGCATAGAGGCCTCACGCTCCGGCACGTAAATAGGCAGGCCAAAACGGCTTTTCACCTCGCCGACTTTGGCAACCAGTTCCAGGCGCTTAGCCAGTAAATTCAACAACGCTTTATCGACATCATCTATTTGATCGCGTAATGCGGTCAATTCAGCAACCATAACAACCTCTTATGCGACGCGCACCGCCAGCTGGCCGCTCAAATCTTTATGAATTTCACGTAACAGGGCATCGGTCATCTCCCAGCTAATACAAGCATCGGTGACGGAAACGCCATACTTCATTTCGCTGCGCGGCTGTTCGGAAGACTGATTACCCTCATGAATATTACTTTCAATCATTAAGCCAATGATTGAACGATTGCCATCTTTAATCTGCGCAACCACAGATTCGGCAACGGCTGGCTGGCGGCGATAATCTTTATTGGAGTTACCATGACTGCAATCTACCATCAGCGAAGGACGTAGTCCCGCCTGTTCCATCTCTTTTTCACACTGAGCGACATCTGCCGGGCTATAGTTTGGCGCTTTGCCGCCACGCAGAATCACATGACCATGCGGATTTCCCTGGGTTTGCAATAACGCAACCTGACCGGCCTGGTTAATGCCAACAAAACGATGAGGTTGCGCAGCGGCGCGCATGGCGTTAATCGCTGTCGCCAGGCTGCCATCCGTGCCGTTTTTAAAGCCGACCGGCATAGAAAGACCAGACGCCATTTCGCGGTGGGTTTGCGATTCGGTTGTGCGCGCGCCTATCGCCGACCAGCTAAACAGATCGCCCAGGTATTGCGGGCTGTTCGGATCCAACGCTTCGGTCGCCAATGGCAACCCCATATTCACCAGTTCCACCAGTAGCTGACGCGCCATTTTCAACCCGGCTTCCACATCAAATGAGCCATCCATGTGAGGATCGTTAATCAGCCCTTTCCAGCCGACGGTAGTCCGCGGCTTTTCAAAATAGACGCGCATTACCAGATAGAGGCTATCGCTGACCTCTGCGGCAAGGGCTTTAAATCGACGGGCATATTCCAGAGCGGTTTCAGGATCGTGAATAGAACAAGGACCGCATACCACCAACAGACGCGGATCGCGCCCGGCAATAATGTCAGAAATGATTCCCCGGGACTGCGCTATCTGCGCTTCCTGCGCCAGACTCAACGGAAAGGCCGCTTTAAGCTGCTCCGGCGTCATTAATACCTGTTCATCGGTGATACGTACGTTATTCAGCGCGTCTTTTTGCATGATGGCGATCCTGTCTTTTCTTGTTTGCGATAGTTGATCCTCCACGAGGATGTTTAAACCATACCACAAAAAGTAAAGATTTCAATCCATATTACGTAAAATAAACTTTACACCATGCACAATCGTCGATTAAAACCCTCCATTTCGTATCAAAAACTTTACACAACAAGTGAATTATTTTATTCCCAGCCTCAGAAAAACGGTAAAATGAGCGATGCTCGCTATTTTTTGATTATTTTTTCTCCGCACACATATTTTTACTTTCTGATATAGGCTGATTAATACCATTATCACAAGAATTTAATATCAGGGATGTCACTTAAATTATTCATATTATCAATAAGACATAATGACGATATGGCAAAATAATGTTATTTTGCTACAAACAATCACGGATGTATTTTAATGCTTTACGACTGAAGATGGTGGGGACTTGTTAATGCGTTTTTCTCACCGATTTATCCTTCTGTTATCGCTATTATTAGCAAGCTTGCCTCTGTATGCTCAACGCGTCACGGAAGAAGAGAAATCCGTACGCGCCATCGTCTCCGGTATCGTCAGTTATACACACTGGCCGGCGTTATCCGGGCCGCCAAGGCTATGCATATTTTCATCTGCGCGTTTTGTCAGGGTACTTAGCGAAGAGGCTGACTGGGCTTTCCCTTATCAACCGCTTGTCATCCGTACCACACAGGAAGCCCTGAGCGCCCGCTGTGATGGTTTTTACTTTGGCAATGAATCGCCAGCTTATCAGGTGGAGTTAACGCGTCATTATCCAGTTAATGCCTTGTTATTAATTGCCGAGCAAAATACCGAATGTATTATGGGCAGCGCATTTTGTCTGATCATTAACAATGATGAAGTCAAATTTTCCGTCAACCTGGACTCCCTCTCGCATAGCGGCGTGAGAGTGAATCCAGAAGTATTAATGCTTGCACGGAATCAAAAGCATGAATAAGGAATTTTCTCTGTCCAGACCAACATTTAAACGCACACTACGGCGGATTAGTATAATCAGCGTGCTGCTTACAATGACATTGATCTGGCTATTAATTTGCGTTGCGTCTGTCCTTACGCTCAAACAGTATGCGCAAAAAAATCTCGATTTGACCGCCGCCACAATGGCCCATAGCCTTGAAGCGGCACTGGTATTTTCCGATAACGCGGCCGCAGCGGAAACGCTCGCCACACTGGGACGCCAGGGACAATTTTCAGCGGCGGAGGTCCGCGATAAAAATGGCCGTACTATCGCCTCATGGCGCTATGATGCGCGAGCCGCAGACGATAAGCTCATCGGCTTAATTAGCCACTGGCTTTTTCCATTGCCGGTATCGCAACCCGTCTGGCACAACGGCAGGGCCATCGGCGAAGTACGGCTTGTCGCCCGCGACAGCCTTATTGGTCATTTTATCTGGTTATCGCTGGCAGTGCTGACAGGATGTATTCTGCTGGCATCCGGCATTGCCCTGCTGCTCACGCGTTATTTACACAATGGCGTTGTGGATGCGCTGCAAAATATTACTGAAGTTGTACACGACGTTCGCACTAACCGAAATTTTTCACGCCGGGTACCTGATGAGCGTATTGCGGAATTTCACCTGTTTGCGCAGGATTTCAATAGCCTTCTGGATGAGATGGAAGAATGGCAGCTACGGCTTCAGGCTAAAAATGCCCAGTTACTACGTACCGCGTTGCACGATCCGCTGACGGGGCTTGCCAATCGCGCGGCATTTCGCAGCTGTATTAACGCGCTGATGAAGGACAATTCCGCTCGTAGCAGTTCGGCATTGTTATTTCTGGATGGCGATAACTTTAAATATATTAATGATACCTGGGGACATGCGGCAGGCGACCGCGTACTTATAGAGGTTGCCAAAAGATTAGCGGAATTCGGTGGTAGCCGTTATCAAACTTACCGACTCGGCGGCGATGAATTTGCGGTGGTGCTTTACGATGTACATTCGGAATATGAAGTACAACGTATTTGCGCAGCGCTATCCCAGGCGTTTAATCGACCTTTTGAACTGCACAACGGCCAGCGAATAACGATGACCCTGAGTATTGGCTTTGCGCTGACATGGGAACATGCCACTGCCGAAAAACTACAAGAACTGGCCGATCGAAATATGTATCAGGCTAAACACCGGCGTGCGGAACGCTCGCTAAACTAAGGAACGGGCCTGGCCGTTTCTGACTCAGCGTTGAGACCACTGACCCAGACTAATCATGCAACCGTCTATGGCGTGGAGCAACCCCATAAAAAAGGGGCCAGCGTAATGCCAGCCCCTTCTTTTCTACAAGCTTTCGGATGTTGCGAAAGCGCGTTCTTAGTTAAGACGCTCTTTGATACGAGCCGCTTTACCAGTACGCTCACGCAGGTAGTACAGTTTAGCTTTACGAACAGCACCACGACGTTTAACAGCAATGCTGTCAACTACCGGAGAGTGAGTCTGGAAGACACGCTCAACGCCTTCGCCGTTGGAAATTTTACGAACAGTGAATGCAGAGTGCAGACCGCGGTTACGAATAGCGATAACCACGCCCTCGAATGCCTGCAGACGTTTCTTGGTACCTTCAACAACCCATACTTTCACTTCCACGGTATCGCCCGGACGGAAGGAAGGTACGTTCTGCTTCATCTGCTCTTGTTCAAGTTGCTTAATAATGTTGCTCATAATTTAATCTCTTATCCTGGGTAAACTGATATTTGGGGGCCTATGCCATCCCATCATGTTTATGCTGCTGTTGTGCGTGTTCTGTTTTGAACTCCGCCAGCAACCTTGCTTGCTCTTCAGTCAGAGCCAGGTTTTCCAGAAGTTCAGGTCTTCTAAGCCAGGTTCGGCCCAGCGACTGTTTCAAACGCCAGCGACGTATCTCAGCATGGTTTCCCGACAGCAATACTGGCGGTACTTCCATCCCCTCTAACACTTCAGGGCGCGTATAGTGCGGACAATCCAGCAACCCATCAGCAAACGAATCTTCGATCGCTGATGCCTCATGCCCCAGAACCCCCGGTATAAACCGGGCGACGGAGTCAATCAGCGTCATTGCCGGTAGTTCGCCACCGCTGAGAACGTAATCGCCAATTGACCATTCTTCGTCAATTTCGGTCTGAATTACGCGCTCATCTACGCCTTCGTAGCGACCACACACCAGAATAAGCTTCTGATTCGTGGCCAGCTCGCTAACGCCCGCTTGATCAAGCTTGCGTCCCTGAGGCGACAGATAAATCACTTTAGCGCCTTCACCTGCCGCGGCTTTTGCTGCATGAATGGCGTCCCGCAAGGGTTGCACCATCATTAACATCCCTGGTCCGCCGCCGTAAGGACGATCGTCCACGGTACGGTGCCGGTCATGCGTGAAGTCGCGAGGACTCCAGCTCTGGATGTTCAGCAGGCCATTTTTTACTGCCCGGCCAGTTACCCCGTAATCGGTAATTGCGCGGAACATTTCAGGAAACAGGCTAACTATGCCAATAAACACAAGCCAATCCCCATAACGCCATTTATTACCGTTTATTCGGTGGTTTAAAAACCAGGATCCCAGTCTACTTCGATAGTACGAGTAGCGAGATCGACTTTCTTGATAACCTGCCCATCGAGGAACGGTACTAGTCGTTCCTTGATACCAAATGCATCTTTCAGGTTCGCCTTAATGACGAGAACGTCATTCGACCCGGTTTCCATCATGTCGATAACTTTACCGAGATCGTAGCCTTCAGCGGTGACTACCTGGCAGCCCATCAGGTCTTTCCAGTAGTAGTCTCCCTCCTCAAGCGCAGGAAGTTGCGAGGAATCCACGACAATTTCGCAATTGGTCAGAAGATTCGCGGCATCTCGATCGTCAACGCCTTTCAGCTTGATGATCAGATCCTGATTGTGGTGCTTCCAGCTTTCCAGCTGTACCTGCTGCCACTGACCCGCCTTCTGGATAAACCAGGGCTGATAGTCAAAAATGCTTTCGGCGTCTTCAGTGGAGGAAAACACTCTGAGCCAACCACGGATACCGTATGAAGAACCCATTTTCCCCAGTACAACCGGTTCAGCGGGTACTTGTGCGGCGAGTTGCTTGCTCATCATGACCACCGTGACAGATTAAGCTGCTTTTTTTACTTCTTTGATCAGCGCCGCAACGCGATCGGAAATGGTTGCGCCCTGGCCAACCCAGTGAGCGATGCGATCCAGATCCAGGCGGGTGCCTTCTTCTTTTTCGCTAGCGATTGGGTTGAAGAAACCAACGCGCTCAATGAAGCGACCGTTGCGTGCATTACGGCTGTCGGTGACAACAACCTGGTAGAACGGACGCTTTTTAGCGCCGTGACGAGCTAAACGAATAGTTACCATAACATCCTCTTGTGTGAATAAAACAACCGGGCCCCATCGAGGAACGGAGCCCGGCGTCATATTAAAAGCCCGAAAATTTTACTGATTTCTGGGAAAAAAGCAATCAACATGTGATGAAGCTTGATTCCAGGGCGTGACCGTTGCAGCCAGTTTGGCGTCGGCGTGCGCGCAGAAAGCGGAGCGTACACGCAGTACGTGAGCATTTACTCGCTCCGCTCGCCCTTCGGGCCGCCCTAAAGGGCGTTCAAAACACTATCGTGTTTTGTCGAGCACACTCCGGCGTCAAAATGGCAAATAAGGTAGCCCGATATATTTATCTACCCGGGAAGCCTGGCGGCATCATCCCCTTCATACTCCGCATCATCTTCGCCATCCCGCCCTTCTTCATTTTCTTCATCATGCGCTGCATGTCGTCGAACTGTTTCAGAAGGCGGTTAACGTCCTGCACCTGCATCCCACAGCCCTGCGCGATACGACGCTTGCGGGAACCTTTGATGATTTCCGGCTTCGCGCGCTCTTTCAGCGTCATCGAATTGATGATCGCTTCCATACGCACCAGCACCTTGTCATCCATCTGCGATTTAACGTTGTCCGGAATCTGCCCCATGCCCGGTAATTTGCCCATCAGACTGGCCATACCGCCCATGTTTTTCATCTGTTTGAGCTGTTCCAGGAAGTCGTTCAGGTCGAAACCGTCGCCTTTCTTCAGTTTGGTCGCCAGCTTCTCAGCCTGTGCGCGGTCAACTTTGCTTTCGATATCTTCGATAAGAGACAGTACGTCGCCCATGCCGAGAATACGCGAGGCGATACGATCCGGGTGGAACGGCTCCAGCGCGTCGGTTTTCTCGCCGACACCGAGGAATTTAATCGGCTTGCCGGTGATATGACGAATAGAGAGCGCCGCACCGCCACGCGCATCACCATCAACTTTGGTCAGCACCACGCCGGTTAACGGCAGCGCTTCGTTAAAGGCTTTTGCGGTATTCGCCGCATCCTGACCGGTCATCGCATCGACGACAAACAGCGTTTCTACTGGCTTGATAGAAGCGTGGACCTGTTTGATTTCGTCCATCATCGCTTCGTCAACGTGCAGACGACCGGCGGTATCAACCAGCAGCACGTCGTAGAATTTGAGCTTCGCTTCTTTCAGCGCGGCGTTGACGATATCAACCGGTTTCTGGCCGACATCAGACGGGAAGAAATCCACGCCAACCTGCTCAGCCAGCGTTTCGAGCTGTTTGATCGCCGCCGGGCGATAGACGTCGGCAGAGACGACCAGCACTTTCTTCTTGTGCTTCTCGCGCAAGAATTTACCCAACTTACCGACGCTGGTGGTTTTACCCGCCCCCTGCAGACCCGCCATCAATACTACGGCTGGCGGCTGCGCAGCCAGATTCAGGGTCTGGTTTTCTTCGCCCATTGCCGCAACCAGTTCGCTACGGACAATCTTGACGAACTCCTGCCCTGGGGTCAGGCTCTTGTTAACTTCATGACCAACCGCTTTCTCTTTTACGCGATTGATGAACTCACGCACTACCGGCAGCGCAACGTCAGCCTCCAGCAGCGCCATGCGCACTTCGCGCAGCGTCTCTTTAACGTTGTCTTCAGTAAGGCGCCCACGGCCACTGATATTGCGCAGCGTGCGCGACAAACGATCGGTTAAATTATCAAACATTGTCTCTCGCCTGGGGTGGAAACGGTTGGTCGCCGCAGCGACACAGTTACAGAATTTCGCCACAGTATACCATGAAGCCGTCTTTGTTGTTATGCAACGGTTGGAGCTGCGGTCACGTAACGCTATACTGCTTCTCTTTCTCACTGGTCAACTGTCGACACAACTATGCCCGTTTTTGCTTTACTTGCCCTTGTCGCCTACTCCTTCAGCCTCGCGCTGATCGTTCCCGGACTGTTGCAAAAAAACAGCGGCTGGCGGCGTATGGCTATTCTTTCTGCGGTCATCGCGCTGGTGTGCCATGCTGTCGCGCTGGAATCGCGTATTCTGCCCGGCGGCGACAGTGGACAAAACCTGAGCCTGCTGAATGTCGGTTCGCTGGTCAGTCTGATGATCTGCACGGTGATGACCATTGTCGCGTCGCGTAATCGCGGCTGGCTACTTCTGCCTATTGTCTATGCTTTTGCGCTGATTAACCTGGCCTTCGCCACGTTCATGCCTAATGAATATATTACGCATCTGGAAGCGACCCCAGGCATGATGGTGCACATCGGTCTGTCGCTTTTCTCTTACGCGACGCTGATAATCGCCGCTCTGTATGCGCTACAGCTGGCGTGGATCGACTATCAGTTGAAGAACAAAAAGCTGGCGTTTAGTAATGAAATGCCGCCATTGATGAGCATTGAGCGCAAAATGTTTCATATCACGCAGATTGGCGTCGTACTGCTGACCCTTACTCTGTGTACCGGCCTGTTTTACATGCATAACCTGTTCAGTACTGAAAATATTGATAAAGCCGTGCTCTCTATCGTGGCATGGTTTGTCTATATCGTTCTGCTGTGGGGGCATTACCATGAAGGCTGGCGGGGTCGGCGGGTCGTGTGGTTTAACGTCGCAGGCGCGGGTATTCTGACGCTGGCCTATTTTGGTAGCCGCATATTACAGCAATTTGTAAGCTAAGCTTTTAAAGGAGTTTCCCCTGGAACACATCTCCACTACCACGCTGATTATCATATTAATCATCATGGTGGTCATCTCGGCCTATTTTTCCGGTTCCGAAACTGGAATGATGACGCTAAACCGTTACCGTTTACGCCATATGGCGAAGCAAGGTAATCGCTCGGCAAAACGGGTAGAAAAATTACTGCGTAAACCCGACCGACTGATAAGCCTGGTGCTGATCGGCAATAACCTGGTCAACATTCTTGCCTCGGCGCTCGGCACGATTGTGGGTATGCGGCTTTACGGCGACGCCGGCGTGGCTATCGCCACCGGGGTACTGACGTTTGTCGTGTTAGTTTTTGCCGAAGTCCTGCCCAAAACTATCGCCGCGCTCTATCCGGAAAAAGTGGCCTATCCCAGCAGCTTCCTGCTGGCGCCGTTACAGATACTGATGATGCCGCTGGTGTGGTTACTTAACACCATCACCCGCCTGCTGATGCGTCTGATGGGAATTAAAACGGACATCGTGGTCAGCGGGTCGTTAAGCAAAGAGGAATTACGCACTATCGTGCATGAATCCCGTTCGCAAATCTCTCGCCGCAATCAGGATATGCTGCTGTCGGTTCTCGACCTGGAAAAGGTCAGCGTGGATGACATCATGGTGCCGCGTAATGAAATTATCGGGATCGATATCAATGACGACTGGAAGTCTATCGAGCGGCAGCTCACCCACTCGCCGCACGGACGCATTGTGCTCTATCGCGATTCGCTGGATGACGCCATCAGTATGCTGCGCGTGCGTGAAGCCTGGCGGTTAATGGCCGAGAAAAAAGAGTTCACCAAAGAGATGATGCTGCGCGCCGCCGATGAAATCTATTACGTCCCGGAAGGTACGCCGCTCAGTACACAACTGATTAAATTTCAGCGCAATAAAAAGAAAGTCGGACTGGTCGTCAACGAATATGGCGATATCCAGGGGCTGGTCACCGTGGAAGATATTCTCGAAGAGATCGTCGGCGACTTCACCACATCGATGTCGCCGACACTGGCGGAAGAGGTCACGCCGCAAAACGACGGTTCGGTCATTATTGACGGTACCGCCAACGTCCGGGAAATCAATAAAGCGTTTAACTGGCACCTGCCGGAAGATGACGCGCGCACCGTCAATGGGGTGATTCTGGAGGCGCTGGAGGAAATTCCGGTTGCTGGCACGCGCGTGCGCATTGAGCAGTACGATATCGATATTCTCGATGTACAGGAAAATATGATTAAGCAGGTAAAGGTTGTACCGGTAAAACCGCTGCGCGAGAGT
>NZ_JBEUKJ010000023.1:0-26813 GCF_043357055.1 Salmonella sp. SJTUF15570 | reverse complement strand
GGCACTGTTGCAAAGTTAGCGATGAGGCAGCCTTTTGTCTTATTCAAAGGCCTTACATTTCAAAAACTCTGCTTACCAGGCGCATTTCGCCCAGGGGATCACCATAATAAAATGCTGAGGCCTGGCCTTTGCGTAGTGCACGCATCACCTCAATACCTTTGATGGTGGCGTAAGCCGTCTTCATGGATTTAAATCCCAGCGTGGCGTTGATTATCCGTTTCAGTTTGCCATGATCGCATTCAATCACGTTGTTCCGGTACTTAATCTGTCGGTGTTCAACGTCAGACGGGCACCGGCCTTCGCGTTTGAGCAGAGCAAGCGCGCGACCATAGGCGGGCGCTTTATCCGTGTTGATGAATCGTGGGATCTGCCACTTCTTCACGTTGTTGAGGATTTTACCCAGAAACCGGTATGCAGCTTTGCTGTTACGACGGGAGGAGAGATAAAAATCGACAGTGCGGCCCCGGCTGTCGACGGCCCGGTACAGATACGCCCAGCGGCCATTGACCTTCACGTAGGTTTCATCCATGTGCCACGGGCAAAGATCGGAAGGGTTACGCCAGTACCAGCGCAGCCGTTTTTCCATTTCAGGCGCATAACGCTGAACCCAGCGGTAAATCGTGGAGTGATCGACATTCACTCCGCGTTCAGCCAGCATCTCCTGCAGCTCACGGTAACTGATGCCGTATTTGCAGTACCAGCGTACGGCCCACAGAATGATGTCACGCTGAAAATGCCGGCCTTTGAATGGGTTCATGTGCAGCTCCATCAGCAAAAGGGGATGATAAGTTTATCACCACCGACTATTTGCAACAGTGCCATATTACTTACTAATAATGTTCCGAAATAAAAAGCGATCAATATCATAAAGTTAGTAACATTATTGCCGATAAATCTTCCTGTATGAGGATATGCAATCCCAGGGAGAAAATATGTTTTTGCATAACATTAAAATACGTTCAAAATTATTTATGGCCTTTGGCTTATTCATTGTTCTCATGGTGGTGAGTTCCGCTCTGTCTTTGTTTAGCCTTGATCGGGCTAATACGGGTATGCAGGACATTATTACCAATGATTATCCCACCACGGTAAAAGCCAATCTGTTAATCGATAATTTTAATGATTTCATCATCGCGCAGCAGCTCATGTTACTGGATGAAGAGGGGCGCTGGAGCCAGAGCTCGCAGAAAGAACTCAGTGAGATAAGCCAGCGCATTTCGGCGCTACTGGATGAGCTTTCCAGGGAAAATAGTCACGATGCGGATTCACAGAAAATCATTAATGAGATCCGTGAAGCGCGCCAGCAATACCTGGAGTCCAGATTCCGTATTTTGAAAGATATTCAAAGCAATAATCGTCAGGCGGCCATTCAGGAGATGATGACCAGAACGGTGCAGGTGCAAAAAGTCTATAAGGACAAAGTCCAGGAACTTATCGCTGTTCAGGACGCGCAGATGCATGAAGCGAGCGTGCAGGTCAAAGAGGATTTTAAAAATAATCGGACGCTGTTAATTACCCTGGCGCTGATAAGCATCGCCGCCGGAGGCGTAATGGGATGGTATATTGTGCGTTCTATTACCCGGCCGCTTGATGACGCAGTACGCTTTGCCGAGGCGATTGCCGATGGCGATCTGACTCGTCATATCACCACCGACTATAAAGATGAAACAGGCGTACTACTGCAAGCATTAATGGCGATGAAAACGCGTCTGCTGGATATCGTACAGGAAGTGCAAAACGGTTCGGAGAGTATCTCCACGGCGGCGGCGCAAATTGTCGCCGGTAACCAGGATTTGGCGGCGCGTACGGAAGAGCAGGCCAGCTCGGTTGAAGAAACGGCGGCGTCGATGGAACAGATTACCGCCACGGTTAAAAATACGGCTGACCATACCAGTGAAGCGACCAAACTCTCTGCCGGCGCCGCCAGCGTGGTGAAAAACAATGGGGAGATGATGAATCAAGTGACGCAGAAAATGCGCGTTATTAACGACACGGCAAATCGTATGTCAGATATCATCAATATCATTGATTCCATTGCCTTTCAGACCAATATTCTGGCGCTGAACGCGGCGGTTGAAGCGGCGCGCGCGGGCGAACATGGACGTGGTTTTGCCGTTGTCGCCGGAGAGGTTCGCCAGTTGGCGCAAAAGAGCGCCTCGTCAGCCAGTGAAATCCGTAATTTGATTGAAGATTCAACCAGTCAGACTCAGGAAGGGATGCACCTGGTGGAGAAAGCCAGCGCCCTGATTAATGGCATGGTGGATAACGTCGAAGAGATGGATGTGATATTACGTGAGATTGGGCAGGCCAGCCGCGAGCAAACTGACGGTATTTCGCAGATTAACAGCGCGATTGGCCTGATTGACGCCGCCACGCAACAAAACTCCTGCCTTGTGGAAGAGTCTGTTGCCGCCGCGGCGTCGCTGAACGAACAGGCGTTACATTTAAAAGAGCTGGTGAACGTGTTCCGCGTCCGCGAAGAAGACACGCAGCCCGCTTAATCCAGTTCGGCGATTTCCAGCGCCGCGCGATCAATCACGCCGATAATGCGTTTGATTTGCGCGTCGTTGATATCGCTGTGGTTTATCCGCAGATCCAGCACGGCCTTGAAGTTATCCAGCGCCCGCTTCATCTGCGGATTTTTACGTAACTCCATGCCCACACAACGGGCTTTTAGCCGCGCCTGAATATGCGTCAGGTGTTCGCGATTTTCATCAAGCCATTGCGCGCCGTTCGCGGTAATCGCGATTTTTTTCCGCCCGCCTTCTTCGTCGCTAATCGTGATAAATTGCTGATCCTGTAAAAAATCCAGCGTAGGGTAGATCACGCCAGCGCTTGGCGTATAGCCGCCCCCCGTCAGGTTTTCTATCGCTTTAATCATTTCATAGCCGTGGCTGGCGTCCCGGGTCAGGATATCAAGAATGACCAGCCGAAGTTCCCCGTGGCCAAAAAATCGCTGGCGTCGACCACCGCCCTGTCCATGACGACCACAGCCGTGTCCGTGACGGTGTTCGCCGCCGCAACTGGCGTTCTCATGCTGATGCGCGCTATGGCAGCCTTCATGCTGATGTTCGCGATCTTTGCAGCAACCATCGTGCTTATGATCCCGGTTTTTGCAACACCCTTCATGTTGATTTTGCATCATTGCCTCCTGCTTATTTAGATATATCTAATTTATATCTAAATGATGGGTTTTAGCAAGGGTAAAAGCCATTGTTGCGATAATCTATTAATTTATAACATTTTATTCTAAGGTTATAGTTAGCGACGCGTTGCCAGAACACTATCAAAAAACAGTTGCATTTTTACTGATTAACAATCATTATCATTTAAAATTTTAATTTAGATATATCGTATTACTTCACGAAGGCAAAAAATGACGACATCATCCGTACGCTACCCACAGCGTGTTCGTAATGAGCTGCGTTTTCGCGAGCTGATCGTTCTGCGGGTAGAACGTATTAGCGCAGGATTTCAGCGGATCGTACTTGGCGGCGAGGCGCTGGACGGTTTCATCTCCCTGGGCTTTGACGATCACACGAAAGTTTTTTTCCCTGAGCCAGGCTGTCGCTTTACGCCTCCGACAGTCACTGAGGAAGGCATTATCTGGGGGGAGGGCGTTCGCCCGGTCTCCAGGGATTACACGCCGCTGTATGACGAGGCGCGTCGCGAGCTGGCGCTGGATTTCTTTATCCACGATGGCGGCGTAGCCAGCCGTTGGGCAATGGAAGCCCGTGAAGGCGATACACTGACGATCGGCGGGCCGCGCGGTTCGCTGGTGGTGCCGGAAGATTATGCCTGTCAGGTTTATGTCTGCGATGAGTCCGGTATGCCTGCGCTACGTCGTCGTCTGGAATCGCTTAGCCGTCTGCCTGCGCGCCCTGCGGTAACCGCGCTGGTGAGCATTCAGGACGCGGCATATCGCGATTATCTCGCCCATTTGACGGATATTACTGTGGAATATGTTGTTGGCGGCGATGAACAGGCAATGCAAACGCGCCTGTCGCAGCTGACAATACCAGAATCAGACTATTTCATCTGGATTACTGGCGAAGGCAAAACGGTAAAACGTTTAAGTCAGTGCTTTGAAAAGGGGTTTGATCCACACCTGGTACGTGCGGCAGCCTATTGGCATCGTAAATAGCGGTATGGGGCGAGCCCTGTCAGAAACAAAAAGGCCACTCTTTAGAGTGGCTTAATTATATGATTTTAAAGCTAAAATTTGGTGGCCCCTGCTGGACTTGAACCAGCGACCAAGCGATTATGAGTCGCCTGCTCTAACCACTGAGCTAAGGGGCCGTGGCGGTGGATTATAATGTAACTTTACGCTGTAATCCAGCCGTAACCGTGCGGGTGCTGTTTTTATAAACAATGTGTTTTCAACCCGTTATACTTAAAGAACGTTGTATTGCTCAGGAGTAATAATGGTTAAGGACATACTGGCGCCAGGGCTACGGGTGGTTTTTTGCGGCATCAATCCGGGACTCTCCTCGGCGAATACCGGCTTTCCGTTTGCACATCCCGCGAATCGTTTTTGGAAAGTTATTCATTTGGCCGGTTTCACCGATCGACAGTTGAAACCGGAAGAGGCGGAAAAATTACTGGATTTTCGCTGCGGGGTAACGAAACTCGTCGACCGACCGACGGTACAAGCGACTGAGGTGAAGTTGCATGAATTACGTAGCGGCGGACGCAACCTGATTGAAAAGATAGAGGACTACCAGCCCGCGGCGCTGGCGGTGCTTGGTAAACAGGCTTTTGAACAGGGATTCAGCCAGCGCGGTATCGCCTGGGGTAAACAAAAGATCGCCATTGGCGCGACGATGGTGTGGGTGTTGCCGAATCCCAGCGGCTTAAACCGAATTAAAACGGAAAAACTGGTCGAGGCCTATCGCGAACTGGATCAAGCGCTCATTATGCGTGGGCTATAGCAATGGGGAATGAGGGCGCGAATACTCGCGCTGTGTAGAAATTCTGCAGGCCAAATAGGGCGCTCGCGCATGACCTGATAAAAAAACGCCGCCTTGCGGCGGCGTTTATACGTGTACGGCGAATTAATCGTCGAGGAAGCTGCGCAGCACTTCAGAACGG
This sequence comes from Salmonella sp. SJTUF15570, assembly GCF_043357055.1. Taxonomy (NCBI): domain Bacteria; kingdom Pseudomonadati; phylum Pseudomonadota; class Gammaproteobacteria; order Enterobacterales; family Enterobacteriaceae; genus Salmonella; species Salmonella sp. SJTUF15570. Next base: position 21,722 of record NZ_JBEUKJ010000023.1, on the reverse strand, counting down.
CTCGGGTGGCGCAGTTTACGCAGCGCCTTCGCTTCGATCTGACGGATACGTTCGCGGGTAACATCGAACTGTTTACCCACTTCTTCCAGCGTGTGGTCGGTGTTCATATCGATACCGAAACGCATACGCAGCACTTTCGCTTCACGAGCGGTCAGGCCAGCCAAAACGTCGTGAGTGGCGGCACGCAGGCTCTCGGTAGTGGCAGAGTCCAGCGGCAGCTCGAGGGTGGTATCCTCGATGAAATCACCCAGATGCGAATCTTCATCGTCGCCGATCGGCGTTTCCATGGAGATTGGCTCTTTGGCAATCTTCAGCACCTTACGAATTTTATCTTCCGGCATCAGCATCCGTTCAGCCAGCTCTTCCGGCGTTGGCTCGCGGCCCATCTCTTGCAGCATCTGGCGAGAAATACGGTTGAGCTTGTTGATGGTCTCAATCATATGCACCGGAATACGGATGGTGCGCGCCTGATCGGCGATAGAGCGGGTGATCGCCTGACGGATCCACCAGGTTGCGTAGGTGGAGAACTTGTAACCACGACGGTATTCGAACTTATCTACCGCTTTCATCAGACCGATGTTGCCTTCCTGAATCAGATCAAGGAACTGCAAGCCACGGTTGGTGTATTTCTTAGCGATAGAAATAACCAGACGTAAGTTCGCTTCAACCATCTCTTTCTTCGCACGGCGGGCTTTCGCTTCCCCGATGGACATTCGACGGTTGATGTCTTTCACCTGTTCGATGGTCAGACCGGTCTCTTCTTCAATCTGCCGCAGTTTTTGCAGACAGCGTTGCACTTCTTCCGCGACATCGTGCAGTTTTTCCGACCACGGTTTGTTCATCGCGATAGCGGCGTTGAACCAGGTTTCGCTGGTTTCGTTACCGGTAAACAGCGTGATAAAGTTCTTCTTCGGCATTTTGCACTGCTCGACGCAGAGCTTCATGATCAGACGTTCCTGGGTACGCACGCGATCCATCATCACGCGCATACTGTTGACCAGATAGTCGAATTGCTTCGGTACCAGACGGAACTGTTTGAACACTTCAGACAGCTTCAGAATCTCTTCCTGCGCGGCAGCATGGCTGCGGCCTTTCGCTTTGATGGTGTCGCGCGTAACGACGTATTGCGCGCGCAGCTCAGCGAATTTTTCGCGTGCCAGTTCAGGGTCAATGCTGTTGTCGTCATCGGCGGCGTCATCGTCGCCGTCTTCTTCATCTTCGTCTTCGTCATCATCCAGGTCTTCCTGGGAGAGTTCAGAACCGACGTGAGTTGCGGTCGGCGCCATCTCTTCTTCCGCGTTCGGATCGACAAAGCCGGTGATAAGATCGGACAAACGAGCCTCTTCAGCCTCAACGCGATCGTACTGTTCCAGCAGATAGGTAATGGCTTCCGGGTATTCGGCAACGGAGCATTGAACCTGGTTGATCCCGTCTTCGATACGTTTAGCGATGTCGATTTCGCCTTCCCGGGTCAACAGTTCAACAGTGCCCATTTCACGCATATACATGCGTACCGGGTCAGTCGTACGACCGATTTCAGACTCAACACTGGACAGAACTTGTGCAGCAGCTTCTTCCGCATCTTCATCGGTGCTGGTGGTATTTTCAGCCAGCAGCAGATCATCGGCATCAGGCGCTTCTTCCATTACCTGAATACCCATGTCGTTGATCATTTGGATGATATCTTCAATTTGATCTGAATCGACGATATCTTCCGGCAGATGGTCATTGACCTCAGCATAGGTCAGATAGCCTTGCTCCTTACCACGGGTGACAAGAAGTTTCAGCTGTGACTGCGGGTTTTGCTCCATAAGACGGTATCCACACTTATTCGTTTGATTGGTGTCGACGGTATAGCTGTCGACATTTAAAGCGAGGGCATACTTATATTTTGGCCGCTGCCTCTCACTGCGGCTGTCGGGGGCTTCCCGATCGATATGCGGCATTTAAGCCGTTAAATTCATTTTCTGGCCAGCTCCTGGTTTAACGTCCAGAGCTCTCGGCGTTCTTCGCTGCTTAAACCGTGAGTGCGATCGCGAGCGATCAGCTCTTCTTGTCGCAGTTGCAGCAGCGAATCAAACATATGGTTGAGTGAGTCGGTAAAGGTCTTTTCGGCAATCGCCTTATCTGCTATATCGTCCCACATCGATAATTTTTCAAGGGTCGCAGCATCATTTGTACCACGGTAGAGTTCCAGAAGTTGTCCGGTAGTAAGACCTGGCTGAGCCAAACAAGTTTTGACCAATTCTTTAAATAAGCCAAGTCCAGGCAGCTTATTCTGATCCAGCGCGTCTAAGGGCGGCACTAACGGCGCGAGATCCGGATTTTGCACCAGTAATCCTATCAGTATACGCATGGTCGTGCGTTTTAGCTGCGGAGCCGGGCGGGAAACGCCGCTTTCCGCCTGTTTTGGCACTAAACGATCAAGCTGACTATCATCGAAAATGCCTAACTTCAGCCCCAACGTCTGGCGCAGCTGAATACGGTGCGCGTCGCCAGGCACCTGATTAATGAGCGGCAGCGCCAGCGCGGCTAACTGCGTGCTGCCATCCGGCGAGCTTAAATCCACCTGCGGCAGGAGGCTATTAAACAGAAACGTAGAGAGCGGCTGCGCCTGCTCCATCCGCGCTTCAAAAGCCGCCTTGCCTTCTTTACGCACCAGCGTATCCGGGTCTTCGCCGTCAGGTAAAAACATAAAGCGTACCTGCCGACCGTCGGTCATATAAGGCATTGCTGTTTCCAGCGCTCTCCAGGCGGCATCACGGCCAGCCCGGTCGCCGTCGTAACAGCAAATCACGTTGTTCGTCGCCCGGAATAACATATGCATATGGTCTGCCGTGGTTGAGGTACCCAGCGAAGCGACCGCATAGTTAATGTCGTATTGCGCTAGTGCGACGACATCCATATAACCTTCGACCACAAGCAAGCGTTGCGGTTCAGCACTATATTGCTGAGCCTCATAAAGACCATATAGCTGGCGGCCTTTATGGAAAATGTCCGTTTCCGGAGAGTTAAGGTATTTCGGCGTGTCGTTCCCCAGAACTCGACCGCCAAAACCAATCACCCTGCCGCGTTTGTCCCGAATAGGGAACATGACCCGATTACGGAAACGATCGTAAGTGCTGCCCTGCTCGTTATTGACCAGCATCCCGGCATCCAGCAACAATGCCTTGTTATCGCTGTTATTACCGAAGCGCTTTAACGCGTTATCCCAACCTGGCGGCGCGAAGCCAATGGCGAAACGCTGAATAATTTCAGCGCTCAGACCGCGCTTTTGCAGATAGTCACGCGCAGGTTTTGCCGCAGGATGGGTAAGCGACTGCTGATAAAAGTCATTCAGACCATTCATCAACTGATAGAGGTTTTGCCGTTGATGGCGCTCTATCTGGCTAAGCCCGGTGCCTGCTTCATAGGGAATTTCCAGGTTATGCATGGCCGCTAATTCTTCGACGGTTTCGACAAATTCGAGCTTGTCGTAATTCATCAAAAAGTCGATCGCATTGCCATGCGCGCCGCATCCAAAGCAGTGATAAAACTGTTTTTCACCGTTTACGGTGAAAGAAGGGGTTTTCTCATTATGGAATGGACAACACGCGTGATAGTTCTTGCCCTGTTTCTTGAGTTTTACGCGCACGTCGATCAGATCGACGATATCGGTTCTCGCCAGCAGGTCATTAATGAATACGCGTGGGATTCGTCCAGCCATATGCCCCTTTTATACACGTCATTCTTCAGGCTGCCGTAGTGTTGGCTACGTTCGCTCACCCCTGTCGCTGACTTGCGTAAGCGCCGGGGACTTGCTCTCTTGCCGCCTGGACGCAGCATGAATGATTTTGTGTATATGCTAATGCATAAACGAAAACAAGCCGCGCATTCCTTTCGGAAGCACGGCCTTACAACTACAACTCGATCTGAATTGAGAGCAGCCCGCTCTCAAAAGATTAGTACAGACGAGTACGGCGTGCGTTTTCGCGAGCCAGTTTCTTCGCGTGACGTTTCACTGCAGAAGCTTTAGCGCGCTTACGTTCGGTCGTCGGTTTTTCATAGAACTCACGACGACGAACTTCCGCCAGAACACCTGCTTTTTCGCAGGAACGCTTGAAGCGACGCAGAGCTACGTCGAACGGCTCGTTTTCACGTACTTTAATTACCGGCATGTGCCTCTCACCTTTGATTAATTCGGTTTGCCGCTGGCATCAACGCCAGCTTATTTCAAAATGGTGCGGAATTTTACTGCAATTGCTGCTGCTTTGTAAAGCACCGCGGCCTTTTTTGAAAGGGACTTTTATAAGGTGAGGGAGTATACACGAAGTCGGGACTGAGGGTATACATCCACCCGCATTCGACCTACACTGCGCGGTATTAGAGCGAGGTAAAACAAGTCATGCGTGTACTGGGTATTGAAACATCCTGCGATGAAACCGGCATCGCTATTTACGACGACAAAAAAGGTCTGTTAGCCAACCAATTGTATAGTCAGGTGAAATTACATGCTGACTACGGCGGCGTAGTGCCTGAACTGGCTTCCCGCGATCATGTGCGTAAAACCGTGCCGCTGATTCAGGCGGCATTAAAAGAAGCCGGTCTGACGGCGAGCGATATCGACGCGGTGGCCTATACCGCAGGCCCGGGCTTGGTCGGCGCGCTGCTGGTCGGCGCAACCGTCGGGCGTTCGCTGGCATTTGCCTGGAATGTGCCGGCCATTCCTGTACACCATATGGAAGGGCATCTGCTGGCGCCGATGCTGGAAGATAATCCCCCGGATTTCCCGTTTGTGGCGCTGCTGGTCTCCGGCGGACATACGCAGCTCATTAGCGTGACCGGAATTGGTCAGTACGAACTGCTGGGCGAGTCGATTGACGATGCCGCCGGCGAAGCGTTTGATAAAACTGCCAAATTGTTGGGGCTGGATTATCCTGGTGGCCCGATGCTGTCGAAAATGGCGTCGCAGGGGACGGCGGGACGTTTTGTCTTTCCGCGCCCGATGACCGATCGTCCGGGGCTGGATTTTAGTTTTTCCGGTCTGAAAACCTTTGCCGCTAACACCATTCGTAGTAATGGCGACGACGAACAAACTCGCGCTGATATCGCGCGCGCTTTTGAAGATGCGGTCGTGGATACGCTGATGATCAAGTGCAAGCGCGCGCTGGAAAGCACCGGTTTTAAGCGTCTGGTCATGGCGGGCGGCGTCAGCGCTAACCGCACGCTGCGCGCGAAGCTTGCCGAAATGATGCAAAAACGCCGCGGCGAAGTGTTCTATGCGCGCCCGGAATTTTGTACCGACAACGGGGCGATGATCGCCTATGCCGGAATGGTGCGGTTTAAGGCGGGCGTTACGGCGGATCTTGGCGTAACGGTACGTCCGCGCTGGCCGCTGGCCGAGCTGCCGGCGGCGTAAAAGCGGAAAAAGGGGGCGACATCATGCCGCCCCAACGGATTTACAGCAAAACGATGGGCATCCACAACAGCCTGGAGACGATCAGCAGCACCAGGAAGATCAGGCCGAAAATCGCGCCTAACCACGCCAATGGTGGAAGGGTGACGCGCGGCGGATTCGATATGTACGCCCATCACCGAGCTATTGCCGGTCAACCCTTGTGGGCCGAGCCCCAGACGGTTGAGGCCCTCTTCCAGACGCAGCTCCAGCTCAATCTTTCTGGCGTTTCTTTTTCAGCTTCGTCCAGATTTTCGTCTCCTGTCGACGCCACAGACGCTGGATGTTGTCATGATGGCGCAGCAAAATGAGACATGACAGCATCGACACCGGGAAGGTGAACTGCGGTTTAAACCACCAGACGTAAAACGGCGCAATCAAGGCGCTGACAATCGCCCCTAACGATGAATAACCGCTTAACAGGACCGTCAGCAGCCAGGTGCCAGCCATAACGCCGGTTAAATCCCAGCCGATGGGCGCAATGGCGCCAAATGCGGTTGCTACGCCTTTCCCACCTTTAAAGCCAAAAAAGACCGGCCAGATATGCCCCAGACAGGCGGCGATAGCGATAAGCCCCAGCCAGAAAGGGGTAACGCCTAACGCATACGCGCCCCAGACGGGCAACATGCCTTTAAGGATGTCAAAAATAAGTACCGCGACAGCCGCTCCCTTGCCACCGATTCGTAATACGTTCGTCGCGCCCGGGTTGCCGGAGCCGCTTTCACGCGGATCGGGCAGCCCGGCGATGCGGCAAACCAGAATGGCACTGGAAATTGAGCCGCAGAGGTACGCGAAGAGGATCATTCCAGGCGCGATTGCACTCATAAGCTGTTCCGTATTGAAAGTGTCGTTTTATTTACTATTTCTGTGGATAATACGCACATTTCGCCGGAAGTGGTATCCGGGTTAGCCAAAAAGCAGGCAGGTCGTGATGGATATTGTATTTATAGAGCAACTTTCGGTAATCACCACTATCGGTGTTTACGACTGGGAACAGACTATCGAGCAAAAACTGGTGTTCGATATCGAAATGGCATGGGATAACCGCAAGTCGGCGAAAAGCGATGATGTCGCAGATTGTCTAAGTTACGCGGATATCGCCGACACGGTGATAAATCATGTTGAAGGCGGGCGTTTTGCTCTGGTCGAGCGTGTGGCGGAAGAGGTGGCGGATCTACTGCTTAGCCGATTCAATTCTCCGTGGGTTCGCATCAAACTGAGCAAGCCTGGCGCCGTCGCGCGCGCGGCGAACGTAGGGGTAATTATTGAGCGTGGCAATAATCTGAAATAAAAATAAATAATTTTATATTTTTTAAACCAAACGGTTATATATGGGGTCTTAACGCGAGATCCATTTTTGCAGTGTTTTTCATTTTAGGGGTTTATTGATGAGCGATATGCACTCGCTGCTGATAGCGGCAATTTTGGGTGTGGTCGAAGGATTGACGGAGTTTTTGCCGGTATCCAGCACGGGCCATATGATTATTGTGGGTCATCTGCTGGGGTTTGAAGGCGATACGGCCAAGACATTCGAAGTGGTGATTCAACTTGGATCTATTCTGGCGGTCGTGGTGATGTTCTGGCGGCGGTTGTTTGGTCTCATCGGTATTCACTTTGGCCGCCCGCTACAGCGTGAAGGTGAAAGTAATAAAGGTCGATTAACGTTGATTCACATCCTGCTGGGCATGATTCCGGCGGTGGTGCTGGGGTTAGTCTTTCATGACACGATCAAGTCGCTATTTAACCCGATTAACGTGATGTACGCGCTGGTGGTAGGCGGTCTGTTGCTGATTGCCGCCGAGTGCCTGAAGCCGAAAGAACCGCGCGCGCCGGGGCTGGATGATATGACGTATCGTCAGGCGTTTATGATTGGTTGTTTCCAGTGTCTGGCGCTGTGGCCGGGCTTCTCGCGTTCCGGAGCGACCATTTCCGGTGGGATGCTGATGGGCGTCAGCCGTTACGCCGCCTCTGAGTTCTCGTTCTTACTGGCTGTGCCGATGATGATGGGCGCAACGGTTCTGGATCTCTACAAAAGTTGGTCATTCCTGACCGCAGCGGATATTCCGATGTTCGCAGTGGGCTTTGTGACGGCGTTTGTGGTGGCGCTGATCGCTATCAAGACCTTCCTGCAACTGATTAAGCGTATCTCGTTTATTCCGTTTGCGATTTACCGCTTTGTGGTGGCGGCTGCCGTTTACGTTGTCTTCTTCTGATGATTGACCGTGCCGGATGGCGGAGTACCGCCTTGTCCGGCCTAACTGTTTTGTCGGTCTGATAAGCGCAGCGCCATCAGGCAATTTATCGTGCCGGATGGCGTTTAGCTGGCGGGGTTCGGGCAGCGCTTCTCTTTCCAGCTGGCGACCGCTGCAATTCGTCGCTTGGTCAGCTCCTCGCGAATCTCAATGCCCTTAAATCCGGCCTCCACCACCTCTTTCGTCGGTACCGCTTGGGCCACCTGCCAGGCTTCGCGCAGCCAGCGCCCCTGCGGGTAATCCGACGCTTCAAAGCCGGTACGTCCACGGACATCGGCCTCGCTGGTCAGCGCAATCTGCTCGACGCGCTGCGGTTTACGCCATGCATCAATGGCGTCAAACAGCTTAACGATCGTTTTCGGCTGGAGTATCGGAAAGGTGTGGATCAGATCGTGGTATTCGGCGACCAGTTTAGCTAAATCACGCAGGTCATTGGGGACGCGCAAACGCTGGCATAACTGTTCGACCAGTTTCACGCCCGCCGGGCCGTGGCCATGATGGCGCGGCCAGAGGTTTTTCGGCGTTAAGCCTTTGCCCAGGTCATGACAAAGCGTGGCGAAACGGACATCAAGCTGCGGACTGAGCATGGCGGCCATCGACAGCGTCATCAGCGTATGAACTCCGGTATCAATTTCCGGATGCCACTTTGCCGGCGCGGGTACGCCAAACAGGGCGTCGATTTCCGGAAACAGGACGCGCAGGGCGCCGCAGTCGCGCAATACCTGGAAGTAAACCTGCGGATTGCGGGTGGTAAGCGCATTTTCCGTCTCTTTCCATACCCGTTCCGGCGTCAGATGTTCCAGCTCGCCTGCCGCGGTCATTTCGCGCATTAGCGCCAGTGTTTCATCGGCGATACGGAAACTCAGATGAGCGTAACGGGCGGCAAAACGCGCCACGCGCAATACGCGCAAGGGATCTTCGCCAAACGCGGGAGAGACATGGCGCAGTAGACGTGCCTCCAGATCCCGGCGCCCGTGGTAAGGGTCGATAATCTGGCCGTCATCGTCGCGCGCCAGAGCATTAATGGTCAGATCGCGACGCTGGAGATCGGCTTCCAGGGTAACGTCCGGCGCGGCATAACAGGTGAAGCCCGTGTAGCCGGAACCGGATTTACGCTCAGTACGCGCCAGCGCGTATTCTTCGTGAGTTTGCGGATGGAGAAACACAGGAAAATCACGGCCTACCTGCTGGTAGCCCGCATCAAGCATCTCCTGCGGCGTGGCGCCGACAACGACCCAATCTTTATCTTTAACCGGTAGCCCTAACAACGCATCCCGAACCGCACCACCGACCAGATAAATCTTCACGCCACTTTCCTTTTAAAAACGATCATCCTCTAATGATAAGACAGTGCCGCAGAGAAGGCGATTTAGTTCATCCAGCGGTCTTTGCGTTTACGGCTTGGGATCATATGCGGCAGCACCAGCCCTAACAGCAAGCCAATACCCAATACGCCGCCGCCATACATAAACCACTGCATAATAATGGTGCGCTGTTTGTCATCCAGTTGCAGATTCGCGGCGCTAACTTTTTTCTGCGCGACAATCAGCTCGTTTTTCAGCTTCTGGTTCTCTTCTTTTAGCCCGTTGATGACGCTGTCGCTTTGCGCCACTTTCTGCTGCATATCGGCGGTGCGCTGATTCCACGTGGTATCAATATTGTTGAGTTTATCGGTCAACGTTTTGACCTGATTTTCCAGATCCGGCACGCGGGTACGCAGGCTTGGCGTGGTATTCAGTTCTTTTAACGGTATCCAGGCAGTACGACCAGAACTGTCTTTGATTTGACCATAGTTGGCATCGCTCTGTAAGAGCGTGACTTCCTCGCCGGCGTTGACGGTACCCACAAGGCGATAATTATCTCCCGGACCGCTGCGGACCCAGGTATTCAGTTCATCAGAAACGTAACGCGTCTCTTCAGCATGAGAGACGGCGGTGGCGCTAAGCGCAAGTAAAGTTAGTCCAATCAGGCGTAATTTTGGCATCAGGCTGTCGTTATTGTCAGAGAAAGTGGAACGATAGTAACGGCATCAGTGTCGCTACGCAAAGTAGTCGACATCAATCGGAATCATCTGTGTCGCCTTTGCCGCTACGTCAAACTTTTACGCCCGTCAAATTGCTCGTTGCATGGCAATTTGGCGCAAAATACTATCTACTGACAAAAATAATGCGGGTAAGTTCGCCAAGAATCTTCCCAGATGTGACATAACCCATAAGTACAAGGCCATGGCTCAGGAAATCGAATTAAAGTTTATCGTCAATCACGACGCCGTAGATGCGCTGCGAAATCATCTTCATACGCTCGGCGGCGAGCATCATGCGCCCAGCCAGTTGCTGAATATCTACTTCGAAACGCCTGATAACTGGCTACGCCGCCATGATATGGGGCTGCGTATTCGTGGTGAAAATGGGCGCTATGAAATGACCATGAAAATTGCCGGCCGGGTAACGGGCGGGCTGCACCAGCGACCCGAATACAATGTCGCGCTAAGCGAACCCGTGCTGGATCTGACGCAACTTCCGGCGGAGGTCTGGCCTGATGGCAACCTGCCCGCTGGCCTGGCATCAAACGTACAGCCGCTGTTCAGTACCGATTTTTACCGGGAAAAATGGTGTCTGGACGTTGACGGCAGCAGGATTGAAATTGCGCTCGATCTCGGCGACGTAAAAGCGGGCGAGTTTGCCGAACCGATTTGTGAGCTGGAGCTTGAGTTGCTTCGCGGCGATACGCGCGCCGTGTTAAAACTGGCGAAGCAACTGCTGTCGCAAACCGGTTTGCGTCAGGGCAGTCTGAGTAAGGCGGCGCGAGGTTATCACCTGGCGCAGGGGAATGCGCCGCGAGAGAATACACCAACGGCAATTCTGCGGACCGCCGCGAAAGCCACGGTAGAGCAAGGGCTGGAGGCCTCGCTGGATCTGGCGTTGTCACAGTGGCAGTACCATGAAGAGCTCTGGCTGCGCGGCGACGAGTCGGCGAAAGAACACGTGCTGGATGCTATGGGATTAGTGCGCCATGCCTTAATGCTCTTTGGGGGCATTGTTCCACGTAAAGCGAGCGCTCACTTACGTGATCTACTTACCCAGGCGGAAGCGACGATGACATCCGCGGTGTCCGCCGTCACAGCCGTTTATAGTACGCAAACGGCGATGGCGAAACTGGCATTGACGGAATGGCTGGTGACGAAAGCCTGGCAGCCATTTCTGGACGCGAAGGCGCAGGCCAAAATGGCCGATTCTTTTAAGCGTTTCGCCGACATTCATCTTTCTCGTCATGCTGCTGAATTAAAAAAAGTTTTTGGACAACCGCTGGGTGATAAGTATCGCGATCAGTTGCCGCGTTTGACTCGCGATATCGACAGCGTTTTACTGCTGGCCGGGTATTATGATGCGATGGTCGCGCAGGCATGGCTGGAAAACTGGCAGGGATTGCGTCACGCCATTCTTACCGGACAACGTATTGAAATTGAACATTTCCGTAATGAGGCCATTAACCAGCAGCCGTTCTGGTTGCACAGCGGAAAACGATAATCAGAACCGTAGAAAGCGCCTGATGACGCTGCGCTTATCAGGCTTACGGTATGCGGACTTGTAGGCCGGATCAGGCGAAACGCCGCCATCCGGCATTATTTAAAGGATATCCCCTAAATGACGCCGCTCTCTTCACCCTTATCGCAGTACTGGCAGACCGTTGTTGAGCGCCTACCAGAAGGATTTACTGAGACATCGCTTAGCGCGCAGGCGAAGTCAGTACTTACATTTAGCGATTTTGCGCTGGATAGCGTGATAGCGCATCCGGAGTGGCTTGCCGAACTGGAATCCGCATCGCCGCAGGCTGATGAATGGCGACATTATGCTGGCTGGTTACAGGAGGCGTTGGCAGGTGTCTGTGACGACGCCTCGCTGATGCGTGAACTGAGGCTTTTTCGTCGCCGCATCATGGTACGCATCGCCTGGGCGCAGACGCTGTCGCTGGTGGACGATGAGACTATTTTACAACAGTTGAGCCATCTGGCGGAGACGCTCATCGTGGGGGCGCGTGACTGGCTGTATGCCGCCTGTTGCCGCGAATGGGGAACCCCCTGTAACCCGCAGGGCGTTCCGCAGCCGCTGTTGATTTTAGGCATGGGCAAGCTGGGCGGCGGCGAGCTGAATTTTTCGTCTGATATCGATCTGATTTTCGCCTGGCCGGAACATGGCGAGACCCGGGGCGGGCGTCGTGAACTCGATAACGCCCAGTTTTTTACGCGTCTCGGGCAGCGGCTGATCAAAGCGCTGGATCAGCCCACAATGGATGGTTTTGTCTATCGGGTGGACATGCGCCTGCGACCGTTTGGCGACAGCGGCCCGCTGGTACTGAGTTTTGCCGCGCTGGAGGATTACTATCAGGAGCAAGGACGCGACTGGGAACGCTACGCCATGGTGAAAGCGCGGCTAATGGGCGATAACGACGACGCCTGGTCTCGTGAATTACGCGCCATGCTGCGGCCTTTCGTTTTCCGCCGCTATATCGATTTCAGTGTCATCCAGTCGCTACGTAATATGAAAGGGATGATCGCCCGCGAAGTGCGACGCCGCGGTTTGAAAGACAACATTAAACTTGGCGCGGGCGGTATTCGGGAAATTGAGTTTATCGTGCAGGTATTCCAGCTCATCCGCGGCGGGCGCGAGCCGTCGCTACAGTCGCGTTCGTTACTGCCAACGCTGGATGCTATCGCTGCGCTGCATTTGCTGCCTGAGAATGACGTGGCGCAACTGCGCGTGGCCTATCTTTTTCTACGTCGTCTGGAGAATCTGCTGCAAAGCATCAATGACGAACAGACGCAAACGTTGCCTGCCGACGATCTGAATCGGGCGCGGCTGGCCTGGGGAATGAAGGCGGAGAACTGGCCGCAGCTTGTTGGCGAACTGACGGATCATATGGCTAATGTACGCCGCGTATTCAACGAATTAATTGGCGATGATGAAGCCGATACCCCGCAGGAGGAAGAACGTTCAGAGCCGTGGCGTGAAGTATGGCAGGATGCGCTACAGGAGGATGATTCGACGCCAGTGCTGGCGCATTTAGCCGATGAGGATCGGCGACAAGTTCTGACCCTCATCGCTGACTTCCGTAAGGAACTGGATAAACGCCCTATCGGCCCGCGCGGGCGGCAAGTGCTGGACCAACTGATGCCGCACCTGCTTGCTGATGTCTGTTCTCGCGAAGACGCCGCTGTTACGCTATCGCGGATAACGCCGTTGCTGGCGGGGATTGTCACTCGTACCACCTATCTGGAGCTGCTGAGCGAATTTCCCGGCGCGCTGAAACACCTGATTATGCTCTGCGCCGCTTCGCCAATGATAGCGAGCCAACTGGCGCGTTATCCGTTGTTGCTTGATGAACTGCTCGACCCCGGCACGCTTTATCAGCCGACGGCTACCGACGCTTACCGCGACGAATTACGCCAGTATTTGCTGCGCGTGCCGGAAGAGGACGAAGAACAACAACTGGAGGCATTACGCCAGTTTAAACAGGCACAGCTTTTGCGGATTGCGGCGGCGGATATTGCCGGTACGCTGCCGGTGATGAAAGTGAGCGATCACCTCACATGGCTGGCGGAGGCGATGATTGATGCTGTGGTGCAGCAGGCGTGGACGCAAATGGTTGCGCGTTATGGTCAGCCAGCGCATCTGGACGAGCGCCAGGGGCGGGGGTTTGCGGTTGTCGGTTATGGCAAGTTGGGCGGATGGGAGCTGGGCTACAGTTCCGATCTGGATCTCATCTTCCTGCATGACTGTCCGATGGACGTCATGACCAACGGCGAACGCGAAATCGACGGGCGGCAGTTTTATCTGCGCCTGGCGCAGCGCATTATGCATCTGTTCAGTACGCGCACCTCCTCCGGCATTTTGTATGAGGTGGATGCGCGTCTACGCCCCTCTGGCGCGGCGGGAATGCTGGTGACTTCAGCGGACGCGTTTGCCGATTATCAGCAGCATGAAGCCTGGACCTGGGAACATCAGGCGTTGGTACGCGCTCGCGTGGTATATGGCGACCCGCAGCTTACCTCACAGTTTGATACGGTGCGCCGCACTATCATGACGACGGCGCGCGACGGCAAGACATTGCAGACTGAAGTGCGTGAAATGCGCGAGAAAATGCGGGCGCATCTCGGCAATAAGCATCGTGATCGTTTTGATATTAAAGCTGATGAAGGCGGTATTACGGATATTGAGTTTATCGCGCAATATCTGGTACTGCGCTACGCTCATGAAAAACCTAAATTAACGCGCTGGTCTGATAACGTGCGCATCCTGGAGCTTCTGGCGCAAAACGGCATTATGGATGATCACGAGGCGCAGGCGTTGACGGTAGCCTACACCACACTGCGTGATGAACTGCACCACCTGGCGTTGCAGGAGCTTCCCGGTCATGTGGCGCAGACGTGTTTTAGCAAAGAGCGCGCGCTGGTGCAGGCAAGCTGGCGGAAGTGGCTGGTAGCCGTTTGAATTATGCTATTATCGCGCGCAAATTTTGAATCTCTCAGGAGACAGGAATGAAAGTAAATCTGCCAGCGTTTGAACGTGCAGGCGTCATGGTTGTGGGTGATGTAATGCTGGATCGCTATTGGTATGGCCCCACTTGCCGTATTTCACCGGAAGCGCCGGTGCCCGTGGTTAAGGTAAATACCGTTGAGGAACGTCCGGGCGGCGCGGCGAACGTGGCGATGAACATTGCGTCTCTGGGAGCGAACGCCCGTCTGGTCGGCCTGACGGGTATTGATGACGCCGCGCGCGCGCTGAGCAAAACGTTGGCGGAGGTCAATGTGAAGTGCGACTTCGTTTCTGTGCCGACGCATCCGACGATTACCAAACTGCGCGTACTATCACGTAATCAGCAGCTCATTCGTCTTGATTTTGAAGAAGGCTTTGAGGGCGTGGACCCACAGCCGTTGCATGAGCGTATCAACCAGGCGCTGGGATCGATCGGCGCGCTGGTATTGTCCGATTATGCCAAAGGCGCTCTGACCAGCGTGCAGACTATGATTTCCCTGGCGCGCCAGGCGGGCGTGCCGGTGCTCATCGATCCGAAAGGAACGGATTTTGAACGTTACCGCGGCGCCACGCTGCTGACGCCAAACCTTTCTGAATTCGAGGCGGTCGCGGGGAAATGTAAAAGCGAAGACGAACTGGTTGAACGCGGCATGAAGCTCATTGCCGATTACGACCTTTCCGCGCTGTTGGTCACGCGTTCCGAACAGGGAATGACGCTGCTGCAACCGAATAAAGCGCCGCTACATATGCCGACGCAGGCGCAGGAAGTTTATGATGTTACCGGTGCGGGCGATACGGTGATCGGCGTGCTGGCGGCGACGCTGGCGGCGGGAAATACCCTGGAAGAGGCGTGTTATTTCGCCAATGCGGCGGCGGGCGTAGTGGTAGGTAAACTCGGGACGTCAACGGTTTCCCCTATTGAGCTGGAAAACGCAGTGCGCGGACGCGCGGATACCGGCTTCGGCGTCATGACCGAAGAGGAGTTGAGACAGGCCGTCGCCAGCGCGCGTAAGCGTGGCGAGAAAGTGGTTATGACCAACGGCGTTTTCGATATTCTGCACGCGGGCCACGTCTCTTATCTGGCGAACGCGCGCAAACTGGGCGACCGCCTGATTGTTGCGGTCAATAGTGACGCCTCGACTAAACGTCTGAAAGGCGAAAGCCGTCCGGTTAATCCGCTCGAACAGCGTATGATCGTGCTGGGCGCGCTGGAGTCGGTCGACTGGGTTGTCTCTTTTGAAGAGGATACGCCGCAACGACTGATTGCCGGTATTCTGCCGGATCTGCTGGTAAAAGGCGGCGACTATAAGCCGGAAGAGATCGCGGGCAGCGAAGAGGTCTGGGCCAACGGCGGTGAAGTCATGGTGCTGAACTTCGAAGATGGTTGTTCCACGACCAATATCATCAAAAAGATCCAGACCGAGAGCGAGAAGTAAAACCGCGTCATCAGGCGTTACAGACGCGGCGGGCGCTGATTTTGAAGGCGCGTCGGACATTTTGTTTCGACGCGTATCTCGCGGTTGACGCTGCTTTTTTTTCGACCTAAAGTAAAGGAATAAGGGTGAGAGGGGATCTCTCCCCCCTCTGATTGTCTGTTAGTAAGCTGCGAAACTTATCAGTAACAGAACAATCAGTATGATGACCTGGTGCATCATAACCCTTTCCTTATTAAAGCCCCTTCCTCGGGAGGGGCTTTCCCGTTTCAGCCCCTTGCTGACATCGCGATTGTTGGTGAGTGGCCTGTCTGGCGCAAGGGCTTTCTCCCGCCGATTTTGCGTTACTGGATCGCCCACGCAAAATGGCCTGCTGGTCATAACGCTTTGTACAGACAAGGTGGAAAAAAGATAAAAAAATCCCCGGTCTTATGACCAGGGACAGGAGATATGGCGGGGGTTATTGCTCTTTTACCGTTGCTTCGCGATTAATCTCATCCGTTGCCGATGAAACCAACGGTGTGGTCAGCGCCTTTAGCGAGCCGCCAGCGATGCCAATCTCGTTTAACAGCGAATCGATCAGCGGCGCCTGGGTACGATAGGTGAGCGCGGCAGATAAGGCTTGTTCCGCCAGGTTTCCCCCGTTAGCGCCGCCAGCGGCGACGTCGCCCGCCGTCGCGCTGCGATTGAGGCCATCGACCTGAATAATCTTAATGCCGTCGATGGATTTCATCGGTTCAACAGACTTCTCAATAACAGCAGGCAACGATTGTAAGAGCGCTAGTTTAAATTTGAGGCTGGTTTGTTCGTCAGATAGTACGTTGATAGCGTCATTCAGCGCCCGTTGCGCTTCGGCTTCCGCCAGACCTTTTTTACGCGTTGCTTCCGCCAGTTCGATGATGGCGGCGGCTTGCAATTCTGCCGCTTCTTTCTCTGCTTTTGCCCGAACGGTCAGTTCGACCGCTTTGGTTTCCGCATCCTGCGCCGCGGCGATCAGAGCGACCTGCTTGGCGCGATCCGCTTCGGCGGTCTGGCGGGTGGTTTCTACGTTTTGCTGGGCGCGAACCGCATCGGCCAGCGCGTCGTTGGCGCGCGCTTCTGCTTGTGATTGCTGCTCGGATTTGGCGGCAATGGCGATAGATTTCGTCTGGTTGGCGATTTCTGTCACCTGTTGCTGTTCGATCTCTTTAATACGTACTTCACGCTCGGCCTCAACTTTCCTGGACCGTACTGCTTGCTCACGTTCGATCTCCGTCTCCTGGATCTGCCGCTCAGCAAGAATGCGCGTCTGTTCTGCTTCACGATGGCGCTCGGCCTCAAAAGCGGCAATTTTAGCGTTTTGTTCGGCGGTGCGGGTTTTAACCTGTTGCTCCTGCTCCAGAGTCATAAAGGCTTCTTGTTGCTCGATTTCCAGCTTGCGTTCAAGCGCGTCGCGGTTCTTTTCGCGCACCGCCACTTCCACATCCTGTTCCACTTCATTACGTTCACGACGGCGGCGTTCGGTTTCCTGCGTCAGTTTCGTCAGACCTTCGGCATCAAAGGCGTTGTTTGGGTTGAAATGTTCTTTGGACGTTTGGTTAAAGTTGGTTAATGAGACGCTTTCCAGCTCCAGGCCGTTTTTCGACAAATCTTCCGCAACGGTGTTTTGTACGCCCTGAACGAAGTTTTCACGCGTATCCTGTAGCTCATGCATCGTCATCTGGGCGGCGGTAGCGCGTAAGGCGTCAACGAATTTATCCTCAACCAGCATACGCAGATCTTCCGGCGACAGCGTTCGCTGGCCAAGCGTTTGTGCGGCGGTGGCAATACCTTCAACAGAGGGTTTTACACGTACGAAGAAAGCGACGACCACGTCAACGCGCATACGATCTTTGGTGATCAGGCTGTCGACGGTAGCACGGCTGACTTCAAGTTTTAGGGTATTCATATTGATCGGAATAATTTCGTGAAAGATTGGCATCACAATAGCGCCGCCGCTCATCACCACTTTTTGCCCGCCAAGCCCGGTACGGACAAACGCCTGTTCCGCAGATGCGCGGCGATAGAGGCGAGCAAAAATGATCCCGATAATTAGTAAGACGATAACCGCAACGATGGCGGTAAACATCCATGATGGCAATATGCCAAAAACATCATCCATTATGTAAGTTCCTCTCAATTAAACGTAGAAGGTACGCTCAGCCAAATAGCGCGTTGCGGAAAGTCGGCAGACAATCAGCACCTTGTCTCCTTTTTTAAATTCTTTTCCCTTTTCGGGTTCCAGCAGTAAATAGTGAATCTGGCCGAACTTATCGGTAAATTTTCCTTCGCAAGGTGTACCGGCGACGGCGGCGTGGCCGGTAATAATCGCCATGCCGCCGATAAATTCCTCTTCCCGGAGGGCGGAGCTTTCATCTCTGGGTAGCCAGGGCGCGAGGATTTTTCCGCTGTAATGCACGGCAAAGACCGACAGGACAATGCTCAACGGGACCAGCAGCAGATTGCTGAGCGGCGCTTGCCAGAGCATGATCCCGCCATGCTGGATGAGAATGCCGAAGAGGCCGAAATAACCGGCCAATAGACAGAGGACGACCAGGGCGGGAACGCGTCCAATATTCAGATAATGAAGCGCCTGGCCCGCAGGGCCGGATGACAGGGCGTCATAATGATCGAGATGGGCGTCGAGCGCGCCTGAAAGAAAGTGGCCAAAAATCAGAGAAATCATCTCCAGCACGCCGATAAAGAAAACGAACGCGATGGCAAACAGATAGGGGCTGTTATACTCCGCAAATAAGGTCATATTTTCTATCCTTGTCGCCGCCTTCAGAAGGGTGTTCGCGTGATAATTTTCATGCTTGTTATTTCATTGCGTTACAATATCATGTGACCCATATCTCCTTAAGTCCGAAAAGCGATTTATCCGTCGTTATCTTTGGTGAATATTGTGATTTTGCGCATTAAATTTGCGCACGTTATGTATAAAACCGCCGTACATATAGGGAAATACTGAAATCAGAAAAAGCATATAGCCTTAACAGAATTCAATAACTGGAGGGTATGCTGATGAACAACAATAACGTCTATTCATTAAATAATTTCGATTTTCTGGCGCGCAGTTTTGCCAGAATGCAGGCGGAGGGGCGTCCTGTTGATATTCAGGCGGTAACCGGCAATATGGACGAGGAGCACCGCGACTGGTTTTGCAAGCGTTACGCGCTTTACTGCCAGCAGGCGACTCAGGCGAAAAGGTTAGAATTAGAACACTAATGCCGGCTCCCTTATACAGGCGCAGGGCATTATTCAGATCTTATATGAGCGGGCCGTCAGGCCCGTTCACGTTTTTACTCTTGTGGATCGACTGGCGGAATGGCGGGCGCAGGTTTTACTTCTTCAGGCTTGTCGCGAGCTTCCAGTTCGCTGAGGCGTTGCTCCAGCAGCGCCAGTTTTTCCCGGGTGCGCAGCAAGACCTGAGTCTGGACATCAAACTCTTCGCGGCTCACCAGATCGAGACGCGTCAGCTGAGATTGCAGCGTTTGACGGATTTTTTTCTCGATATCTTCCCCGAACTCGCGAATACCTTTCGGCATTGACTCATGAACCTGGCGTGCGATTTGCTCAATTTTTTTCGGGTCAATCATTGTGGTTTCCCTGAACTGGTAAGTGTTAGCTCTTATTGTAGTGCGATATGTGGACGCCATAAACCAGAATTGTGTGACGTCATACGGAGTAAAGGCGTTGATGAAGGTAATCAATAGCGTTATAGTTAACCCGCTTATTCTCAGGGCGGGGCGAAATTCCCCACCGGCGGTAAATCAGCGATGTTTAACGCATTTCTCATCACGGCGCGCCGTGACGGAACGCGGAGAGCAGGTTGAAAGCCCGCGAGCGCTTTTTGCCATAGCGAAAAGGTCAGCAGATCCGGTGTAATTCCGGGGCCGACGGTTAAAGTCCGGATGGGAGAGGGTAACGATCCAGTCGGGCATGGACCCGCTCACGTTATTTTTTTGCCGCTTGTCGGCACTCCTAAGACTGCCCTGATTCTGGTAACCATAATGTTAATGAGGTTTTTTTACCATGAATCAGACGCTACTTTCCTCTTTTGGTACGCCTTTTGAACGTGTTGAACTTGCACTGGATGCGCTGCGTGAAGGACGCGGTGTGATGGTGCTTGATGATGAAGATCGTGAAAACGAAGGCGATATGATTTTCCCCGCAGAGACGATGACCGTAGAACAGATGGCGTTAACCATTCGTCACGGTAGCGGTATTGTTTGCCTGTGTATTACTGAAGATCGTCGTAAGCAGCTCGACTTGCCAATGATGGTGGAAAACAACACCAGCGCCTACGGCACCGGTTTTACCGTGACCATTGAAGCCGCAGAAGGCGTGACCACCGGCGTTTCCGCCGCTGACCGTGTCACTACGGTGCGTGCGGCAATTAAGGATGGCGCAAAACCGTCCGATCTTAACCGTCCGGGGCACGTTTTCCCACTGCGCGCTCAGGCGGGCGGCGTGCTGACGCGCGGGGGTCATACGGAGGCGACCATCGATCTGATGACGCTGGCCGGTTTTAAACCTGCAGGTGTACTGTGCGAGTTGACTAACGACGATGGGACGATGGCGCGCGCGCCGGAGTGTATCGCGTTTGCAGGCCAGCATAATATGGCGGTAGTCACGATTGAAGATCTGGTGGCTTACCGCCAGGCGCATGAGCGCAAAGCCAGCTGATCGAACGGATCATGGTTGAAAAAAGCCGATGAGATGTCATCGGCTTTTTTGTATTCCTTCGGTGCCATATTGTTCAGTTTCAAAGAACGACGAATAAGCTGAATGGTAAAATTATTGTGAGAAAAGCAGAGGCCTGAATGCAGACCTCTGCTTTGGTTTATCTATTCAGGTTATTTGCCTCTGGCCAGTTTCAATGCCCAGGCGCCGCTCATCACCAGCAGCAGAATCAGGCACAACCCAAAGGCCAACATACATGCCTGCGCCATGTTCATAAAGTGCCAGGGCGGAAGCAGATACCAGCCTTCGGACTGCTGGTAGAGATCGACAAACCACTGCTGTACGCTACTGAGCGTTACGCCATCAGGGACGATAGGCGCGTCATAACCGCAGTCTCCGGTAGGTTTAAACCACTCCGGCGCCCATTCCGCCAACGGTAAGTTGAAAGGAAAGGTCGGGTCAGTCGAACATCCTTGCACGCCAAAAAGTGAATCGGGGTCCGCATTATGTACCGCATGATGGATACCATTAAGCTTAATAGAAAACGGCACTGTTGCAAATAGTCGGTGGTGATAAACTTATCATCCCCTTTTGCTGATGGAGCTGCACATGAACCCATTCAAAGGCCGGCATTTTCAGCGTGACATCATTCTGTGGGCCGTACGCTGGTACTGCAAATACGGCATCAGTTACCGTGAGCTGCAGGAGATGCTGGCTGAACGCGGAGTGAATGTCGATCACTCCACGATTTACCGCTGGGTTCAGCGTTATGCGCCTGAAATGGAAAAACGGCTGCGCTGGTACTGGCGTAACCCTTCCGATCTTTGCCCGTGGCACATGGATGAAACCTACGTGAAGGTCAATGGCCGCTGGGCGTATCTGTACCGGGCCGTCGACAGCCGGGGCCGCACTGTCGATTTTTATCTCTCCTCCCGTCGTAACAGCAAAGCTGCATACCGGTTTCTGGGTAAAATCCTCAACAACGTGAAGAAGTGGCAGATCCCACGATTCATCAACACGGATAAAGCGCCCGCCTATGGTCGCGCGCTTGCTCTGCTCAAACGCGAAGGCCGGTGCCCGTCTGACGTTGAACACCGACAGATTAAGTACCGGAACAACGTGATTGAATGCGATCATGGCAAACTGAAACGGATAATCAACGCCACGCTGGGATTTAAATCCATGAAGACGGCTTACGCCACCATCAAAGGTATTGAGGTGATGCGTGCACTACGCAAAGGCCAGGCCTCAGCATTTTATTATGGTGATCCCCTGGGCGAAATGCGCCTGGTAAGCAGAGTTTTTGAAATGTAAGGCCTTTGAATAAGACAAAAGGCTGCCTCATCGCTAACTTTGCAACAGTGCC
>NZ_JBEUKJ010000022.1:0-27421 GCF_043357055.1 Salmonella sp. SJTUF15570 | reverse complement strand
CTTCCTGTTACCGTTCGACTTGCATGTGTTAGGCCTGCCGCCAGCGTTCAATCTGAGCCATGATCAAACTCTTCAATTTAAAAGTTTGATGCTCATGAATTAAACTTCGTAATGAATTACGTGTTCACTCTTGAGACTTGGTATTCATTTTTCGTCTTGCGACGTCAAGAATCCGTATCTTCGAGTGCCCACACAGATTGTCTGATAAATTGTTAAAGAGCAGTGCAACGCGGCTTTCGCTCACCGTTGCGAGGTGGCGTATATTACGCTTTCCTCTTTCAGAGTCAACCCTGAATTTCAGGATTTTTCTCTTCAACCGACCGGCTGTTTGTGTGAAGTGTTTCACATCCGCCGTGTCGATGGAGGCGCATTATAGGGATCCCATTTTTTTGCACAAGCGTTTTTTGGATCTTTTTTTCTGTTTGTTGATTTTTCATCCCTTTCGCTCCATTCCTGCGCAAAGTGGCGATTTTTTGATGCTATCTCCCCTTGCACAACGCCGTTAAAGCAACCAAAGTCTTCATGACTATTCATTTATGATGAGGTAGACATGTCTGACACATTACGTCCTTATAAGGATCTTTTTCCTGAAATCGGTCAGCGCGTGATGATCGATACCAGCAGCGTGGTTATTGGCGATGTCCGTCTGGCGGATGATGTCGGGATCTGGCCGCTTGTGGTGATTCGCGGCGATGTGAATTACGTTGCGATAGGGGCTCGTACGAACATTCAGGATGGCAGCGTTCTTCACGTAACCCACAAGTCTCCATCCAATCCACACGGCAACCCATTAATCATTGGCGAAGATGTTACCGTTGGCCATAAAGTTATGCTGCACGGCTGTACCATCGGTAACCGCGTACTGGTCGGTATGGGCTCCATTGTGCTGGATGGCGCGATAATAGAAGATGACGTAATGATTGGCGCGGGAAGCCTGGTGCCGCAGCACAAACGGCTGGAAAGCGGCTATTTATATCTTGGCAGTCCGGTAAAACAGATCCGCCCCCTAAGCGATGCTGAGAGATCGGGCCTGCAGTACTCCGCCAATAACTATGTAAAATGGAAAGACGACTATCTTTCTCAGGATAACCATATCCAACCGTGATCGTCTTCCTGCTGGGCCAGGATTAATGCTTCAGCCTCTTCTTCCAGGTCCCAGCGATACTCACGAAAAATGGCCAGCCATTGCTCCGCTGTTTCTCCACCAAAGCGATACGCCAGTACATCTTTTTTTATTGCACACGTGAGTTGCATCCCATTAACCAGGGCGGGAAAGATGACAGCGCTGGCGGCAGTATCCCATTCTTCGCGGTCAGGAAATTGTATGGCCTGGTTCACGCTAATAATTCCTGCTGTAGCAGCTCAATCACTGGCTCGACCTGCGGTAATACACCGTGCCAAAGCAAAACGGCATGTGCAGCCTGCCCCACCAGCATTCCCAGCCCATCTGCGTAGCGTTTTGCGCCCTGTTGTACACACCAGGAGAGAAATGGCGTATTCCCTTTTTGATAGAACATGTCATAGCAACAGAGGGAAGGGTGAATAAGTGACGCCGGAATCGCCGGGATTTCGCCCCGTATGCCGCTGGAGGTCGCATTAATAATCAGGTCAAACTCACAACCATCCAGCTTGTCCATATCCATAGCATGAACGCTGCCGGTATGAGCAAAGATTTTCGCCAACGCTTCGGCACGTGAAGCTGTACGGTTAGTGATAGTGACCGCGCAATCCAAAGAAAGCAGAGGTAACAGCACGCCCCGGGATGCGCCGCCCGCGCCAATCAGCAAAATACGCCATCCTGGGCGGATAAAATTTAACCGTTTGAGATCGCTTAATAAACCGATACCGTCAGTATTGTCGCCAAGCAAACGACCATCTTCCAGCCGTTTTAATGTATTGACGGCTCCCGCCAGCGATGCTCGTTCCGTTAACTCATCCGATCGCGCAAACGCCTCCTCTTTAAAAGGTACTGTGATGTTTGCGCCTTTTCCCCCTGCCGCGAAAAAGGCATCAAGCGTATTAATGAAATTATTAATAGGGGCCAGCACGCGACCATAGGGGTGAACAATATCTAGCTGCTGAGCAAATTGCTGATGAATAAATGGCGATTTGCTGTGCGCAATCGGATTTCCAAAAACAGCATAGGTTTCCATCATATTACCCCTGTCGAAACAGTTCGCCCGTCAGAGCATCGCGAATTTCTGAAGGATTTAAACGCCCACCCGTTGCGCCTTCAACCACCGGAAAATCATCACCAAATTGCGCACGCACCTCTTCAACGGTACGGCATGGCGGTAATCCGCTCAGATTGGCGCTGGTGGAAACCAGCGGTTTGCCATACGCATTGCATAGCGCGACCACCAGCGGGTGATTAGTAACACGAACGGCCAGGGAATCAAAACGTCCCGTGAGCCACCGCGGCGTTGTCGCGGGCGCAGGAAAAACAAACGTTACCGGCCCGGGCCAGCAATCAAATACCGCTTTACGCTGTGCGGCGGTAAGTATGCTGTCATCAATATAAGGTTTTAACTGCTCAAAGCTGGCGGCAATCAAAATGAGTCCCTTATCGACGGGCCGTTGTTTTAACGCCAGCAGGCGCGTAACGGCTGTTTCACTATCGGGATCGCAGCCGACGCCGAAAACGGCTTCTGTTGGATAAGCGATGACATTTTCTTTATTCAGGAGATCTACCGCCGCGGCGATAGATCCTGTTGGCAGGTTATTATTCACTTGTTTATTCCACCGGAACCGGCTTTCCACATTGTTTACTGGCGCAAAAGCGCTTCACGCCCTGCGCGGTTTTCTTTTCGATGAGTAGCGGATAATGGCACTCGGGGCATTCCCCCGCAACCGGTGTGAAGTTAATGACGAACTGACATTCCGGGTAGCGATCGCAGGAATGAAAGATTTTACCGTAACGAGAACGGCGCTGGACCAAATGTCCTTGCTGGCAGGCTGGACAGGCAATCGCCGTTTCATCCGGTTTATCAATAACCACTGTATGTTCACATTGCGGATACTGACTGCATCCGATGAACATGCCAAAGCGCCCCTGACGCAGCACCAGCACGGCGCCACACTCAGGGCACAGTTGCCCCTCCAGAATTTTAACGATATGTCCGTCCGCCTGACTTTTCAGCGGGCGAACATAATCGCATTCCGGATAGCGAGAACAGCCGAGAAACGGACCATGTTTCCCGGAACGAATTACCAGTTCGGCCCCGCACTGCGGGCAGGGCTCATTTTTACGCACCGAAAACAGTGCTGATTTAGCCATATTCACTCATGCAGCATTAACACCTATCAATGCAGCATACCTTCATTTACCTCAAAGAGTAATTCTTCCATTTGCTGATAGGCGTTTTCACAGCCCGGAATGTTGAATAACACCATCAAAATAACCCATTTCAAGTCTTCCAGGTCAAACTCTGCGGTATCCAGCGCCAGCACACGCTCAATCACCATTTCTCGTGTTTCGAGGTTTAGCACCTGAATCTGCTCAAGGAATAACAGGAACCCCCGGCAACTGGCATCAAGCCTTTCACACTCTTCAGCCGTATAAATGCGCATTGAAAGAGGGTCGGAAGCAAGTTGCATGGGTTCCGCGAGGCCATCCTGATAGTCAGCGAGTTTTTCCAGCCACAGCAGCGCATTGTAGATGTCTTCGCGATCAAACCCAGCGTCGGTGAGATCACGCTCCAGTCTGTCCTGATCCACGCGCAGCTCGGCTTCGTTATGGATGTATGTTTCAAACAAATACATTAGTACGTCGAACATGGCTTGCCCTCCTTAATCGGACATAGCCGCCGGGTACAGCTGCGATCCATCCTGCTAACTCCAGTTCGAGTAGCTGAGCCACTACCGCTGGCACAGGTTGGCCGGCACGTTCAGCGACGACGTCAACAGGTGTTACCTCATCTCCTACGTTAGCCAGGAGCTCAGGAAATGGCAATGCCGCCTCATCCTGATTTAGTGAATAAAGTGAATTTTCCGCCGTAGTTGGCAACCAGTGTAAGCCGTATTGCAAATTTTCCAGAATATCCTCCGGCGTCGTCACAAGCGTAGCCCCTTGTTTAATTAACCAGTGCGTGCCTTCGCTTCCCGGACTACCGATAGGACCTGGTAATGCAAAAACGTCCCGTCCCTGTTCAAGCGCGCAGCGCGCCGTCACCAACGAACCGCTGCGCAACGCCGCCTCGATTACCAGCACGCCTTTGCTCAGTCCGCTGATAATGCGGTTTCTGCGAGGAAAATGTTGCGGTAGCGGAGGCGTTGAAAGCGGAAATTCTGAGACCACTGCGCCGCCGGCGGCAATCAAGTTTTCAGCCAGCATGGCATGTCGGCGAGGATAAATCTTTGCCAAGCCATTCCCTAACACCGCTACACTTTTTCCCCCCATACTCACCGCGGCGTTGTGTGCTACGCCATCAATTCCCCGGGCAAGGCCACTGGTGATCGTCAAACCGCTTTTCGCAAGGCTTTCGCAAAGCAGACGTCCCCAACGTTCTCCATACCAGGAGTGGCTCCGGCTCCCTACGACGGCAAGTTGGCAGGTATGCAGACAGGCAGGATCGCCGTCAATAAAAATAGCGCCGGGATAATCGTCAATAGCACGCAGTTGGGGAGGATAAATTTCACTATCCGCACACAGAAAATGGTGCTGCGGTAGTTCAAGCCAGCGTAACGTCTCATCAAGCACACCTGCTGGAAGCTGTAAAAAACGTTCAGCTTGCCGCGCGGTAAGACCAGCCTCCTGAAGGTGCGTGCGATTTATCTGAGGCTGGCGAATAAGCGAATTCGCCATGTTCAACATCGCCTCGCCATAAAGGTCGCCGACGTACATTAAACGTAACCAAATTTCGGTACGGGCCATCCTTTCCCTCCCCTGCCACAAGCAGTCTGAACAATCTTTGCGATTGGTCACTGATGCTGTCAATCAGGTGGGGATTTGTCTAGAATAGAGGTAATAATCTTTTCAACTCCTGAACACAACTCTGGATAATTATGTCAGTTTTGCAAGTGTTACATATTCCGGACGAGCGCCTTCGCAAAGTCGCAAAGCCGGTTGAAGAAGTGAATGCAGAAATTCAGCGTATCGTCGATGATATGTTCGAAACGATGTACGCGGAAGAAGGTATCGGTCTGGCCGCAACGCAGGTCGATATCCACCAGCGGATCATCGTGATTGACGTTTCGGAAAACCGCGACGAGCGCCTGGTACTCATTAACCCGGAATTGCTGGAGAAAAGTGGCGAAACGGGTATAGAAGAAGGCTGTCTGTCGATTCCGGAACAGCGTGCTTTAGTGCCGCGCGCCGAGAAAGTGAAAATCCGCGCACTGGATCGCGACGGCAACCCGTTTGAGCTTGAAGCGGATGGTTTGCTGGCAATTTGCATTCAGCATGAGATGGATCATCTGGTCGGTAAACTGTTTATCGATTATTTGTCGCCGCTGAAGCAACAACGTATTCGTCAGAAAGTAGAAAAACTCGACCGCCTGAACGCCCGGGCTTAAAGGACAAGAACCAACGTGTCAGATTCACTACGTATTATTTTTGCGGGTACACCTGACTTTGCAGCGCGTCATCTCGACGCGCTGTTAACTTCTGGACATAACGTTGTCGGCGTATTTACCCAACCCGATCGTCCAGCAGGTCGCGGCAAAAAGTTGATGCCCAGCCCGGTAAAAGTGCTGGCGGAAGAAAAAGGCCTGCCCGTTTTCCAGCCCGTGTCGCTTCGTCCTCAGGAAAACCAGCATCTGGTTGCTGACTTACATGCCGACGTCATGGTTGTCGTAGCATATGGTCTGATTCTCCCAAAGGCAGTGCTGGATATGCCCCGTCTCGGATGTATCAATGTTCACGGTTCGCTGCTTCCACGCTGGCGCGGCGCGGCGCCTATTCAGCGCTCACTCTGGGCAGGCGATGCGGAAACCGGCGTCACAATTATGCAGATGGATGTAGGGCTGGATACCGGCGACATGCTGTATAAACTTGCGTGCCCGATTACCGCAGAAGATACCAGTGGCTCACTGTATAATAAGTTGGCTGAACTTGGCCCGCAGGGGTTAATTACCACACTAAAACAACTGGCGGACGGCACAGCGACGCCTGAAGCGCAGAATGAAGCGCTGGTCACTCATGCGGAAAAGCTCAGTAAAGAAGAAGCGCGTATTGACTGGTCTCTCTCTGCAGCACAGCTGGAGCGTTGCATTCGCGCCTTTAATCCGTGGCCAATGAGCTGGCTGGAAATCGACGGCCAGCCGGTAAAAGTCTGGCAGGCGTCCGTCATTGAGGACGCCACGCAGTCGCTGCCGGGAACCATTCTGGCCGCGACGAAACAGGGCATTCAGGTTGCAACAGGCAAGGGGATATTAAATTTGCTTTCGCTTCAGCCTGCCGGCAAAAAAGCGATGAGCGCCCAGGATCTGTTAAATTCACGCAAGGAATGGTTTATTCCTGGTAACCGTCTTGCCTGACGGTCACGTCTTTATACGCCCGGTGTTACCGGGCATTTTTATTTTATACATATGAAAAAACAAAACAATTTACGTAGTCTGGCAGCACAGGCCGTTGAACAGGTCGTCGAACAGGGACAATCATTAAGTAATGTGCTCCCGCCGCTGCAACAAAAAGTCGCCGATAAAGACAAAGCGCTACTTCAGGAGCTGTGCTTTGGCGTCCTGCGCACCCTTTCACAGCTGGAATGGCTGATCAATAAGCTGATGTCTCGTCCAATGACCGGCAAGCAGCGTACAGTGCATTACTTAATTATGGTCGGCTTTTATCAGTTGCTGTACACCCGCGTTCCTCCCCATGCGGCGCTGGCTGAAACCGTTGAAGGCGCGGTCGCCATCAAACGTCCGCAGTTGAAAGGGTTAATTAACGGCGTCCTGCGCCAGTTTCAGCGCCAGCAGGAAACGTTGCTTAATGAGTTTGCGACCAGCGATGCGCGCTTTTTACATCCAGGTTGGCTGGTAAAGCGTTTGCAAAATGCTTACCCCACACAGTGGCAACACATTATTGAAGCGAATAACCAGCGTCCACCGATGTGGCTACGTGTAAATCGTACACACCACACCCGCGACGGTTGGCTTGGCTTACTTGAAGACGCAGGCATGAAGGGATATCCCCATCCCGATTATCCCGACGCTGTACGTCTGGAAACGCCAGCTCCGGTACATGCTTTACCCGGTTTTGCTGAGGGTTGGGTAACTGTCCAGGATGCCTCTGCGCAGGGATGTGCGGTTTTTCTCGCTCCTCAGAACGGTGAGCACATTTTAGACTTGTGCGCCGCGCCCGGCGGTAAAACCACGCATATTCTCGAAGTGGCCCCCGAAGCAGACGTGTTGGCGGTTGATATTGATGAACAACGACTCTCCCGCGTTTACGACAACCTAAAGCGTCTTGGGATGAAAGCGACAGTTAAACAAGGGGATGGACGTTATCCCGCCCAATGGTGCGGCGAGCAGCAGTTTGACCGTATTCTGCTGGATGCGCCCTGCTCCGCAACCGGCGTCATTCGCCGTCATCCAGATATCAAATGGCTGCGTCGCGATCGCGATATCGCGGAACTGGCGCAATTACAGGCGGAAATTCTTGATGCCGTCTGGCCGCGCCTGAAGCCTGGCGGGACGCTGGTTTACGCCACCTGTTCCGTACTGCCGGAAGAAAACCGCGATCAGATCAAAACCTTTTTGCAACGCACTCCCGATGCCGCGCTCAGCGAAACGGGAACACCTGATCAGCCAGGACAGCAAAATCTGCCGGGCGGCGAAGAAGGTGATGGGTTCTTTTACGCTAAGCTAATCAAGAAGTGATGAGATAACGGGCCACGACTGATGAAAATTATCATACTGGGCGCAGGGCAAGTTGGCGGAACACTGGCGGAAAACCTGGTCGGCGAAAACAACGACATCACGGTGGTTGATACCAACGGCGAACGGTTACGCAGTTTGCAAGATAAGTTCGATCTACGCGTAGTTCAGGGGCATGGTTCGCATCCCCGCGTGTTGCGCGAAGCGGGCGCTGACGATGCGGATATGCTGGTCGCTGTCACCAGTTCAGATGAAACTAATATGGTTGCCTGCCAGGTAGCCTATTCACTCTTCAACACTCCAAACCGTATCGCCCGCATTCGATCCCCGGACTATGTTCGCGATGCGGATAAACTCTTTCATTCTGAAGCGGTTCCGATTGATCATCTGATCGCGCCGGAGCAGTTGGTTATCGATAATATTTATCGTCTGATCGAGTATCCGGGAGCATTACAGGTTGTAAACTTTGCTGAAGGGAAAGTCAGTCTGGCAGTAGTAAAAGCCTACTATGGCGGTCCACTAATAGGTAACGCGCTCTCGACAATGCGAGAACATATGCCGCATATCGATACTCGCGTTGCCGCAATTTTCCGTCATGACAGACCAATCCGTCCTCAGGGCTCGACTATCGTGGAAGCAGGGGATGAAGTCTTCTTTATTGCGGCTTCACAGCATATCCGTGCAGTAATGAGCGAATTACAGCGTCTGGAAAAACCCTACAAGCGCATCATGCTGGTGGGCGGCGGCAATATCGGCGCCGGGCTGGCAAGGCGTCTGGAAAAAGACTATAGCGTTAAATTGATCGAACGCGATCAACAACGCGCCGCAGAACTGGCTGAGAAACTGCAAAACACGATCGTCTTTTTTGGCGACGCTTCCGATCAGGAATTGCTGGCGGAGGAGCATATTGATCAGGTCGATCTCTTTATCGCGGTCACTAACGATGATGAAGCCAATATCATGTCCGCGATGTTGGCCAAGCGGATGGGCGCCAAAAAAGTGATGGTGCTGATCCAACGCCGCGCTTATGTCGATCTTGTGCAGGGTAGCGTTATAGATATTGCGATTTCTCCGCAGCAGGCCACCATCTCTGCATTATTGAGCCATGTGCGTAAAGCGGATATCGTCGGCGTTTCCTCACTACGTCGCGGGGTTGCCGAAGCCATCGAAGCCGTCGCGCACGGCGATGAAAGCACTTCCCGCGTGGTTGGCCGCGTCATTGACGAAATAAAACTGCCACCAGGCACCATTATTGGCGCGGTCGTTCGCGGTAATGATGTCATGATTGCTAATGACAATTTGCGCATTGAACAAGGCGATCACGTCATTATGTTTTTGACCGATAAAAAGTTTATTACCGACGTCGAACGTCTGTTCCAGCCAAGTCCTTTCTTCCTCTAATTAAAAAGGGCGCTCATTCAGCGCCCTTTTTAATTCCCTTTATTTATCAAGGTTTAATTTATTTCGCTAAACAGAAGCCGTAAATGGAAAATGCCTTAGCATTTGTTAAACTTATAACGTCAGCTGCATAGGGAGAATAAAAATGAGTTTTATTAAAGAATTTCGCGAATTCGCGATGCGCGGGAATGTTGTGGATTTGGCAGTGGGTGTCATTATTGGCGCGGCATTCGGTAAGATTGTTTCTTCACTGGTTGCCGATATCATTATGCCGCCGTTGGGATTGTTAATCGGCGGGATCGACTTTAAACAATTTGCTTTTACGTTACGCGAAGCGCAGGGAGATATTCCGGCGGTCGTCATGCATTACGGCGTGTTTATCCAGAACGTATTTGATTTTGTGATTGTGGCCTTTGCTATCTTTGTTGCCATTAAGCTTATCAACAGACTCAACCGTAAAAAAGCAGAAGAGCCGGCAGCTCCGCCAGCGCCTTCTAAAGAGGAAGTGTTATTGGGCGAAATCCGCGATCTGCTGAAAGAACAAAATAACCGTTCTTAATAAGCAGAAGGCCAGTGGTAAAAAAGTCACTTACTTTCTTGCCACTGGCCTCCCAGTTCCCTCGATTACCGTGTTTACCTTTACGCAGATAACTTCCTTTGCCTTTCTTATTTTTTTCAACGCGTTGCCTGAAAAGGGGATCGTGCAGTAATGCCTCGATGGCATTGTCCTTTATCTGCCCTTTCTTATGTTGATAACGACTCATAATGTCTCCCGATTGTATAAATTAACGGCGCGAGTGTAGCCCCGCCGGTTCAATAAATCAACATCCTGATTTCGCCCCACTGGCCCCCTGCTCCAGGGCTTCCAGAATGGAACAATAGACGCTACTGTGGGCCGTTCCGCAACAAGCATCATTAAGCCTTTGTAACGAACGCTGCATCGTTTGCAGTTCCGCAATCCTGGCTTCAACCTCCTGCAATCGCTCTTGCACAATACTTTTTGATTCCTGACAGGTATGGTGCTCAGGATCAATTCGGATCGATAAAAGCTCGCGGATCGAGTCGAGCGTGAAACCCAACTGTCGCGCATAACGAATAAACTTGAGACGCTGCAGATCGTTTTCGGTATATAGACGAAACCCGCCTTCAGTACGTACCTCATGATCCATCATCTGCTGTTTTTCATAGTAGCGAATGGTATCAGGCGTTACGTCTGCCAGCTTTGCCAGCTCACCAATGCGATACATACAAGCTCCGTTAATTATCGTTGATTTTATGCAGCAGTTTTTCTGCATACTCACCGTGTAAAAAGTCGGTACTCAACCCAGCCTGCCGAAGTTTTAGTTCAAGCAGGGAGAGCTGGCGACTAACCTGATGGTATCGAGGGTCATCTTCCCGGATACTGTTGAGGATATCAAGTAACTGAATAGCGTCTCTGCGCTGCTCCAGTTCAGGGGGAAGACAGCCCGCATTCTTGAGTAAGCGATAACCCACACGAAGTTCCGCCGGCACATGAGAATCATCATCCAGAATAAGCGGCTCGCCGCGGCCAGGCAAATTATCAAACTCGCCTTTACGCTGTGCCTCGATAATATGACGCTCTGCCCACTGGTCAAGTAACCACATGTGTCGCTCCAGGGATTGAACGAAAAGAATACAATTATTGTAGATATGTGCGGTTCAGGAGGGTATAAAAAAACCCGCCGAAGCGGGTTTTTTTACGTTACTACAGATTACTCTGCAGCAGCTTCTGTTTTCTCTGAACGATCAACCAGCTCGATGTATGCCATCGGCGCGTTGTCGCCTGCACGGAAGCCACACTTCAGAATGCGAGTGTAACCACCGGCGCGGCTCGCGAAACGCGGGCCCAGCTCGTTAAACAGTTTTGCCACGATCTCGTTATCACGAGTACGGGCGAATGCCAGACGACGATTAGCAACGCTATCAGTCTTGGCAAGAGTAATCAGCGGCTCAACTACGCGACGCAGCTCTTTCGCTTTAGGCAGGGTCGTCTTGATGATTTCATGACGAACCAGTGAACCTGCCATGTTGCGGAACATAGCCTGGCGATGGCTGCTGTTGCGGTTCAGTTGACGACCACTCTTACGATGGCGCATGACCTTATCCTTCTCAGTAAAACCTTAACCTGTGATCCGGTTACTCGTCAGCGATGCTTGCCGGTGGCCAGTTTTCCAGGCGCATACCCAGAGACAGTCCACGGGAAGCCAGCACGTCTTTAATCTCGGTAAGAGATTTTTTACCCAGGTTAGGCGTCTTAAGAAGCTCAACCTCGGTACGCTGTACCAGATCACCGATATAGTGGATAGCTTCTGCCTTGAGGCAGTTAGCAGAGCGGACAGTCAATTCCAGATCGTCAACAGGGCGCAGCAGGATCGGATCGAATTCTGGTTTCTCTTCTTTCACTTCCGGTTGACGTACATCACGTAAATCAACGAAAGCTTCCAGTTGTTCAGCCAGGATGGTTGCCGCACGACGAATCGCCTCTTCAGGATCGATTGTGCCGTTGGTTTCCATTTCGATGACCAGCTTGTCCAGGTCGGTACGCTGTTCTACACGCGCTGCTTCAACATTGTAGGCAATACGCTCTACAGGGCTGTAGCAGGCGTCGACCAGCAGACGGCCGATTGGGCGCTCATCTTCTTCCGAATGAATTCGGGTAGAAGCCGGCACATAACCACGACCGCGCTGAACTTTGATACGCATACTAATAGACGCGTTTTCATCGGTCAGGTGGCAGATCACGTGCTGCGGCTTGACGATTTCGACATCCCCATCATGGGTGATATCGGCTGCAGTCACAGGGCCAATGCCAGATTTATTCAAGGTAAGAATAACTTCATCTTTACCCTGAACTCTCACCGCCAGCCCTTTCAGGTTGAGCAGGATTTCCAGGATGTCTTCCTGAACGCCTTCTTTGGTGCTGTACTCATGTAGTACACCATCAATCTCAACCTCGGTCACCGCGCAACCCGGCATCGATGAGAGCAGAATACGGCGCAGTGCGTTACCCAGAGTATGGCCGAAGCCACGCTCTAAAGGCTCAAGGGTCACCTTGGCGTGCGTCGAACTCACTTGCTCGATATCTACCAGGCGCGGTTTTAGAAACTCTGTCACAGAACCCTGCATTGTGTCCTCTCTTTGGTACTAAGCTTTACTTGGAGTAAAGCTCGACGATCAGGTGTTCGTTAATGTCCGCAGACAGATCAGAACGCTCAGGCTTACGCTTGTACGTACCTTCCATCTTGCCAGCATCAACTTCCAGCCAGGTTGGCTTTTCACGCTGCTCAGCCAGCTCCAGAGCGGCTTTCACGCGAGACTGCTTCTTCGCTTTCTCACGAATGCTAACAACGTCATTCGGACTAACCTGATAAGAAGCGATGTTAACAACACGACCGTTTACCATAATTGCTTTATGGCTAACCAACTGACGTGCTTCTGCACGAGTGGCGCCGAAGCCCATACGGTATACAACGTTGTCCAGACGACCTTCCAGCAGAGCCAACAGGTTTTCACCGGTGTTGCCTTTCAGACGTGCTGCTTCTTTGTAGTAGTTACGGAACTGACGCTCCAGCACACCGTAAATGCGGCGAACTTTTTGCTTTTCACGCAACTGCACACCATAGTCAGACAGACGCGGCTTACGCGCACCGTGCTGGCCAGGAGCTTGTTCAATTTTACACTTGGTATCGATCGCGCGAACGCCAGACTTAAGGAATAAGTCGGTGCCCTCACGACGGCTCAGCTTGAGCTTAGGACCCAAATATCTTGCCATTTTCTTTCTCCAACTAACCTGGAAAACGAAGCGTTATACGCGACGTTTTTTCGGCGGACGACAACCGTTATGAGGGATCGGAGTCACATCAGTAATATTAGTGATGCGGAAACCAGCGGCGTTCAGAGCACGAATAGTAGATTCGCGGCCTGGACCCGGACCTTTAACCATAACTTCCAGATTCTTGATACCGTATTCTTTCACGGCGTCAGCGCAACGCTCTGCTGCAACCTGAGCTGCAAACGGAGTGGATTTGCGAGAACCACGGAAACCGGAACCACCGGCTGTTGCCCAACCCAGCGCATTACCCTGACGATCGGTAATAGTCACGATGGTGTTGTTGAAAGAAGCATGGATATGAGCCACGCCGTCAGAGACTTGTTTTCTTACACGTTTACGTGCGCGAACTGGTGCCTTTGCCATTATTCAATCACCCCGATTATTTCTTGATCGGTTTGCGCGGACCCTTACGGGTACGAGCGTTGGTCTTGGTACGCTGACCGCGAACCGGGAGACCACGACGATGACGCAAACCGCGATAGCAACCAAGATCCATCAGGCGCTTGATGCTCATGCTGATTTCACGGCGCAGATCACCTTCAACGACAAATTTGGCAACTTCGTCACGCAGCGTGTCGATTTGTTCTTCAGACAGCTCACTGATCTTAACATTTTCAGCGATACCCGCTGCAGCCAGGATGGCTTTAGAACGGGTCTTGCCGACACCGTAGATCGAAGTTAACGCGATCACGGCGTGTTTCTGATCAGGAATGTTAATGCCTGCTATACGGGCCACTATGCACTCCTACTATTTAATATGTACGTACCATGCTGAAAAGCCCGTTTTCAGGATACTCAAATGGAAACGTACAGACATACAAAAGATTGGCTGGCTAATCTAGCCAGCTCAACCCAACTTTGCAAGAAAAATATGCGAAAAAATCAGCCTTGGCGCTGTTTATGCTTCGGCTCGGCACTGCAAATCACACGGATGACACCATCACGCTTAACGATTTTGCAGTTACGGCATAATTTCTTGACGGAAGCACGAACTTTCATTTTTACTCTCCGTAACTTCTCAGGCGACCAATTAACGGCCGTAGCCTTTCAGGTTCGCCTTCTTCAATGCAGACTCATACTGACTGGACATCATCAGAGTTTGCACTTGAGCCATAAAGTCCATAATCACGACAACAACGATAAGCAGTGAGGTCCCACCGAAGTAGAACGGCACTTTCATTGCATCACGCATGAACTCCGGGATCAGGCAGATAAAGGTAATATACAGCGCACCAACCAGGGTCAGGCGGGTCATTACTTTATCGATATACTTCGCCGTTTGCTCTCCCGGACGAATTCCTGGTACAAATGCACCGGACTTCTTCAGGTTATCTGCTGTTTCACGCGGGTTGAAAACCAACGCCGTGTAGAAGAAACAGAAGAAGATGATTGCAGACGCATAGAGTAACACATAAAGCGGTTGCCCAGGCTGCAAATACAGCGAAATTGTTGTCAGCCAGTTCCAACCAGTACCGCCCCCGAACCATGACGCGATGGTCGCCGGGAACAGAATAATACTGGAAGCGAAGATTGCCGGGATTACCCCCGCCATATTCACTTTCAGCGGTAAATGTGTGCTCTGTGCAGCATAGACACGACGACCTTGCTGACGTTTGGCGTAGTTTACCACAATACGGCGTTGACCACGTTCAACGAATACTACAAAGAACGTCACTGCAAATACTAATACTGCAACCAACAGCAACACGAGGAAGTGCAGGTCGCCTTGACGCGCTTGCTCGATAGTATGGGCAATGGCTGGCGGGAGTCCCGCAACGATACCAGCGAAGATGATGATTGAGATACCGTTACCGATACCGCGCTCAGTAATCTGTTCGCCGAGCCACATCAGGAACATGGTTCCTGTAACCAGACTTACAACAGCGGTGAAATAGAATGCAAAGCCTGGATTCATCACCAGGCCCTGCATACCAGGCATATTCGGCAAACCGGTAGCAATACCGATCGACTGGAATATCGCCAGCACCAGAGTACCGTAACGGGTGTACTGGCTGATCTTACGACGACCAGACTCCCCTTCTTTCTTAATTTCTGCCAGCGTTGGATGAACCACCGTCAACAGCTGGATAATGATCGACGCCGAAATATACGGCATGATCCCCAGGGCAAAGATAGAAGCACGGCTGAGAGCACCACCAGAGAACATGTTAAACATTTCAATGATGGTGCCTCGCTGTTGCTCAAGCAGTTTGGCAAGTACAGCGGCATCAATACCAGGGATCGGAATAAAAGAGCCAATACGGAACACAATCAGCGCGCCGATAACAAACAGCAGTCTGCGTTTCAGCTCACCTAAGCCACCTTTGGCACTTTGAAAATCTAATCCCGGTTGTTTAGCCATCTGCTACTTATTCCTCGATTTTACCGCCAGCAGCTTCGATAGCAGCACGAGCGCCTTTAGTAACACGCAGGCCACGAACAGTTACCGGAGTAGTGACTTCGCCAGCCAGGATCACTTTCGCGAACTCGATCTGGATACCGATAATGTTTGCCGCTTTCAGCGTGTTCAGGTCTACAACGCCGCCTTCTACTTTCGCCAGGTCAGACAGACGAACTTCGGCTGTAATCGCTGCTTTGCGAGAAGTGAAGCCGAATTTCGGCAGACGACGGTACAGAGGCATCTGACCACCCTCGAAACCGCGACGTACGCCACCGCCAGAACGAGACTTCTGACCTTTGTGACCACGACCACCGGTTTTACCGAGGCCAGAACCGATACCACGACCCAGGCGTTTACCCGCCTTTTTGGAGCCTTCGGCCGGAGACAGAGTATTTAAACGCATCTCTTACTCCTCAACTTTAACCATGAAGGAAACCGCGTTGACCATACCACGAACAGCAGGAGTATCCTCGCGCTCTACGGTGTGGCCAATACGACGCAGACCCAGGCCAAGCAGCGTTGCCTTGTGTTTCGGCAGACGACCGATTGCACTGCGGGTTTGAGTAATTTTAATAGTCTTTGCCATGGTTTATTTCCCCAGAATTTCTTCAACGGATTTACCACGCTTGGCAGCGACCATTTCTGGAGAATTCATATTTTCCAGGCCATCAATAGTTGCACGAACCACGTTGATCGGGTTGGTGGAACCGTATGCTTTAGCCAGAACGTTATGAACCCCAGCAACTTCCAGAACGGCGCGCATTGCACCACCGGCGATGATACCGGTACCTTCGGAAGCTGGCTGCATGAATACACGAGACCCCGTGTGAACACCTTTAACCGGGTGCTGCAGGGTGCCGTTGTTCAGCGCGACGTTAATCATATTGCGACGGGCTTTTTCCATCGCTTTCTGGATCGCTGCTGGAACTTCACGCGCTTTACCGTAACCAAAACCTACGCGACCGTTACCATCGCCTACTACAGTCAGAGCTGTGAAGGAGAAAATACGACCACCTTTAACGGTTTTAGATACGCGGTTTACCGCGATCAGCTTTTCCTGCAGTTCGCCAGCTTGTTTTTCGATGTGAGCCATCTTACACCTCTACCTTAGAACTGAAGGCCAGCTTCACGGGCAGCATCTGCCAGTGCCTGGACACGACCATGATATTGGAACCCGGAACGGTCAAAGGACACATCTTTGATGCCTTTTTCCAGAGCGCGTTCAGCGACAGCTTTACCCACAGCTGCAGCCGCGTCTTTGTTACCGGTGTACTTCAGTTGTTCAGCGATAGCTTTTTCTACAGTAGAAGCAGCTACCAGAACTTCAGAACCGTTCGGTGCAATTACCTGTGCGTAAATATGACGCGGGGTACGATGTACCACCAGGCGAGTTGCGCCCAGCTCTTTGAGCTTGCGGCGTGCGCGGGTCGCACGACGGATACGAGCAGATTTCTTATCCATAGTGTTACCTTACTTCTTCTTAGCCTCTTTGGTACGCACGACTTCGTCGGCGTAACGAACACCCTTGCCTTTGTAAGGCTCAGGACGACGGTAGGCGCGCAGATCTGCTGCAACCTGGCCGATCACCTGCTTATCAGCGCCTTTCAGCACGATTTCAGTTTGAGTCGGACATTCAGCAGTAATACCTGCCGGCAGCTGATGGTCAACCGGGTGAGAGAAACCTAAAGACAGGTTTACTACATTCCCTTTAACCGCTGCACGATAACCTACACCAACCAGCTGCAGCTTCTTAGTGAAGCCTTCGGTAACACCGATAACCATTGAGTTCAGCAGGGCACGCGCGGTACCAGCCTGTGCCCAACCGTCTGCGTAACCATCACGCGGACCGAAGGTCAGTGCATTATCTGCATGTTTAACTTCAACAGCATCGTTGAGAGTACGAGTCAGCTCGCCGTTTTTACCTTTGATCGTAATAACCTGACCGTTGATTTTGACATCAACGCCGGCAGGAACAACGACCGGTGCTTTAGCAACACGAGACATTTTTTCCTCCGATTAGGCTACGTAGCAGATAATTTCGCCACCAAGACCAGCCTGGCGCGCTGCACGATCAGTCATAACACCTTTAGAGGTAGAAACAACTGCGATACCCAGACCGGCCATAACTTTCGGCAGCTCATCTTTACGTTTGTAGATGCGCAGACCTGGGCGGCTGACACGCTGAATGCTTTCTACAACAGCTTTACCCTGGAAATACTTAAGAGTCAGTTCCAGTTCCGGCTTGGTGTCGCCTTCAACTTTAAAATCTTCAATAAAACCTTCTTCCTTCAGCACGTTGGCAATTGCCACTTTCAGCTTGGAGGAAGGCATGGTGACCGCAGCTTTGTTCGCGGCCTGACCGTTACGGATACGGGTCAGCATATCCGCGATCGGATCTTGCATGCTCATCTGTCTTTACTCCCGTGATTCAATTGGTGACAATTACCAGCTAGCCTTTTTCAGACCCGGAATTTCACCGCGCATAGCGGCTTCACGGACCTTAATACGGCTCAACCCGAACTTCCGCAGGAAAGCGTGCGGACGACCAGTTTGACGGCAGCGGTTACGCTGACGTGACGGGCTGGAATCACGCGGCAGAGTCTGCAGCTTAAGAACCGCATTCCAACGATCTTCGTCGGTTGCGTTCACATCAGAGATGATCGCTTTCAGTTCAGCGCGTTTCGCGAAGTATTTATCAGCTAAAGCTACGCGTTTTACTTCGCGTGCTTTCATTGATTGCTTAGCCATTTAGTAACCCTACCTTACTTGCGGAACGGGAAGTCAAAGGCAGCCAGCAGAGCACGGCCTTCTTCGTCAGATTTCGCAGTAGTGGTAATGGTAATATCCAAACCACGAACGCGGTCGACTTTATCGTAGTCGATTTCTGGGAAGATGATCTGCTCACGGACACCCATGCTGTAGTTACCACGACCGTCGAATGACTTAGCGGACAAGCCACGGAAGTCACGGATACGAGGAACAGCAATAGTGATCAGGCGCTCAAAGAACTCCCACATGCGTTCGCCACGCAGAGTTACTTTACAGCCGATCGGATAGCCCTGACGGATTTTGAAGCCTGCAACAGATTTGCGTGCTTTGGTGATCAACGGTTTTTGACCGGAGATTGCTGTCAGGTCTGCTGCTGCGTTATCCAGCAGTTTCTTGTCAGCGATCGCTTCACCAACACCCATGTTCAGGGTGATCTTCTCGACCCGAGGGACTTGCATGACAGAATTGTAGTTAAACTCAGTCATGAGTTTGTTAACTACTTCGTCTTTGTAGTAATCATGCAGTTTCGCCATCGTACTACTCCAAATTACTTGATAGTTTCGCTGTTAGACTTGAAGAAACGGACTTTTTTGCCGTCTTCGAATCTAAAGCCTACACGGTCAGCCTTGCCGGTTGCCGCATTGAAGATTGCAACGTTAGAAACCTGAATTGCAGCTTCTTTTTCAACGATGCCGCCCGGTTGGTTCAGAGCCGGAACCGGCTTCTGGTGTTTCTTAACCAGGTTGATACCTTCAACAATGACCTTGCCGGAAGACAGGACATTCTTAACTTTACCGCGTTTACCTTTATCTTTACCGGTTAACACGATAACTTCGTCATCACGACGGATTTTCGCTGCCATGATTCGCTCCTTAGAGTACTTCTGGTGCCAGAGAGATAATTTTCATGAACTTCTCGTTACGAAGTTCACGAGTTACCGGCCCAAAAATACGCGTACCGATAGGCTGCTCGCTGTTATTGTTTAAAATAACGCATGCATTACCATCGAAGCGAATGACAGAACCGTCCGGGCGACGAACACCCTTCTTGGTGCGCACCACTACCGCCTTCAGCACATCACCTTTTTTGACCTTACCACGCGGAATCGCTTCTTTGATGGTGATCTTAATGATGTCGCCTACGCCTGCGTAGCGACGGTGCGAGCCACCCAGAACCTTGATACACATTACGCGACGTGCACCGGAGTTGTCGGCGACGTTCAGCATAGTCTGTTCTTGGATCATTTTAGTGCTCCGCTAATGTCAACTACTACTGAGACCCGAAAATCAGGTCGTTAAAAAAACCCCATATCGAGGGCGCGGCATTATAACACCGCAAATCAGATATGGGTAGAAAAAATAAACGGCCCATCGCTGAGCCGTTTATTCGTTGAGAATGCGTACTGTATTACAGAACCGCTTTCTCTACAACGCGAACCAGAGTCCAGGATTTGGTCTTGGACAGCGGACGGCATTCGCGGATTTCAACCACGTCGCCGATACCGCATTCGTTGTTCTCGTCATGTACGTGCATTTTGGTCGTACGCTTGATGAATTTACCGTAGATCGGGTGTTTCACAAAACGTTCGATAGCAACAACAATGGATTTCTCCATTTTGTCGCTAACCACGCGACCTTGCAGAGTACGGATTTTATCGGTCATTACGCACCCGCCTTCTCAGTCAGTAAAGTCTTAACGCGTGCGACATCACGACGCACTTGCTTCAACAGGTGAGACTGTTGCAGCTGGCCACTTGCAGCCTGCATACGCAGGTTGAACTGCTCACGCAGCAGGTTCAGTAGCTCGGTGTTCAGCTCTTCAACGCTCTTCTCACGCAGCTCTTTTGCTTTCATTACATCACCGTCTTAGTTACAAAGGTGGTTTTAATCGGCAGTTTCGCTGCTGCCAGCTTGAATGCTTCACGGGCCAGCTCTTCCGGTACGCCGTCCATTTCATACAGGACTTTACCCGGCTGAATCAAGGCAACCCAATACTCCACGTTACCTTTACCTTTACCCATACGCACTGCCAGCGGCTTTTCAGTGATCGGTTTGTCCGGGAATACACGGATCCAGATCTTACCTTGACGCTTAACTGCACGGGTCATAGCACGACGTGCTGCTTCGATCTGACGGGCAGTCAGACGACCACGGCCAACAGCTTTCAGGCCGAAGCTGCCGAAGCTAACATCCGCGCCTGCAGCCAGACCACGGTTGCGGCCTTTGTGCATTTTACGGAATTTTGTACGCTTTGGTTGTAACATCAGCGACGCTCCTTATTTACGGCCTTTACGCTGCTGCTTTTTCGGTTGAGCAGCCGGTTTTTCCGGTTGTTCAACAGCAGCCATACCACCCAGGATCTCGCCTTTGAAGATCCACACTTTAACGCCGATTACACCATAAGTGGTGTGCGCTTCAGAGGTGTTGTAGTCGATGTCAGCACGCAGAGTGTGCAGCGGTACGCGACCTTCGCGGTACCATTCGGTACGTGCGATTTCCGCGCCGCCCAGACGGCCGCTAACTTCAACTTTGATACCTTTAGCGCCCAGACGCATGGCGTTCTGTACAGCACGCTTCATCGCACGACGGAACATAACGCGACGTTCCAGCTGAGAAGTGATGCTGTCAGCAACCAGTTTAGCGTCCAGTTCAGGTTTACGAACTTCGGCGATGTTGATCTGTGCAGGAACGCCAGCGATATCCGCTACGACCTTACGCAGTTTTTCTACGTCTTCACCTTTTTTACCGATAACGATACCCGGGCGAGCGGTGTGAATAGTCACACGGATGCTCTTAGCCGGACGCTCGATAACGATACGAGATACAGACGCTTTAGCCAGTTCCTTCGTCAGGTACTGACGTACTTTAAAATCGCTGTCCAGGTTGTCAGCGAATTCTTTGGTGTTCGCAAACCAGGTAGAGTTCCATGGTTTTACAATACCCAGGCGAATACCATTAGGATGTACTTTCTGACCCATTGCTAGTCTCCAGAGTCTCAGCGATCGGACACAACCACAGTGATGTGGCTGGTGCGCTTCAGGATGCGATCTGCACGACCTTTTGCACGCGGCATAATGCGCTTCATGCTCGGGCCTTCGTCTACGAAAATTTTCGTAACTTTCAGATCGTCAATGTCAGCGCCATCGTTGTGTTCAGCGTTAGCAATGGCAGATTCCAGAACTTTCTTGACCAGTACAGCCGCTTTCTTGTTGGTGTAGGTCAGAATATCCAGAGCCTGCGACACTTTCTTACCGCGAATCAGGTCAGCAACAAGGCGAACCTTCTGAGCAGAAGAACGAGCATGGCGATGTTTAGCGATAGTTTCCATCTCTTCCTCCTACCTTATTTCTTCTTCGCTTTTTTATCAGCAGCGTGGCCGCGATAAGTACGAGTCGGTGCGAATTCACCCAGTTTGTGACCGACCATTTCGTCGGAAACAAATACCGGAACGTGCTGACGACCATTATGGACAGCGATGGTCAAACCGATCATGTTAGGAAAGATCGTTGAACGACGGGACCAGGTGCGCAGGGGCTTCTTGTCTCCGCTTTCCACCGCTTTCTCTACCTTCTTCAGCAAGTGCAGGTCAATAAAAGGACCTTTCTTGAGAGAACGTGGCATGGCTTATCCTCTAAAATTATTTGCTACGGCGACGTACGATGAATTTATCAGTACGCTTGTTGCTGCGGGTCTTCTTACCTTTGGTCTGAACGCCCCACGGAGTTACCGGGTGCTTACCAAAGTTACGACCTTCACCACCACCATGTGGGTGGTCTACTGGGTTCATCGCAGTACCGCGAACGGTAGGACGAACGCCACGCCAGCGTGCAGCACCTGCTTTACCCAGAACGCGCAGCATATGCTCAGCATTGCCAACTTCGCCCAGGGTTGCACGGCAGTCTGCTTCGACTTTACGCATTTCACCAGAACGCAGACGCAGGGTGACATAAGCGCCATCGCGAGCAACGATCTGAACGTAAGT
The DNA here is from genome assembly GCF_043357055.1 of Salmonella sp. SJTUF15570. NCBI lineage: Bacteria > Pseudomonadati > Pseudomonadota > Gammaproteobacteria > Enterobacterales > Enterobacteriaceae > Salmonella > Salmonella sp. SJTUF15570. The sequence goes on along the minus strand of NZ_JBEUKJ010000022.1, from coordinate 5,204 downwards.
ACCAGCGGAACGCGCCAGCTGACCGCCTTTACCTGGTTTCATTTCTACGTTATGAACGGTAGAACCAACCGGGATATTGCGCATCGGCAGGGTGTTGCCTGCTTTGATTGCAGCATCAACGCCAGACTGAATCTGGTCGCCAGCTTTCAGGCCTTTCGGGGCCAGGATGTAACGGCGTTCGCCGTCTTTGTACAGAACCAGCGCGATGTTCGCGGAACGGTTCGGATCGTACTCAAGACGTTCAACAACTGCCGGGATACCGTCTTTGTTGCGTTTGAAGTCAACAATACGATAAGCCTGTTTGTGACCACCACCGATATGACGAGTGGTGATACGGCCATTGTTGTTACGACCACCGGATTTGCTGTTTTTTTCAACCAGCGGAGCAAAAGGTTTGCCCTTGTGCAGCTCTGGGTTGACCACTTTAACGACGTGGCGACGACCCGGAGATGTCGGTTTACATTTAACAACTGCCATTGTATTACTCCTCCGACTTACTCAGCGCCGCCGACGAAGTCCAGATTCTGGCCTTCTTTCAGGGTGACGTAAGCTTTTTTCCAGTCGCTACGACGACCGATACGCTGTCCGTGACGTTTAACTTTCCCTTTAACGACCAGGGTGTTAACGACTTCGACTTCGACTTCAAACAGTTTCTGCACAGCAGCTTTGATTTCTGCTTTGGTCGCGTCTTTAGCAACTTTGAGAACGATGGTGTTAGTTTTTTCCATCGCAGTAGACGCTTTTTCAGAAACGTGCGGTGCGCGCAGCACCTTCAGCAGACGTTCTTCACGAATCATGCCAGCATCTCCTCAACTTGCTTAACAGCATCAGCAGTCATTACGACTTTGTCGAAGGCGATCAGGCTAACCGGGTCGATACCAGTCGCATCGCGTACGTCAACCTTGTGCAGGTTACGTGCGGCCAGGAACAGGTTCTCGTCCAGCTCACCGGTGATGATCAGCACATCTTCCAGAGCCATGTCTTTCAGTTTCTGTGCCAGCAGCTTAGTTTTCGGCGCTTCTACAGAGAACTTTTCGACAACGATCAGACGATCCTGACGTACCAGTTCGGACAGGATGCTTTTCAGCGCGCCGCGGTACATCTTCTTGTTAACTTTTTGACTGTGGTCCTGCGGACGAGCAGCGAAGGTCACGCCACCGGAACGCCAGATCGGGCTCTTGATAGAACCTGAACGCGCACGGCCAGTGCCTTTCTGGCGCCACGGTTTTTTACCGGAACCAGTTACTTCAGCACGAGTCTTCTGAGCACGAGTACCCTGACGAGCACCAGCTGCATAAGCAACAACAACCTGGTGAACCAGCGCTTCGTTGAAATCACGACCGAAGGTAGTTTCGGAAACAGTCAGCGCGCTCTGCGCGTCTTTCAATACTAATTCCATTGCTATCCCCTTACGCCTTCACAGCTGGTTTAACGATCAGGTCGCAACCGGTTGCACCCGGAACACCACCCTTAACCAGCAGCAGGTTGCGCTCAGCGTCAACGCGTACTACGTCAAGGCTCTGAACGGTTACGCGCTCATTACCCATCTGACCTGCCATTTTCTTGCCTTTGAACACTTTGCCCGGAGTCTGGTTCTGACCGATAGAACCCGGAACGCGGTGAGACAAGGAGTTACCGTGAGTAGCGTCCTGGGTACGGAAGTTCCAGCGCTTAACGGTACCAGCGAAACCTTTACCTTTAGAGGTACCGGTTACGTCAACTTTTTTAACGTCAGCAAACAGTTCAACGCTGATGCTCTGACCTACGGTGTATTCTTCGCCTTCAGCCAGACGGAATTCCCACAGACCACGGCCAGCTTCTACGCCAGCTTTAGCAAAGTGACCCGCTTCCGGCTTGGTGACACGGTTAGCTTTTTTAGCACCCGTAGTAACCTGAACAGCGCGGTAGCCATCGTTAGCCAGGTCTTTAACCTGAGTAACACGGTTTGCTTCAACTTCGATTACGGTTACTGGGATAGAGACGCCATCTTCAGTGAAGATGCGGGTCATACCCACTTTTTTACCGACTAAACCAATCATTGTATCAACCTCTCAATCGCTCGATGACCTGATTAACCCAGGCTGATCTGCACGTCTACACCGGCAGCCAGGTCCAGACGCATCAGAGCATCAACGGTTTTCTCGGTTGGCTCAACGATGTCAACCAGACGCTTGTGAGTGCGAATTTCGTACTGATCGCGCGCATCTTTGTTAACGTGCGGAGAGATCAGAACGGTAAAGCGCTCTTTGCGGGTCGGCAGCGGGATCGGACCGCGAACCTGCGCACCAGTGCGCTTGGCAGTCTCGACGATTTCCGCGGTTGATTGATCGATCAGACGATGATCAAACGCTTTCAGGCGGATACGGATTCTTTGGTTCTGCATGAGACCAGAGCTCCAATTATTTTATAAACGAAAATGATTACTCCTCACACCCATTACGATTGATGGGAGAGTGTAACCGTTCTTACGTAGCTCCCCGATTGGGAGCATTGTTAAATAGCCAAATCGGCTATTCGAGGTTCAAATCGAACCTGCCGTCAATTACGACAAGCCCGCGCATTATACGTAAATCTCAGCCTGACGCAAGTGTCGGATAGAAATTAAGCGCTTTATTCTTATGCGAGCATGATTCCAGATGGTACGCATGGGATGGCAACGCGCATCTTTTCTTTGGAAGGCATCAGGCAAACCTGGCAATACGTCGTTGTCGCTGTCGCATAAATCTATAAAGGTGAGCACAAACCTTGACGAGGATTTGCTTATGTTTGTTGCCCTCCCCTTTCTCATTTTTTATACGTCGTTCTCTTTATTACTTGGCATATACGACGCGCGTACCGGTCTGCTGCCTGACCGGTTTACTTGTCCATTACTGTGGGGTGGTCTGCTTTATCACCAGATTTGCCTGCCGGAGCGTTTACCGGATGCGCTTTGGGGTGCTATCGCCGGCTATGGCGGATTCGCGTTAATTTACTGGGGCTATCGCCTGCGTTATCAGAAAGAGGGGCTTGGATATGGCGACGTCAAGTACCTTGCTGCCTTAGGGGCGTGGCATTGTTGGGAAACACTGCCGTTACTGGTTTTCCTTGCCGCCATGTTGGCCTGTGGTAGGTTTGGCGTCGCGCTACTGGTGAGAGGTAAATCGGCATTAATAAACCCGCTACCTTTTGGGCCATGGCTGGCGGTGGCGGGTTTCATAACAGGTTGGAAAGTTTTCTTTCCAGACGGTTAATCGGTCACCTTAATTTGTGATTGCAGATAATTTTGCATACCAAGTTTGGCAATCAAATCCAGCTCAGTTTCCAGCCAGTCGATGTGGCCTTCCTCGTCGGCAAGAATTTCAATCATCATATCCCGGCTGACATAATCATGAACGCTATCGGCATAGGCTATTGCCTCACGTAGATCTTTTGCGCCTTCCAGTTCGAGTCGGAGATCCGATCGTAGCATCTCTTCGACATCTTCACCGATGCCCAGCTTGCCCAGATCCTGTAGGTTCGGTATGCCTTCCAGAAATAAAATACGCTCAATATACTTATCGGCGTGTTTCATCTCATCAATGGATTCATGGTACTCAACATCATTAAGCCGGGTCAGGCCCCAGTTTTTGAACATACGGGCATGAAGAAAATACTGATTAATTGCGACAAGCTCATTTCCCAATAGTTTATTGAGATAATTTATGATTTTAACATCACCTTTCATTTTATAGTCCCTCCGCTTCCACTCTCTAGAGCGTAGATGGGGCTACAGGGATGTCAAAAAAAAGAGTGTGACTCAGGCGATCTCTTTAAATTCCGGCATTTGCGTTAACTCATCCTGCATCACTTCTCGCGCGGCGCGAATACACTTACCACATTGATTTCCCACAGGAATAAATTTACGCAACTGTTGAAATGACTGTGGATGAAATTGTCGTACAGCCTGGCGGATTTTTTTATCGCTTATACCATTACACAAACAAACGTACATGATTGCTCCCGTTCAATTTCCGCACAAAGTGTAAATGAGAATGGTTATGATTACAATAGCACAAAGCGATTTACGCCACGGGAGAAGCGTTAAAAAGGGTGAATAAATATAACAGCGGCTAAATAGCAGGCAACAAAAAGGGCGCCGAAGCGCCCTCTTCAATTCAAAACTAATTAACGAGTAATTAGCCCAGAACTTTAGCAACAACGCCCGCGCCAACGGTACGGCCGCCTTCACGGATTGCGAAACGCAGACCGTCGTCCATTGCGATCGGGTGGATCAGGGTAACAACCATTTTGATGTTGTCGCCCGGCATTACCATCTCTACGCCTTCCGGCAGTTCGATGGTACCAGTCACGTCAGTAGTACGGAAGTAGAACTGCGGACGGTAGCCTTTGAAGAACGGAGTATGACGGCCGCCTTCATCTTTGGACAGAATGTACACTTCAGATTCGAACTTGGTGTGCGGCTTGATGGTGCCCGGCTTAGCCAGTACCTGACCACGTTCGATTTCTTCACGTTTGATACCACGCAGCAGAACACCTACGTTCTCACCGGCACGGCCTTCGTCCAGCAGTTTGCGGAACATTTCAACGCCAGTACAGGTAGACTTCTGAGTCTCTTTGATACCAACGATTTCAACTTCTTCGCCCACTTTGATGATACCGCGTTCTACACGACCGGTAACAACGGTACCACGACCGGAGATGGAGAATACGTCTTCGATCGGCAGCAGGAACGGCTTGTCAATCGCACGCTCTGGTTCCGGAATGTAAGAATCCAGGAAGCCAGCCAGTTCGATGATTTTCGCTTCCCACTCTGCGTCGCCTTCCAGCGCTTTCAGAGCAGAACCACGAACGATCGGAGTGTCGTCGCCCGGGAAGTCGTACTGAGACAGAAGTTCACGAACTTCCATTTCAACCAGTTCCAGCAGCTCTTCGTCATCAACCATGTCGCATTTGTTCAGGAACACGATGATGTACGGAACGCCTACCTGACGACCCAGCAGGATGTGCTCACGGGTCTGCGGCATCGGGCCGTCAGTCGCAGCAACAACCAGGATCGCGCCGTCCATCTGAGCAGCACCGGTGATCATGTTTTTAACATAGTCGGCGTGCCCCGGGCAGTCTACGTGTGCGTAGTGGCGGGTCGGGGTATCGTATTCAACGTGAGAAGTGTTGATGGTGATACCACGCGCTTTTTCTTCCGGCGCGTTATCGATCTGGTCGAATGC
>NZ_JBEUKJ010000021.1:0-33519 GCF_043357055.1 Salmonella sp. SJTUF15570 | reverse complement strand
TTCAATTTAAAAGTTTGATGCTCAATGAATTAAACTTCGTAATGAATTACGTGTTCACTCTTGAGACTTGGTATTCATTTTTCGTCCGAGGACGTCAAGAATCCGTATCTTCGAGTGCCCACACAGATTGTCTGATAAATTGTTAAAGAGCAGTGCAACGCGGCTTTCGCTCACCGTTGCGAGGTGGCGTATATTACGCTTTCCTCTTTCAGAGTCAACCCTGAATTTCAGGATTTTTCTCTTCAACCGACCGGCTGTTTGTGTGAAGTGATTCACATCCGCCGTGTCGATGGAGGCGCATTATAGGGAGTTCTCTGCTGACCGCAATAGAAAAATTGCAGAAAAATGACTGTTTGCTGCATTCCCCAGCAAAACCCCTGGTTATACCCATTTACGCACAGACTTATCCACAAAATTCGCGTTCATTTCCTGGATCTTCTCACTCTGCAAACGATCTTTCAGGGATAAAAGCGGGGCCAGAATTTAAAAAGAAAAATTCGCGAGCGTTGCGCAAACGTTTTCGTTACAATGTCGCCGCAAAATGAGAATACCCCATAAGGGGCGTTAGCTGAGTTTTTCACGAAAAATTCAGCTAACGCTCTCTGTAATCGTCAAATCCAGGGGATTTACCATGCAACAACGTCGTCCAGTCCGCCGCGCTCTGCTCAGTGTTTCTGACAAGGCCGGTATCATCGAATTCGCCCAGGCACTTTCCGCACGCGGTGTGGAGCTGCTGTCTACGGGGGGCACAGCCCGCCTGTTAGCAGAAAAAGGCCTGCCGGTGACCGAAGTTTCCGATTACACCGGTTTCCCGGAAATGATGGATGGACGCGTAAAGACCCTGCATCCAAAAGTCCACGGCGGCATCCTCGGTCGCCGCGGCCAGGACGATGCCATTATGGAACAGCACCACATCGCCCCTATCGATATGGTTGTCGTTAACCTGTATCCGTTCGCCGAGACTGTGGCACGCGTTGGCTGCTCGCTGGAAGATGCGGTAGAGAACATTGATATCGGCGGCCCGACCATGGTGCGCTCCGCCGCGAAGAACCATAAAGACGTCGCTATCGTGGTGAAGAGCAGCGACTACGACGCCATTATTAAAGAGATGGATGCTAACGAAGGTTCTCTGACCCTCGACACCCGTTTCGATCTCGCGATTAAAGCCTTCGAACACACCGCCGCCTACGACAGCATGATCGCTAACTACTTCGGCAGCATGGTTCCGGCCTACCACGGTGAAAGCAAAGAAGCCGCCGGTCGCTTCCCGCGTACGCTAAACCTGAACTTCATTAAGAAGCAGGATATGCGCTACGGCGAGAACAGCCACCAGCAGGCAGCCTTCTATATAGAAGAGAACGTCAAAGAAGCGTCCGTTGCCACCGCACAGCAGGTTCAAGGCAAAGCGCTCTCCTATAACAACATCGCCGATACCGATGCGGCGCTGGAGTGTGTGAAAGAGTTCAGCGAGCCAGCCTGCGTTATCGTCAAGCACGCTAACCCATGCGGCGTCGCGGTAAGCACCTCTATTCTTGACGCTTACGATCGTGCTTATAAAACAGACCCAACCTCCGCGTTTGGCGGCATCATCGCCTTTAACCGCGAGCTGGATGCTGAAACCGCGCAGGCCATCATCTCCCGCCAGTTCGTGGAAGTGATCATCGCCCCATCTGCAACCGAAGAAGCGCTGAAGATCACTGCCGCTAAACAGAACGTTCGCGTCCTGACCTGTGGCCAGTGGGCACAGCGCGTACCGGGCCTCGACTTTAAACGCGTTAACGGCGGCCTGCTGGTTCAGGACAGGGATCTGGGTATGGTGAGCGAAGCTGAACTGCGCGTGGTCTCTAAACGCCAGCCGACTGAGCAGGAACTGCGCGATGCGCTGTTCTGCTGGAAAGTGGCAAAGTTCGTGAAATCCAACGCCATTGTGTATGCCAAAGAGAACATGACCATCGGCATAGGCGCAGGCCAGATGAGCCGCGTGTACTCCGCCAAAATCGCCGGGATTAAAGCGGCTGACGAAGGTCTGGAAGTGAAAGGCTCCGCGATGGCCTCTGACGCCTTCTTCCCATTCCGTGACGGTATTGATGCCGCTGCCGCCGTTGGCGTGAGCTGCGTTATCCAGCCTGGCGGTTCTATCCGTGATGATGAAGTCATTGCCGCTGCCGATGAACACGGCATTGCGATGATCTTCACCGACATGCGCCACTTCCGCCATTAATTCAGGGAGCAGACGATGAAAGTTTTAGTCATTGGTAATGGCGGGCGCGAACACGCGCTGGCCTGGAAAGCCGCACAGTCGCCGCTGGTTGATACCGTTTTTGTCGCACCGGGTAACGCCGGTACCGCGCTGGAGCCTGCGTTGCAGAACGTGGCTATCGGCGTCACCGATATTCCAGCGCTGCTGAGCTTTGCCCAGAACGAGAAGATTGATCTGACCATCGTCGGCCCGGAAGCGCCGCTGGTGATTGGCGTGGTCGATGCGTTCCGCGCGGCGGGCCTGAAGATCTTCGGCCCAACCGAAGGCGCCGCGCAACTGGAAGGCTCCAAAGCCTTCACCAAAGATTTCCTCGCTCGTCACCAGATTCCGACGGCGGAATACCAGAATTTCACCGAGATTGAGCCTGCCCTGGCTTATCTGCGTGAGAAAGGCGCGCCGATCGTCATCAAGGCCGATGGTCTGGCCGCCGGTAAAGGCGTTATCGTGGCGATGACGCTGGAAGAAGCCGAAGCCGCCGTTCATGACATGCTGGCAGGCAACGCCTTTGGCGACGCGGGCCACCGTATCGTGATTGAGGAGTTCCTCGACGGCGAAGAAGCGAGCTTTATCGTGATGGTCGACGGCGAGCACGTGCTGCCGATGGCCACCAGCCAGGATCACAAACGCGTAGGCAACGGCGATACCGGCCCGAACACCGGCGGCATGGGGGCTTACTCTCCGGCTCCAGTGGTGACCGATGAAGTCCACCAGCGCACCATGGAACGGATCATCTGGCCAACCGTGAAAGGCATGGCGGCAGAAGGGAATACCTATACCGGCTTCCTGTACGCGGGTCTGATGATCGACAAGCAGGGCAACCCAAAAGTGATCGAGTTCAACTGCCGCTTCGGCGATCCGGAAACCCAGCCGATCATGCTGCGCATGAAGTCGGATCTGGTGGATCTTTGCCTGGCCGCCTGCGACGGCAAGCTGGATGAGAAAACCTCCGAGTGGGACGAGCGCGCTTCATTAGGCGTGGTGATCGCCGCGGGCGGTTATCCGGGCAACTACAACACTGGCGATGAGATCCACGGCCTGCCGCTGGAAGAAGTGGCTGACGGTAAGGTTTTCCACGCGGGCACCAAACTCGCCGATGACGACCGTGTGCTGACCAGCGGCGGTCGCGTACTGTGCGCCACCGCGCTGGGCCACACCGTGGCTGAGGCGCAGAAACGCGCTTACGCCTTGATGACCGACATCCGCTGGGACGGCAGCTTCAGCCGTAACGACATCGGCTGGCGCGCCATTGAGCGTGAGCAAAACTAACGGCTGAGTTTAGCCAGCAGCGTTTTGCGCGTAATGCCCAATTGGCGGGCGGCTTCCGTTTTGTTGCCGCCCGTTTTTTCCAGCGCAGCCAGAATCACCTCTTTTTCGACGTCCACCAGCGGTTGGATCTCACCACTGTATTCCGTTTTTATCGGCGTCGCGGCAATAGCGAGAGGCAATTCGCGTTCAGAAATGTATTCTCCCGTCAGCAACACCACCGCCCGCTCGATAGCGTTTTCCAGCTCACGGATATTGCCCGGCCAGTCGTAGTGGATCAGCAGATCCATCGCCTGCGGCGTAAACCCCTTCACCGCTTTTCGGTTACGTTCGGCAAAACGCCGCAGAAAATGGTCTGCCAGTAGCGGAATATCTTCCCGACGCTGGCGCAAAGAAGGCATTTCAATCGCCACCACATTCAGGCGGTAATAGAGATCCTGGCGAAAACGACCAGCACTCACCTCTTCCGCCAGATCGCGGTGGGTAGCGGCAATTAACCGAACATCCACAGATATCGTCTGGTTACTTCCCACGCGTTGCACTTCGCGCTCCTGAATCGCCCGCAGCAAACGTACCTGCATTAACGGCGAGATATCGCCGATTTCATCAAGAAACAATGTCCCGCCGTCAGCTTCGACAAAGCGTCCCTCCCGACGTTTATCCGCACCGGTAAACGCGCCTTTTTCGTGTCCGAACAGCTCAGACTCCAGCAGCGATTCATTAAGCGCCGCGCAGTTGAGCGTGACCAGCGGTTTATCGCTCCGGGCGCTACAGGCGTGTAGCGCCCGCGCCACCAGCTCTTTACCCGTGCCGGAGTCTCCGTGAATCAATACCGTGGCGTCTGATGGTGCGACCATCGCGATTTCATTCAGTAAATGTTGCATCGCCGGGCTGCTGCCAATCATGCCAAACTGCGCAGCCGACGCCGATGGCAATTCAGCGCCCGTTTCCCGCGTATGCGCCAACGCCTTTTCCAGCGTCTCCTGCAGACGGTCAAAATCCAGCGGTTTAATTAAATAGTCAAGCGCGCCGGCTTTCAACGCCTCTACCGCCGTTTCCACGCTGGAAAATGCCGTCATAATCAAAATCGGAATGGCGGGATTGAGCGCTTTAATCTCCTTCAGCGTGGCGATACCGTCCATCTCCGCCATACGCACATCGCACAGTACCAGATCAAAGACTTTCTCACGCACCTGAGCCAACGCATCATGCCCACTGTAGGCCAGAGCGACGTTATAGCCCCAGCCCCGAAGCAGCGCCTGTAAAATCGTGCAGTGGCTTACATCATCATCCACAACCAGAATATCGATTTTTCCGCGTATCACCCTTGTTAATCCTGTTGTCTCGCTATCACTGGCAACCAGATAGTAAAGACCGCGCCTTTACCCTCAATACTTTTCACCTTAATCGCACCGCCATGCTGTTCGATGATATTTTGCACCACCGCCAGCCCCAGGCCTGTCCCGTCAGCTTTGGTCGTAAAATAAGGTGTAAAAATCGCCTCCAGCTGATCCGGGGCGATCCCTTTCCCGCTATCGGTAACAGTGATGATAACGCGGTCGGTCCCACTTTCTTTTGCCTCTACGGTAATCGTTCCCTGGCGGCCAATCGCATGAATAGCGTTCAGGTACAAATTCAATAGCACCTGAGTCAGCCTGTCCGGGTCAGCCTGAATACGCTTAAGCGTCTCATTCGCCGTGAATTTCAACTGAATCTCTCTGCTTTGGGCATCCTGACTGACCAGATTCAGGGAGTGAGTAATAATATCATTGAGGTTAACCGCCTGGAGCGTCAGATGCGCGGGCTTTACCAGTTCGAGCAATTCGCTTACCACCCGGTTCAAACGGTCGGCCTCTTTGGCCATCACCTGCGCCAGTTCATGCGACTCGCCGCCGGCAGGCGTGCGCTCGGCAAAGTATTTCGCCAGCCCTTTGATGGACGAGAGCGGGTTACGAATTTCGTGCGCGACGCCCGCCGCCAGATGCCCCATCGCCACCAGCTTTTCTTTACGCTTCATTGCATCAAGCAGTTCTCTGTGTGAGCGCTGATAACGCTGATGCCAAAAAAACGCCAGTAACGTTGCCAACAGCACCGTCGCTAACGCAGACAAAACAATCAGCGTATTACGCCACTCCCTTGCCTGTGTCGCGGCCAGCTCGCTGGCGTCAAAGGCAATAAAAATAGTTTGTTTCGCTGGTTCGTTGTCATTGGCGCTACGCGCCATGCCGTGCCCCCTCATACCGTGACCTCTCATACCGAAAAGCGGCTGGAACTGACGGTAAATTTCCAGCGCAGGCACCGTCTCGCCGTTAGCAGCAACGTCGACACGCCGCCAACGCTCCTGCGGCCCGGGGTTTAGTTGATGCATTTCAGATAGGGAATAGAGCGATTTGCCCACCATGCCAGGGTTGCTATGAGTGATGATTACCCCCTGCGCATCCGTTACAGCGAACCACAACACGCCTGGCTGACCCGCCATCTCTTCCAGCAATGTCTGCTGCTGCGCGTGATGCATCCGCATTCCCATACCTACTCGCGTGCCGGACTCCAGAGCGCGAATGAGTACATTTCCCTTTTCCAGCAGCGTCTGCCTGGCGGCAGCGCTCTCACGGCCATAGTCGCGAATGACCATAATGGAAAATAGCCCCACCAGAATGAAGATCGCCGCAGGTAACAGCCGACTCAACCACGTTGCAGCGGCATCTTTATGTAATCGTATAAAACTCACAGGCTTCCCCGGCTCGTTTTTATTTTCCTTACTTAAGCAGAGATCATGCCATTCTTCGCTCCGCATAACCGCGCGTTGTCGCACACCCTTTCGGATACGGATGGGTAAAAATGACTCGCCAGGCGGGTCATGCGAGTCATTTTTACTCGCTTTTTGCCGCCTGAAGCGGGTTAACTCGCTGCCCGACAAGGAATAGTTATCTGGCACGGAAGATGCAAGAGAGAGGATAAGATGAGCAACAGGAGAACGCAAAATGAAACGGAACAATAAATCAGCTATCGCGCTAATCGCCCTCTCTCTTTTGGCCCTGAGCTCCGGCGCCGCCTTCGCTGGGCATCACTGGGGCAACAATGACGGTATGTGGCAACAGGGAGGTAGCCCGTTAACTACGGAACAGCAGGCGACGGCGCAGAAGATTTATGATGATTACTATACGCAGACCAGCGCGCTGCGCCAGCAACTGATATCCAAACGTTATGAATACAACGCGCTACTGACCGCCAGTTCGCCGGATACTGCGAAAATTAACGCGGTTGCCAAAGAGATGGAGTCATTAGGCCAGAAGTTAGATGAGCAACGCGTGAAACGGGATGTCGCGATGGCGCAGGCTGGCATACCACGCGGCGCAGGAATGGGCTATGGCGGTTGCGGCGGCTATGGCGGCGGTTATCATCGCGGCGGCGGTCATATGGGTATGGGAAACTGGTAAAGCATGTTTGCCGAATGGCGGCTTCGCCATTCGGTATTCCATCAAAAGGTTTTCGCTTGCGGCTGCCAGTGACAGAAATCTGAATTCGCCACCAGCAAAAGTTGCGATCCTTCCGGCGCCTCCAGCCATGCTACGCTCACCTCTACCGATGAGTGGTTCTGGCGGCGCTCAATGTGGCTTATTGCCCAGGAATCCAGATCCGGTTTCAGCGTTTCACCTTCACAGGTGGTTACCGTATGGTCGGCGTGCCAGCGTCCCTGGCGTAGTATGACCCGCCCCAGGCGCAAGGCGTCGCTGGTCTGACGGATTTGTTCGGCGCGATAGCGATACAAGGCAATCTGATCGTTGGAAAGCTGCTGCTTCTGCCCCCCAACTTCACGCTGCATAAAACTGAGTTCGCCATGAGCGTCGAAACGCGCGCGAATATGTTCTGGCGGTTTGCTGTAAATATTGAGTTCAATAAGCGAAAGCGTATCACCCTGCCAACGATATTCGCTGGTCGTCGTGCTGCCGCTATGCCACGGGCTAAAAACAGAAAGCAGATGGACTTCATCGTTCGTATCTTTACGCCAGATACGCACCGCGCCGTGATCGCCGGCAAAGCCGCTGGCAGTAAACGGAGGCGGTGAAGCGTTATGACTGCAGGCAGTCAGCAACAGCGCGCCAGAAAACAGAAACGCGCGACGCCAGACGGACAAAAGGGGCTGATAAGCCCCTTCGATAAAACTGTTCACAGTTACGCGTCTTACTTAACTGCGTCTTTCAGAGCTTTACCAGAAACAAACGCCGGTACGTTAGCGGCGGCGATTTTGATTTCTTTACCGGTCTGTGGGTTACGGCCAGTGCGCTCAGCACGGTGGTTCACTTTGAAGGTACCGAAACCAACCAGTTGTACAGCATCGCCTTCTTTCAGAGACTCAGTAATAGCAGCCAGAGTGGATTCCAGAGCAGCTTTAGCCTGGGTTTTGGACAGTTCTGCTTTGTCTGCAATTACATCAATCAGTTGAGTCTTGTTCATAAGTTATCCTTACAATGTGTTTATCGCTTGCTAAGCATCGAGTGCGACGGAAATGCCAGAAAAGCACTCTCCTGCATACACGCACCGATAGCCACTTTTTTTCGCCTCCCAAATGTAGACCAGACGGGGGGCATAAGGGAAGCCTTATGGCACGACAAATCAGACGTTAAATCACGTTTTCTGGTGTCATTGCTGAAAATTTATACCGATATTGCTCTCACCAGCCTCGCGCAGGTCTGCCCTGAGCCCTTTTATCAGTTCAATATCGCGTTCTTCGCAGTCGGCTAAAAGTCGGAATATTTCCCACTGAATATCCCATTCCTGTTCAACGGCAGGGTTCGTTTTGAGCTCCTCATCGGTCATTTCCCGACCAGCCTGAGTCATTTCCAACATCGCCACCGTAGTAATGGAAGTCTTACTAACCTCAATAGCGTGTTCCAGCGTTTCGCCGCTAAGACGAGAATGCATTAATTCGCTTAATGCGACGCAGGCATCAATCGCCGGGTAAACGCCGTACAGATCATAGTCGTCAGCTGCCGGAATTGCCTCTTCAAACTTCTCCAGTTGGCTATCGAAATTGACCTTTGCATCTTTCACCGTCAGGGTTTCCCAGATCAGATCCAGAATGCGACGGTAGATCTGTCCGTCGCCGAATTCCGTCTGCTTGCAAAACATGGCGTAGTTCGGGTACATGCGCTCGCACAAGCAGGCCATAAAGGTAACGTGCTGCCAGCTTTCCAGCCGCTCCAGACGCAAATGAATCGGGTTTTGTAACATGATGGAATCTCGAATCGGAAATTAGCGGCAGTTTACCTGAATCAGCGCTGAATTTCTTGCCAACGAACAAACGCCGGACGTCCGGAAGCGACGGCATCCGCCCAGCGCGTCGGCTCCGGCAGGCGATACCCTTTCATACAGCGCTGTACCCACGCCAGCGCGCTGTCAGTACTGACCCGGTGCCCTGTCGCGATAAACAGCGGATTACAGCGCGCCTTGCTGCGCCATACCCACGCCAGTTGCTCGCCTTTATCCATTAAGGGGCTAAGTGCGCCAGGTTCGGCGGAAAGTGGCTCAAATTTACCGCATAGCCGTTTTTTCGCTACGCCGATGGTCGGCACGTCCACCAACAGTCCAAAATGACTGGCGACGCCAAGCCGACGCGGATGCGAAATACCGTGACCGTCCACAAACAGCAAATCGGGCTTTTGCGAGAGCTGTTCCCACGCCGCCAGCAGAGCAGGATATTCACGAAAAGAGAGAAAGCCGGGGATATACGGCATGGTGGTGGCAATACGCGCCACCTTGTACTCGACCAGTTCAAGCGACGGATATTTCAGCAATACCATCGCCGCCCGCGTCACCTCGCCCCCCTGCTCAAAACCGACGTCCGCCCCGCCGATAAACGCTGGCGGATCTTTGTCCAGGCGATCTTCGCGGCAAACCGATGAAGCAAGTTCTATCTGTTGAGCGCGTAGCGACGCGAGATCCATACTAACTCCTTAGTTGTGATACTGCGCAGAAAGTCGGTGCACTGCCTCCACAAATGCGCCAGCATGTTCTGGCGGCACATCCTGATGGATGCCATGTCCAAGGTTAAAGACGTGCCCTTCTCCCTGACCGAAACCAGCAAGTATAGTCGCTACTTCGTCTTCGATCCGTGCCGGCGGCGCATACAGCATCGAGGGGTCCATATTGCCCTGCAGCGCCACTTTATGGCCAACGCGACGGCGCGCATCGGCGATATCTGTCGTCCAGTCGAGACCCAGCGCGTCGCAGCCGGTTTCCGCCATCGCCTCCAGCCACTGACCGCCACCTTTAGTGAACAGCGTTACCGGCACGCAGCGACCGTCGTTTTCACGCAGCAGGCCATCGACGATTTTATGCATGTAGTAGAGGGAGAACTGCTGGTAATCGCGGCCAGTCAGCACGCCGCCCCAGGTGTCGAAAATCATCACCGACTGCGCGCCCGCTTTGATTTGCGCGTTGAGGTACAGCGTGACGCTTTTCGACAACTTATCCAGCAGCAGATGCAACGCCTGCGGGTCAGCGTACATCATCTTTTTAATCACCGTGAAGGCTTTGCTACTGCCGCCTTCCACCATGTAAGTCGCCAGCGTCCACGGGCTGCCGGAGAAGCCGATCAGAGGAACCTCGCCTTTTAGTTCGCGGCGAATCGTGCGTACCGCATTCATCACGTAGCCCAGTTCATCCTCCGGATCGGGAATAGGCAGCTTATCGACATCGGCTTTGCAGGTGACAGGGGCCGTAAAGCGCGGGCCTTCCCCAGCTTCAAAATAGAGCCCCAGGCCCATCGCGTCCGGAATCGTCAGGATATCCGAGAAAAGGATCGCCGCATCAAGCGGATAACGGCGCAGCGGCTGTAAAGTGACCTCGCAGGCCAGTTCGGCATTTTTGCACAGCGACATAAAATCGCCCGCCTGAGCGCGAGTGGCTTTGTACTCCGGTAGATAACGGCCCGCCTGGCGCATCATCCACACTGGCGTAACATCAACGGGCTGGCGCAGCAGCGCACGTAGATAACGATCGTTTTTGAGTTCGGTCATTTTTACATTCCTTTAGCGTTGATGCGCCCAGTGTAACATGTCAATCATATTCAGCCCGACACATTGCCACCGTATCTTCGATCAAACGGCGCGCGACGGTGCCCGGCGGCGGCAGTAGCGGCAGATCGTCATAACGGTACCAATTTGCTTCCAACAGTTCTTTCGGGTCGATGACGATATCGCCGCTGTCGTACTCCGCCATAAAAGCGGTCATCAGCGACTGCGGGAAAGGCCACGGCTGGGAAGTCACATAGCGCAGATTTTTCACCTTAATGCCGCTCTCCTCCATCACTTCACGCGCGACCGCCTGTTCTAAGGTTTCGCCGACTTCAACAAACCCGGCTAGCACGGTATGCACGCCGTTGCGGTGGCGAACGTGCTGGGCCAGCAGGATGGAATCCTCACGGCGAATGGCAACAATAATGCAGGGGGCGATTTGCGGGTAGTAACGCTCGCGGCAATGGCTGCACAGCATCGCCCATTCGGTTTTACTCGGGTGCATAGGGTGCCCGCAATAGCCGCAAAATTTATGCGATCGGTAAAACTCCGCCAACTGTACGCCACGTCCCGCCAGTTGGAACAACCCGGCATCCTGATCGATAACCTGGCGAACCGATCCCATATCATGGCGTCGATGCTGTAACACCAGCCAGACGGGCTCGCCTTGCCATTCACCTATCCGGAGTGCGCGCTGCCCCACAAGATCGAAATTTGCCGCCAGCCCGTGTGGTAATTCCCCATACGGCAACCATAATTTTTGTTCATGGCTGACGATCCACCAGCCACTCTCTAATTTTTCAATTATACGATCCATAGCTCTTGCACTACCTTTGCTTCACTGGCATGTTGTTAACATTATTTTTACATTCATGGCGAGCAGCCTTTATCTAACTTGCGGAGACAATCATGCTAAACCAGCTGGAAAACCTGACGGAGCGCGTTGGCGGAAGCAACAAACTGGTCGATCGCTGGCTGGATGTACGTAAGCACCTGCTCGTGGCTTACTACAATCTGGTTGGCATTAAGCCTGGCAAAGAATCGTACATGCGGCTGAATGAAAAAGCGCTGGATGATTTTTGTCAGAGCCTGGTCGATTACCTTTCCGCCGGGCACTTCAGTATTTATGAACGTATTCTCCATAAATTGGAAGGAAACGGTCAGCTTTTACATGCGGCAAAAATCTGGCCGCTGCTGGAAGATAATACGCAGCGCATTATGGATTATTACGACACCAGCCTGGAAACTGCCATCGATCACGATAATTGTCTCGAATTTCAACAAGCTCTGTCAGATATCGGCGAAGCGCTGGAAGCCCGCTTTGTGCTGGAAGACAAGCTGATTATGCTGGTGTTTGACGCGATGCACGACGGCGCCAGAGTCAAACGTCCCGCTTGAGTTCTGCGCGAGTAACGGGTAGTTTACTTCAGCCCCCTCTTCGGAGGGGCGGTTATCTTGTCGGAGTGCTAATTTTCCACAAAAGCGTTCGTGATGCGTCAAGGCGGCAAGTCGGTGAATCTCCAGGAGCTTACATAAGTAAGTGACTGGAGTGAGCGGACAAAGCCAACGAAGAGGCAGCGCGAAGGATGAAGTGGAAAAGGCTGAGACCGTTAATTCGGGATCCGCGGAACCTGATCAGGTTAATACCTGCGAAGGGAACAAGAGTAATTCTGCTTTATGCTGCTGCCTTTACGGGCGGCGCACATCCATTACTCCATCCGTCGTCTGACAAGCCACGTCCTTAATTTTTTGGAATGAGCTATGTCTACAACAACGTTAACCCGCCGCGAGCAGCGCGCTAAAGCCCAGCATTTTATCGATACGCTGGAAGGGACTGCCTTTCCCAACTCGAAACGCATCTACGTGACCGGTTCGCAGCATGATATTCGCGTACCGATGCGCGAAATTCAACTGAGCCCGACGCTCATCGGCGGCAGCAAAGACAACCCGCAGTTTGAAGAGAACGAAGCCGTGCCGGTGTACGACACCTCCGGCCCGTATGGCGATCCTGAGGTGGCGATTAACGTCCAGCAGGGTCTGGCGAAACTGCGCCAGCCGTGGATTGACGCACGTAACGATAGCGAAGAATTGGACGACCGTAGCTCGGCTTACACCAAAGAACGTCTGGCCGACGATGGCCTGGACGATCTGCGTTTTACCGGCCTGCTGACGCCGAAACGCGCTAAAGCGGGCAAGCGCGTCACCCAGTTACATTACGCCCGCCAGGGGATCGTCACTCCCGAAATGGAGTTCATCGCCATCCGTGAAAATATGGGCCGCGAGCGCATTCGCAGTGAAGTGCTGCGCCACCAGCATCCGGGCATGAACTTTGGCGCGCGCCTGCCGGAAAACATTACGCCGGAATTCGTGCGTGATGAAGTCGCCGCGGGCCGCGCGATTATTCCCGCCAACATCAACCACCCGGAATCCGAGCCGATGATTATCGGCCGCAACTTCCTGGTCAAAGTGAATGCCAACATCGGCAACTCGGCGGTCACCTCCTCCATCGAAGAAGAGGTGGAAAAACTGGTCTGGTCGACCCGCTGGGGGGCGGATACGGTAATGGACCTTTCCACCGGTCGCTATATTCACGAAACCCGTGAGTGGATCCTACGTAACAGCCCGGTACCGATCGGCACCGTCCCGATCTACCAGGCGCTGGAAAAGGTCAACGGGATCGCCGAAGATCTTACCTGGGAAGCGTTCCGCGACACGCTGCTGGAGCAGGCTGAACAGGGCGTCGACTACTTCACCATCCACGCGGGCGTGCTGCTGCGCTACGTGCCGATGACCGCCAAGCGCCTGACCGGCATTGTCTCACGCGGCGGTTCAATCATGGCGAAATGGTGCCTTTCTCATCACAAAGAGAACTTCCTGTTCGAACATTTCCGCGAGATTTGTGAAATCTGCGCCGCCTACGACGTTTCCCTGTCGCTGGGCGACGGCCTGCGTCCCGGCTCCATTCAGGACGCCAACGACGAAGCGCAGTTCTCCGAGCTGCATACGCTGGGCGAATTGACCAAAATCGCCTGGGAATACGACGTGCAGGTGATGATTGAAGGCCCGGGTCATGTACCCATGCATATGATCCAGCGCAACATGACCGAAGAGCTGGAGAGCTGCCATGAAGCGCCGTTCTACACCTTAGGGCCGTTGACCACCGATATCGCGCCGGGCTATGACCACTTTACCTCCGGCATTGGCGCCGCGATGATCGGCTGGTTCGGCTGTGCGATGCTGTGTTACGTGACGCCGAAAGAACATCTCGGCCTGCCAAACAAAGAAGATGTGAAGCAGGGGCTGATCACCTACAAAATCGCCGCCCACGCTGCTGACTTAGCGAAAGGCCATCCGGGCGCGCAGATTCGCGATAACGCGATGTCGAAAGCGCGCTTTGAATTCCGCTGGGAAGATCAGTTTAACCTCGCGCTCGACCCGTTCACCGCCCGCGCTTATCACGATGAAACCCTGCCACAGGAGTCCGGCAAAGTGGCGCACTTTTGCTCGATGTGCGGGCCAAAATTCTGCTCGATGAAAATCAGCCAGGAAGTCCGCGATTACGCCGCCGCGCAAGCCATTGAAGTCGGCATGGCGGATATGTCGGAAAACTTCCGCGCCAAAGGTGGCGAAATTTATCTCAAGCGGGAGGAAGTCTGATGTATCAGCCTGATTTCCCGACCGTGCCGTTCCGCCTCGGGCTTTACCCGGTGGTGGACAGCGTTGCATGGATTGAACGCCTGCTGGAGGCGGGCGTGCGCACCATCCAGTTGCGTATCAAAGATAAGCGCGATGAAGAGGTAGAAGCGGATGTTATTGCCGCCATCGCGCTGGGGCGTCGTTATGACGCCCGGCTGTTTATCAACGATTACTGGCGGCTGGCGATTAAGCACCGCGCCTACGGCGTACATCTGGGCCAAGAAGACCTTGAAACCACCGACCTGAAGGCGATTCAGGCGGCGGGGTTACGCCTCGGCGTATCCACTCACGATGATATGGAGATAGACGTCGCGCTCGCCGCTAAGCCTTCTTATATCGCGCTGGGTCATGTCTTCCCCACGCAAACCAAGCAGATGCCTTCCGCCCCGCAGGGACTGGCGCAGTTGGCCAGTCATATTGAACGACTGGCGGATTACCCCACCGTGGCGATTGGCGGCATCAGCCTTGAACGCGCTCCGGCGGTGCTGGCGACCGGCGTCGGCAGTATTGCCGTGGTCAGCGCCATCACCCAGGCCGCCGACTGGCGCGCCGCTACCGCGCAGTTACTGGCAATCGCGGGAGTGGACGATGAATGACCGCGATTTTATGCGCTACAGTCGGCAAATCCTGCTCGGCGATATCGCCATTGAAGGCCAGCAAAAGCTGCTCAATAGCCATGTATTGATTGTCGGCTTAGGCGGATTGGGTTCGCCTGCCGCGCTGTATCTGGCGGGAGCAGGCATCGGCACACTGACGCTGGCGGATGATGACGATGTTCATCTGAGCAATTTGCAGCGCCAGATTCTATTTACCACCGATGATATCGCGCGTTCAAAATCTCAGGTTGCCCAGCAGCGCCTGACACAGCTCAACCCGGATATCGAACTGGTATCACTGCAGCAGCGACTAAAAGGCGAGGCACTGCGGCATGTGGTAGCACACGCCGACGTAGTGCTCGACTGTACCGACAACATGGCGACCCGTCAGGAAATTAACGCCGCCTGCGTGGCACTGAATACACCATTAATTACCGCCAGCGCCGTCGGCTTTGGCGGCCAATTGATGGTACTGACGCCACCGTGGGAGCAAGGCTGTTACCGCTGCCTGTGGCCTGACGATGTCGAGCCTGAACGCAACTGCCGTACCGCCGGTATCGTCGGACCGGTTGTTGGCGTGATGGGCACTTTGCAGGCGCTGGAGGCAATCAAATTACTCAGCGGGATGGAAACGCCGAGTGGCGAGCTACGCCTGTTTGACGGTAAAACCAGCCAGTGGCGCAGCCTGGCGCTGCGTCGTGCCAGCGGCTGTCAGGTCTGCGGAGGGCAACATGCAGATTCAGTTCAATGATGAACCGATGCAGTGCGCCGAAGGGCAAACCGTCAGCAGCCTGCTCGCTACGCTTAATCAGCTTCAACCGGGCGCGGCGGTGGCGCTCAATCAACAAATCCTGCCGCGCGAGCAGTGGGAACAGCAAATCGTGCAGGAAGGCGACCAGATCCTGCTTTTTCAGGTTATTGCAGGGGGTTGATATGCTACGTATTGCCGACAAAACGTTTGATTCACATCTGTTCACCGGCACCGGAAAATTTGCTTCGTCGCAACTGATGGTCGAGGCGATTCGCGCCTCCGGCAGCCAGTTGGTGACACTGGCGATGAAGCGCGTGGATTTACGTCAGCACAACGACGCTATCCTGGCGCCGCTCATTGAAGCGGGCGTCACGCTGCTGCCCAATACCTCCGGGGCGAAAACCGCCGAAGAGGCGATCTTCGCCGCCCAGCTAGCGCGTGAAGCGCTGGGCACCCATTGGTTGAAATTAGAAATCCATCCGGATGCCCGCTGGCTATTGCCGGATCCGATCGAAACGCTAAAAGCCGCCGAGGCGCTGGTGAAGCAGGGTTTTGTGGTGCTGCCCTACTGCGGCGCGGATCCGGTGTTGTGCAAGCGGCTGGAAGAGGTCGGCTGCGCGGCGGTGATGCCGCTTGGCGCGCCTATCGGTTCGAATCAGGGGCTGGAAACCAAAGCGATGCTGGAGATTATTATTCAGCAGTCCACCGTGCCGGTGGTGGTTGACGCCGGGATCGGCGTGCCCAGCCATGCCGCTCAAGCGCTAGAAATGGGCGCTGATGCGGTGCTGGTTAACACCGCTATTGCCGTGGCGGACGATCCGGTGATGATGGCAACCGCTTTCCGCCTGGCTGTAGAAGCGGGAGTACTGGCGCGTCAGGCGGTGCCGGGTAATCGTAGCACCTACGCCAGCGCCACCAGCCCGCTCACCGGATTTCTGGAGGCGTTAGCATGAAAACCTTCACCGACCGATGGCGGCAGCTGGAGTGGGACGACATTCGTCTGCGCATCAACGGTAAAACCGCCGCTGACGTGGAACGCGCGCTTAACGCTCCACAGCTAAGTCGTGACGACCTGATGGCACTGCTCTCCCCCGCCGCCGCCGATTATCTGGAACCGATGGCGCAGCGGGCACAAAGGCTGACCCGACAACGCTTTGGCAACACCGTCAGTTTCTACGTGCCGCTTTATCTCTCAAACCTCTGTGCCAACGACTGCACCTACTGCGGCTTCTCCATGAGCAACCGCATCAAGCGTAAGACGCTGGATGAGGCTGAAATTGCTCGCGAGTGCTCAGCTATCCGTGAGCTGGGTTTTGAACATCTGCTGTTGGTCACCGGCGAACATCAGGCCAAAGTCGGCATGGACTATTTCCGTCGCCATCTCCCGGCCATTCGTCGCCAGTTTTCCTCGCTGCATATGGAAGTGCAGCCGCTGGCGACCGAGGAGTATGCCGAGCTGAAAACGCTGGGGCTGGATGGCGTAATGGTGTATCAGGAGACCTATCACGAACCGGTATACGCTCAGCACCATTTACGGGGCAAAAAGCAAGACTTCTTCTGGCGGCTGGAGACGCCAGACAGACTGGGACGCGCGGGGATCGATAAAATTGGTTTAGGCGCGCTAATCGGGCTTTCCGACAGCTGGCGGGTTGATTGCTATATGGTGGCGGAGCATCTGTTGTGGATGCAAAAACAGTACTGGCAGAGTCGCTATTCTGTTTCCTTCCCGCGTCTGCGTCCGTGTACTGGCGGTGTGGAACCCGCATCTGTGATGGATGAAAAGCAACTGGTGCAAACGATTTGTGCTTTCCGGTTATTGGCGCCGGAAATTGAATTATCACTCTCCACCCGCGAATCGCCCTGGTTCCGAGACCATGTGATTCCTCTGGCAATCAACAACGTCAGCGCCTTCTCAAAAACCCAGCCCGGCGGCTACGCTGACGATCATCCGGAACTGGAGCAGTTTTCTCCCCACGATGCCCGTCGGCCTGAAACCGTAGCAAGCGCGTTAAGCGCGCAAGGGTTACAGCCCGTGTGGAAAGACTGGGACAGTTGGCTGGGGCGCGCTTCGCAAATGCGGTGAACCCGTATGTAAACGCATTAGTATTTCACGAACGAGTACGTAATGCGAAAAACGGGAGATTGTTATCGACCTCCCGTTTTTTTATGTCCGTTCTGAACAGCACTGCGATTTTAAAGTTGGCTGTAGTAGAGAAAACTGAGCATCAAATATTTTTTCGCCGAAACTTGATAGTTCATGCCAATATTTTATGTATTCAATAGCATGATTATTGCCATTTCCGCTACTGCACATGCCTCGCCCATGAACTTTGCGTAAACTGACTGGTATTCATTATAATGTTATCATGCTTAAACTCAATAAAATCGCAAAAAGAATTATAATCTTCATTTAAAGAATAATTAAAATGTTTTCTAATTCCATTACATACACCATCAGAATAGGGATCAGCATCAAATTTAGTATGCATTATTTCTAATCCAGCAAGTAAAGCCGGGTGGTTATTGCGATCAACTGCTATTATCCCGTTCTCCATAGAAGCACGGCCATCTATCCTTTCTACATGAACAGCGATTCCATCCGGAATATATATACCCCCCAATTTTTCCGTGATAATCATATCAGCATCGAGATATATACACCCACTATTTGTTGATAAATCATAACACCCAACCTTATCCGCCTCCAAAAATAACTGACCAGCCTTTAACATAGCCATATTCCTGTAAAAATCAAACCATCCATGGCCTTTATCCAGTAAGTAAGATTTAATTAATGAATCATTACCCTCTTGAATATCACTCAATTCTTTTTTTAATAGCTGCAGTAAATGATAATCCCTTTTTTCTTCTGGCATGGACTCTTGCTTAGAAATATTTCCCATATAAATTTCTGATAATTTTTTATCGTACATGCTAAAGTCAATATCATTTCTATATATGACTTTTATGTTTTCATAGTCATACTCAAGTTTTGAAAAAGCATCCTTTTGTCCTGGAAAAAAATCACCATCTACAAAAATACCTATAAGACGTTCTTTTTCAATTGTTGCTGCTTTAATGATATTGTTAAGGTAGGGGTTTTTCTCTGTGTTAATTATAGGTATATCATTTTTCCCAAAGCGAGCAGGATTCCGCTCAAACCACTGGAAAAGAAGAGGGATTTTCTCATCTAAAAAGCACAAGGGATAATCTTTTCCATTAAAACTTGTAAACTGAATGTCCCTGTCGGTAACAGTTTTAACCAATTCATTTTTTGAAAGCGCGGGAACATATCTATTTAATGGTGGGATCATAACAATTAAATGCTCCATGCTTACTTCATTACATATTTTACATGATGATTATTAGCACATGTTTTTTAGCGTTGCAATCGCTGTCAGCTAAAAGATGCTAAATTAAGCATTAACCGGTGGATACATAAATACCCTACTAGTGAGCAATTAAATAAATAGCTTGTTAACTTTATTTTTATTCCAGAAATGACATCATATTTATAATTCCTGTAATAAGGTAAAACAAAGACCTTAATGGAATTAAATGCTTCATTTAATGATTTAAAATTTCCCGCGTAAACAACCAATAAAACAGGTTTATCATTTAATGTATGAACAGCAGGTATTTTATAATGGCGAGCCAATAGACTTTAATAACTTAGATTTATGGGATAAATTTAAAGTCACATTTGGATTTAATGTTACAGAAAAAAAGAAACCCAATGGTAAAAAATTCAATTTTGAGTATTGTGGATTCTCTACTTTTATTACGCCGGTTGATGGCGTTGACGGGATTTTAGCAAAGTGGTTCTCAAACAAACATAATGTAATTGTCCCAACGCCTTATACATTCGGTCAGGACCCCATTCCTGGCGTCAATCTTTATCGTAATACAAAAGCAAAATTTGTTATGGCTAACGGCGGTAATAGTCTTCCCTGTGCGATGGCAAAATATAACGCAAAAACTGGACAATTTATTCATATAACCAGTGATAGTGAGTTTTCACCAATGATACGAGAAACAAGAGTCATAAAAAAATAATTCATTTATTCATTAAATTTATAATTACAGATAAAATCAAGAGCCAGCATGGCATTGAAAAATAAAATACGGCTTTTTTATCCGCGCTGATTTTGACTCGAAGAAGAATAACGGTGGCGACAATAATAATAAGACAATAAATAAATATAAGTAATGATTTATGGTGAAGTATATATAACGATAGAAACAATAAAAAAGCGGACAGAACGTTTGAAATGGTTATCTTTTTTGTAAATACCAAAAGACTAAACATTAAATAGATTAATGAAATAATCGCTGGCATTTTCTTTCCTTGTAGGCAAGCGACCCGGAATTCGGCATCCAGCATGAAGCTGGTGGAGGGACAAATACCCCTCCACCATTTAACGATTACTCGTTATCAGAACCGCCCAGACCTGCGTTCAGCAGTTCTGCCAGGCTGGCAGATGCATCTTCCGCAGTGACCTGCGGTGTTGCTGGCTGCTCGCCCGCGGCGCGACGGCGCATACGATCCTGGTGGTACGCGTAACCGGTACCGGCCGGGATCAGACGACCCACGATAACGTTCTCTTTCAGGCCGCGCAGTTCGTCGCGTTTGCCCGCAACGGCTGCTTCGGTCAGGACACGCGTGGTCTCCTGGAACGATGCGGCAGAGATGAACGATTCGGTTGCCAGGGACGCTTTGGTGATACCCAGCAGATCGCGGGAGAAGGTAGCCCCCACTTTGCCGTTCGCTTCCAGCTCGCGGTTAGCGATCTTGACGCGAGAGTATTCAACCTGTTCGCCTTCCAGGAAGTCGGAACTACCGGCGCTTTCGATGGTAGCTTTACGCAGCATCTGACGAACGATAACTTCGATGTGTTTATCGTTAATCTTAACGCCCTGCAGACGGTATACATCCTGGACTTCGTTAACGATGTAACGCGTCACAGCATGAACGCCACGCAGACGCAGAATGTCGTGCGGCGCTTCCGGACCATCGGAAATCACATCACCACGTTCTACACGTTCCCCTTCGAACACGTTGAGCTGACGCCATTTCGGAATCATCTCTTCGTACGGGTCACTACCATCAACCGGCGTAATCACCAGACGACGTTTGCCTTTGGTTTCTTTACCGAAGGAAACGATACCTGCGATTTCAGCAAGGATTGCCGGTTCTTTCGGACGACGCGCTTCGAACAGGTCGGCAACGCGCGGCAGACCACCGGTGATATCCTTGGTACCGCCGGATTCCTGCGGAATACGCGCCAGGGTGTCACCAGAACTGATCTGTACGCCATCTTCCAGCTGTACAATCGCTTTACCCGGCAGGAAGTACTGCGCAGGCATATCGGTACCCGGGATCAGAACGTCATTACCCTGAGCATCAACGATTTTCAGCGCCGGACGCAGATCTTTACCACCGGTAGTACGTTCAGCCGAATCCAGAACCACCAGCGAAGACAAACCGGTCAGTTCGTCGGTCTGACGCGTAATGGTCTGACCGTCGATCATGTCAGTGAAGCGGATGAAACCACTCACTTCGGTGATAACCGGCATGGTATGCGGGTCCCAGTTTGCCACGGTTTCGCCGCCGGCAACCTGCTCGCCATCACCTTTCGCCATGACAGCGCCATAAGGCACTTTATAGCTCTCTTTGGTACGACCGAATTCGTCGATCAGCTTCAGTTCGGTGTTACGGGAAGTGATAACCAGTTTACCGCTGGAGTTCACAACCGACTTCACGTTGCTGAGCTTGATGCTACCTTTGTTTTTCACCTGGATGCTGGATTCAGCAGCCGCACGCGATGCCGCACCACCGATGTGGAACGTACGCATCGTCAGCTGTGTACCCGGTTCACCGATGGACTGTGCCGCGATAACGCCGATAGCTTCACCTTTGTTGATGATGTGGCCACGCGCCAGGTCACGACCATAGCAGTGCGCACATACACCAAAGTCGGTGTCGCAGGATACAACGGAACGCACTTTAACGGCGTCAACGGAGTTTGCTTCCAGCAGGTCACACCACTGTTCGTGCAGCAGCGTGTTGCGTGGAACCAGAATGTCCGCGGTACCCGGTTTCAGCACATCTTCCGCCGTCACACGACCCAGAACGCGGTCACGCAGCGGCTCTTTCACGTCGCCACCCTCGATAACCGGGGTCATCAGGATACCTTCGTGCGTACCACAGTCATCTTCGGTCACCACCAGATCCTGCGCGACGTCAACCAGACGACGGGTCAGATAACCGGAGTTCGCGGTTTTCAGTGCGGTATCCGCCAAACCTTTACGCGCACCGTGGGTGGAGATGAAGTACTGGAGTACGTTCAGACCTTCACGGAAGTTCGCGGTGATTGGCGTTTCGATGATGGAGCCATCCGGCTTCGCCATCAGACCACGCATACCAGCCAGCTGACGAATCTGTGCCGCAGAACCACGCGCACCGGAGTCGGCCATCATGTAGATGCTGTTGAAGGAAACCTGCTGCTCTTCCTGGCCGTCACGGTTAATCACGGTTTCGGTTTGCAGGTTATCCATCATCGCTTTGGATACACGATCGTTCGCCGCAGCCCAGATATCGATAACTTTGTTATAGCGTTCGCCAGCGGTTACCAGACCAGACTGGAACTGCTCCTGGATCTCAGCAACTTCAGCTTCCGCCTCAGAGATGATCTCGTGTTTTTTCTCCGGGATGACCATGTCATCAATACCAACGGACGCACCTGAACGCGCTGCATAAGCAAAGCCGGTGTACATCGTCTGGTCCGCAAAAATAACGGTCGGTTTCAGGCCCAGAATACGGTAGCAAGTGTTCAGCATTTTGGAGATCGCTTTCTTGCCCAGCGCCTGGTTGACGATGGAGAAAGGCAGACCTTTCGGTACGATCATCCACAGAATGGCGCGACCAACGGTCGTGTCTTTCAGGCTGGTGTGCGCAACGAATTCGCCGTTTTCATCTTTTTCATATTCAGTGATACGCACTTTAACGCGCGCATGCAGAGAGGCCAGACCTGCGCGATAGATACGCTCAGCTTCTTTCGGGCCAGTCAGCACCATGCCTTCGCCTTTGGCGTTAACACAGTCACGGGTCATGTAGTACAGACCCAATACCACGTCCTGAGACGGAACGATGATAGGTTCGCCGTTCGCCGGAGACAGGATGTTGTTGGTAGACATCATCAGCGCACGCGCTTCAAGCTGGGCTTCCAGCGTCAGCGGTACGTGAACAGCCATCTGGTCACCATCGAAGTCGGCGTTATATGCCGCACAAACCAGCGGGTGCAGCTGGATAGCTTTACCTTCGATCAGTACCGGTTCAAATGCCTGGATACCCAGACGGTGCAGTGTCGGCGCACGGTTCAGCAGTACCGGGTGTTCGCGGATAACTTCGTCCAGGATATCCCAAACGACAGCTTCTTCGCGCTCAACCATTTTCTTCGCGGCTTTGATGGTGGTGGCCAGGCCACGCAGTTCCAGCTTGCCGTAGATGAACGGTTTGAACAGCTCCAGCGCCATTTTCTTCGGCAGACCGCACTGATGCAGACGCAGGTATGGACCTACGGTGATAACAGAACGACCGGAGTAGTCAACACGCTTACCGAGCAGGTTCTGACGGAAACGACCCTGTTTACCTTTGATCATGTCGGCCAAAGATTTCAGAGGACGCTTGTTAGAACCGGTGATCGCACGACCGCGACGACCGTTATCCAGCAGGGCGTCAACCGCTTCCTGCAGCATACGTTTTTCGTTACGTACGATGATGTCCGGCGCAGCCAGATCCAGCAGACGCTTCAGACGGTTGTTACGGTTAATGACGCGACGATACAGATCGTTCAGGTCAGAAGTCGCGAAACGACCACCATCCAGCGGAACCAGCGGACGCAGATCTGGCGGCAGAACCGGCAGAACGGTCAGGATCATCCACTCTGGCTTGTTGCCAGACTGTACGAAGGCTTCCAGCAGTTTGATACGCTTGGTCAGCTTCTTACGCTTGGTTTCGGAGTTGGTTTCGTTCAGCTCTTCGCGCAGAGTTTCACACTCTTGCTCCAGATCCATGCTCTTCAGCAGGGCCTGGATAGCTTCCGCACCCATCTTCGCGTCGAATTCGTCACCGAACTCTTCCAGCGCGTCCAGATACTGCTCTTCAGTCAGGATCTGTTGACGTTCCAGGTTGGTCATACCGCCTTCGATAACCACATAAGATTCGAAGTACAGTACGCGTTCGATATCGCGCAGCGGCATATCGAGCAGCAGACCGATACGGGACGGCAGCGATTTCAGGAACCAGATGTGAGCAGTCGGGGACGCCAGCTCGATGTGGCCCATACGCTCACGGCGTACTTTGGTCTGGGTCACTTCAACGCCGCACTTCTCACAAATAACACCACGGTGTTTCAGGCGCTTGTATTTACCGCACAGGCACTCGTAGTCTTTTACCGGCCCAAAGATACGAGCGCAGAAAAGGCCGTCACGCTCAGGTTTGAACGTACGGTAGTTGATGGTTTCCGGCTTTTTAACTTCACCGAAAGACCATGAACGGATCATGTCTGGCGAAGCCAGAGCAATTTTGATCGCATCAAACTCTTCGGTTTTAGTCTGCGCTTTCAGAAACTTTAATAAATCTTTCACGGATTTGCTCCCGTCGGAGTTAGCACAATCTGGTGTCGGGTTTTACCCCGACACCAGTGACCTGTTTGAGCGAGAATTACTCGTCTTCCAGTTCGATGTTGATGCCCAGCGAGCGGATCTCTTTCAACAGAACGTTGAAGGATTCCGGCATACCCGGTTCCATCTGATGGTTGCCGTCCACGATGTTCTTATACATCTTGGTACGACCGTTCACGTCATCAGACTTAACGGTGAGCATTTCCTGCAGGGTGTAGGCGGCGCCGTAAGCTTCCAGCGCCCACACTTCCATCTCCCCGAAGCGCTGACCACCGAACTGCGCCTTACCACCCAGCGGCTGCTGAGTAACCAGGCTGTAAGAACCGGTAGAACGCGCATGCATCTTGTCATCAACCAGGTGGTTCAGTTTCAGCATGTACATGTAACCGACGGTTACCGGACGTTCGAACTGTTCACCCGTACGGCCATCGAACAGGGTGATCTGACCGGATGTCGGCAGGTCGCCCAGTTTCAGCAGCTCTTTGATTTCCGCTTCTTTCGCACCGTCGAACACTGGTGTGGCAATCGGCATACCTTTGCGCAGGTTTTCTGCCAGACGCAGCACTTCATCATCGCTGAAGGTGCTCAGGTCGACTTTCTGACGAACGTCGGCTCCCAGATCGTAGGCACGCTGGATGAATTCGCGCAGTTTGGCGACTTCCTGCTGCTGTTTCAGCATGGCGTTAATCTTGTCGCCAATACCTTTTGCAGCCATACCCAGGTGGGTTTCCAGAATCTGACCGATGTTCATACGAGACGGTACGCCCAGCGGGTTCAGTACGATGTCTACCGGCGTGCCGTTTTCATCGTAAGGCATGTCTTCGATCGGGTTGATCTTAGAGATAACACCCTTGTTACCGTGGCGACCTGCCATCTTATCACCCGGCTGGATACGGCGTTTAACGGCCAGATAGACCTTCACGATCTTCAGCACGCCCGGCGCCAGATCGTCGCCCTGGGTGATTTTACGGCGCTTCGCTTCAAGTTTTTTCTCGAACTCGTGTTTCAGCTCGTCATACTGCTCAGCCAGTTGTTCCAGCTGATTTTGTTTCTCTTCGTCGGTCAGACCGAGTTCCAGCCAGCGGTCGCGCGGCAGTTTGTCGAGCTTCTCAGCTTCAACGCCGCCGGACACAAGTACCGCACGGATACGGCTAAACAGGCCCGCTTCAAGGATCTGCAATTCTTCAGACAGGTCTTTTTTCGCCTGCTTGAGCTGCATCTCTTCGATTTCCAGAGCACGTTTGTCTTTTTCTACGCCATCGCGAGTAAAGACCTGAACGTCGATAACCGTACCGGAGACACCGTTAGGTACGCGCAGAGAAGAGTCTTTAACGTCAGACGCTTTCTCACCGAAGATCGCACGCAGCAGTTTCTCTTCCGGCGTCAGCTGGGTTTCACCTTTCGGCGTTACCTTACCGACCAGAATGTCGCCGCCAGTCACTTCCGCGCCGATGTAAACGATACCGGATTCATCCAGTTTGGAGAGCGCAGCTTCACCCACGTTCGGGATATCAGCGGTGATCTCTTCCGGCCCCAGCTTGGTGTCACGGGACACGCACGCCAGTTCCTGAATGTGGATGGTGGTGAAACGGTCTTCCTGGACAACACGCTCGGAAACGAGGATGGAGTCTTCGAAGTTGTAGCCGTTCCACGGCATGAACGCCACGCGCATGTTCTGACCGAGCGCCAGTTCACCGAGGTCGGTGGACGGACCGTCTGCCAGCACGTCGCCGCGTTCAACCGGCTCGCCCAGAGACACACATGGCATCTGGTTGATACAGGTGTTCTGGTTAGAGCGGGTGTATTTGGTCAGGTTATAGATGTCGATACCCGCTTCGCCCGGGTACATCTCGTCTTCGTTAACTTTGATAACGATACGGGATGCATCCACGTACTGAACAGTACCGCCACGTTTAGCTACTGCAGTAACACCGGAGTCGACGGCGACAGCACGTTCCATACCGGTACCCACCAGCGGCTTATCAGCACGCAGAGTCGGAACCGCCTGACGTTGCATGTTCGCACCCATCAATGCACGGTTGGCGTCATCGTGTTCCAGGAACGGGATCAGGGACGCACCGACGGAGACCACCTGCTGGGTGGAAACGTCCATGTAATCAACCTGGTCGCGGCTGAACAAGCTGGATTCGCCTTTGCTACGGCAGGTCACCAGATCTTCTACAAAGTGGCCTTCGTCATCCAGGTTGGAGTTCGCCTGAGCGATAACGTAGTTGCCTTCTTCGATAGCAGACAGGTAATGAATTTCGTCAGTGACCACGCCATCAACCACACGACGGTACGGCGTCTCAAGGAAACCATATTCGTTAGTCTGTGCGTACACGGACAAGGAGTTGATCAGACCGATGTTCGGACCTTCCGGCGTTTCGATAGGACATACGCGACCGTAGTGCGTCGGGTGTACGTCTCGAACTTCGAAGCCTGCGCGTTCGCGGGTCAGACCGCCTGGGCCGAGTGCGGAGATACGACGTTTGTGCGTAATCTCAGACAGCGGGTTGTTCTGGTCCATAAACTGAGACAGCTGGCTGGAACCAAAGAACTCTTTCACTGCGGCGGAAATCGGCTTGGCGTTGATCATATCCTGAGGCATCAGGGTATCCAGATCGCCCAGAGACAGACGCTCTTTCACCGCACGCTCTACACGCACCAGGCCAACGCGGAACTGGTTTTCCGCCATTTCGCCGACGGAACGGATACGACGGTTGCCGAGGTGGTCGATATCATCCACTTCGCCTTTACCGTTACGGATATCGATGAGCTTCTTCATGACATCAATGATGTCGTCTTTGCTCAGGATACCGGAACCTTCGATTTCGTCGCGCAGCAGAGAACGGTTGAACTTCATACGACCCACCGCAGACAGGTCATAGCGGTCTTCGGAGAAGAACAGGTTCTCGAACAGGCTTTCAGCCGCTTCGCGTGTCGGCGGCTCACCAGGGCGCATCATGCGGTAGATTTCTACCAGCGCGCTCAGACGATCGTTGGTTGGGTCGACGCGTACCGTTTCAGAAATGTACGGGCCGTGGTCCAGATCGTTGGTAAACAGCGTTTCGATACGCTTGTGGCCGGACTGGCTCAGCTTAGCCAGCAGATCCAGGCTCAGCTCCATGTTCGCCGCGCAGATCAGCTCGCCAGTGGATTCGTCAACGTAGTCTTTAGAGACGACTTTACCTGCGATGTACTCAACCGGAACTTCGATATGCTTGATATCGTCTTTTTCCAGCTGACGGATGTGACGCGCGGTAATGCGACGGCCTTTTTCAACGTACACTTTGCCGTTAGCTTCGATATCGAACGACGCGGTTTCGCCGCGCAGACGTTCTGGAATCAGCTCCATCTGCAGCTTGTTGTCGCGAATTTCGAAGACCACTTTCTCAAAGAACAGGTCAAGGATCTGCTCAGTGGTGTAGTTCAGCGCACGCAGGATGATGGTCGCAGGCAGTTTACGGCGACGGTCGATACGCACGAACAGGTTGTCCTTCGGATCGAATTCGAAGTCCAGCCAGGAACCACGGTAAGGAATGATGCGCGCGTTATACAGCACTTTACCCGAAGAGTGGGTTTTACCTTTGTCGGAGTCAAAGAAGACGCCCGGACTACGGTGCAGCTGAGAAACAATAACACGCTCAGTACCGTTGATAACAAAGGTACCGTTGTCGGTCATGAGCGGAATTTCGCCCATGTAGACTTCTTGTTCTTTAATGTCTTTAACGGTGCCTTCCGGCGCTTCGCGCTCGTAGATCACCAGACGCAGTTTTACGCGCAGCGGTGCGGAATAGGTCACGCCACGGATCTGACATTCCTGAACGTCAAACACCGGTTCGCCAAGGCGGTAGCTGACGTACTGCAGCTCGGAATTACCGCTGTAGCTCTGAATCGGGAACACGGAACGGAAGGCTGCTTCCAGGCCGTACTGCCCTTCAGGATCTTGCTCGATAAACTTCTGAAACGAGTCAAGCTGGATAGAAAGGAGATAAGGTACATCCAGAACTTGTGGACGTTTACCAAAATCCTTACGAATACGTTTTTTCTCGGTATAGGAGTAAACCATAGGGTTCCTCAGCTCGCTGACAAGTCGACCCATCTGTCCTGCGGGGGACAGTTTGTGCAACACTATTTTGTTGACCGGAAAATGGATACTTTCCGCAATGCCTGTTGCTATCACGCTTAAACCATTTCATTGCGATTTACACAGAACGTACGCTCTGTCGCAGTATATTAAGTCGTCGATAGAAACAAGCATTGAAAGGCACAGCAGTAGTCAAACAGTGTGAAACGCTACTGGCGCCTTACAGCGCAAAAAGGCTGGTGACTAAAAAGTCACCAGCCATCAGCCTGATTTCTCAGGCTGCAACCGGAAGGGTTGGCTTATTTAACTTCAACTTCAGCGCCAGCTTCTTCCAGAGATTTTTTCAGTGCTTCAGCGTCATCTTTGCTCACGCCTTCTTTCAGAGCGGCCGGAGCAGATTCTACCAGGTCTTTAGCTTCTTTCAGACCCAGGCCAGTTGCGCCACGTACTGCTTTGATAACAGCAACTTTGTTAGCGCCAGCAGCTTTCAGAATTACGTCGAATTCAGTTTTTTCTTCAGCAGCTTCAGCCGGGCCAGCAGCTACAGCTACAGCAGCAGCAGCGGAAACACCGAATTTTTCTTCCATTGCAGAAATCAGTTCTACAACGTCCATTACGGACATAGCGGATACTGCTTCAATGATTTGATCTTTAGTGATAGACATTTAAATTGTTCCTGAATATCAGAATAAGTTTATACGTAAGCAAATGCTTGATAAAGACAACTGCGATTACGCAGCTTCTTTTGCATCGCGTACAGCAGCCAGTGTGCGAACCAGTTTGCCAGCCGAAGCTTCTTTCATGGTTGCCATCAGGCGTGCAATTGCTTCTTCGTAGGTCGGCAGAGTTGCCAGGCGGTCGATCTGAGACGCCGGGATCAGCTCACCTTCAAAGGCTGCAGCTTTGACCTCAAATTTTGCATTCGCTTTCGCGAACTCTTTGAACAGACGAGCAGCAGCGCCCGGGTGTTCCATAGAGTATGCAATCAGGGTCGGACCAACAAACGTGTCTTTCAGGCACTCGAACTGAGTACCTTCAACGACGCGACGCAGCAGGGTGTTACGAACAACACGCATGTATACGCCAGCTTCACGACCTGCTTTACGCAGTTCAGTCATTTTATCTACAGTTACGCCACGGGAATCCGCAACTACTGCAGACAGCGCGCCTTTGGCTACTTCGCTGACTTCAGCAACAATCGCTTGTTTGTCTTGAAGATTTAAAGCCATTAGCTTTGCTCCTGGATGTTTGCCGGAACTCATGTTCCGGAACTCACTTCACTCATCTCAACGAGAAGAGCGTCTTAATACGGTGAGCAGAAACAAGCCAGAGTATCAAAAATAATCTTAGCGTTCTGTCACCGTCTACGCAGGGGATTAAGCCTCTTGCGAGACGCCTGCGGTCTTCGACGGAGGCCTGGATAGGCCAGGCTCCAACGAACAAATTCTTTCTATGACTTCGTCCTTTGAACCGCAGCTGTGTTAGCTGCGCTCGTTCACACCAGTCACATACACCAGTCACATAGTTAACTATGCTCCTGGCGATTCACTCACTTGCTGCCTTGCTGCAATTCAAATGACTCGCATAGTGCTCTGTTATATTTCAACAGAATCGTGGGGGTAAGATTGTAGACAAAATCACCGCCCACGTAAAGACTAATCTTAGTTCGCAGATGCGCTCAGACCAGCCTGATCAACGGCAACGCCAGCACCCATGGTGGTGGAGATGCTAACTTTCTTGATGTACACGCCTTTCGCCTGGCTCGGTTTTGCTTTTTTCAGCGCAACCAGCAGAGCTTCCAGGTTTTCTTTCAGTTTGTCAGCGTCAAAGTCCACTTTACCGATGGTGGTGTGGATGATGCCGTTTTTGTCGTTACGGTAACGAACCTGACCTGCTTTAGCGTTCTTAACCGCTTCAGCAACGTTCGGCGTTACGGTACCGACTTTCGGGTTTGGCATCAGGCCGCGCGGACCCAGAACCTGGCCCAGCTGGCCAACAACGCGCATTGCATCCGGGGATGCGATAACAACGTCGAAGTTCATTTCGCCTTTCTTGATCTGGTCAGCCAGATCTTCCATACCTACCAGCTCAGCGCCAGCAGCTTTAGCTGCTTCAGCGTTCGGGCCCTGGGTAAATACGGCAACGCGAACAGAACGGCCAGTACCGTGCGGCAGTACAGTCGCGCCACGAACGTTCTGGTCAGATTTACGAGCATCGATGCCGAGGTTAACGGCAACGTCAACGCTTTCGTTGAATTTAGCAGTGGCCAGCTCTTTCAGCAGGGCAATAGCTTCGTTGATGTCGTACTGTTTGGTCGCATCAACTTTTTCACGGATCACGCGCATACGCTTGGTCAGTTTAGCCATTTCTTAGTCCTCCACTACCAGGCCCATGGAACGTGCAGTACCTTCGATGGAGCGAGTCATCGCTTCAATGTCGGCACCGGTCATGTCGGCAGCTTTGGTCTGCGCGATTTCCTGCAGCTGAGCGCGGGAAATTTTACCTACTTTGTCTTTGTTCGGCTTGCCGGAACCAGACTTGATACCAGCCGCTTTTTTCAGCAGAACAGCTGCCGGAGGCGTTTTGGTAACGAAGGTGAAAGAACGGTCAGCGTAAACGGTAATAACAACCGGAATCGGCAGACCTTTTTCGATGGAATCCGTTTTTGCGTTGAACGCTTTGCAGAATTCCATGATGTTCACACCCTGCTGACCCAGTGCTGGACCAACCGGCGGACTCGGGTTCGCCATACCAGCTGCAACCTGCAGCTTGACGTAGGCTTGTACTTTCTTAG
Organism: Salmonella sp. SJTUF15570; assembly: GCF_043357055.1. Lineage (NCBI taxonomy): Bacteria > Pseudomonadati > Pseudomonadota > Gammaproteobacteria > Enterobacterales > Enterobacteriaceae > Salmonella > Salmonella sp. SJTUF15570. The sequence continues at coordinate 2,371 of NZ_JBEUKJ010000021.1, read as the reverse complement.
CCATTCTAAATTCCTCGAATTGGGTAGTATCGCTTCAAAGAAGCTCCCCGTGATAAATATCGCTTTATGGGCATAAGGCCCATAAAAACAAAAGGCGCGAAATTGTATGTCAATTTCGCGCCCTATGCAACGATTAGATCGCTGCTTTTTTGATCGCAGCCTTACGCTTTCTCAACCTGGCTGAAGTCCAGCTCTACCGGGGTCGCACGACCGAAGATAGAAACAGACACTTTCAGGCGAGACTTCTCATAATCGACTTCTTCGACAACGCCGTTAAAGTCTGCGAACGGACCGTCGTTAACACGAACCATTTCACCCGGTTCAAACAGAGTTTTCGGCCGCGGCTTATCGCCAACCTGCTGCAGGCGGTTCATGATCGCATCGACTTCTTTGTCGCTGATCGGCGCCGGACGGTCAGAGGTACCGCCGATAAAGCCCATCACACGCGGCACGCTACGCACCAGGTGCCAGCTTGCGTCGTTCATGACCATCTGGACCAGAACGTAACCCGGGAAGAATTTGCGTTCGCTTTTGCGACGCTGGCCGCCACGGATCTCAACGACTTCTTCAGTCGGCACCATGACTTCGCCAAAAAGCTCTTCCATATTGTGTAATTTGATATGCTCGCGCAGCGATGTGGCTACGCGGCCTTCAAAACCGGAAAACGCCTGAACGACGTACCAGCGCTTTTTAGGTGCTTCAGACATCTCAGAACCTCAGGCCAGTGATAAAGGATACCAGGCGAACCAGAATACCATCCAGTCCCCACAGGATCAGTGACATAACTGCGGTAACCGCAGCGACGATCAGCGTGGTGTGCAGCGTTTCCTGGCGAGTCGGCCAAATGACCTTACGGACTTCGGTTCTCGCTTCACGGGCAAAAGCAACGGTTGCTTTACCTTTTGTCGTCAACAGCGCGACACCACCCGCTGCAGCAATCAGAATTACTACGGCCAGCGCACGCAGCGGCAGCATCATGTCGCGATAGAGGTAGTTGCCGACGATTGCGACGATCAGCAATATGGCAACAACTATCCACTTCATCGCTTCCAGGCCGCGCCCGCTCCCTTGAGCTTCGGTATTCGCACTCATAAACCAACCTGTCAGAAGTATTCTACAAACATTTTCACCCCGCAATCGCGAGGCAATCCAAATCGAAACGCTTATTCGCCTTTCGGATTATACGCCCTCTACAGAGCCTGTCTCAGCAATGATTATGACAAATAAAATCACTGATGAGCCAGGTTCTGGTGTGAAAGCGTGCAAAAAGGGCATCAAATGATGCCCTTTTATTGCGCATTGCGTCAAATGTTATCAGCGATTAGCCGAGAACTTTAGCAACAACGCCCGCGCCAACGGTACGGCCGCCTTCACGGATTGCGAAACGCAGACCGTCGTCCATTGCGATCGGGTGGATCAGGGTAACAACCATTTTGATGTTGTCGCCCGGCATTACCATCTCTACGCCTTCCGGCAGTTCGATGGTACCAGTCACGTCAGTAGTACGGAAGTAGAACTGCGGACGGTAGCCTTTGAAGAACGGAGTATGACGGCCGCCTTCATCTTTGGACAGAATGTACACTTCAGATTCGAACTTGGTGTGCGGCTTGATGGTGCCCGGCTTAGCCAGTACCTGACCACGTTCGATTTCTTCACGTTTGATACCACGCAGCAGAACACCTACGTTCTCACCGGCACGGCCTTCGTCCAGCAGTTTGCGGAACATTTCAACGCCAGTACAGGTAGACTTCTGAGTCTCTTTGATACCAACGATTTCAACTTCTTCGCCCACTTTGATGATACCGCGTTCTACACGACCGGTAACAACGGTACCACGACCGGAGATGGAGAATACGTCTTCGATCGGCAGCAGGAACGGCTTGTCAATCGCACGCTCTGGTTCCGGAATGTAAGAATCCAGGAAGCCAGCCAGTTCGATGATTTTCGCTTCCCACTCTGCGTCGCCTTCCAGCGCTTTCAGAGCAGAACCACGAACGATCGGAGTGTCGTCGCCCGGGAAGTCGTACTGAGACAGAAGTTCACGAACTTCCATTTCAACCAGTTCCAGCAGCTCTTCGTCATCAACCATGTCGCATTTGTTCAGGAACACGATGATGTACGGAACGCCTACCTGACGACCCAGCAGGATGTGCTCACGGGTCTGCGGCATCGGGCCGTCAGTCGCAGCAACAACCAGGATCGCGCCGTCCATCTGAGCAGCACCGGTGATCATGTTTTTAACATAGTCGGCGTGCCCCGGGCAGTCTACGTGTGCGTAGTGGCGGGTCGGGGTATCGTATTCAACGTGAGAAGTGTTGATGGTGATACCACGCGCTTTTTCTTCCGGCGCGTTATCGATCTGGTCGAATGC
>NZ_JBEUKJ010000020.1:0-39172 GCF_043357055.1 Salmonella sp. SJTUF15570 | reverse complement strand
GGCACTGTTGCAAAGTTAGCGATGAGGCAGCCTTTTGTCTTATTCAAAGGCCTTACATTTCAAAAACTCTGCTTACCAGGCGCATTTCGCCCAGGGGATCACCATAATAAAATGCTGAGGCCTGGCCTTTGCGTAGTGCACGCATCACCTCAATACCTTTGATGGTGGCGTAAGCCGTCTTCATGGATTTAAATCCCAGCGTGGCGTTGATTATCCGTTTCAGTTTGCCATGATCGCATTCAATCACGTTGTTCCGGTACTTAATCTGTCGGTGTTCAACGTCAGACGGGCACCGGCCTTCGCGTTTGAGCAGAGCAAGCGCGCGACCATAGGCGGGCGCTTTATCCGTGTTGATGAATCGTGGGATCTGCCACTTCTTCACGTTGTTGAGGATTTTACCCAGAAACCGGTATGCAGCTTTGCTGTTACGACGGGAGGAGAGATAAAAATCGACAGTGCGGCCCCGGCTGTCGACGGCCCGGTACAGATACGCCCAGCGGCCATTGACCTTCACGTAGGTTTCATCCATGTGCCACGGGCAAAGATCGGAAGGGTTACGCCAGTACCAGCGCAGCCGTTTTTCCATTTCAGGCGCATAACGCTGAACCCAGCGGTAAATCGTGGAGTGATCGACATTCACTCCGCGTTCAGCCAGCATCTCCTGCAGCTCACGGTAACTGATGCCGTATTTGCAGTACCAGCGTACGGCCCACAGAATGATGTCACGCTGAAAATGCCGGCCTTTGAATGGGTTCATGTGCAGCTCCATCAGCAAAAGGGGATGATAAGTTTATCACCACCGACTATTTGCAACAGTGCCACTTCGACGACTACCTGCTGCCGGCCGAGAAGTTCGCCGCACTCAAGCGCGAGCAGGCCCTGCCCCTGGCGATCAACCCGAACAGCGACCAGTACCTGGAAGAGCGTTTGCAGCTGCTGGACGAGCAGTTGGCCACCGTCACCCGCCTGGCCAAGGACAACGAGCTGCCCGATGCCATCCTCACCGAGTCAGGGCTGAAAATCACCCCGCTGGATGCGGCGGTGCCGGATCGGGCGCAGGCGCTGATCGACCAAACCAGCCAGTTACTGCCGCGCATCAAGATCACCGAACTGCTGATGGACGTGGACGACTGGACGGGCTTCAGCCGCCACTTCACCCACTTGAAGGACGGGGCCGAGGCCAAAGACAGGACGTTGCTGCTGTCCGCAATCCTCGGTGATGCGATCAACCTCGGGCTGACCAAGATGGCCGAGTCGAGCCCCGGCCTGACCTACGCCAAGCTGTCCTGGCTGCAAGCCTGGCACATCCGCGACGAAACCTATTCGGCGGCCTTGGCCGAGCTGGTCAACCACCAGTATCGCCACGCCTTTGCCGCCCACTGGGGCGACGGCACGACCTCATCCTCCGATGGCCAGCGCTTCCGCGCGGGTGGCCGGGGCGAGAGCACCGGGCACGTCAACCCGAAGTACGGTAGCGAGCCGGGACGGCTGTTCTATACCCATATCTCCGACCAGTACGCGCCGTTCAGCACCCGCGTGGTGAATGTCGGCGTCCGCGATTCCACCTATGTGCTCGACGGCCTGCTGTACCACGAGTCCGACCTGCGGATCGAGGAGCACTACACCGACACGGCCGGCTTCACCGATCACGTCTTTGCCCTGATGCACCTGCTAGGCTTCCGCTTCGCGCCGCGCATCCGCGACCTCGGCGAAACCAAGCTGTACGTGCCGCAGGGCGTGCAAGCCTACCCGACGTTGCGCCCGCTGATCGGCGGCACCCTGAACATCAAGCACGTGCGTGCCCACTGGGACGACATCCTGCGCCTGGCCAGCTCGATCAAGCAGGGCACCGTCACCGCCTCGCTGATGCTGCGCAAGCTCGGCAGCTACCCGCGCCAGAACGGACTGGCCGTGGCCCTGCGCGAGCTGGGCCGGATCGAGCGCACGCTGTTCATCCTGGACTGGCTGCAAAGTGTTGAACTGCGCCGCCGCGTGCATGCCGGCCTGAACAAAGGTGAGGCGCGCAACTCGCTGGCCAGGGCGGTGTTCTTCAACCGCCTTGGGGAAATCAGGGATCGGAGCTTCGAGCAGCAGCGCTACCGGGCCAGCGGCCTCAACCTGGTGACGGCGGCTATCGTGCTGTGGAACACGGTGTACCTGGAACGCGCCACCCAGGGGTTGGTCGAGGCCGGCAAGCCGGTGGACGGCGAGCTGCTGCAATTCCTGTCGCCGCTGGGCTGGGAGCACATCAACCTAACCGGCGATTACGTCTGGCGGCAGAGCCGCAGACTGGAAGACGGGAAGTTTCGGCCCTTACGGATGCCCGGAAAACCTTAGCGTACGATTTTTTCCGAATTCTGCGGGCTCCCCTTTAAGATTTTGGCAAGCAGTAGCGTCCTCTGGTTTACCCATGAACATGGTAATACGGGAAAAACCATACCAACTTATGGTCGCTTTGATTGCTTTATATACGGCCATCCCTGTTGTTACAATAGTAATTTTATCTGGTCAGCAATCGCATAAGTTGGAACTAATTGCTGTGCATTTCATTACATTTATCACGATGGTGTTTGTTTTGCGTCGTAAGATGGGGAAACGTTGGCTGGATTTATTTGAAGAAAAATTAGCCATTTATAAACCTAATGATAAACTCGCGCTTAGCGAATTACACGAAAGCATACGTGAGAAAAATGGGCTAGACTTGCAGGATCTACAAGATTGGTACTGGAAAGAGAAGATGACATATGCGTATCACAAAGAACATAAAACAACCATAAGCTATCAAAAATTCAAGTAGCATTTTAAAATGTCAGGGGAGGGCTATTGTGATTTATTAAGTCGGCAAGGTTATTAGGTAGGGGTGTTCAATATGATAAATTCTTCGAGTGTGGTTATTTCAAGAGTTGTTCTGGTCCTTTGAGATAGCTAATTATCATTACAGACTTTATCGAAAGGTATGAATTATGAACATTACCGACAAAGAACTTAGCTCAAATACAGTGAGTCAGTATGGATGGAACTTAGGAGAGTTCAATCACTCAACGCCTTTTACATCTCATTTTATTTATATTACCGACTATCATAAAGATAATACATGGATGATTTCACTTTCGCAGGAGGATTTTAATACGACCAAAATTTCAACATCGTTAAGTCTAGATGCCTGTGTGTCCATGCTCGGAAAGATACTAAAAAAAATGTCTAACAAAATCGGTATCTCACAAACGGAAGAATCTGAATTCGCATTTCTTTTAACAAACTATATTAAACAAACTTTGACTTTTAGAGAATGGCAACGCAATGCTGAAGGAAATCAACGACTGCACTTTCTTATTAATATCTACGGTGCAAAAGAAGACGGTGGCGAAGTGGTTTTAAGACCATTTATTGTAAATCCTGATGAATTAATGCTTACTCCAGCGGATGTCGTTGAATTTAATTCGCAGGTTATCAAAGTTGATCGGCAGCGTCATCCTGAGTGGTTCCGTTAACAGGTCACAAGGGTTAAGAGCCTGAAAGGCTGCGATAGGGTATACGCAGCCTATTCTGTATAGCCGTCGCGTAATAATTGTTCTAAATGACTATCGACCGTTTCCTGATCACCAGGAATATATCGAGGCCATCCTGTTATATCGTTGGCGAGTTTCACTATGTATGGATGAAACCCAAACTGTTCGGAAGTGATGTCAATATAATATTGCACTTCTTCGAAATTCAACTCACACCAATAATGGCCAAAGCCACCACACTCTATAAATATACCGCCATCATCTGCACCGTTACCCCCACGGACAACAGCATCTAGACCTTTAGTTTTTGCTAAATAACACACAAGATAGCTTGCAAAAAGGCAAGTGCCTGCCGTCTTCTCTATGCCGCACTCCGTTAAAATTGAAAGTAGCTTTTCATGCGCCACTCTTGCAATGTCTGATACCAATTCCGGGGACATGTTAGCTCCAGTGAAATTGTTAGATCGACTTAAACAGATAATAACTCAATATTTTCATGAAGTACTTGTGGGTTCTTAAACCAATAGCCGGAACCACACATCCAAGGTTCACCTGGGAAAACAAAACCTTCTTGAATAAGGTATTTGCGGAATAGGGGAGGCAGTACATTTTCAATTTTCAAAATGTAATTTTGTTCATCTGCAATACATTTCAATTCTGCAAGAAGCGCTCTAAAAATGCCTGTGCCGGGCTCTTTAACTGAGATAGTTGAAACAACCATGACCGGATATCCCAGGACCGAACACATGCCTGCTCTTGCCCGGATGTAGAGCTCCTCGAAATGGTGTAAGCCGTGTACATGAGAAGACCTTATGGGTATCTTACCATCTGATGCCTGCGTTATAAGGTCGGCGAAAACCTTTTTGATTTTCAGCAAATCTGCCTGAAAATTTTGATCGTTCAAAGGAAAATCAGATTGAGAATTTGTCATTACATATCTTATGTTTTAAAAACTTAACTTTGATAAAGCAAAGGAATACGCTGATCGTCATGTGATCCAAATTGAGCAATGAATTTTAATTCGGAACAGCTAAAGACAAAGCAGTAGGGTGCAATAATTCAGGATGTCGATACTATAAGAAGAATAGTGGTATGAATGTAGCAATTACCTCAATATGAGGGGGGCAACTGTTGATGCTGTACATACATACAGTATTTAACATAATCTTTGTTATATGTACTTATAAATCAATGACATAAGGTTTAAAGATCGTATGATCTACGCACTAGGTCATGGCTTGTAATGAGTGAAAAAAGGTTCAAGATTTTAGAGAAATGCTCCCAAGATCAACATGGCGGCATAAGTTTTCCAGCTTGACCAATCAATCGTGGAACCAAGCAACAGATAGAATGCCAGGCCTACCAGCCCCAGCTTTACTACTATCCCAATTAATATGGTAAAGATAGACTCATCGCGTTCGCCTTTAAGTAATTTACAACGCGTAATTAGATCGTCTTTTTTCATGTAGAATCCCTTAGAGTTATTAAAGTCCTGCATTAGAAGTTGTTACCTGCCGAAGTTACCTCGTATGAGTTAACTGTGGCTCCAAACATACAAAATATAAGCTGTGCCAATTGAAAGGATTAGAAAAGCACAGTTACTAATAAAATCTACTAATGCTTGTAGCTTCTTTAGTCTCACTATTGCTGGACCGTGTTCAGTAGAGGTACTACTCAGCCCTTTTGTTCTGGCACTCTCTGCTTTTCTGAAAAAATTGTAATGCAATCCTGACCGCAAGCAAAACCATGCCAAACCAGTCGTTATTACGATATTTATGTAGAAAGCATATTGAATCATTTGTTCAGTTTCGAAGCTTTCCATTGAAAACCCTTTGTTGAAATGTTGAATAAAATTATTTTTAGTAAATGTAAGCAATAAATAGAACGAATATTAATAGTGAAAGATGCAATGCCAACATCTGCTTATGATGCCTTATGAGGATTTCTTCCTTCGCATTCATTAAATCGTACATCTCATCAATATTTTTATTGCTGGTATATTCGAGACGTTCATCACGAAGTAATTTGAACTTTACCAATACGACAAGTGATTTAATAATAAAGCTCGTAAGCATAACAGTTATAGACAAAAATAAAAAATAGGCCAAATTCATATATCACTCCATGGAGATTAATAGAAAAATTTATAATAAGTAATCTCATAGAGCATTACTTGAATCTTCTTCCCATACTAAGGACTCACCGAGAAATTTAGTTAAAGATGATTTGGCATACTGTGGTTCGGAAAAAAAACGTGGGAACCAGCCGTCAAAGCTTTGGGTACCATTGTGACGATTTTCAGGCGAGACTGATAAGCGGTACCCGTCTCCGTAAGGTGAAATGCTAAATGTGTATCCATCATCTGTCTTTGAGATCAGCGTTTTGCTTGTCATATGACTAATAGATACCGTTAACTCCTTTGGTGTTTGTATCACCGAAAGAAGAAACAATGCGCTTATGGCTGCAAAAATCCAGCAATATAATGATGCATCCATAAAACCAGCTACAACACTCGATCCCAAAAAAAACCAAAATAAACTTATTAAGATTACTGAGTTTTCATTCATGTCTGTTCCTTGTTATTACTAATTATATTATGCTTTATAGTTGACCGTCAGACTACCCACGGGTTTTGACGAACAAAGTCACGCACTCCATTTATACATGCTTTTGAGATGACTTCAAAATAAGGATGGTTTGATGGAATCATATTCCCGGTATTATCAAGAAGCATAATAGTCCCTAAAGACCGAACCAGTTGATATTCATTGAGCTTACGCTTTAGCAAAGTTTGCAATCTATAAATTGTCTCACCGGAACTGTTACCTTCGATACCTACAACAGAGACCGTACAGTTCACTTCCTGATTATCAGATTGATAATCGAACCAGTAATTTTCGTTGTAATTTCCTTTTTGCGCATGCTCAATTTTGCCAGGCCATTTTACCCATAAAGAAGAGTTGTTTTTAGATCGTAAGATCTGCTTCAGCGTTTCCAATGGATTTTTTTCATCAACCTCAGACCAGGCCGAAATAAATTCTTTCTGCATTGCCTCAGGGTCTATAACGGCAATGAAATCAAATTCCTCTTTATTGATAGAGTTGGCTCGATCTTTGAGATAAAACAGACCGAGTTTATATCCCTTTTCACTTTTCCAGTTTGCTCCCACAGGCTGATAGTCTGTATTTATAAACGGTTTGAAAGTGTGAGTGTCGGGAGAAAAAATTACTGAGGGTGCCAGCACCCGGCCTCGGTGTCGTATTGGATTTACATATATTTTTTCCCCGTCACATAACATTTCAATAATTGCTTTTGTCACAACTACTGAAATAGAAGGTCTACATGTATTTTGATTTATTTCCCCGAGGTGCGCCAAACTTCCATCCTCACTCTTCAACACCTTTGTAAGGCAAGTCGGGCAATACTGTTGATCTCTATAATAAACAGGCATGGTTAGACGACCGGAATCGTTTAGTACCAACTGAAGTAACGGATGAGGCTCTTTCATCATGGTTATTTCTTCTCTTTCACCTTTCTGGGCTTTTCGTTTGCCTGTCTCCACTGCCATGGTGGGACAGGGTTGGTGTCTGCCCATAACCCTTTTGCCTCCTTTTGTGCTGCGGATTCATATTTGATATAGCCAGGGACAATGGCGTTATCTTCGAACCGATAAACCCACGCATATCCACTGTCCACCATAGAGGCATTGATATCATATCCATCTAACCAGATGGTACCTAACATACGGCCATAGATATCCGTACCATGGTCTATCACGGTAACGATTTTAGTTGCTATAGCTGTGGTTAAGGCCTGTTTTGCTTTTTGGCCAAAAGCCTGTTTAGATTCAGGAGCGTCTATACCATACATCCGTATTTTGATGGTTGTGTTTTGAGCATCCAACGCAGTTATGGTGTCACCGTCAACAATCTTAACCACCTTTGCCTCAAAAGTTGTTGAGTTCCCCCAGGACGCCACTGGGAATACAACAATCATGATGGGCAAAAGTAACTTTGTTAAAAAAAACATCATTTCACCTTGATTTGTTGAGTACAGACATGTATCCACAAGCCTATTTACAGGCAGTATTTTAACAAGTCATTATTTCATGGGCGGGCTTAAAACCAATCTTTTTGCAACTTAAAGGCAGAATAATCACAATAAATTTAGAACCTGAACCAAAAAATAATCCAAATTAAGCGTGTTAATCTATCTCAAAGATATTATTCCTGAGAGAGTTTGGATGAAACGTTACACTCATGATCTTGAGACAGACCTGAATGATGTGGATAAAACACCATCTCTGATCCACAAAACTTTGTTAACAGCTTCGACCATTTATGACCTGAAATATCTGGCTCAGGTATTAAATGATGAAAATGGCAGTAATTGGTCCCGTGCATCCCTTAAACGTCAGGTTACATGCATACCTGAGCATTGTGAGCTGAGTATCGCAGATGGACGCTATCTACAGACTTTAATACCTTCACGACCTGCTGATTATGAGGACAGGCACTTTAGCTTTATCGATCTGTTTGCAGGGATAGGTGGACTGCGAAGCGGATTTGATGCCATCGGTGGTAAATGTCTTTTCACGAGCGAATGGAATACTTATTCCAGCCGTACTTACCGGGCGAACTGGTATTGCGATGAGAACGAGCACCGCTTCAATTCAGACATCCGTGACATCACTCTTAGCAACCGGCCCGAGGTTACTGATGACGAGGCATACAAATTTATCGATGCCTCTATCCCGGATCATGATGTTCTTCTTGCGGGATTTCCATGCCAGCCATTCAGCATCGCCGGTGTCAGTAAAAAGAACTCTATGGGTCGCAAACACGGTTTCGAGTGCGACACTCAGGGTACGCTCTTCTTTGATGTGGCCAGGATCATCCGGGCAAAACAACCTGCAATTTTTGTTCTGGAAAACGTAAAAAATCTGAAGAGTCACGATAAGGGTAATACCTTTAACATCATCATGAAAACGCTCGATGAGCTTGGCTACGACGTCGCAAACAGCGAAAGCACGGGCGCGGATGATCCTAAAGTCATCGATGGCCGTCATTTCCGACCCCAGCACCGTGAACGTATCGTCCTTATTGGTTTTCGCCGCGACCTACGTCTGAAAGACGGTTTTACTCTGAGAGACATTAAAGACTTTTATCCGGACAAGCGCCCTTCTCTCTCAGATTTACTGGATCCGAGCGTAGATAGTAAATACATCCTCTCCCCTAAACTCTGGGAGTACTTATACAACTATGCAAAGAAACATGCGGCAAAAGGCAATGGTTTTGGTTTTGGACTAGTAGATCCTTCCAATGTTAATAGTGTCACCAGAACCCTCTCAAGCCGCTATATGAAAGACGGATCTGAAATTCTTATTGATCGGGGCTGGTCTCATGAACTGGGAGAAACTGATTTCCATAACACATACAACATGGACCGTCGGCCACGCATGCTAACGCCACGTGAATGCAGCAGGCTAATGGGCTTCGATAAACCCGGGGAAAGTGTTTTCCGTATCCCTGTGTCCAATACACAGGCTTACAGACAGTTTGGGAACTCCGTGGTCGTTGATGTCTTTGCGGCCGTCGCCAAACTGCTGAAGTCACGAATTGAATTTGCAGCCTCCCAGCGCTTGCGGCAGTTTTACGACGAAGTCAGCTGACCTGAGCTCCTTCATCAATTTAAATGCTTAAGATTGTTGTAATAATGTCAGAGGTCAACCATGACGTATTTCGAATCAGCTGAAGGTGAGACGGTATCTAAAGAACGAGCATTACAAGAACTGTCCAGGCATTGCGTTCCCGAAACAGATTTCGAAGAATTCTTTAGCGACATGGGCGTAAAGGAACAGTATGACGCTCAGGAAGTGTTGCTCTGGTTGGGATATTAAACTTTCTGTTTAGGAGACTACTATGAGCCAAAAATTCGCAGTGATGATTGCTTACGACGACGATCCAAACGTCAAAAGGTATTCACCTGACTTTCAAACGCAGGATGAGTTTGCTAAAGGGTGGCAGTCGGCTCTTAAAAAGGCACACCACACCTCAGGTCAAAAATCAGTCATCACCTGCGGATGTCGTGGAAAAGGAGAAAAGCGACTTTATGTTCGTGCTTTACCGAACGGTGATGCCTTTATTCTCGTCAAAGCCGCTAACACGGGCATTGAGCATGATCCTTCCTGTGTATTCTTCTCCCTTGATGCCCGGCATACCGGCCTGAAAGGATATGCGAGTGGTGTGGTCCGGATTACAACCGAAGGTGATATGGCTGTAAGGCTCGGTATCGGTATGACAGAGAAAGATCCTCCTGAAAAATCAGAAGTGCCTCCCCTGCCCCATGTTCAGCGACCAGAAGGAGGTCAGGCCTCAATGACCCTCCTGGGCTTGCTTAGTCTTTTGTGGACAGAGTCTGGTCTGAATGTCTGGTACCCGAAAATGGCAGGGAAACGTAACGATTCACTGGTACGGTATCGTCTGCTTGAAACCGCTAAACAAATTCGTACCGGCAGAGCCTGCATAGGTGACCATTTATTCATTGGTGTACCTGACCCGAAACAACCTGTCGCTCAGTCGCAAATTCAGCGTCTTTCATCACAGGCGATGAGTGATAAACGTCTCATGCTCCTGTCAGTTTTACCTCGCTACGATGCTGAAAAGCATGAGAAGCCACTTAAATTTTTACCCCTGCGGAATTTTGGGGGGCTACCGCTGATTTTTTTCAATTCAGAAGTCCATTGGGATAGCGTAAAGAAACGATTTTCATCGGAGTACGCAGCATGGAAATCCGGGGCGAAAATAGTTGTCTTTGCGTTGACGTCACCAGCTGCGGTAACCGGCAGAGGCCCTTCTGTAAGAGCTCATCAAATTGTGCTGATGCACGTTAGCGAGAACTGGATACCTCTGGACTCCTCCTATGAGGCGGTTGTTGCAGAAAAGCTGGATGCAGAGCACCGGCAGTACGTTAAGCCCATGCGTTATGATGCGAGTATTAGTGAGGTGTTCCCTGACTTCTACCTGCTCGACACAAAAAGCGATAAGCCGTTCCCGATGGAAGTATTTGGTATGGCCACTCCTGCTTATCTGGCCCGAAAGCAACTCAAAAAAGATTATTACAACCGTGAATATGGGCCTTATGGATGGTGGCACTGGGATGCGACCACAGCATCTGAAACTATGGTGCTGCCTCATTTTCCAGAATCACGCAAACCTCTTTCAACTGACACACCTGCTTAAAATGGAGAAAAAATGTCCTACATGCTTTCGCTAAGCGAACAGACAAAACTGAACGCTTTCCTGTCAGGGATCCTAGATGATTACAAGACTGGGGTTATCACTCAGATACAAGCTGTTGGTAGAATCGGTAACGTGTTTTCTGCTCTGGAAAGTGGAGACTCAAAAAAGGTAGTGCATTTGTTGACTGAAGGACGAAAACTCCTGCGGACGGGCTGAATGTCCGCAGAAGTTCTTATGTGCCAGGGGATGCAGAGAAGTGTATCAACCTGGCTTCATTTATCATGATGTTTTTCTGCTACGCGGCTGTTTTGACTTTCCAGTACCTCCCCCTGCCATTGCACCAGTTAATGTATCAATGGTGCCTTTTAGGGATTCTGAGATTGTTTTCTCCGCCTCCAGGGTAGCTTCCAGCTTCATTACTTTGGCCTGGAGCGTTTTGAGTTCATTGCTTTGTTCAGCCACTTCCGCTTCATAGCCCTGGCTGACCAAAGTTACTTTATTCAGGTCGGCGCTCAGCGACTCGTTTAGTTTATGGAGTTCAGTAAGCTCGGCATTCACCGCCACCAGGTCACCCTCTTTCCCGGACAGTGCACTTTTCAGCTCAGTACAAAGGTTCTGTGCAGCAATCAATTCCTGTTCAAACCTGTCCCTCTCTGCCTTTGTATCTGACACAGTCTGACTTAACTGGTCGCATTGTCTGGAAAGACCGGCGTTATCAGAACGCTGCGTGTTGATCTCTTCGTTCAGCTTTTTTTGATATTCAAGGTGACCAGCGATCTCTGTTTTACGTTCAGCCAGTTGCTGGGAGAGTGAGTCATTTGACTGCTGTGCGAGGCTCAATTCATGCCGTGTGCTATCTAACTGGTGATGGCAGGTTTCGAGTTCTGCTTCGGCAACATTCAGCCTTGTTTCTAACTCCTTGACGGTACTGTCCCGGATCTCTAATCGACCCTGTAGTGCCTGATTCTCAAGTTTCAGCTCATCCATATCGGTAGCGCTTTGCTCAAGCCGCTGTAACAGCTGCGTTACCTCCTCCTCCAGCTGCATGCTACGTGCTTCAGCTTTTTTAACACTATCATTCTGTATTGCGGTATAGCTTCTACGGTAGTGCCAGGTGATGTACGAGATAATATCGCCGAGTGCAACCTTTACCTCATCGGGTATATCCAGGTAACGGGCCTCTTCAGGAACCTCTTTAACATACTTCTGGTACTCCGCGAACATCTCCTGTGACCTTGCAAACGAGCCGCCAACAGCGTTTCTGAGCCAGTGAACTTTGAAGCTCAGATCGATATTTTCCGGGTTAATTTCTTTCTCTTTGCACAGACGTTCGATTGCATTGAAGTAATCGATCATCGCGATAGATGAGTACCTTGAACGACCCATTTCCTTTGATTTTTCAGTGGATTCGCTGCGGATGTCATTCTGCACCTCTGGCGGGGTAGCATCGTTCAGGCTTTTTTCTTTATCATTTTCAATCATCATTTTTTTCCTGCGGCCGGAAGCTGGTTTGCAAAATATATGCTGATAAGATCGTTCAGAGCATTCAGAAGCGAGATACTGTCGATGCAAATATGAACGTTTCCATTCTCAAACAGGCGACACCGCCAGCCATTCTCATCACTGACCTCGCCTGTGAATTCTGTATTTCTCATGGCCGTCAGCCTGTCGACCATACTCAGCCCACCGCCGGTTGCAGGTGTTGGAGTATCAGAACAGATGCATACAATATTCTCAAAGTCGCGTAAACAAAAGTGATTGTCCTGCGAGAAACCGTTGTACCTCAGCACGTTCACACCAGGAAAAATCCCCCGAAGAACAAGCTTTTTTGGCATTGTATATTGCCTGGCATTGCTTTTGAAACTTCGGTCAAGCTTGTTGAGAACATCAACGAAACCTTCTGCAAGGGTGTCTCGTCTGTTAGCCAGTGCATGCTGTAATGTTCCCTTAACAATCTCCAGGGAAGCGACGGGCGGATCCGTACGAAGGGATTCGTTAAAGGCTTCTTTTTGCTTATGGTTCCAGTACCGGTCCATACCTGTTTCTTCAAAGAGCCTTTTCCACGTTTTACGGTCAATTTCCTTACGCCCCTCCTCGATGGTGCGATCCAGTGACGACGGAAGACCAAATGCGTTGGGCTGCATAATTCTGCTGGTGAAGAGAGAGAGACCGCACAGTTCCGACGCTTCCGAGATTAACCGCATCCCTTCTTCGAATTTCTGCATGGCCATATCCCGGGCGCTGATGAGCTGCCCTGTCCGGCTCGCCGGTACTGGCTCAGAACCCTGGTTTTGAGTCATTTTACACTCCATTTTGGTATGTCAGAACATTTTGATTTGAGCAAAGGTAGGACCCTGTGTAGAGACATTAAAGTTGTATCCTTTAACCTGAAAAAGACTTTAAAGTTGTAAAGTTTTAAAAAAACACATACAAAACATGATGCTAAGTGTGTATCACACGCTGTTCCAACATTATGCCTTGATGTTCTTGCAGGAACTGCAATTTACAGGAGGAAAAAGGTGTTTTTGTAGTTATCTGGCGTTACGTGACAGTGTTGGTCAGATACTTCCACCTCTTCAGAGTTAAAGTTTGATATATGGGAAAAAAAACGCTCCCGGACGGGAGCGTAAGCCAGTGACTTCGGCGTCAAATGAGGGTCTAACAAGTGGAGCTGCGGGTTAATTCTGGGTGATCTGACTGCGATGCTTATCAGCCTGCTGCTGGTGAACAACGGAAGACTGACCATTATTCGCCTTCTCATGTACAGCTGCGGCCTTCTCATGCTCGCTCATTTCAGAAAATGACTTTGCTGTTTCGTTGGTAGCTCCGGGTTTAGCTTTCATCATTTTTTTATGCATTTCAGCCATGTCCTGGTGGGCAGCAGAATTGCTGTTTTGCATCATGTCATGGGACATTGCGGCCTGATCGTGACTGCTCATATCCATCATTGTCATGCTGTCTCCCTGAATTGCACTTTTTTCAGCAGATGACTGCATCTGGTGGGCAGGTGCCTGTGCATTATTTACCTGGTCATGCATGTTCATTGTCTCTGCAGCCATGGCAGATGAAGCGGCAGCCATAATGGCAACAAATGATACGAGAATCTTTTTCATGGTTGGGTCTCCGGTGTTTACATACCCAAACAATCAATGGCTTATAACAGAGAAAGCAGTTGATCTCAGGGCGGGTTAATCATCACTCCAGGAACCAGGTGATTGTGTTATCACGCTGCTCCTGATTTATGAATAATTATAAAAAACCGCCTCTGTTTATCGCGTGACTGAATGATGACAATTTTGTCACCTTCCAGGTTTCTCCTGAACAACGGGATTAATCCATTAACAGGCGCACTTTGAACACAATTTCACGCCCCTGCTGTTCTGCTGACAGCTCGCCGCCGTGAGCATGAATGATCGACCTTGTAATTGATAATCCCAGCCCCGCGCCTTCCGTGTTGTAGAACCTTGATGAGTCTGCGCGATAGAACCGGTCAAACAAACGTTCCAGATTAGCGGGAACCTGGCCGGACATCGTATTCGTAATCATCACGTTCACACAGTCACTGTCACGCTCAAGGTGTATCGCTGTACAGGTGTTATCGGGAGAATACTTGATTGCATTGGAAAGCAGGTTACTGAAAGCACGTCGGAGCATATCGCTGTCTCCGGCAACAACGCCCTCTCCTTCAACCGTGATTGTCTTTCCTGTTTCGTCTGCCAGGGGCTCGAACAACTCACGTAATTCATTCAGTTCGGCTGCCAGATCCACATCATGTTTATCCAGCCGCAGCAGACCATGCTCTGAACGTGCCAGAAAAAGCATGTCACTGGTCATTCGTGACAACCTTTTCAGTTCTTCCAGGTTAGCGAATAAAATTTCGCGGTAATGCGAAACATCCCTTTCCTTAGCCAGTGCAAACTGCGTCTGCATCATCAGATTACTGACTGGTGTGCGCAGCTCATGCGCGATGTCAGACGAGAAATCTGACAGTTTCCGGAATGCCCCCTCCAGGCGATCAAACATATTATTGAACTCCTGCATGGTCTCAGAGATTTCCGGCGGAGCCAGATCGGGATTTAGACGCTGATCCAGGCTGTGTACGGTCATGGAGGAAGCCAGACTGGTCATTTCCCGTAGCGGTTTCAGACCAATACGTGTGGTCAGCCAGCCCAGAAAAACAGAAATAAAGACCAGACCGATATTGAACCAGAACAGCCAGGTACTGAGTTTGTCCATAAACAGGGTGTGATACCCAGTATCCGTGGCAACCGTAATGATGACATGTTTGCTTTTACCCTGTTCCGGCGTCACGGCAACCCGCCGCGAGATACTGCGGTACACGGTGTTATTTTCTTCCGTCTGGATCATATAGTCGAGAATATCACCCGACTTATTAAGCAGGACCGCTGGAACAACAGAATTTTTGGCATAGAGTTCAACAATTTTTTCATTTTCCATGTTTTTTATAGAAATGAATAAGCCATTGTGCCCCACCATCGCATCGTTTATTTTTTCTGATAATGACTTAATATCCGTTTTGTTCCTGAACGTCTCTGTTTTAAGAAACTCTTCGGTGAGCTGAAGTTTACCTGTCAGAAAATCGCGGTCCTGATTATCGAAATAGCCATTAAGGGTGCTAATCAGGATAAAACTTGATAACCACCATACCGTAAGCATCACCGCAGAAAAAATCAGGCTCAGGCGTGTGGTCAGGGAAATTTTGAACCTCACTCTTCTCTGATCTCCAGGACATATCCGGCACCGCGAACGGTATGGATCAGTTTTGGCTCAAAGTCATCATCAATTTTACTTCTCAGACGTCTCACGGCGACATCAATCACATTCGTATCACTGTCAAAATTCATGTTCCAGACCAGGGACGAGATAAGACTCCTGGGTAACACTTCTCCGGTGCGTTGCAGCAGCAACTCAAGCAGAACGTATTCTTTACCGGTGAGATGGATCTTCTTCCCCGAACGGATCACGGTCCGGCGCACCATATCAACGGTCATATCGGCGATGGTGCAGACTGTTGCGGCCTGCGAGCGTGCCCGGCGCAGTAGGGTTCTTACACGTGCAACCAGCTCCGTAAAATCAAAGGGCTTAATCAGGTAGTCATCTGCGCCAAGCTCCAGTCCTTTCACTTTGTCCCGCACGTTGTCCTTTGCGGTTAAAAACAGGACCGGTTCTTCGTGCCCGGACTCCCTCAGTGCGCTGATGATTTGCCACCCGTCGAGGAAAGGCAGCATCACGTCCAGTATTATCAAATCATACTGTCCCTTCGACGCGGCCCCGAGACCATCGCGGCCATTATTAAAGAGATCGGCCTGATAGCCTTCCTCAACCAGTCCCTGCTGCAGGTAACGACCTGTTTTTTGTTCGTCTTCAACGATTAAAATACGCTGCATGGTCAACTCGCTGATATGAAAGTAAAAATCTCACGCATGAGCTTTGGCTGTCCCCTAGCTGACCTGAGACGGAGCAAGCATTCCGAGCCACGCTACGGCGCCCAGAATGATAATCGCAACAACGAATTCTGTCAGGATGCTGTTTCGCATCAGGGCAACGCTGCGATCATAATTCCCTTCCCTGACCATAACTTCAAGCCGGGGACCCAGGTGAAACCGGTTTGCTGCAGCCAGAAGAAGCATCAGAACAAACAGAGCCGTCTTGGCAAGCAATATCCTCCCCCAGGAACTGTTGAATAAGGGAGTTAAGTTACCCTCAGCAATATACAGATAGTTGACCAGCGCACTCAGGATCAGGGCTACAACAATCACCGTTCCTGCCGTGGCAAATTTTGCCAGGGAGTCAGATATCACAATGACGCTCTGTGCATTATGCTCGTTTCTGCGCATCAGCAGGATAGCAAATGCAACCAGAGCACCTGTCCAGGCACCTGCAGCGCCGAGATGGGTCAGATCGCTCAGTAAATGGAGATAGTAATGCAGACCGTCATGCATAACGGCGTGTCCTCCCCAGGCAAGTGTAGCCAGCGCCACGCCCCCACTCATCGTCATCAGCAGGCAGGACAATACTCTCTTATTAGTGTAAAGGAACAAAGCACCGAGTGTGGTAAACAGGGCACAGAGCCTGACAATCCAGCTAATACCCACATCAGTTTCTTCTATCACCATCTCGATAACATGGATGGATAATTCTCTGAGGTCAGTTACTCCACTCATGGCATTAGATACCAGGAGCATATTAATGCCAGTAAGAATGATGCCTGTAACAACAGCAAAAGTTATAAACGACCTGAAATTAGTCAGGTTATAGGTTTCATGTCTGACACCGCTTATTCCATATATCTGAAAAAATGGCAATCCAAATATTACCATCAAATCCAGATAAAGAAGAAAACGAATAACAATCATAATCAGGTCGTTCATAATATTACTTCACTGTAAAGGTGTAATTACCGGTAATAAGGTGCGTATCTGAAGAAACCGCGCGCCAGTCAACACGATAAGTGCCAGCGGGTAAAGGCTCTCGCGGAATAATGACCATCGATTTAGGGTCAGCGCCTGGCGCCACTTTTGCCGCGACCGGCATCGGAGAATGTGATGACATGCCTTTCATACCCGTCATCGTTAATTTTGCACCTGAGAATTTCACGGTCAGATTTTCCGAGAAATTAAGCTGAATCTTTTCCGGGGCCGCTACGGCTGAATCAGCCTGTGGCACAGAGCTTTTTAATTCCGGATGGGCCATAGCAGAGAAAGCAACGCCCATAACGAGGCCACCTGTAAGAATGGCTTTATTTAAAATCGACATTTTATTTACCTGTTTAGTTGAGTGTTTTATATCAGTGCGTTAAAACCAGATTCTGGCTCCCGCCAGGAATACTACCTGATGGTCTTTCTCACCTTCTCTTTTCGCCATATCGGATGTTTTCCCGTAAAGTTGATTCCAGGAAACGCCTATATAGGGTGCAAACTCACGGCGTATTTCATAGCGCAGCCGGAGCCCCAGCTCTGTGTCAGTCAGTCCCCTGCCGCGACCCCGCGATTCATCATCCTGACTGTAGAAATTCACCTCATAGGATGGCTGGAGTATGAGCCGGTTAGTCAGTAAAACGTCGTATTCTCCTCCCAGACGAAGGGCTGCTTTTCCGCCATTACTGACAAAACCCGTAATTTCAGACTCAAAATTATAGAGTGCCAGCCCCTGAAAACCGACAGCAGCCCAGGTCCGGGCAGAAGCAGGTCTGAAATCCTGCCTGACACCCGCAACCAAATCCCACCATGGGCCAACCGCATGTCCCCAGAGTAACTGCGCTTCAGCCGCCTCCGTTTCCCCATTGCTTCGTTCACCTTCACTCTTTAGCCAAATCCGATCTGTGTCGCCTCCAATCCAGCTGTTAACACTCCAGCTGAAATTGTTGGTGTTATCCGACCGTTGCCATTCCAGTTGATCCAGCAGAACCAGATAATTAATCGCACTGTCGTGAATCGCATGCCCCTGTAAATTGCCGAATGCAGCCTTCCGGTCGGCATCGGTAACAGGCGGAATTGGCGTTCTGCTCTCAGTTACAATGGGCTCCATTGACGTCATCTCAGTGAAATTCTCATCTGCTGGCATCTGCATGGCAGACATGTCGTGCCCGGCGTGGGGATCTGCAGAGACGGAGCCCGCCGCAATAGAAAGCTGTGAGGTAAACAAACCGGCGACCAGAACAGGTATGGCCTTCAAATTTCTCTTCATTCGCATCATTCCTCCACCCGGACTTCACGAAACATTCCCATTTCCATGTGATAGAGCAAATGGCAGTGATACGCCCAGCGGCCAAGCGCATCTGCTGTCACTCTGTAACTGCGTTTTGTACCAGGGGGAACATCTATTGTGTGTTTACGAACCATGAAATTACCGTTTTCATCTTCCAGATCGCTCCACATACCATGCAGGTGAATGGGGTGAGTCATCATGGTATCGTTGATCAGCGTGATCCTGAGCCGCTCACCGTATTTCAGCAGCACCGGTGCGGCATCTGAAAACTTGATTCCGTTAAATGACCAGGCAAACTTTTCCATGTGGCCGGTTAAATGCAGTTCTATGGTACGGCCAGGTTCACGTCCGTCAGGATCCTCAAAGCGGCTTTTCAAATCCGCGTACGTGAGAACCTTTCTTCCGTTATTTCGAAGACCAATACCCGGATCATTTAATTTCGGAGAGACGCTCATCGCCTGCATATCAACCAGTGGGTTATCCGTTTCTGACGCAGGATGACTTTGCATACCCGGCATTCCGGCCATCCGGGAATGATCCATACCGGCCATGCTGCTGTGATCCATGGGCGCGGAGGATGTCCCGCTATCCGGAAGGTCAGCACCGTCCATAGACATCATCTCTCCGCTGTTATCCATGCCTCCCATCTGGCTGTGGTCCATTCCTGCCATATCATGTCCCATTCCCCCCATACCCATATCTTCCATGGTCAACAGAGGACGGGGATCGAGGGGGGGAACGGCAGCACTTAACCCCTCTCTCGTGGCCAGTGTCCCTCGAGCGTAACCGGTCCTGTCCATGGATTGTGCGAAGATGGTATAGGCCTCACTCTGAGGCTCCACAATGACATCATAGGTTTCGGCAACGGCAATCCTGAATTCGTCAACGGTAACCGGGTTTACATACTGGCCATCTGCAGCCACGACCGTCATTTTCAGCCCGGGGATACGGATATCGAAATAGGTCATTGCCGAGCCGTTGATAAACCGTAAGCGTATCTTTTCACCGGGACGGAACAGTCCGGTCCAGTTTTTCAGCGGGGCCTGCCCGTTCATGAGATAGGTGTAGGTGTAGCCACTGACATCCGCGAGGTCAGTCGGATTCATTTTCATTTCAGCCCACATTTTCCGATCGGCAATGGTGGCTGACAGCCCCCTGGTATTCACGTCGCGGAAAAAAGAGCCAACGGTTGGTTTATTGAAATTGTAGTAATCCGACTGTTTTTTTAATTTTTTCAGCAGGCTGTGAGGATTTTCATCGGTCCAGTCAGACAACATGACCACATGCTCACGATCGTAAGTAAACGGTTCTGGCTCCCCGGCATCGATGATAATGGCACCGTATACCCCCTCCTGTTCCTGCAGACCGGAATGGCTGTGGTACCAGTAAGTCCCGTTCTGCTTAACCTTAAAGGTGTAAACGTAGGTATCATCAGGCTCTATGCCCATAAAACTCAGCCCCGGAACACCATCCATATTGGCCGGAAGAATAATGCCGTGCCAGTGAATGGACGTCTGTTCATTAAGACGGTTTTTGACCTTCAGGGTAATGGTGTCACCTTCTTTCCAGCGAAGAACGGGCCCCGGCAGGCCTCCATTGATTGTTTTGGCCTGACGCTCACTGCCCGTGATATTGACGGCCGTTTCACCAATGGTCAGGTCAAACTGAGTACCCTGCAGGGATGCGGCAACTGGCAGGCTCAGACTGGAACGCGCATTGAAACTCCATACGCCAAGACTTCCGGCTACGCCAGAGAGGGTTAACCCCTTCAGGAAAGTTCGTCGAGACGTTTTCAACAGCATGCGTATTCCCTTATTTAAAGTATGGTTACTGACAGAATTCGAGAACCGATTTAAATTAAATTACTGGTTCATCCACTTACAATAAAATGAATCTAGCACACCTTAAGAAACAAATTCATTACAATCGTGTAATGTACATAGCTGTATTACATTTACGTCATCTTCCCCACAGGTTGATTATTTTTATATATGATCATAAGGACATCTTTTATGTACCTCAGAAGGTAATTACACATGAATATATTAATCACGACCACTGCGTTTACAGCTTTATTTTGTGGGGCAGCTTTTGCTCAGTCCAGTGATATTGCCCATGAAGCACATCGATTTGTTAATAATGCCTCAGCCGTCAGTCATGTGAATTCCTCGACGCATGAAAACTTACCGGACAGGGTTAATAAAAACAACACGCCCTCATTCTCTGAAATGAATGAACATGAAAGGGCCATTGTTGCTCATTCATTTATGAACAACAGCGCGTCCTATGCGCATCAGAAAATGATTGAGGAACATAAAAAAATGCTGTCCGGCAGTGACGCAAATTCAAAGACCTCGTCTTCTTCTTTTAACGAACTGAATGCCGGAGAAAAAGCCGCTCTCGTGCATGAGCAGGTCAATAATGCCGGTGCGGAAGCACATCAGACGCAGGCAAGAAAGCTTCGCGGGCTGTATTCGACCAGGTAACTGCAGGCGGGTTAGTGCTTAGCGTCAGGTGCGCAGCAGGGCTTTACTGACGGGTTACGTAGCAGGACATGAGCCCCATATTGCTCTGCCGTAACCTGTTTCAGTCCCGTTAATCATCACCGTCGGGCTGGTCATACAGTTCCCAGAGCTTCAGGAGCAAACGGGAAACAAGATATGTTACAAAAATGACGACCATCAACGGTGCTCCCGATTAACTGACAGATGACACGCCTCCTGAAAACCCCTAGCATACGCCGCAGTGTTCATGCTAACGGCGAATTCCAGTAAATGTATTCTACCGATGTCGTAAAAGAAAATGCCTACCTTTCAGCCACCCGCTCGGGGCTGGAATCGAACGAGATCGCTACTCTTCAGCGCTCCTTGCCTTCCCGGTTTAATCTGCGGCATTTGAAAAAAAATGAATCATTAAAACTCGTACTGCAAAAGAAAGCGGGAAAATCACGTGTCGTGGCCTATAAATTTACGTCCGGTTCATTTAATTACACGGCGTATCGTATATCAGATAAAAAGTTCTATAACCTTTCCGATACTTCCGGGAAAGGCAGTCTCGATTATCCGTTACCGGCCACAGCAAGACTCAGTTCGCCTTTCAATCCTGCAAGACTTAACCCGGTATCGGGAAAAGTGAGTCCCCATAATGGCATTGATTATTCCATGCCCATGAACACGAAAATAGTCAGCGTCATCGACGGAAAAATCACCCGGGCCGAATACAACAGTACCATGGGATATTTTGTTGAAGTAACGGGAAAAGCCGGTGTTAAAACTCGCTATCTCCACCTCAATAAAATACTCGTTACTAAAGGGGCCAGGGTTACACGGGGAGGTGCTATTGCGTTATCCGGTAACAGCGGACGTTCATCCGGTCCTCATCTGCATTACGAGCTGGTCATCAATAACAACCCTGTTAACTCTCTGGCGTTCCGGGCAGCGGCACCCGCTGATAACAAACTCGAACAGCATGCCTTTGCGCATGCCAGAGACTACGAACGATACCTGGACTGATAACGGGACCGCGACGCGGCCCCGTCTGCCGGATTAATTTTTTTTATCGTTTTCACTTCCGTGATGTTGATGATCTCCATGCCCTCCGTGGCCGTGGAAAAGATGCATTAGCGGGCAGACCAGCAATAACAGATATGGCCAGTAACCTGCCACATGTGACCAGTGTTCGCGCAGGAGGGCAAATGCCGCGATCGCGGCGACAGCAATAAGCGCATAGGTGGTACTTTTCATACTGGACTCCTTCTGTTCGTAACTGACCCTTCACTCAGTGTTATTTCCCGAGCCTGACACTTTTCAGACGCAACGCATTCACAATGACGCTGACGGAGGAAAGAGCCATGGCCGCCGCCGCAATAACTGGCGACAGCAGTATTCCATACACAGGATAAAGCAGACCTGCAGCCACAGGCACGCCAAGTGCGTTGTAGATAAATGCAAAAAACAGATTCTGACGGATATTTTTCATGGTGATCTCTGACAGATGACGGGCCCTGTTCAGTATCATCAAGTCGCCTTTGAGAAGGGTGACTCCGGCACTTTCAATTGCCACATCTGTACCCGTTCCCATGGCTATTCCCACGTCAGCCGCTGCCAGCGCCGGGGCATCATTCACACCGTCTCCGGCCATCGCAACCACATGGCCAGACGCTTTCAGTCGGGTTATCACTGCTTTTTTGCCATCCGGCAGAATCCCGGCTTCAACCTCATCTATTCCCAGTTTCCGTGCGACTGCTTCAGCAGTAAGCTGGTTATCCCCGGTGAGCATAACAATGCGGATCCCCGCCTGACGCAAAGCTTTAAGCGCATCCGGCGTGGTTGCTTTCACGGGATCCGAGATAGCTATCAGGCCTGCAAGGTACCCATCTGTGGCCACATAGATAACGGTAGCGCCTTCCATCCGCAACTTATCCGCAACGGCCTTTTGATTATCAATAACGATACTGTTTTCCTGCATAGCCAGTTCATTACCAATAACAACCCGTTGACCTTCAACATCGCCTGAAACACCTTTCCCCGACGGAGCATTGAAATCACTGACTGCGGGTATCATGATCCCCCTGTGCTGGGCTGCCCGGACTACAGCCATACCCAGCGGATGCTGCGAGCCTTTTTCCACTGCGGCCGCTACACGTAAAAGAGATGCTTCCCCACCCGGATTGAGACTGATAATCCCTGTCACCGTAGGCGAACCTTCCGTGAGCGTGCCTGTTTTGTCGACAACCAGCGTGTCCACTTTTTCAAGACGCTCAAGGGCTTCGGCATTCCTGATTAACACCCCGGCCTGGGCTCCTTTGCCTACCCCCACCATTATCGACATCGGTGTGGCCAGCCCCAGTGCGCAGGGGCAGGCAATAATCAGGACCGACACAGCCGCAATCAGACCGTGCGCCATCCTGGGCTCGGGCCCCCAGACAGACCAGATCACGAAAGCAACAACCGCGATAAGTATCACCAGAGGAACAAACCAGCCTGAAACGCTGTCAGCCATTCTCTGGATGGGGGCACGCGAACGCTGTGCATCAGCGACCATCTGAACAATTCGTGAGAGCATCGTTTCATCACCGACTTTCTCTGCACGGATGATAAGACTCCCTGTCTGATTAATCGTCCCCCCAATGACAGGGTCATCCTTCGTTTTGGTAACCGGCATAGACTCCCCGGTCACCATCGATTCATCAACGGTTGTTTTGCCTTCGATCACGATACCGTCGACCGGAATACTCTCTCCAGGTCTGATGCGGAGCTTATCGCCAGGCAGGACATCTTCCGCATTAATATCCGTTTCATGACCGTCATGATCCAGCCGTCTGGCGGTTTTGGGGGCAAGGTTCAGAAGCGCAGTAATGGCGCCTGAGGTTTGTTCCCGTGCCCGCAGCTCAAGAACCTGTCCCAGCAGAACAAGCACCGTAATAACTGCTGCGGCTTCAAAATAAACGGCCACCAGGCCATCCATGTTTCTGAACGATGCAGGAAACCAGGAGGGGAAGACGGTTGCAATGACGCTGTAAACCCAGGCTACGCCGGTCCCCATTGCAACAAGGGTAAACATATTCAGGGAGCGGTTACGTAACGACATTCCGGCCCGGGCGAAGAATGGCCAGCCACACCACAACACGACAGGGGAGGCCAGAAGCAACTGCAGCCATGTGTTGTACTGTGGCGGTACTGTATTCCTCAAGTCGGGAAACAGATGAGATCCCATTTCGAGTACCAGAACCGGAAACGCCAGCAACAACCCCAGCCAGAAGCGTCTTGTCATGTCGTGAAGTTCATCACTCGGCCCCGTGGATGCCGTAGCTACGAGCGGCTCCAGTGCCATTCCACAGACAGGACAGCTTCCGGGACCACTGCGGCGTATCTCCGGGTGCATCGGACATGTCCACACACCTTCAGAATTCTCTTTTTCCGCCTGGTGGTGAGGCTGTTTTATCTGATCAGGGCTGACTTCGTGATGATCGTGGTGATGGTGATGGGAATGTTCACTGGCATCTTCGGTAAGATAACGATCGGGATGGGCTTTAAATTTACTCTCACAGCTGGCGGAGCAGAAATAAAGTTGATGGTCCTGGTATCGAATGCTGCTGTGCGCCCTGTCGGGCAGGATGGCCATCCCGCACACGGGATCTCTCACCTTATGCAATACGTGGCCCTCGTCCGGGGATAATGTCTGCTCAGAAGCAGTCTGGTTGTTGTGTTGCACTGCATTGTTATTTTTCACTGTAACTCTCCTTATGCATATCTGAAGCATTTTCTGTCTTCAGGGTATGTCATGGATGCGATTACCACGAATATCGCCGGCACAGGAGTGCCTGCTACCGGCGTCCCGTTATCAGCCGTTCCGCTGACTATTCGATTCGCTGGAAGACTTTTTTACTTCCATCCGGTGAGAATGCGATAACATCGTAAGCCTCTTTTCGGGCTCCCATCTCCATTCCAGGACTTCCTGCTGGCATACCGGGGGTGGCGAGACCGTATATACCCGAACCAGACTGCATTGCCTTATGTATCGTTGTCGCAGGCACATGGCCTTCAATGATCAAATTACCGGCAACCGCGGTATGACAACTTCGTAGTCCTGCAGGAATAGCATGCTTTTCTTTCTGGGCTGACAGCGCCTGATCATTCATGACGTGAGTTCGTACTTCGAACCCGTCTTTTTCCATCGCTTTGCCCCACAGGGAACAACAGCCACAGTTTTCAGATTTGTACATATCAATGACTTTTTCACTCGCCATCGCGGGTAGTGAAAGGCCGAGAGCCAGCGCCATTAGAACCACTTTTTTCATACTCACCTCTGTATATTATCGATATAAACCCTGACGTCAGGGTGAATCAGTAAAGAAGGACACCCACAGGGGGTGCCCTTTCAGGTTCAGGACACGCTTTTTTTATGTCTGCGCAGCCAGATTAATTTGTAGGCGGCAGGAATAATGAACAGGGACAGCAGCGGAGCCGTGATCATCCCACCAATCATGGGTGCCGCGATACGGCTCATGACTTCTGAACCTGCACCGGTTCCCCAGAGTATTGGCAGCAGACCCGCAATGATCACCGCCACGGTCATGGCTTTCGGCCGGACACGCAGTACGGCACCATGATAGAGGGCTTCATCAAGGCCTTCCGGTGTGAACGTCTCTTTACGGGACAATTCCGGGTGCGCGTCAATGGCATGACGCAGATACATCAGCATGACCACGCCAAACTCTGCTGCCACCCCGGCCAGAGCGATAAACCCCGTTCCGGTTGCGACAGACATATGGAAGCCCTGCCAGTACAGGAACCATATCCCGCCAACCAGGGCGAACGGCAGGCTCATCAGGATCAGCAGGGCTTCATCAACCCGGCGGAATGCCAGATACAACAGGATGAAGATGATCATCACCGTCATCGGCACCATCAGCTTCAGTTTCTTGTTGGCATGCTCAAGCAGTTCAAACTGTCCGGAGAATGACACGCTGGTACCCGGTCTCAGTTTCACTTTCTGACTGATCGCCGTTTTAATGTCATTAACCACCGACACCATATCCCTGCCGCGCGCGTCAATGTAAATCCAGCTGGCTGGACGGGCATTTTCCGTTTTCAGCATAGTCGGCCCGGAAACGACCTTAATATCCGCAACATCGCCCAGCGTGATCTGCTGCTTCATCGGGGTCAGGATCGGCATCTGTTTCAGGGCCTGCGGGCTGTTCCGGTAATCCTGCGGATAGCGGATATTAATCGGGTACCGGGCCACGCCTTCAACCGTTTCCCCTACCGTCGCGCCGCCGATGGCTGATGAGATGAACAGCTGCACATCGCCCACCGTCATTCCGTAGCGGGAGGCTTTTTCCCGGTTGATATCCACATCAATGTAGCGCCCGCCTTCCAGTCGCTCTGCGAGAGCAGACACTACGCCGGGTACGGTTTTGGCGACCGCTTCGATACTCTGCGCCGTTGCATCGATATCGGACAGAACCGTTCCGGACACCTTGATACCTATCGGGCTTTTGATCCCGGTTGAGAGCATATCAATACGGTTACGGATTGGCGGCACCCAGAGGTTTGCCAGCCCCGGTAAACGGACGGTCCTGTCGAGTTCTTCAATAATCTTGTCAATCGTCATGCCTGGACGCCACTGATCCTCAGGTTTGAGCTGGATCGTGGTTTCAACCATTTCGAGCGGTGCGGAATCCGTGGCGGTCTCTGCTTTACCGGTCTTGCCAAATACAGAGGCCACTTCAGGAACGCTTTTGATTAACTTGTCCGTCGTCTGCAGGAGCGCTGCAGCTTCAGCCGGAGAGACACCCGGCAGGGTCGACGGCATATACAACAGGTCGCCCTCGTTAATCTTCGGCAGAAACTCACCGCCCACCTGGCTCAGCGGCCAGATAACGGTGAAAATGGACAAGGCCGCAACCAGCAGGGTTGTTTTTGGCCAGTGGAGAACCCACAACAGCAATGGATGATACGCTTTGATCAGTACCCGGTTCAGGGGGTTACTGGTCTCTGCAGGAATTTTCCCCCGGATCCAGAATCCCATCAGAATCGGAATGACGATGATGGCCAGCGCGGCCGCGCCCGCCATGGAGTACGTTTTCGTGAATGCCAGCGGGCCAAACAGACGTCCTTCCTGACCTTCCAGGGTAAAGATAGGAATAAAGGACAGGGTGATGATCAGCAGGCTGATAAACAGTGCGGGTCCCACTTCAACGGAGGCATCGGTAATCACCTTCCAGCGGGTGGCGTTGTCAATCTGCTCACCCGGATGCTGATGATCCCACTCCTCAAGCCGCTTATGCGCATTCTCAATCATCACAATGGCGGCATCCACCATCGCACCGACGGCAATCGCTATCCCTCCCAGCGACATGATATTGGCGTTCAGTCCCTGGAAGTGCATGACGATAAAGGCGATACACAGACCAAGCGGCAGAGAGATAATCGCCACCAGGGCAGAACGTACGTGCCACAGGAACAGGGCACAGACGATGGCCACCACGATAAACTCTTCCAGAAGTTTGGAACTGAGGTTATCAATCGCCCGGTCGATGAGCTGGCTGCGATCGTAGGTGGTCACGATTTCAACGCCTTCCGGCAGGCTGGCCTTCAGCGTCTCAAGTTTATCCCTCACTGCCGTGATAACGTCGCGTGCATTTTTACCCGACCGCAGGATCACCACGCCGCCAGCGACTTCGCCCTGGCCGTTCAGCTCGGCAATACCACGCCGCATTTCAGGCCCGGTCTGCACGCGGGCAACATCCCGCAGATAAACCGGCACGCCGTTCTCGCCTGTTTTCAGGACGATGTTATTAAAATCATCAATGCTCTGAAGATAACCGCTGGCACGGACCATATACTCAGCTTCGGCCATTTCAACGGATGAGCCACCGGCCTCCTGGTTAGACGATTCAAGGGCCTGTTTCACTTCGGGCAGGCTGATACCATACTGAGACAATTTTACCGGATTGACCTGAATCTGGTACTGTTTCACCACGCCGCCAACCGAAGCGACCTCAGCCACGTTCGGGATGGTTTTCAGCTCAAATTTCAGGAACCAGTCCTGCAGAGAACGCAGTTCTGAAAGGTCGTGTTTTCCGCTGCGATCGACAAGGGCATATTCAAATATCCAGCCCACCCCCGTGGCGTCCGGACCGATTTCAGAACTCACACCGGCGGGCAGTTTTCCCTGTACCTGGTTCAGGTACTCCAGCACGCGGGAACGGGCCCAGTACAGATCGGTGCCGTCTTCAAAAATGACATACACATACGAATCACCGAACTGTGAAAAACCACGCACGGTTTTTGCGCCAGGCACGGACAGCATGGTGGTGGTAAGTGGATAGGTGACCTGGTTTTCTACAATCTGCGGGGCCTGGCCGGGATAGCTGGTTTTGATAATGACCTGCACATCTGACAGGTCAGGCAAGGCATCGACAGGCGTGTTAATAATCGTCCATGTGCCCCAGATGCTGAGAAACAGGGCCCCCATCATGACCAGGAAACGGTTGGCGACAGAGCGCCGGATAATCCATTCAATCATCGTCGTCTCCTCAGTGCCCTGAATGCATATTTACAGGCTGGTCAGACATTGCTGGCATACTGCTTTCTGTTTTTTCAGGGTGGCGCATACGTTCCAGTGCGCCCGTAATATTGGCTTCAGAGTCAATGAGGAACAGGCCACTGACCACCACGGTATCGCCTTCATTCAGGCCGGAGCCGATGCCGGACTGTTGCTGTGACTCATGCAGAACGTGGATCTGTTTCGGCACAAACTTGCCTTCATCATCAACAGTAATCACGCGCTGTTCTTTGCCGGTATCGATAACGGCCTGGCTTGGTATCAGCAGCATCTCCTGGCTTCTGGTATTCAGTTTCAGATAGGCATTCATGCCCGGCTTGAGAAACTCATCCTTATTAGAAACCTGGAGACGGACCTGAAGCGTACGGGTTGTCTGATCCACGCTGGGAAGAATATTCCATTTTTCGACATGGAATGTTTTATCCGGATAAGCCGGTACCGAAATTTCAAACTGCGACGTATCTTTCAGCAGATAGGCGATAGATTCTGGCACTGCAGCGCTGATCCAGACCGGGTCCATTCCCTGAATCTGAGCCACCACCTTATCTTTCGAAATATTCATGCCGGTGCGCAGGTCAAATGCAGTAATGACACCATCAATAGGTGCTTTAATGGTAAAACGGGTCTGAATGCTCCGGGTAGAACGCAGTCTCTGAATATCCTCTTCCGGCATACCTGCCAGGCGAAGCCGTTCCAGAACGCCTTTAATTTGCGTGGAAGTACCACCGGTGCTGGATAACAGAAGGAATTCACTCTGTGCTTCCACCCAGTCCGGAATGGTAATATCGATAAGTGGCGTCCCCTTCTTCACATGATCGCCAATCGTCATGGGGTAGACTTTTTCGACAAACCCGTCAGAACGCGCCTGCACAATAACAAACTGATACTCGTTATAGCTGACATTAGCCGGGATTGTCTGAGAATAATTCAGCATTCCTCGCGTGACTTTTTGCGTTTTTAATCCCAGATTCTGAACCTGGGTTGGGTCGATACGGATCCCGCCACTGCTTTTATCGCCACTGTCATCAGCATATTTTGGCACCAGGTCCATATCCATAAAGGGCGATTTTCCGGGTTTATCAAATTTGGTATCCGGTTTCATCGGGTCATACCAGAAAAGTACCTTTCGCTCCGGTGCCTTTTGTTCGGTTTGTACTGTTTTTTGTGATGAGTTTACATACTGCCAGGCAGTAACCGATATCAGCCCCCCTGCTATGAGGCTGCTGATAATTATTGCAGCATATTTTATCTTTAAAGAAGCCATACAATTTTCCGCTAAAAAATCAAAACACCTGGCATATGCGCCTGACGGTTAACTCACACATATACCTATGTGAATGTACAGGCGCACAGGATGTAATCGCTCCGGACAGCCAATCAGGACTGCGTCACGTTAATGCTTTTGAGTAAGGAGATATTGCCCTGCTGAATAAACGAGAAATCGACATGGTTGCCTGTTTTCAGGGCATTAATAGCATCGTCTGCATTAACAAAAGTAAAGCGCATGGTCATTGCAGGCCAGCCCACCGCTGGAATTGCTTCATGCGAAATGGTGATTTTCTTAGTATTCATATCAATGTCTTTAACGACACCGGTGCCCTTGATAACTTGCTGTACCGAAGCATCACTGGCAGTATTCATATCGCCATGCTGATGTGTTTCAGCATGAAGACCGGCAGAAAACATGACAGAGAAGGCACCAAATAAAACGGCTTTAAGTGAATTACGCATTTTAATTTCCTGATTAATTAAATAAATTTACTCTACCCAACCGCCACCCAGCGCGGTAAACAGATTAATTTCGTTAACCTGCCGGGAATAGGTAAGATCGAGAATGGTTTGCTGGGTAGCGAAGAGGGAACGTTCTGCATCCAGCACTTCGATGTAACTGACAGCACCACTTGCATACAATCCTCTGGCACGCTGGAGAGTTATCTGAAGTGAATCAAGATAACGCTGCTGTGACTCAAGTTGCTGGCTAAGGCTGTCGCGCAGCGCAAGCGTGTCGGAAACATCCTTAAAGGCTGACTGAATTTTTTGTTCGTAATTAACCACCGACTGTTGCTGGCGAATTTCAGCCAGCTTCAGATTGGCTTTATTCCTGCCAGCATTAAATATAGGAATTTCAATTTTAGGGATAAAATTCCACATTCCACTTCCTGACGTAAACAGGCTGGACAGCTCCGTACTGCTTGTGGAAAGACCACTGGTCAGGGTAATTGAGGGGAAAAAGGCCGCTCGCGCTGCGCCAATATTGGCATCAGCCGCTTTCAGCTGATATTCCGCTTCCATAATATCCGGTCGCTGCAGCAAAATTTGTGAAGACAGATTTGGTGGCAATTTTACTGGGGCTATCTCCCCGCCTTTCATCCCTTTTTCTGACGGAAGTGCGCGGTACGTTCCCAGCACCAGTTGCAGGGCATTGTTTGCCTGAGCCAGATCGCCTTCTCGTTTGGCTATTTCGGCGCGGGTACTTTCGATTTGTCCTCGCGCCTGTTCAAGTGCCAGAACGTTCGTACTCCCGGTCACGAGCTGCTGCTCAACGAAAGCATAGGACTGTTGATAATTTTTCAGCGTTTCCCGCGCAATACGAAGTTGTTCGTACGCCAGTTGCTGGCTGAAATAGCTTTGTGAAACGTTGGATACCAGCAGGATGTGTACGGCCCGACGGGCTTCTTCGCTGGCAAAGTAGTTCTGGCGATCAGCATCACTCATGTTCTTAAGTTTGCCGAAAAAATCGAGCTCATAGCTGAGCTCCAGTCTCGCGTCGTACTCCTGTGTGGTCGGCTTGTCACCTTTCAGACCACCGCTGTATGTTATCCCGGATGAGGCATTCAGCTGGGGATAACGATCTGCATCCGTGACGTTGAACTGGGCTCGGGCCTCTTCAACCTTCAGGGCAGCCATTCTCAAATCACGGTTATTAGTCAGAGCTTCACCGATCAACCGGGTAACCTGGGGATCGACAAAAAAGTTACGCCAGCCCGTATCCTGATAGCCATTTACCGCTGGCGTCAGGCTGTTATGGGACAGTGAAAACTGCTGGGGTACCGGTGCTGCGGGCCGCTGATATTCAGGCGCAAGCGACACGCAGCCTGCCAGGATGAATATCGTGCTAATGCTGAGTAATTTTAATTTGAACATAACGCTTCTCGTCCAGGCAGACCTGGTAAATGGTTCAAATGAAGTCCAGAGTATTGATAGGGGTACTTTACCTAACGCTCTCTGTTTGCCGGGTGACAGGATAATGACAATGTTGTCATTTTTGCTGTAATCCGTTGATAACGATCGTGGGCGCAATAGAATGACATTAGCAGCCAGCCGGGGAGCAAGATGAAAATATTGATCGTCGAAGACGAAATTAAAACAGGTGAATATCTCAGCAAAGGGCTTACAGAGGCAGGGTTCGTAGTGGATCACGCTGATAATGGTCTTACCGGATATCATCTCGCCATGACAGCCGAGTATGATTTAGTCATTCTGGATATCATGCTACCTGATGTGAACGGCTGGGATATCATCCGCATGCTGCGCACTGCCGGAAAGGGTATGCCGGTCTTACTGCTGACAGCCCTCGGCACGATCGAACATAGGGTCAAAGGACTGGAACTGGGTGCGGACGATTATCTGGTTAAACCCTTTGCGTTTGCCGAACTGCTCGCCCGGGTGAGAACCCTTCTGAGGCGGGGAAACACGATGATCACGGAAAGCCAGTTTAAGGTGGCTGACCTCTCGATTGATCTCGTATCCAGAAAAGTCAGTCGCGCCGGAAACCGCATTGTGCTCACCAGTAAAGAGTTCAGCCTGCTGGAATTCTTCATTCGCCATCAGGGAGAGGTTCTTCCCCGCTCCCTGATTGCCTCTCAGGTCTGGGACATGAATTTTGACAGCGACACTAATGCGATCGATGTCGCAGTAAAGCGACTCCGCGCTAAAATAGACAACGATTACGAGACAAAGCTGATCCAGACAGTCCGGGGCGTGGGCTACATGCTGGAGGTCCCGGATGCATAGCAAACCTTCCAGACGCCCTTTCTCACTCGCTCTGCGGCTGACCTTTTTTATCAGCCTGTCCACGATACTGGCTTTTATCGCATTCACCTGGTTTATGCTGCATTCTGTTGAAAATCATTTTGCCGAGCAGGATGTCAGCGATCTTCAACAAATCAGCACCACACTGAACCGTATACTGCAGTCCCCGGTGGATCCGGATGATAAAAAAATAAGCAAAATAAAGGAATCAATTGCCAGCTACCGCAACGTTGCCCTTTTGCTCCTCAATCCCAGGGGGGAAGTGCTCTTTAGCTCAGCTCAGGGGGCGGCACTACGCCCGGCAGTGAATTCAGCAGATTTTAGCGAGCACAGCCGCGCACGGGATGTCTTTCTCTGGACGGTGGAGGATCCTGCGGGACCGATGGATACCGGGTCCGAAATGAAGATGGAAACATACAGGATTATCGCCTCCTCTGGTCAGGCGATATTTCAGGGCAAACAGCAGAACTATGTCATGCTGACTGGCCTATCCATTAATTTCCATCTCCATTACCTCGATGCGCTGAAAAAGAACCTGATTGCGATTGCCGTCGTGATAAGCCTGTTGATTGTTCTGATCATTCGAATCGCTGTCCGTCAGGGGCACCTGCCCCTTCGTAATGTCAGCAATGCCATTAAAAACATCACCTCCGAGAATCTTGATGCGCGACTGGAACCGACACGCGTTCCCATTGAGCTGGAGCAACTGGTTATCTCGTTCAATCATATGATTGGAAAGATTGAGGATGTCTTTACCCGCCAGGCCAATTTCTCTGCCGATATCGCGCATGAGATCAGAACGCCCATCACCAATCTGGTGACGCAGACTGAAATCGCACTGAGTCAGGATCGAACACAGAGGGAACTTGAGGATGTCCTCTATTCCAGTCTTGAAGAGTATAACCGGATGACCAAAATGGTCAGCGATATGCTGTTCCTGGCACAGGCAGATAATAATCAGCTGATACCTGACAGGGTCATGTTTGACCTCAGAGCGGAAGTCATGAAAGTCTTCGAGTTTTTCGAAGCCTGGGCCGAAGAACGCAATATCACGCTCAAATTTAACGGGATGCCCTGCCTGGTTGAGGGAGATCCACAAATGTTCAGAAGGGCGATCAATAATCTGTTATCCAATGCCCTGCGTTATACCCCGGAGGGACAGGCAATCACCGTCTCAATAAGAGAGCAGGAGAGCTTTTTTGACCTTGTGATTGAAAATCCGGGGAAACCAATCCCTGAAGAGCATTTATCAAGGTTGTTTGACCGTTTTTATCGGGTGGATCCGTCCAGACAACGAAAAGGAGAAGGCAGCGGCATCGGCCTTGCGATTGTGAAGTCAATCGTGGAAGCACATCACGGAAGAGTGCAGGTGGAATCGGACGTACACTCAACGCGTTTTATCTTATCCGTGCCCAGACTGGAGAAAATGATTCCGGACACCCAGTGCTGGGAATAAAGATTTAAATGACAAAGATGTCATTAGCCTGTCATGCAGCAAACAGAAGCCATTCGATATAATTAGTGCAACTTATCAGGAAGGCTGGATTGCTTTATCAATATCCGGCGTCAGTGGACGCCAGGAAATGAATATCCAGTCCCCTCCCGGAGAAATAAACACTTCCGAACCTGTTTCAGTTATGGAACTGAAAACACCGGTTGTACTCCCCCGGACATCACTAATTAAGAAATGGAGAGTTATCATGAAAAATATCGTATTAGCATCCTTGCTGGGCTTTGGCTTAATTTCTTCGGCCTGGGCCACTGAAACCGTGAATATCCATGAGCGGGTCAACAATGCACAGGCACCTGCTCACCAGATGCAGTCTGCTGCGGCTCCTGTCGGGATCCAGGGGACTGCACCTCGTATGGCCGGTATGGACCAGCATGAACAGGCCATTATTGCTCATGAAACCATGACGAACGGGTCGGCGGATGCGCACCAGAAAATGGTGGAAAGTCATCAGAGGATGATGGGAAGTCAGACCGTTTCCCCTACCGGGCCGTCGAAGTCATTAGCGGCAATGAATGAGCATGAAAGAGCTGCAGTTGCCCATGAATTTATGAATAACGGTCAGTCTGGCCCACATCAGGCCATGGCCGAAGCGCATCGTCGCATGCTCAGTGCAGGCTGACGGCGAGGGAAGTATCTGTGCTGTCCTTATTTCCTTGATAGATTTTTCCGTAACCGGATATATGGCAACATCTTTGCCCCCTACAGGGGGCATTTTTATCAGATTCTGCTACAGTTAACGGGCATCAACGCTAAAAGGATATTTTTTATGAAAGCCAGAAACACTTTATTTGCAGTATTAATGTTATCCCTGCCAGCGATTTCAGCAGAACATTCAGAAATGAAAATGACTGATATGTCTACCTCGGCTTCGTCACAGGAATATATGGCTGGCATGAAAGACATGCATGACAAAATGATGGCTGCCGTAAATGAGTCCGATCCCGACAAGGCTTTTGCGAAAGGCATGGTAGCGCACCATGAAGGGGCAATAGCAATGGCTGAGACCGAGCTCAAATACGGAAAAGATCCGAAAATGAGAAAGCTCGCGCAGGACATCATTAAAGCTCAAAAAGGTGAAATTGAGCAGATGAATAAATGGCTTGATAGTCAAAAGTAAACATTGTAGAAATGTCACGACAAGCGTGATTTTACATCGTTCCTGGGCGCGGGAGTCGGTTAATCTTTATATAATTCAAACCCGATTAATTTCGGGTTTTTACTACTCTGTACTCCGGTCCTTTGTTGAGGACCGGAATATATGCACCTGAGATGCTTATTTAATACATTATCTCGTCATGGATACAATGTCGCTCAGGATCTCAACCAGCTCGCTTCTCTCCTGCGTTCCGTCATGATAGGTTGATCTTGAGATGATTCTTTCTGATGTCATCTGAGGCCAGAATTTATCTAGTACATTATCGGGTTTCATTCCCACAGCCCGGCCGATTATTTTTTTAGCGTCACAGGTGTCCGTAAACGTGACGGCTACACCAGTAATTTCCTCGATAAGATCCGGGCACAGATAGTTTTCTATCTCACGTTTGCGCGTAGCGAAAAATACCTTACCGGCCTCCTCTACTTCTTTTTTACGCTTCTGGATGGACAGAACCTGTGCAGGGTCTCCCCCAATATCGGAGTCCAGAAATACGCACCAGGGAAGCCCCAGATCTTTGGCCAGATTCAATGTAACCCAGTGTTTGACGCTACCACACCCTCCTATGAGGACTGGCACTATTTTCACGTCCTCCAGAGAGGCTGGCAGCGCACCTGACTGTTTTAATGAACTGGCCGCATGCCTCAGGAAAGTAACATCCGACTTTCCCTCTACCAGAACAATCCCCTGCGCCCTTTCCATACCGGTCTCTGGCAGCACCCCCAGGCTTTCAGTGGCTTCCTTCAGCACTGCGTCATCCGGCATTTTTACTACGGGTTCACCCGCCTCATTTCGGGTAACATAACGTACGCCTTCGACAGGGATTAATCCGGCCAGCGCCGGGACATGGGTGGTGACGATAATCTGACGGTGCGGCTGGCCTGCCAGTGCCAGTAACGCTTTCATCAGCATCATCTGATAGTTCGGATGCTGTGACGTTTCAGGCTCCTCTATGGCATAAATCACATTTCTGGGCGTCCCCGCGACATTCTTTTCAGCCTCAGCCCGAAAAAAATTCAACAGGATAAGCCTCCTTATCCCGCTGCCGCGCTTATTGATGGGGATGCCATTTTCCCCGTCCAGGGTGAAATTGAAGGTCCACTTGGGTTTCTCCTTAAATCGTGGAGTCAGTTCACTGGCGAGTTCGGGGGCCATTTCACGTAATTTATCCAGCGTTCTCTGTGCGACATCCAGGACGCTGTCCTGAATCTCATTTTCCAGCGCTGTAATTTTGTCCTGCAGCGCAGCCTGAGCGTCTTTTACGGCCTGCTGTAAGGGGTTTTTAGCTTCGGAATCCCCGTCGCTGCTTTCCCTGTCGGCTTTGAAAATCGCATACGTGGGCAGCAAATCGAGGATCTTACCCCATAATGATTTTGTGTCGGTTCCGAACTCTTTATCGACATCCAGCATAATTTCCGAACAGGTATAGGGGGCTGCGGCTTCCCTGATGGCCTGACGCCATAACGATGCAGTGCGTTTATCCGCCACATTTTTTTCAACTTCTTTTCCCACCGCCTTGAGCTCAGAAATTTTCATGCCCAGTAAATTTCTCAGGGGCTCCTCATCCGGGTGGATGCAGCGGATGCAGGTCTGCTCCGGTTTTCCTGAGGTCGTTGCTTTAAACGTTTTGACGATTTCAAAATTGCCGTCCTCATTCAGCAGATGTTCTGAGGCGAGCGTGGTCTGCACCCTGTCGTCGATCATGATAAAATCGGGCAGGTCATCAAATTCACAGGCTATTTCAAAACGGCCGTCCCCTTCTCTTAGGCTGAAACAGTTCATGTCATTCTTGTCAGCCTTCATTCCTTCTGTTTCAA
This sequence comes from Salmonella sp. SJTUF15570, assembly GCF_043357055.1. Taxonomy (NCBI): domain Bacteria; kingdom Pseudomonadati; phylum Pseudomonadota; class Gammaproteobacteria; order Enterobacterales; family Enterobacteriaceae; genus Salmonella; species Salmonella sp. SJTUF15570. The sequence goes on along the minus strand of NZ_JBEUKJ010000020.1, from coordinate 2,108 downwards.
AAAAAATAGCCAGCGCTTCCAGAAGCGTTGATTTCCCAAAGTCATTACGACCGACAATACCCGTCATGCTTTCATCAATAATGATTTCAGTAGAGTTTCTGTAGCCTCTGAAGTTTTTCAGTTTTAATTTTCTGAGCCGCATATGAAGTCCTGTGTGTAAGAAAGCGTTTTGCTGCAACCTGAATACAAAATATATTTTCAAATGCCTGCCAACAAGCAGGGATAACCGTTATTCAGAATATCTTAACGACATTTCGGGATTATGATCTGGTCGCGCTTTCAGAACTTTACTGCCCCTCAAAACACCGGAAACTAACTTGTGGTTGGTTACATGGCAAAGTTAAAACTCCAGAATCACGGGTAATGATTTCAATGCTTATTATATTTTTTGGAATTGACTCATGAGCTTTATAATTTAAATGATAATAATAACCATTCTTTTATGCGTAATATTTGCTACTGACACTGATGAATTTAAAAGAAGATAGATTTTCATTTACGGATTATTTCCTAAATTCATCGATAATGTGATCGACATAAAATTTTCACTGAAGAATGAAGAGATAATTTAAGGCCGAGCGAAATAGCTCAAAATGGTGTATTTAACATAACAGAAGAAATGAAAGGCTCTATCGCAACCTGATACTTCAGGCCGCTAAGGGGTTAATCTTGTTGAAGAAAAATTAGACCGGGAAGCGCCAGGCGTCACCATTTCTCCCGCCTGGCTGGAAGTGAAGAATAATTGTGCATAGCTCCGTATTCGGGCTTTGCATCTGACAATGGTTCCCTGGATGAAAGTACGATCTCCACTCCAAGGACGCTGAACACCCTAAACAAACGCTCAAAACCCGCACTTGCAGGGTTGGCCTCTAGTCGGGCATAAGTTTGCTGTGTTATACCCAAACGTTCAGAAACATCTTTTTGCGTCAGTCCATTGGCTTTGCGAAAGCCGATTAAAACAGGACGTAACTGATTCAAAGTCTTCAAAGCGTATTGAGTGTTCATAAGTGACCTTCCGTATCGACGAGTTAACAAGCATAACGCAGGGATTTACAGCATATAGGCTGTAATGCTCATTAACAGACTATAGGCTGTAATACGAATCCTGCCAAGATGCGGCATCTTTCAAATACAAGGCCGTATTGGGTAAGCAGTACACCGTTATATAGCACCCCTTGCCCCTTTGCTGGAGAGGGACCCACGTGATCGCAGGTCTTTTAGACGTTGTTGCTAACCGGCATCATACACAGGTGGTAACCCCCAGGGAAACTCTATGAGTGATAATTTAGGCACTGTTGCAAATAGTCGGTGGTGATAAACTTATCATCCCCTTTTGCTGATGGAGCTGCACATGAACCCATTCAAAGGCCGGCATTTTCAGCGTGACATCATTCTGTGGGCCGTACGCTGGTACTGCAAATACGGCATCAGTTACCGTGAGCTGCAGGAGATGCTGGCTGAACGCGGAGTGAATGTCGATCACTCCACGATTTACCGCTGGGTTCAGCGTTATGCGCCTGAAATGGAAAAACGGCTGCGCTGGTACTGGCGTAACCCTTCCGATCTTTGCCCGTGGCACATGGATGAAACCTACGTGAAGGTCAATGGCCGCTGGGCGTATCTGTACCGGGCCGTCGACAGCCGGGGCCGCACTGTCGATTTTTATCTCTCCTCCCGTCGTAACAGCAAAGCTGCATACCGGTTTCTGGGTAAAATCCTCAACAACGTGAAGAAGTGGCAGATCCCACGATTCATCAACACGGATAAAGCGCCCGCCTATGGTCGCGCGCTTGCTCTGCTCAAACGCGAAGGCCGGTGCCCGTCTGACGTTGAACACCGACAGATTAAGTACCGGAACAACGTGATTGAATGCGATCATGGCAAACTGAAACGGATAATCAACGCCACGCTGGGATTTAAATCCATGAAGACGGCTTACGCCACCATCAAAGGTATTGAGGTGATGCGTGCACTACGCAAAGGCCAGGCCTCAGCATTTTATTATGGTGATCCCCTGGGCGAAATGCGCCTGGTAAGCAGAGTTTTTGAAATGTAAGGCCTTTGAATAAGACAAAAGGCTGCCTCATCGCTAACTTTGCAACAGTGCC
>NZ_JBEUKJ010000002.1:0-563820 GCF_043357055.1 Salmonella sp. SJTUF15570 | reverse complement strand
CCCGCTTCCGGGATATTGGAGAGCAGGCCGCCGAAGCCAATCGGCAGCAACAACAACGGCTCGAACTTCTTCGCAATCGCCAGCCACAGCAGCAGGCTGACCAGCAGCATGATGGCCTGGCCTGCGCCAAGGTGCATCAGTCCCATGCCCTGAAGCAGGGCGTTCAGACTTTCCATTTCAGTTCTCCGTTACGCCAGCGTCATCAGGGTGTCGCCGACGGAAACCGCGTCCCCGGACTTCACCGCGATACCGCGTACCGTCCCGGCCTGCGCGGCGCGGATTTCGGTTTCCATCTTCATGGCTTCCAGAATCAGCAGCACGTCGCCTTCGGCCACGCTCTGGCCTTCGGTGGCAATCACCTTCCAGATGTTACCCGCCAGCGGCGCGGTGACCGGTGTGCCTGCGCCTGCCGGGGCGGCAGCCTGAACCGGTGCGGAAGACGGGGTGGCAGCAGTGAGCTGGCTGATATCGCCGCCGTCGCTGACTTTGACCACAAAGGCTTTGCCTTCCACTTCCACGGTGTAGACGCCGGAGGCGGCAGGCTTCTCTGCTTTTGCCACCGGCTGCGCGGCTTCCGCCTGCGGCAGTGGCTCAAACGCCGCCGGGTTGTGGCGGTTCTCAAGGAATTTGAGGCCGATTTGCGGGAACAGCGCCACGGTGAGCACGTCGTCGATGGCGTTTCCCGCAAGCTGAATGCCCTTCTCCTGCGCCTGGCGCCTGACGTCCGCTTCCAGTTCAGCCAGTTCCGGCTTCAGCAGGTCCGCCGGGCGGCAGGTCACCGGGGCAGCCCCTTCCAGCACGCGGGCCTGCAGTGCCGCGTTCACCGGCACCGGCGTGTGGCCGTACTCGCCCTTCAGTATCCCGGCGGTTTCCTTCGCGATGGTTTTGTAGCGCTCGCCGGTCAGGACGTTGAGCACCGCCTGGGTGCCGACAATCTGCGAGGTCGGGGTGACCAGCGGGATGAAGCCGAGGTCCTCGCGCACGCGGGGGATTTCCGCCAGCACCTGGTCGAGTTTGTCCGCCGCGTTCTGCTGCTTCAGCTGGCTTTCGAGGTTGGTGAGCATTCCGCCCGGTACCTGGGCCACCAGAATACGGCTGTCGTAGCCCTTCAGCTGGCCTTCAAAGGCGTGATACTTTTTGCGCACCTCGCGGAAGTACGCGGCGATGTTTTCCAGCTTCAGGATATCCAGCCCGGTGTCGTGCTCAGTACCTGCCAACGTCGCCACCAGCGCTTCGGTGGCCGGGTGGCCGTAGGTGGCGCTCATGGAGGAAATCGCCGTGTCCACGCCGTCAACACCCGCCTCGATAGCCTTCAGCAGGGCCATCTCCGCCATCCCGGTGGTGGCGTGGCAGTGCAGGTGCAGGCGCACGTCATAGCGTTTTTTGATTTCGCTGACCAGGTCATACGCCGCCACTGGCGTCAGGATACCGGACATATCCTTGATGGCGATGGAATCGACGCCGGTTTCCAGCAGTTGCTCCGTTAAATCCAGCCAGGTCTGCAGGGTGTGCGCCGGGCTGGTGGTGTACGAGAGCGTGCCCTGGGCGTGCGCGCCGTGGCTGCGCACCGCCTGCAGTGCGGCTTTCATATTGCGCGGGTCGTTCATGGCATCGAAGACGCGGAACACGTCCATGCCGTTTTTCACCGCGCGTTCGACGAAGCGTTCCACCACGTCATCGGCGTAGTGGCGGTAGCCGAGCAGGTTCTGGCCGCGCAGCAACATCTGCAGCGGGGTTTTGGGCATGGCTTTTTTGAGTTCGCGCAGGCGCAGCCACGGGTCTTCGCCGAGAAAGCGGATACAGGCGTCAAAGGTGGCGCCGCCCCAGCACTCCAGCGAGCCGTAGCCCACGTCATCGAGCGCGGCGGCAATCGGCAGCATGTCATCAAGGCGCAGGCGGGTGGCGAACAGAGACTGGTGGGCGTCACGCAGGACGACATCGGTAATGGCAATGGTCATGGATTCCTCCGGGAATTAAGGGTTAAGGCGGCGATGGTGGTGGATAGCGGCGGCAATCACCGGCTTGAGGCGGGCAAAGTCGTCCGCGGGCACGGCGGCGGCAGGTGCCAGTTTTGGCGCCGGAGCCGGTTCAGGGAAGAAACGGTTGACGGCGGCGGACATGCCGCGAATGGCGAAAATCAGCAGGAACAGAAACGCCAGTACGAACCCCATGCCGAGGAACATCAGAGTGAAGCCTTCACCTAATAGCACCGAACTATTCATAATAAAGTCTCAAATTTAATAATCTAAAATAGAAAAGTAATATCAGGCATTAATAGAAGGGATAAAATATCGGTAGTAAAATCATACTAACGATAAAACAAACCAAACTAATCGCCAATCCGGGTTTTAAAAAATCTTTAAATTTAACATTCCCCGGGCCAATAATCATTGAGTTTGCTGGAATAGCCATTGGGGTACAAACAGCAACACTACTCGCAATAAAAACAGCAATAACAACTGCACGAGGGTCTGCGCCAATAGACTGTGCGATAGTCCATCCTACCGGGCATAACAACGTACATGCTGCAGTGTTACTCATAACTTGAGTCAAAGCCCATGTAAGTATCCACAATGACGCCATAATAATCATAACGCCAGAATCTCCGGTTACTGAAATAACGGCATTAGCAATCATTTCTCCAGCACCAGTAGAATTAAGCGCGGCTCCTAAAGGCATCATAAACGCAAGCATGAAAACAGTTAGCGTTTCAAAAGAATTAAAAGTTTCCTTTTGTGTCAAAACGCCAGCAAATACAAGAACAATAGCCGCACAACACGCAATAATATGCATTGGAGGCAGAAACTTAATATAATCAGTTGCCACCATTCCAGCGATAGCCAGGATAAAAACGGCTAAAGTTAAATTTCTATGCCAGGCCGGAATTTGGCTATAATCCATTTGAGAATCAGATTGTGTATTTCCCTCACGATCTGCGATGAGTTTTGAACCGAAGAAATAGAGAAATATAGAGCATGCAATCAGCAAAGGAATACCAATTTTAGCGTATTCGAAAAATGGCACCGACAGACTTCCCTTACTAAAAGTTTCAATAGTATTTTTAGCAATCAGATTTCCTGGCGAACCGATAATAGAAATATCAGCACCGATTGTTGCCCCAAAAACCAGAGGCATAAGAAGTTTAATAGGCTTAATCTGACTACTGGCGGCAATACCTAAAACAATAGGAATTAGCACAGCAACTGTTCCGCTATTAGAAACAAAGGCAGACATAACTCCACCAATAAGAAAAATCAATACACTAAGGCTTCTTTCTGTTTTAGCATATTTTAGTAAAATTTTACTTGATTGCCATGCCAAACCTGTTTTAAAAAATGCCGCACCGAGTACACACATGGCGACGATAAGAATAACATTCGCATTTACGATTGAAGCAAAAATATCCTTAGCATCGATAACACCGGTAAAATAAAGTGCCATTGGGACCATAAATGCAACTAATCCCATAGGAAGACGATCGCTAACAAAGATAATTATTGCAACCACTAAAACCAACAAAGTAATAATCGCTGGTGACATGTATACGTCCTTATATTATTAGGGTACAAAAACAACTCATTACAGTCATGAATACAACTGCAACAAGCATAAATCACATGTTATACTAAAATTACATCTAATTAATTTCTATTGAGAAAGAATACACTCACATAAATAACAACACTTACCCGACAAAGGCATAACATATTCTTACTGCTTTTGTTTCTGTTTAATCAAATAATTTCCTCTTAAAATCTGTCTGTGTATAATGCTACTTATATAAATGAAACTCATCCAATGCTAATAAGGTTGCAGCTTATGCAATATCGGCATCACCTCGAACTAACATGGCTCGAAGACTGTCTGGCTCTAAAAGAAACGTTGAATTTCTCAAAAGCGTCTGCCTCAAGATATGTGACTCAACCCGCATTTAGTCGTCGGATACAATCTCTCGAAGAATGGGTGGGTACGCCCCTTTTTGAAAGAAGTAAACGGGGAGTCACCCTTACCAAGGCCGGAGAAGTATTTACAGACCAGCTTCCCGAACTGATCCACTCCTTGTACACATTGAAAAGTGATACCCTTGAGGCCGCAGGTAATAAACAACCTAGTCTTGTTTTTTCAGCAACGCATGCTTTGTCTTTCTCTTTTGTACCGCATTTGTTAAAACAGAGTGATAAAATTGCAAAATTTGGTTCATTTCGTCTTTTATCTGACTCATTGAATGCGTGCGAAAAAATGATGCGGCAGGGAGATTCACAATTTTTGCTGTGTCACCATCACCCACATATGCATCTAAATTTAAATAAAAATAACTTTATGAGCATTCGTCTTGGGTTTGATACATTAATTCCATTCAGTAAACCAGACTCAGAAACGTTAAAACCGTTGTGGAATATAAATAATAAGATTCAATTCCCTTACCTTTCTTTTTCATCACAATCAGGTCTGGGAAGAATAATAGCAAATACAGCTTCTATTAACAGAATTACCCATAATATAAATGTTGCCTTTGTGGCCGATCTGGCAGCAACACTATTGGCAATGGTCAGATCTGGCGATGGTGTTGCCTGGATACCTCAAAGCCTTGCCAGGCAAGATATAGAGGCTAAAACTATTGTTACTGCAGCGGAAAAAGAAAGCAATTTATGGGTACCCATAGAAATAAGACTTTATAGACCAGCCAAGAGAATGCCTCCAGATGCCGAAGAGCTATGGGAAATTTTTGTTGAAGAACAAATATAATTATTTAATTGTAAAATGTTCTTTAATATAATCCTCAATGAATTTAATTAACGCTCTGGTTGCATATGATAAATATTTATCTTTCTTCCAGGCCAAACCAATCGTAACATAAGTCGGCTCAGTCATGGCCTTGGTTATTACTTTTTCGGCTTTAAGATCGACAGCGTCCAAAATGAAAGAAATTCCTTCATTTTTAGCAACCAGATCTATGTTGGTTTGAATCCTGTTTGATGATAGAAAAATATGTGTATGAATTCCTCGCTTTGTACATTCTTCAATAATCGTTTTTCTATGCCAGGAATCTTTTTTCATTAGTATCAATGGCTCATATTGTAGATCTTCCCAATCGATACTATCCTTTTTTGCCAGAGGATGTTTATCTGACATACATACCACGTGCTGCTGAGTCATTAATGGTACCGTAACTAATTCTTTTGGACAGTCATTAATAATAACAATAGCAAGATCCAGCTCTCCAGCAGAAAGTTTATCATGTAAACCAAAAGTCCCCTCTTCAACAAGAGAGAGTTCCATCTCTGGATAAATCTCCCGGAAATGCTTGAAGAGCGGTGAAAAAAGAAACAAACTTATCATCGGTGGGATCCCCAAAGTTACTATGCCACCATTTTCATTACGATAATCTTTCATTTCCGCTACGCTATTTTTTAACGCAATAAGGATAGGTTCAATTTTTTGTAAGAAAAACATGCCCTCCTCAGTAAGGACAAGTTTATTTTTCTTTCTGTCAAATAATGTCACCCCTAATTCAGTCTCTAACTTCTTAATAGCAATGGTGATATTAGGTTGAGAAACAAAATGCCGCTCAGCAACTCTGGTTAAGTTACCTAACAAAGAAGCGCTTACAAAATATTCTAATTGTCTAATTTCCATCTATTTTCCACTACTATAAATAAAATTTATCATTTGATAAAAATAACATATTTCCTTCCTACAATGAATACGAATATCATGAAAATGTGATCAATGGATAAAACAATGCAACATAGCACTGGAGGGAGTATGAGTCGTATATTAAATACAGAAATTATCATTCCGGTTATCGAAAAACTTGTAAAAAAAGCTTGTTATGAACTGGATGATAATCTCATGTGTTCTTTTCGTAAAGCATATGATAAAGAAGAGTCAAAGATCGGCAAGGAAACCATTAAGATATTAATTGATAATGGAGAGTATGCAAAAAAAGAACAACTTGCATGCTGCCATGATACCGGCACTTGTATCGTTATAATGGAAATTGGACAACATGTATGCTGGGAAGGTAAGCCGCTTAAAGATCAGGTGAACCAGGGTGTTCGCCAGGGCTATGAAAATGGATACTTAAGAAAATCCATGGTTGCAGATCCATTAGAACGTATTAATACTAATGATAATACTCCTGCAATTTTACATACTGAAATTGTTGATGGTGACCGAGTGACAATTACCGTTATGCCAAAGGGCGGCGGTAGCGAAAATATGGGAACTTTTAAAACATTGCTTCCCGGCGATGGTATTGATGGTATAAAAGATTTTGTTCTGGAAACTGTCCGTCGTGTAGGAGGCAATCCATGCCCTCCTTATATTATTGGTATCGGCGTTGGCGGTACAATGGATCACTGTTCGTGGATGGCGAAGAAAGCATTATTACGCCCTCTTGGTGAGTTCAATGCTAAACCACTTTATGCCCAGCTCGAAGCTGAATTATTAGAGGCCGTGAATAATACAGGGATCGGCCCTTTAGGTATGGGCGGGCGTATTACGGCGTTAGGCGTGCATGTCGATTACTATCCTTGCCATATCACTGCACTGCCAGTCGCAATCAATTTCCAATGTAATGCAAGCCGCCACGCTAGTGAAATCATTTAATACCTGGAGAAGCTATGATGGAATTAACATTACCATTGACTAAAGAGAAAGCGAAAACTCTTAAGGTCGGCGATATATTATTTCTCACTGGATTTGCTTACACCTGCCGTGACGCCGCGCATAAAAAAATCGAAGTAGCGCTTAGTAACGGAGAAAAATCACCAGTCGATTTTCAAAACCAAACGATTTACTATGCTGGCCCCTGCCCTGCCAGACCTGGTTTACCTATTGGCTCCAACGGTCCTACAACGGCCGCGCGTATGGACCCATTTGTAGAAATGATGTTTCAACAAGGGGCAACTGCGTTTCTTGGCAAAGGCGATCGTGCTGATTATGTCGCTGAGCTTTGTAAAAAATACGGTGGGGTTTCGCTACTCGGGATTGGAGGAGCGTCTGCAATTAATACAAAACATGTTAAATCAGTAGAAATTGTTGCCTACGAAGAATTAGGAACAGAATCCATTAAGAAGTTATATTTTGACCGCTATAGAGTCATTGTAGGAATTGATTCGGAAGGAAATACTCTCCAGAAGCAGGAAGTACCTAAGTACGCCAAATAATAATACATTAATATTGGTAATATCGGTCCGGTAGACTGTTACCGGACCGATATGTTTTCTATCCTGCGCTTCACCACAGGATAGAAAATAAACTTAGCCGCGACGGGCTTTTACCGCTGCCGACAACTGACGAAGCAGCGCATCGGTATCTTCCCAGCCAATACAGGCGTCAGTAATGCTTTTACCGTAGGTCAGCGGCTGACCGCTTTCCAGACTCTGGTTTCCTTCTACCAGATGACTCTCTACCATCACGCCAATAATCGCTTTTTCACCGCCCGCTATCTGCTGACAGACATCGGCGCAAACCTCCATCTGCTTTTGAAATTGCTTACAGGAGTTGGCATGGCTGAAATCGATCATGACCTGCGGCGTCAGTCCCGCTTTGGTGAGGCCTTCTTTCACCTCAGCAACATGCTGCGCGCTATAGTTTGGCGCTTTACCGCCGCGCAGAATGATATGGCAGTCGCCGTTGCCGCTGGTATTCACAATCGCCGAATGACCCCATTTAGTGACGGAGAGGAAGCAATGCGGCGCGCCGGCGGCGTTGATGGCGTCAATGGCGACTTTAATCGTGCCATCAGTACCATTTTTAAAACCGACCGGACAAGAGAGGCCAGACGCCAGTTCGCGATGAACCTGGGATTCAGTAGTCCGCGCGCCAATGGCGCCCCAGCTCATCAGATCGGCCAGATATTGCGGCGTGATCATATCGAGGAATTCGCCGGCGGCAGGCAGGCCGCTGTCGTTAATATCCAGCAGCAGTTTGCGCGCAATACGCAGACCGTCGTTAATCTGGAAGCTGTTATCCATGTGCGGATCGTTAATCAGCCCTTTCCAGCCGACGGTGGTACGCGGTTTCTCAAAATAGACGCGCATGACAATTTCAAGCTCGCCTTGAAGCTCATCGCGTAGCGCCAGCAAACGGGCGGCATACTCTTTCGCCGCTGCCGGATCATGAATTGAACAAGGACCGATCACCACCAGCAGACGATCGTCATTGCCTTTGAGAATTTTATGGATGGCTTTGCGCGCGTGAGCAACGGTATTTGCTGCATTTTCCGTGGCGGGAAACTTTTCCAGCAGCGCGACCGGAGGTAATAACTCGTTGATTTCTTTAATGCGTAAATCGTCGTTCTGATAATTCATGTTTATTCCAGTGTTGCCGTACTTATCCCAATGAATGCAATCCCTCCAATCTATCTCTTCAATTAAATAGTGTAAACGGGCTTTTACACTTTGAACGGAATAATCCTGGAATTCAGGAAAAAAACGCACAAATGTAGCGAAAAATGGGATCTAACCTACACTTTTTAACTGTAACCACTCTGTTTATGAATTATTGCAAGATTCTCTGCTGCGTTAACCCGCGGCGGCGAACGCTTTTTATCCCTTATTTGAGGATTTGACTGACACGTGCACTGTTGGAAGAGGTTATCCGACATATCCACCATAACAGGAGCATCTTATGAAAATGACAAAACTGACTACGCTTTTACTCACCGCTACCCTCGGCCTTGCCAGCGGCGCAGCGTTAGCTGCTGAATCTAACGCGCAATCCAGTAATGGCCAGGCGAACTCAGCGGCAAATGCCGGTCAGGTTGCCCCGGACGCCCGCCAGAATGTTGCGCCGAATGATGTGAATAACAACGACATCAATACCAACGGCAACACTAACAGCACGATGCAGCATCCAGACGGTTCAACCATGAATCATGACGGAATGACCAAGGATGAAGAGCATAAAAATACCATGTGTAAAGACGGTCGCTGCCCGGATATTAATAAAAAAGTGGAAACCGGTAATGGCGTCAATAATGACGTGAATACCAAAACCGACGGTACCACACAGTAATGCAGAAAAAAGTCTGATAACGGGAGAGCTTTCGCTCTCCTTTTTATTTTGTCAGCGAAAAATCAGTATGATGTCTACAGTATTGATGAGAATAACAAAGGAATGACGTTATGGCGCACTCACACTCTCATGCCGATTCACACCTGCCGAAAGATAATAATGCTCGTCGCCTGCTTTTCGCCTTTATCGTCACTGCCGGATTTATGCTCCTTGAGGTGGTGGGCGGGATACTCTCCGGCTCTCTGGCGTTGTTGGCGGATGCGGGACATATGCTCACCGACGCGGCGGCCCTTCTCTTTGCGCTGCTGGCGGTTCAATTTTCCCGTCGTCCCCCGACTGTTCGCCACACTTTTGGCTGGCTAAGACTCACCACACTGGCGGCCTTTGTGAATGCCATTGCGTTGGTGGTCATTACCCTTCTCATTGTCTGGGAAGCGATAGAGCGCTTTTACACGCCACGTCCGGTGGCGGGCAATCTGATGATGGTGATTGCGGTCGCGGGTCTGCTGGCGAACCTGTTTGCGTTCTGGATTCTCCATCGGGGAAGCGATGAAAAAAACCTGAACGTGCGCGCTGCCGCGCTACATGTGATGGGCGATTTGCTGGGTTCCGTCGGCGCAATAGTCGCCGCGCTGATCATTATCTGGACGGGCTGGACGCCAGCGGACCCGATTCTCTCTATTCTGGTTTCGGTACTGGTGCTACGCAGCGCCTGGCGTTTGTTAAAAGATAGCGTCAACGAATTGCTGGAAGGCGCGCCGGTTTCGCTGGATATTAATGCCTTACAGCGCCATTTAAGCCGGGAAATCCCCGAAGTCCGCAACGTACACCATGTGCATGTCTGGATGGTCGGCGAAAAACCGGTCATGACATTGCACGCTCAGGTCATTCCGCCACACGACCATGATGCGCTGCTGGAACGTATCCAGGATTTCCTGATGCACGAATACCATATTGCGCACGCTACGATTCAGATGGAGTATCAAGTGTGTCACGGCCCGGACTGTCATCTGAATCAGACGCCATCCGGGCATGTTCATCACCATTAACGGGAAAGCGCGCGCGATCCTCGCTCCCGCGCGCTGTTTATCCACAGGCGGCTACCGTTCACGGCGATAAATGTCAGGATCAGATATTCCAGCGACATCGCATAGACGCCCTGCAAAGCAAAAATCACCACACTGATCACGTTGATTACCACCCACAGGAGCCAGTTTTCGACATATTTGCGTGTCATCAGAATCATCGCCGCGATAGACAGTACCATCATGCAAGAGTCCCAGAACGGGAAAGCGTCCGGTTGCAGTACAGGCATTGTCACCTGTAACCCCAGCATCTGCATAATGGCAACGGCCACGCGCGTCAGGACGGCGAATACGGGATCGATATATCGCGTCATCAAACCGATAGCTATCACACATATCGCCAGCCATGCCATTGCTTTTGGCAACGGCAGCCAGCGGATTTTAAGCTCGGCTTCATTATCCTTTGTTTGCCGCGACCACGCATACCAGCCATAAATATTGGCGGCAAAGAAAAAGAGTTGCAGCAACAGGCTGGCATAAAGCTGGATCTGAAAGAAAATAATCGCAAACAGGGTGACGTTAACCAGTCCAAAAAAGTAGTTGCTGATCTTCTCCAGACTGGCAAGCCAAATACAGAGCAGGCCGGCGATGGTTCCTACCGCTTCGATCCACGAGAGATCGTACCCGCCAGCGCCAATCGGAATATGAATCAGTATGTTGTGCGTACTAAAAAAATCCATTCTCTCCCCCCAAAGATTTCCGTCTTTACGCCCGAAGTGTAGTCGCAAAATCCAGCATCCGGTTGAGGGGCAGTAACGCGCCCTCGCGTAGCGCCGCATCAACCTGTATTTCATGCGCCGCGCCTCCCTGCTCCAGCCCTTCAGCAATGGCTTTCAGGCCATTCATCGCCATCCACGGACAGTGCGCACAGCTACGGCAGGTCGCCCCCTCGCCAGCCGTGGGCGCTTCAAGCAGCTCTTTTTCAGGCACCGCCTGCTGCATTTTGTAGAAGATGCCGCGATCGGTCGCCACGATAAGCTGTCTGTGCGGCAGCGTTTTTGCCGCCTTAATAAGCTGACTGGTGGAGCCCACCGCATCGGCCATCTCGACAATGGACTGCGGCGATTCAGGGTGAACCAGAAGAGCGGCATCGGGATAGATTTTTTTTAAACGGGTCAGCGCCTGGGTTTTAAACTCGTCATGCACGATACACGCCCCTTGCCAACACAGTACATCGGCCCCGGTCTGTTTTTGCACGTAATTCCCCAGGTGTCTGTCCGGCGCCCAGATAATTTTTTCCCCCAAACTATCCAGATGCTCAATCAGTTCTACGGCGATACTGGAGGTCACAACCCAGTCCGCACGCGCTTTAACAGCAGCCGAGGTGTTAGCATAGACCACTACGGTTCTGTCAGGGTGCGCATCACAAAAAGCGCTAAATTCGTCTATTGGGCAGCCTAAATCCAGCGAACATTCCGCCGCCAGCGTAGGCATAAGAATGTTTTTTTCCGGGCTGAGGATTTTGGCGGTTTCCCCCATAAACCGTACGCCCGCTACCAGCAGCGTGGATGCGGCGTGCTTCGCGCCGAAACGGGCCATTTCCAGTGAGTCGGAAATACAGCCGCCGGTTTCTTCTGCTAACTGTTGAATTTCCGGATCGGTGTAGTAGTGCGCCACCATGACGGCATTGCGCTCTTTGAGCAACCGCTTGATTTTCTCACGATAAAATTGCTTTTCGTCGTCGTTCAACGGCGTTGGTTTCGGCGGGAACGGGTAGATTGCGGCTTGTGGGTCAAACATTACGCTCATCGTGGCTTCTCGTTTTGCTGACTTAACGAAATAACCGAATGAAAGCGTAATAAACGCCACAATCGGTTAATTTGTTTTATATGCTAAACAAGATAGCTGATTCAATAAGGAAAGTCACAATAATTACGTAGCCCCGTATCTGATGGCGGCGTAACGTCTTATCTGGCCTACGTGAGCGGTGCCGTCTGTAGGCCTGATAAGCGCAGCGCATCAGGCAAGACCCAAACCTGCGGCAGGTTCGAATCTTCCATATTGCAGATAGCAAAAAGGCGCCGCCAGCGCCCTCTTTTACATTGATGGGTCGTGCAGGATGACTCGCTTCGCTCGCCCTTCGGGCCGTCGCCGTAAACGGCTCCGTTGTCTCACTGCGTTCGACCCGAACCTGCGGCAGGTTCGAATCTTCCATATCGCAGATAGCAAAAAAGCGCCTTTAGGGCGCTTTTTTACATTGGTGGGTCGTGCAGGATGACTCGGCTTCGCCTCGCCCTACGGGCCGTTGCTGACGCAACGTTATCCTTCACGTTCAACATCTGAGTTTGATGTTAAATTGGTGGGTCGTGCAGGATTCGAACCTGCGACCAATTGATTAAAAGTCAACTGCTCTACCAACTGAGCTAACGACCCCTTGGATAAGGGTTACTGCTTCAATCATTCAGGATGGTGGGTCGTGCAGGATGACTCGGCTTCGCCTCGCCCTTCGGGCCGTTGCTAAAGCAACGTTATCCTTCACGTTCTCTACCAGTTACCACCTTGTATATTGGTGGGTCGTGCAGGATTCGAACCTGCGACCAATTGATTAAAAGTCAACTGCTCTACCAACTGAGCTAACGACCCATACGGGTGCTGCCTGAAAGATTTTACTCGGACCATCTAAAGATGGTGGGTCGTGCAGGATGACTCGGCTTCGCCTCGCCCTACAGGTTGCTGACGCAACGTTATCCTTCACGTTCAACATCTGAGTTTGATGTTAAATTGGTGGGTCGTGCAGGATTCGAACCTGCGACCAATTGATTAAAAGTCAACTGCTCTACCAACTGAGCTAACGACCCGAGTGGTGGGTGATGACGGGATCGAACCGCCGACCCCCTCCTTGTAAGGGAGGTGCTCTCCCAGCTGAGCTAATCACCCGATACTACGCTGGATATTACTGACTAACCGTAGTTAGTGGTGGGTTGTGCAGGATGACTCGGCTTTGCCTCGCCCTACGGGCCGTTGCTGACGCAACGTTATCCTTCACGTTTTATTCTCGTTTCCACCGAACGATTGGTGGGTCGTGCAGGATTCGAACCTGCGACCAATTGATTAAAAGTCAACTGCTCTACCAACTGAGCTAACGACCCACTTTTGCGTTGCTTTCGAGTTGTTTAATATCCCGTGGCAACGGCGGCATATATTACTGATTTCAGATTTGAGCGCAACAAAAATTTCGACGCAGAGGGCTCAACTGCTTAGGAATCGCACGACGCGACCAGAAAAAAGGCGTTTTCTGGTCGCATGGTACGCATTACATCGCGTTAAGACGCTTTTGCGCCTGTTTCGCGCCATCAGTGCCAGGATATTTGTTAATCACCTGCTGATAAACCGCTTTCGCTTTTGCCGTATCACCTTTGTCCTGCATGATAACGCCAACTTTGTACATCGCGTCCGCAGCCTTCGGCGACTTAGGATAGTTTTTTACTACCGAGGCGAAATAATAGGCGGCATCATCTTTTTTACCCTTGTTGTAATTCAACTGGCCCAGCCAATAATTGGCGTTCGGCTGATAAGTAGAATCAGGGTATTTCTTGATGAAGTTCTGAAACGCCACAATCGCATCATCCTGGCGAGACTTATCCTGCACCAGCGCAATTGCCGCATTGTAATCGGTATTCGCATCGCCACTTTGTACCGGCGCCCCTGAGGTTGCCGTACCGGCATCCGGGGCGGGGGTCGCAGTGGTTGCCGTCCCGCTCTGGTCACCAGCTGCTGGCTGCGCTGCGCCGCCATTATTTAAGCTCCCCAGCTGCAGCATAATTTGCTTCTGGCGCTCCATCACCTGATTCAGTTGATACTGATTTTCCTGGATTTGGCCGCGCAAAGAATCGATATCGGACTGATTATCGGAGAGCTGCTGCTGAAGTTGGGTTAAAAGCTGGCTGTGAGCGTTAGAGATACGCTCAAGTTGAGTGACACGGTCTTCGACCGAGCCTGAGCCGACACTACTGATTGGCGCCTGAGCAAAAGCGGCCCAGGGGGCCGCTATGCCAACCAGTAACGACAGACTCAACAGGTGATGTCTGAAGTTACTGCTCATGCAATTCTCTTAGTAAACCAGTACAGCGCGACGGTTCTTAGCGTAAGCCGCTTCGTCGTGGCCCAGTACGGCAGGTTTCTCTTTACCGTAAGAAACGATGGAGATCTGGTCAGCGGAAACGCCTTTACCCTGCAGGTACATTTTAACGGCGTTAGCACGACGTTCGCCCAGGGAGATGTTGTACTCAGGCGTACCACGTTCGTCCGCGTGACCTTCTACGGTGACTTTGTAAGACGGGTTGCTACGCAGGAAGTTAGCGTGCGCATCCAGCATTGCCGCGAAGTCAGAACGGATATCGTACTTGTCGAGATCGAAGTAAACGATGTTGTTCTGTTGCAGCTGCTGCATCTGCAGACGCGCTTGCTCTTCAGATGACATGTTGCCGTTGCCGTTAGCGTCCATACCAGTGCCGGCGCCGTTCAGCATGCCGCCTTCGCTACCGTCATTGCTGGCGTTCTTGTTGGAAGAACATGCCGCGATTGCCATAACAGGCAGGGCAATCATCAGGCCCTTCAGCACTTTGTTCAGTTGCATTTCTTTAATTCCTTTAGTAATCAATTAATTATTATCACAGATACGGCGACCAGGCAGGCGATTTCACCTGACCATCAGTTGCCGGAAGACGCGCTTTGAAACGCCCATCTGTAGAAACCAAATTCAGCACAGATCCCATCCCCTGAGAAGAGCTGTAGATTACCATCGTGCCGTTAGGTGCCAGACTTGGCGTTTCATCCAGGAACGTTGACGACAGAACCTGTACGCCACCCGTCACCAGATCTTGTTTGGCAATGTGCTGCTGCCCGTTATTTGAGCTTACCATTACCATAAATTTACCGTCGCTGCTGACATCCGCATCCTGGTTTTGCGAACCTTCCCAGGTAATACGCTGCGCCGCACCGCCGTTAATGTTCATTTTATACACTTGCGGACGTCCAGCCTGGTCAGAAGTAAAGGCCAGAGTCTGGCTGTCCGGGAACCAGGTCGGCTCCGTATTGTTGCTACGCCCGTCCGTTATCTGACGAATCTGGCCGGAGGCGAGATCCATAACGTACAGGTTCAGACTTCCGGTTTTCGATAACGCGAACGCCAGTTTCGTCCCATCCGGCGAGAAGGCCGGCGCGCCGTTGTGACGCGGGAAGGACGCAACCTGACGCACTGCGCCGTTTGCCAGCGTCTGGATAACCAGCGCGGAGCGACCGCTTTCAAATGTCACGTAAGCCAGTTTTGAGCCGTCCGGAGACCACGCCGGAGACATCAACGGCTGCGGAGAACGGTGCACCACAAACTGATTGTAACCATCGTAATCCGACACACGCAGTTCATACGGGAACTGACCGCCGTTAGTCTGTACCACATAGGCGATACGAGTACGGAACGCGCCCTTAATGCCCGTCAGTTTTTCAAAGACTTCGTCACTGGCGGTATGGCCTGCATAACGCAGCCACTGCTTGTTCACTTTATAAGAGTTTTGCGCCAGTACAGTCCCCGGCGCGCCGCCAGTGTCAACCAGCTGATAAGCAACATTGTAGGAACCGTCCGGATTCGGCGTGACCTGCCCAACGACGACGGCATCAATACCCAGCGCAGACCATGCGGTAGGCTGAACTTCCTGAGCGGTGGCTGGCTGCTGCGGCAGTCGGGACCGGTCTAACGGATTAAATTTACCGCTATTGCGTAAATCTGCCGCCACGATGCCGCCGATATCTTCAGGCGCAGCGCCCGGCCCGGCCCATTTAAAAGGCACAACGCCAATCGGTCGCGCCGAGTCCACCCCCTGGGTGATCTCGATACGGACTTCTGCGTGCAGCACCGCCGCCCACAGCATCAGAAAACCAAATGCTACTCGTAATGCCTGCTTCATCATATCTCCCATACCTGGGCCTGCGACCCACGATAATTTAGCAGAATGTTAACAAACTCAAATACACAAAACCACCAGGACCAGTAACAACTCAACCGCTCCAACTTCCATAAAGAAAAGTATCTACAGTTTAAAGTCTAGTTTGGCATCCTTTATTTTCTCATAAACAGCCTGGCTTGGCGGTTTAGGAATTTTCGCGGTTTTTGCCGCCATTAACGCCGCCTGACAAAGCGCCGGATCGCCGCCCTCAGACGTAATGCTTTTTAATGAGCCATCCGGCGCCAGGCTAATATGCAAGACACATTGTTTGCCCTGATACAGGCTCGCATCATACAGACGGCTCTGAATGGCGACCTGAATCTGTTTCGCGTAGGCGCTGATATCAGCGCCTGTCGCCCCACCGTTAGCGCCCGATGTACCGCTATCTTTCGATGGCTGGCCATTCCCTTTCGCGCCGCCGCCGCCGGTTTTCGGCGCATTCTTACCCGAGCTGAGATCGCCAAGCAGATCGTCGACGCCTTCTGCGGCGGCCGCTTTTTCGGCAGCCGCTTTCTTCTTAGCGTCCGCCGCTGCTTTCGCCGCCGCGGCATCCGCTTTCTTCTTCGCCTCCGCCGCCGCTTTCGCCGCCTCGGCATCCGCTTTCTTCTTCGCCTCCGCCGCTGCTTTCGCCGCTTCGGCTTCCGCTTTCTTCTTCGCCTCCGCCGCTGCTTTCGCCGCTTCGGCCTCTGCTTTCTTCTTCGCGTCCGCCGCTGCTTTCGCCGCTTCGGCTTCCGCTTTCTTCTTCGCGTCCGCTGCCGCTTTTACCGCCTCGGCCTCTGCTTTCTTCTTCGCGTCCGCCGCCGCTTTCGCCGCCTCGGCCTCCGCTTTCTTCTTCGCGTCCGCCGCCGCTTTCGCCGCTTCTTCGGCCTGTTGCTGCTGCTGTTGCGCCAGTTTTGCCGCTTCTTCAGCCTGCTTTTGCTGCTCCTGAGCCGCTAAACGTTCTTTCTCAAGTTGTTTCAACCGCTCCTGTTCGGCAGCCTGCTTCTGCTGCAGCTCCTCTGCTTGCTGCTGTTGCAGCTTTTTACGCTCTTCTTCCGCGCGTCTGGCGCTGGCCTGTTGATCCTGCTGACGGTTGTACTGCTGCACAACGGCGCCAGGATCGACCATCACCGCGTCGATAGCGGAACCACCGCCGCCGCCGGCAGAAGCCTCTATATGCTCATCAAACGAACTCCAGATCAGCACTGCAAATAAGATGATATGCAGCACAGCTGAAATAATTATCGCCCGTTTGAGCTTGTCGTTTTGTTCGGTTGCCTTTGACACTCTCGGTTCCCAAAAAACTGTTCGCCTGTTACTCGCCGTCTTTCAAGCCAACGGGACGCAGACTTCAGATTGGCTGCGTCATTAAGCCAACCGATTTTACGCCCGCGCTGTGTAACAAGTTCAGCGCTTTAATTATTTCATCGTACGGCACCTCTTTCGCGCCGCCGATTAAAAAGACTGTTTTCGGATTAGCCTGCAGATGACGCTTTACTTCTGCGATCACCTGTTCAGACGGCAGTTGATCCATTCGATCTTTATCAACCACTACGCTGTATTGCCCTACTCCGGAAACCTCAATAATGACCGGTGGATCGTCGTTACTACTGACCGCCTGCGACTGATTCGCCTCCGGTAAGTCGACTTCCACGCTCTGGGTAATGATCGGCGCGGTTGCCATAAAGATCAGCAGCAGCACCAACAGTACGTCGAGTAGCGGTACGATATTGATTTCGGACTTAAGTTCGCGACGACCTCGTCCACGCGTTCTGGCCATGGCTTACCCCTTGTTGCTTTCGCTTACGGTAAACGCCTGGCGGTGCAGAATCGCGGTGAACTCTTCCATAAAGTTGTCGTAATTCAGTTCCAGCTTGTTCACGCGCTGATTCAGTCGGTTGTAAGCCATAACCGCAGGGATGGCGGCAAACAGACCAATCGCCGTGGCAATCAATGCTTCGGCAATACCCGGCGCAACCATTTGCAGAGTCGCCTGTTTCACCGCGCCCAGGGCGATAAACGCATGCATAATCCCCCATACGGTGCCAAACAGACCGATATAAGGACTGATAGAGCCTACCGTGCCAAGAAACGGGATATGCGTTTCCAGCGTTTCCAGCTCTCGGTTCATGGAGATGCGCATCGCACGCGACGCCCCCTCTACCACTGCCTCCGGCGCATGGCTGTTGGCGCGATGGAGCCGGACAAACTCTTTGAACCCGCTATAAAAGATTTGTTCCGAGCCCGACAGACTATCGCGTCTCCCCTGGCTTTCCTGGTACAGACGCGATAGTTCGATTCCGGACCAGAATTTATCTTCAAACGCTTCCGCCTCACGCGCAGCGGCGTTCAGGATACGCGTTCGCTGGATAATGATGGCCCAGGATGCTATTGAAAAACCAATCAAAATCAACATGATAAGTTTAACCAGAAGGCTTGCCTTCAGGAACAAATCAAGGATATTCATGTCAGTCACTGCTTAAACTCCGCGACAATAGACTTAGGAAGCGCACGAGGCTTCATTTTGAGTGGATCAACGCAAACAATCAGAACCTCTGCTTCATTTAGCAGCGTGTTCTCTGCGTTGACAATGCGTTGCGTGAAAACCAAAGCGGTGCCACGCATTGACGTAATTTCTGTTTGAACTTCAAGCATATCGTCGAGCCGCGCAGGCGCATAGTATTCCAGCGTCATCTTGCGCACCACAAAGGCGACCCGCTCCGCCAGCAGCACCTGTTGGCTGAAGTGATGGTGACGCAGCATCTCCGTGCGCGCTCTTTCATAAAAAGCGACATAGCTGGCGTGATAAACCACACCGCCGGCGTCCGTGTCTTCGTAATAAACTCGAATTGGCCATCGAAACATATACTTATTCATCCCTGCAGCCTCTTTGTTGGCGTCATCCGCTTGCCGCCGTAATGCCTCAAGAATGCCGTTGTATATCGCCTTGTATTCACTTTACATCCCGGTAATGCAACAAAAGTAGAGCTTTTAAACGTTGCTACTATACGCGTGGGAATGAGGCTTGGGAATGGGGGGAAGTTAAGGGAGAGTAAAAATATATGGGCTTATGCAAGCCCCTATATTTTTAAGGAGGTTTCTTATTCACAAGAAGAAGAAAATCAGGCCGACGATAAGGACGATATCCGCAAGGAGCGGACAAAAAATCCCTTGCCAGTGTACGGATTCAGGGCGAAAACCCACGCCGTGGATTATGCCTGCGCAAACCGCCCACATCAGCAATAATCCGTGCCAGATTTCAAGCGTGCTGGTCCTGGCGGCAAACCGTGACGGGTCCCAGAACATACATCCTGCCAGCACTATCGCCATCACGAAGGAAAGCGCCCTTAACGGGCGCTTGTCCATTACCGCATACAGTTTTGCGATAATATGGGTCATTAGCTTTCTTCTTGACCGGTTTTACCCGCTTCAACGTGCTCAAGCGCCAGGGCGGTAATGATCCCGAATGCACAGGCAAGAAGCGTTCCCAGAATCCATGCGAAATACCACATTTTAAGCTCCTTACTTAGTACAGAGAGTGGGTGTTGCTTTCAATATGTTCTTTAGTGATACGACCGAACATTTTCCAGTAACACCAGCTGGTGTAGATCAGAATGATCGGTACGAACACCGCCGCAACCCAGGTCATCAGGTTCAGCGTCATCTGGCTGGATGTCGCATCCCACATGGTCAGGCTGGCATTCATCATCGTGCTGGACGGCATCACAAATGGGAACATAGCGATACCCGCCGTCAGAATAATGCAGGCCAGGGTCAGCGAAGAGAACAGGAATGCCCACGCGCCTTTCTCCATACGGGAAGTCAGGATAGTCAGCAGCGGCAGAACCACGCCCAGAGCCGGAACCAACCACAGGATCGGAGCATTATTAAAGTTCACCAGCCAGGCGCCAGCTTCACGCGCCACTTCTTTAGTCAGCGGGTTAGAGGCGGCATGATGATCAATCGCGGATGTCACGACATAACCATCAATACCATACATTACCCAAACGCCCGCCAGCGCAAAGCACACTAATGTCACCAGCGCCGCAATCTGCGAGGTGGCGCGCGCGCGCAGGTGCAGTTCGCCAACGGTGCGCATTTGCAGGTAAGTCGCCCCCTGCGTGATGATCATCCCTACGCTTACGATACCCGCCAGCAGACCAAACGGGTTCAGCAACTGGAAGAAGTTACCGGTGTAGTACAGACGCAGATACTCATCTACATGGAACGGTACGCCCTGCAACAGGTTGCCAAAGGCCACGCCAATCACCAGCGGCGGCACAAAGCTACCGATGAACACGCCCCAGTCCCACATGTTGCGCCAGCGCGGGTCTTCAATCTTGGAACGGTAATCAAAACCGACCGGACGGAAGAACAAAGACGCCAGCACCAGGATCATCGCTACATAGAAACCGGAGAACGCCGCAGCGTAAACCATCGGCCAGGCAGCAAACAACGCACCGCCCGCGGTGATCAACCACACCTGGTTACCGTCCCAGTGCGGGGCGATAGAGTTAATCATAATTCGACGTTCGGTGTCGTTACGACCGAGGAAACGGGTGAGCATCCCCACCCCCATGTCGAACCCATCGGTGACAGCGAAACCAATTAGCAAAATGCCAACCAGCAGCCACCAGATAAAACGTAGTACTTCATAATCGATCATTTGACGACTCCTGTCTTAGCGTGCCGGCTGAGAAGTCACGGTGGACTGCTCAAAGTGATAGCGACCGGTTTTCAGGCTGCTTGGGCCAAGGCGTGCAAATTTGAACATCAGGAACAATTCTGCCACCAGGAACAGGGTATACAGGCCGCAAATCAGGAACATGGAGAACAGCAGATCGCCCACGGTCAGCGATGAGTTCGCCACGGCTGTCGGCAACACTTCGCCGATCGCCCACGGCTGACGACCATATTCGGCGACGAACCAACCTGCTTCAACCGCAATCCACGGCAGTGGAATACCGTACAGCGCCGCGCGCAACAGCCATTTTTTCTCACCGATGCGGTTACGAATCACGCTCCAGAAGGAAAGTGCGATGATCGCCAGCAGCAGGAAGCCGCACGCCACCATGATACGGAAAGCGAAGTACAGCGGCGCAACGCGAGGAATGGAATCTTTCGTCGCTTGCTGGATCTGCGCTTCGGTCGCGTCAGTCACATTAGGCGTATAGCGTTTCAGCAGCAGGCCGTAACCGAGATCTTTCTTCATGCTGTTAAACTGGTCGCGAACGGCCTGGTCGGTAGAACCGGCGCGCAGCTGCTCCAGCAGTTCATAGGCTTTCATCCCGTTACGGATACGCTCTTCATGCTGAACCATGAGATCTTTCAGACCAATAACCGGCGTGTCCACGGAACGCGTAGCGATAATGCCGAGCGCATAAGGGATCTGAATCGCCAGATGGTTTTCCTGTTTGTCCTGGTCAGGAATACCGAACAGGGTAAAGGAGGCCGGAGCAGGTTGCGTTTCCCATTCTGCTTCAATCGCAGCGAGCTTGGTTTTCTGCACGTCGCCCATTTCGTAACCGGATTCGTCACCGAGTACGATAACGGACAGTACGGCAGCCATACCGAAGCTGGCAGCAATAGCAAAGGAGCGTTTAGCAAAGGCGAAGTCACGACCTTTCAGCATGTAGTAAGCGCTAATACCGAGGATGAACATCGCGCCGGTGACATAGCCGGACGCCACAGTGTGAACAAATTTCACCTGTGCTACCGGGTTCAGCACCAGTTCAGAGAAGCTCACCATTTCCATACGCATGGTTTCGAAATTGAAATCCGCAGCGATTGGGTTTTGCATCCAGCCGTTCGCTACCAGAATCCACAACGCGGAGAGGTTGGACCCCAGAGCCACCAGCCAGGTGACGCACATATGCTGAACTTTACTCAGACGATCCCAGCCGAAGAAGAACAGACCTACAAAGGTGGATTCGAGGAAGAAGGCCATCAAACCTTCGATGGCCAGCGGCGCACCGAAGATGTCCCCAACATAGTGGGAGTAGTACGACCAGTTTGTCCCGAACTGGAACTCCATGGTCAAACCGGTAGCCACACCCAGAGCAAAGTTGATACCAAACAACTTGCCCCAGAACTTGGTCATATCTTTATAAATCTGTTTGCCGGAAAGGACGTATACCGTTTCCATAATGGCCAGCAGGAACGCCATACCGAGCGTTAGCGGCACAAACAGGAAGTGGTACATCGCGGTCAAGGCAAACTGTAAGCGCGACAGTTCGACTATATCTAACATCATGACTCCTTGCTCATCGCATGAAGACTCCGAGAGTGAACCCCGTTAGAAAGGGTCACACGCATGCCCCAATACAAATTTATTTGCGGCCTCTCATCGTACTATCCCCTCGGGAAGAAAACAGTAATGATGAAAAGTTACAAACATGTTAATAAAAAACCCAAATTGATCCCGCAAATATATTACGCCGTAAAACCCTTACAATAAACAGGTTTTTAGTGGGTCAGATTTGCTTTTTTCGACAGCGATCAATTTATGGCTAATCTATCGCTTTTCAGGGAATTTGATCACGGACAATTTAACCAGTTTTGATGCTCTTTTCCAACATTTAAATATTGATTAAAATCAATTTTTGAAGTTAATGTTAATAATGTTTATTCATTGAATGCATGGTGAATTTTTTGTTAACTTTTTGTTTTTGCAAAGAGTAATTTCAAACTCCCTGTAAAAAGAGGCTTATTCGGTAAGGCTAAACATTTTGTGCGTTTTTTACTGCCCCGCATCCAGTAAAAAACATTCCACATTGATGTTCAATTATTGCTAAATAGCTCACAGATTTTTTCTGTAGGTTATCAACACTTATTATTTTATACATTTAGTCTATTTTTATTTTACTTATAATTAACACCGCAAAGAAACTAGCTCATTGCACACGCGCCATCATCCCACCGGGATTACCCTGCCCCAACGTCCCTTTCCCGACGACTAACGGCCAGGATCATCTTGCCAGGTTATCGCCTTAATTATCGCTAATAAGCTTTCCAGATAGCCAGAAACAAACATTTTATTCGCTAATTTTTCTTTATTTTAATAACACCGTATTTGCCTCTCCATAATTATTATAGTGAAGATTCTGTTATCACCTTCACAGATTTACCCTCAATTTCTACGTCACTCATAGTAATAATTCTGTTTATTCGCAGCCATAAATACCCTTTAAACATGATTAATCACGAACGAATAGTGTCAATAAGTTCTTAATAATTTTTAAAGTTAACCTCTTTTAACCAGAAAAAGTTCATATGATTTATTAAACGATATCTTTAATACTTCAGGGAAATAATGCTGGTACTCTTATGATTAAAATAGCTGTTTTATTCTGCCATTAAACAAGCAGTCTGTGTAAGCGCGATACATCTGAGGAGACGTGTAGTTCGCGCTCAGGCAAACATGCGCGGCCACAGAGTCAAGCGTCAATTTACTATAGAGGTTAGCGTCAACATAGTGTAATGCTGCAATGCGTTTTTTTCATGGCGGAAAGCGCATAATCCGTCTCCAGTGAGGTCGGCAGGTCTTTCACTAAGACAGCATCTGTATTTGCTGAAAAAGAGTTAACCAGCAAACTGAGTAAATTTACTGCCGCAGCCAGACGGTTATTATCAATTATTTTTAGACTCCACCATGTTTTTTTAATGAGGCATTATTTTCCTATAGTTCAATATTTACAAAGCCAATAATTTTATATCCCGGATGCTTCACCCGTACTTTGCCACAAACAATAAAGCCATAAAAAAGGCCACCGTAAAGGTGGCCAACCATGTCGAAAACGGACATTTATCTGTTCCCGCAGGAACAGCGAGTTTTATTTTATAATTGCTTTCAGCGCTTCGCCGATATCGGCCAGGCTGCGAACGGTTTTCACGCCCGCGGCTTCCAGCGCGGCGAATTTTTCATCCGCAGTGCCTTTACCACCGGCAATGATGGCGCCCGCGTGGCCCATACGCTTGCCTTTCGGCGCGGTAACACCCGCGATATAGCCAACAACCGGCTTGGTCACGTGGTCTTTAATGTAAGCCGCCGCTTCTTCTTCTGCGCTACCGCCGATCTCGCCGATCATCACGATCGCTTCAGTCTGCGGATCTTCCTGGAACAGTTTCAGGATGTCGATGAAGTTAGAGCCCGGAATCGGGTCGCCGCCGATACCCACGCAGGTGGACTGGCCGAAACCGTAGTCGGTGGTCTGCTTAACCGCTTCGTAGGTCAGCGTGCCGGAACGGGAAACGATACCCACTTTACCCGGCTTATGAATGTGACCCGGCATGATGCCGATTTTGCATTCGCCCGGGGTGATCACACCTGGGCAGTTCGGGCCGATCATGCGCACGCCCGCTTCGTCCAGCTTCACTTTCACGGTCAGCATATCCAGCGTCGGAATACCTTCGGTGATGGTGATAATCAGTTTGATGCCTGCGTCAATCGCTTCCAGAATGGAGTCTTTACAGAACGGCGCCGGGACGTAGATAACGGATGCGGTCGCACCGGTGGCTTCTACCGCTTCGCGCACGGTGTTGAACACCGGCAGACCCAGATGCGTGGTGCCGCCTTTGCCCGGCGTTACGCCGCCGACCATTTGCGTACCGTAAGCAATCGCCTGTTCGGAGTGGAAAGTCCCCTGGCTACCGGTGAAGCCCTGGCAGATAACCTTGGTATCTTTATTAATTAAAACGGACATTATTTCCCCTCCACTGCGGCAACAACCTGCTGAGCTGCATCCGTCAGACTTTTCGCTGCAATAATATTCAGGCCACTGTCAGCCAGTTTCTTCGCGCCGAGTTCGGCGTTGTTGCCTTCCAGACGCACCACCACCGGAACGTTCACGCCCACTTCTTCCACCGCGCCGATGATACCGTCGGCAATCAGGTCACAACGGACGATACCGCCGAAGATGTTAACCAGAACCGCTTTCACGTTGTCATCTGAGAGGATGATTTTAAACGCTTCGGTGACGCGCTCTTTGGTTGCGCCGCCGCCCACGTCAAGGAAGTTAGCCGGTTCGCCGCCATGCAGCTTAACGATGTCCATGGTGCCCATCGCCAGGCCCGCGCCGTTCACCATGCAACCGATGTTGCCGTCCAGTGCGACGTAGTTCAGTTCCCACTGCGCCGCCTGCGCTTCACGCGGGTCTTCCTGAGACTGGTCGCGCATTTCGCGCAGATCAGGCTGGCGGAACAGCGCGTTGCCGTCAGCGCCCAGCTTGCCGTCGAGGCAAATCAGATCGCCCTGCTTAGTGATCACCAGCGGGTTGATTTCGATCAGCGCCAGGTCGCGCTCAAGGAAAATGGTTGCCAGGCCCATAAAGATTTTGGTGAACTGCTGCACCAGTTTACCTTCCAGACCCAATTTGAACGCTAGCTCCCGCCCCTGATACGGCATCGGGCCGGTCAGCGGATCGAGCGCGACTTTATGGATCAGATGCGGGGTTTCCTCCGCGACTTTTTCGATCTCTACGCCGCCTTCGGTAGACGCCATAAAGACCACGCGACGAGAACTACGGTCAACCACCGCGCCGAGGTACAGTTCTTTGCCGATGTCGGTCGCCGCTTCAACCAGAATCTGGTTTACCGGTTGGCCATTAGCGTCTGTTTGATAGGTCACCAGACGTTTGCCCAGCCAGTTTTCCGCAAAGGCGCGAATCTCTTCTTTGCTTTTTACTACCTTCACACCGCCCGCTTTGCCGCGGCCGCCAGCGTGAACCTGACATTTCACTACCCACGGGCCGGCACCGATTTTAGACGCGGCTTCTTCGGCTTCACGCGGAGTAGTACAGGCATAACCCACCGGCGCCGGTAAGCCATAGCGGGCAAAAAGTTGTTTTGCCTGATATTCATGTAAGTTCATGTGTTCTGTCCATCCTTCAGGTAATCGTTATCTTTAGACCTGTAGGCCTGAAAGCTGCGCGCCATCAGGCATTACACCATCGCCGGATGGCGGCGTGAACGCCTTATCCGGCCTACAGGTAGCAGGTGATGCTCTTGCTGACTACACGTCCAACAGCAGACGGGTCGGATCTTCCAGCAACTCTTTGATGGTGACCAGGAAGCCCACGGATTCACGACCATCGATCAGGCGATGATCGTAAGAGAGCGCCAGGTACATCATCGGCAGGATTTCCACCTTGCCATCCACCGCCATCGGCCTGTCTTTAATAGCATGCATTCCCAGAATCGCGCTCTGCGGCGGGTTGATGATCGGGGTAGACATCAGCGAACCGAATACGCCGCCGTTGGTAATGGTAAAGTTACCGCCGGTCAGGTCTTCTACGGTCAGCTTGCCGTCGCGGCCTTTGACAGCCAGTTCTTTAATTTTTTTCTCGATGTCAGCCATGCCCAGCGTATCCACGTCACGCAGGACCGGCGTGACCAGGCCGCGCGGCGTAGACACCGCCATGCTCACATCAAAGTAGTTGTGATACACCACGTCATCGCCGTCGATAGAGGCGTTCACTTCCGGATAACGCTTCAGCGCTTCCACTACCGCTTTCACGTAGAAGGACATAAAGCCCAGGCGGATACCATGACGTTTTTCAAACACTTCGCCATACTGCTTACGCA
Source organism: Salmonella sp. SJTUF15570 (assembly GCF_043357055.1). Lineage (NCBI taxonomy): Bacteria > Pseudomonadati > Pseudomonadota > Gammaproteobacteria > Enterobacterales > Enterobacteriaceae > Salmonella > Salmonella sp. SJTUF15570. The sequence continues at coordinate 537,209 of NZ_JBEUKJ010000002.1, read as the reverse complement.
AATCCATAATCGGCTTCATGTTGACTTCATTGAAGGTCGTCAGCATGGCGGTGGAATTTTTCGCTTCCAGCAGACGCTCGGCCACGCGCTTACGCAGGCGGGTCATTGGCACGCGTTTTTCGCCGCGCGCGCCCAGAGCGGGTTGTGCTGCAGGTTCAACAGCGGGTGCTTTAGACTCGCCTTTCGCCAGATGTTTTTCCACATCTTCACGGGTCAGACGCCCACCCACACCAGTGCCTTTAATGGCGCTGGCTTCCAGATTGTGTTCAGCCAGCAGGCGACGGATCGCCGGGCTGAGCGCATCGTTGTTTTGTTCTTCCAGCGACGCCTGCTGGCGCTGTGCCGGCGTAGACGCTTTCTCTTCAGATTTCGCGCTGGTCTCTTTACCCGCGCTGTTGCCTTCACGCAGGCGACCCAGGATCTGGCGAGAGGTGACAGTCGTCCCCTCCTCTTCCAGAACCGCATCCAGAATGCCGTCCGCTGATGCCGGTACTTCCAGTACCACTTTGTCAGTTTCGATTTCTACCAGCACTTCGTCACGAACAACCGCATCGCCCGGTTTTTTATGCCAGGTGGCGACGGTCGCGTCCGCTACGGACTCAGGCAGGTCGGGAACAAGAATATCTACGCTACTCATTATTTATCCTTTATTTAATCGACGTTCAGCGCGTCATTAACCAGATCTTGTTGCTGTTTCTGGTGAACGGACATATACCCTACCGCCGGAGAGGCGGAGGCCGGGCGACCTGCATAACGCAGAGCGGCCCCAAACGGAATCACTTCACGGAAATGATGCTGGCTGCAGTACCATGCGCCCTGGTTGAGCGGCTCTTCCTGGCACCAGACAAAATCATGGACGTGAGCGTATGGTTGCAGCGCTTCCTGCACCGCTTTATGCGGGAACGGATAGAGCTGTTCGATGCGCACGATAGCGACATCTTTCTGGTCGTTTTTGCGACGTTGTTCCAGCAGGTCGTAATAAACCTTACCAGAACACATTACCACGCGTTTTACGGCTTTAGGGTCCAGCTCGTCAATTTCGCCAATGGCCGGCTGGAAGGAACCGTTCGCCAGTTCATCAAGCGTGGAAACCGCCAGCGGGTGACGCAGCAGCGATTTCGGCGACATCACCACCAGCGGACGACGCATCCCGCGCAGCGCCTGACGGCGCAGCATATGGTAGACCTGCGCCGGGGTGGACGGCACGCAAACCTGCATATTCTGCTCGGCGCAAAGTTGCAGATAACGTTCCAGACGCGCGGAAGAGTGCTCCGGCCCCTGCCCTTCATAGCCGTGCGGCAACAGCATCACCAGACCGCACATCCGGCCCCATTTCTGCTCGCCGGAGGAGATGAACTGGTCAATCACTACCTGCGCGCCGTTGGCAAAATCGCCAAACTGCGCTTCCCAGATAGTCAGGGTACGTGGTTCCGCCGTGGCATAACCGTATTCAAAAGCCAGTACCGCTTCTTCAGACAGCACGGAGTCCCAGACTTTAAACTGTCCCTGACCGCTGTGAATATGCTGCAACGGCGTATACGTTGAGCCGTTCGTCTGGTTGTGGATCACCGCATGACGATGGAAGAAGGTGCCGCGACCGGAGTCTTCCCCGGACAGGCGCACCGGAATGCCTTCATCGACCAGCGTGGCGTAAGCCAGATTTTCCGCACCGCCCCAGTCAAACAATTTCTCGCCTGCCGCCATTGCCTGACGGTCGCCATAAATTTTCGCCACGCGAGACTGCATTTCAATGGCTTCCGGCACGGTGCTGATACGTTTTGCCAGCTCCTGCAGACGCTTCATCTCAACTTTGTTCGGGTAGCTTTCGTCCCATTCGTGGTTGAGATATGGCGACCAGGTGAAGGAGTGCATGTTCATCGGACGCCACTCTTTCACTACGCACTCGCCAGCATCCAGCGCATCGCGATAGAGGTTGACCATTTCGGTGGCATCTTCCAGCGTTGCGACCTTATCAGCTTCCAGTTTGTCGGCGTAGATTTTACGCGGCGTCGGATGCTTTTTGATTTTCTGGTACATCAGCGGCTGGGTTGCGCTTGGCTCGTCGGCTTCGTTGTGGCCGTGACGGCGGTAGCACACCAGATCGATGAACACATCGCGTTTAAAGGTGTTACGGAAGTCCAGCGCCAGACGGGTCACAAAAGCGACGGCTTCCGGATCATCCGCATTGACGTGGAAAATCGGCGCCTGGACCATTTTACCGATATCGGTGCAGTAAGGCGTTGAACGCGCATCCAGTGGGTTAGAGGTGGTGAAGCCCACCTGGTTGTTGATAACGATACGTACCGTACCGCCCACTTCGTAACCGCGCGCTTTCGACATGTTCAGGGTTTCCTGAACCACGCCCTGGCCGGTCACCGCGGCGTCGCCGTGAATAGTGATCGGCAACACTTTGTTGCTGCTCGGTTCGTCCAGTCGGTCCAGACGGGCACGCACGGAGCCCATCACCACCGGGCTCACAATTTCCAGGTGCGATGGGTTAAACGCCAGCGCCAGGTGAACCAGACCGCCTTCGGTTTCGATATCTGACGAGAAGCCCATGTGATACTTCACGTCGCCGGTACCCAGATGTTCTTTATGTTTACCGGCAAACTCGTCGAACAGATCCTGCGGTTTTTTACCCAGTACGTTGATCAGCACGTTCAGGCGACCGCGGTGCGCCATCCCCAGCACCACTTCGCGAGTGCCGCTGTTACCCGCATGGCGAACCATCTCTTTCAGCATGGGTATCAGCGCATCTCCCCCCTCGAGCGAGAAACGTTTCGCACCCGGGAATTTGGCACCCAGATAACGTTCCAGCCCTTCAGCGGCGGTCAGTTCGTTCAGGAAGCGTTTTTTCTCGTCAGCGCTAAAGGCCGCACGACCGGATTCGATGCGCTGTTGGATCCAGCGTTTCTCTTCGGTGCTGGTGATGTGCATATACTCAGCGCCAATCGGGCCGCAGTAGGTCTGTTTGAGCGCGTCGAGCAGCTCGCCCAGCTTCATCGTCTCTTTGCCGCTGGCAAAGGAGCCGACATTGAAGGTTTCCTGGAAATCGGCCTCGGTCAAATCATGGAAAGAAGGATCCAGATCCGCCACGCGTTCTTGCTTCCACAGTCCCAACGGATCGAGGTTTGCATGTTGATGGCCACGGAAACGATAAGCGTTGATAAGCTGCAGGACTTTAACCTGCTTCACATTGGTGTCAGGGTCGGAAATCGTAGAAGAGTGACGTGAGCCAGCCAACGCCTGCCGCCGGAAATATTCACGTGTTTTTGAATGGAGTTGATCCGGTTTGACTCCGGTACCAGGTAACTGCTGGAACGTCAAACGCCAGTTAGCGTCTACCGAGTCAGGATCGGTTAAGAAGTCTTCATAGAGCTGTTCTATCCAGCTCTGATTCGAACCAGAGAGGTAAGAAGAGTCCAACCAGGCTTTCAAAGCGCTGTTCTGCATCGTGATCCCTTAAGCATCTTTTCTGCTTATTTAATACTCTAAATAGGTCACGTTTCAGGAAGGCGGCAAGCTTGCGAATCCCTCGGAGCTTACATCCAGTAAGTGACCGGGGTGAGCAAGTGCAGCCAATGCACATGCAACGTGAACTATGACGAGTATTTCGCCGTGGATACTAACCACGCATACGCTGTATGCGTGCCGGGGTTCACTTGTTGCGGACTGTCGTGTCATCTGCGTCCGCTAAGGAACCTTTAAAAACTGTCTAATAATCTTCGCTGTTCAGGCTACGACTGCTTTGCGGCCTTCGCTCACTCCGGTCACATAATTAACTATGCTCCCGAAGATTCGTTCAGACCGCGCCTTGTCTCGCTCTGAACATCTCGATTATTACTAATCATATGGCAGTTTTTAGAGGTTTCCTGCACTTCTATTGCCCGATGGCGCCTGGCTTATCAGGCCTACAGAATACGTAACCTGTAGGCCGGATAAGACGGTACGTCGCCATCCGGCAACCACTACAACTACTTATGCGCTACGCTGCAACAGCATCGACTTAATATGGCCGATAGCGCGCGTCGGGTTCAGTCCCTTAGGACATACACTGACGCAGTTCATAATGCTGTGACAGCGGAATACGCTGAATGCATCGCTCATCCCTTCCAGACGACTGTCAGTCTCGGTATCACGACTATCGATCAGGAATCGATACGCCGCGAGCAGCCCCGCCGGACCGATAAACTTATCCGGGTTCCACCAGAATGACGGACAGGATGTTGAGCAACAGGCGCAAAGAATACATTCATACAGCCCATCGAGTTTTTCACGCTGCTCCGGCATCTGCAGATGCTCACGAGCCGGTGGATTTTGCCCATTATTCAATAAGTAAGGCTTAATCTTCTCATATTGTGCGTAGAATTGCCCCATGTCTACCACCAAATCGCGGATCACCGGCAAACCGGGCAGCGGGCGAATCACAATCTTCTTACCCGGCTGAGTCAGCGCCGAAATAGGGGTAATACAGGCCAGACCATTCTTACCGTTCATATTCAAACCATCAGAACCGCACACACCTTCGCGGCAGGAACGGCGGAAAGAAAGGCTGGGATCTTTTTCTTTAAGCTGGATTAACGCATCCAGCAGCATCATGTCGCGCCCTTCTTCGCCTTCCAGGGTGTAATCCTGCATACGCGGAGCGTTATCGACATCCGGGTTATAACGATAAATCGAAAATTCGAGTTTCATCATCCTGTCTCCGCAATTAATAAGTACGAATCTTCGGCGGGAACGCCGGACGCAGTTTCGGCTCCATATTGACGCTTCGGCGCGTCATGGATTCCGTTTGCGGCTGATACAGGGTATGACACAACCAGTTGGCATCATCACGCTCCGGGAAATCGAAGCGGCTATGCGCGCCGCGGCTTTCCGTCCGGAAGTTGGCTGATACGGCAGTGGCGTAGGCGGTTTCCATCAGGTTATCCAGCTCCAGACACTCAACACGCTGGGTATTAAACTCGCTGGACGTGTCATCCAGACGGGCGTTTTTCAGACGCTCGCGGATCACTTTCAACTGCTCAAGCCCTTTCGCCATCGCGTCGCCTTCACGGAATACGGAGAAGTTATGCTGCATACACTCCTGCAACGCTTTGCGGATAGCCACCGGATCTTCGCCATTGCGGTTATTGTTCCAGCGATTCAGGCGCTCCAGAGAACCTTCAACGTCAGACTCGCTGGCGTCGCGCAGCACGCCCTGCTCGGCGATGGATTCCTGTAAATGCAGCCCCGCCGCGCGGCCAAAGACCACCAGATCCAGCAGTGAGTTACCGCCCAGACGGTTGGCGCCGTGAACCGATACACAGGCGATTTCGCCTACCGCAAACAGCCCCGGAATCACCACATCTTCGCCCTGCTCGTTCACGGTCAGCGCCTGACCGGTCACTTTAGTCGGAATACCGCCCATCATGTAGTGGCAGGTCGGGATAACCGGAATCGGCTCTTTCACCGGATCGACGTGAGCGAAAGTGCGGGACAGCTCCAGGATACCCGGCAGGCGAGATTCCAGCACCTCTTTACCCAGATGATCCAGTTTCAGTTTAGCGTGCGGCCCCCACGGACCATCGCAGCCGCGGCCTTCACGGATTTCGATCATGATGGAACGCGCCACCACGTCACGACCCGCCAGGTCTTTGGCGTTCGGCGCATAACGCTCCATAAAGCGCTCGCCATGTTTGTTCAACAGGTAACCGCCTTCGCCGCGGCAGCCTTCTGTCACCAGCACACCCGCCCCGGCGATGCCGGTCGGGTGGAACTGCCACATTTCCATATCCTGCACCGGGACACCGGCACGCAGCGCCATACCGACACCGTCACCGGTGTTGATGTGAGCGTTGGTGGTGGACTGGTAGATACGGCCTGCGCCGCCGGTCGCCAGCACCGTTGCGCGGGCTTTGAAGTACACCACTTCACCGGTTTCGATGCACAGTGCGGTACACCCCACCACCGCGCCATCCTGGTTTTTCACCAGATCCAGCGCATACCATTCGGAGAAAATCGTGGTGTGGTTTTTCAAATTCTGTTGATACAGCGTGTGTAGCAAGGCGTGACCGGTACGGTCAGCCGCCGCCGCGGTACGTGCCGCCTGCTCGCCGCCAAAGTTTTTCGACTGGCCGCCGAACGGGCGCTGATAGATACGTCCATCATCAAGACGGGAGAACGGTAGCCCCATGTGCTCCAGTTCCAGAATCGCTTCCGGTCCGGTCTTACACATATATTCGATGGCATCCTGGTCACCAATGTAGTCCGACCCCTTAACGGTGTCGTACATGTGCCATTCCCAGTTATCTTCATGGGTATTGCCGAGCGCCACGGTGATACCGCCCTGCGCGGAAACGGTATGGGAACGGGTCGGGAAGACTTTCGAGAGCAGCGCACAGGTTTGGCCGCTCTGGGAAATTTGCAGCGCCGCGCGCATACCTGCGCCACCGGCACCAATCACAACAGCATCAAATTCTCTGACTGGCAGTTTCATTACACACCCCACACCACAACAAATCCATAGATGACGTAAACCACCAGCGCAACAACAATAACGAGTTGCAGTATCAGACGCACTGCCAGTGGTTTAACGTAGTCGGTTAACACCTGCCACATGCCGATCCAGGCATGAATCAAGATGGAAAAAAGCGCCAGCAGGGTGAAGACTTTGGTGAAGGCCGATGAGAAGAAACCGGTCCAGGCTTCAAAGGTCAGTTCGCCGCTCGTGGCGAAAAAACCCACCATGTAGATGATGTATAACGTCAGAACGATAGCGGTAGCACGGACCAGGATGAAGTCATGTACGCCATTGCGTCCTAATGCGGAGGCGTTGCTTACCATACGAGGACTCCTGCGAGAAGTGAAAGCACGACAGTGATAACAAAAGAGATTTTGGCAGAGCGTTGACCCGCTTCGAATGTTTCTTCCAGATAGCCAAAATCCATTAACATGTGACGAATTCCCACGATGACGTGATACGCCAGCGCGGTAAGGATGCCCCACATGATAAATTTAACGATGAAGCCGTCCATGATATCGGCGGCCTGCTGGAATCCTTCCGGAGAAGAGAGGCTGGTGCCCAGTAGCCACAGTAGTATGCCGACGGCGATGAAAGTAATCACACCGGATACGCGATGGAGAATGGACGCTATCGCTGTGATGGGGAACCGAATCGTTTGTAGATCCAGATTGACAGGTCTTTGTTTTTTCACATTTCTTATCATGAATAACGCCCACATGCTGTTCTTATTATTCCCTTAAGACTTCGGTTACAGAGGTGAATCTACCTGTAGCCAGAAAGACGACGGGATTTCCTTCCTCCGGTCTGCGTGCGGGTCAGACAGCGTCCTTTCTATAACTGCGCGTCATGTAAAACACTGCTTCCAGTAGCTAAAACGACACGTTACAACGCTGGGTGGCTCGGGATTGCAGGGTATTCCGGAGACCTGGCGGCAGTATAGGACGTTCACAAAATCATTACAATTAACCTACATATAGTTTGTCAGGTTTTATCCTGAACAGTGACACAGGTCACGATAACAACATTTTTTTAATTTTCAATCATCTGATTTGACAAACATTAAACAAAATTGTTACAAACGACACCAGAAAAAGCATATAATGCGTAAAAGTTATGGGGTCACTCTTTCACCTGTTAATAAGTTATGCAACAGTACAATGATATTGACCCATTCTTTCAGGACAGTTATTAGTGATAGACAGGTTACATTACTCGGATTGCTACGTTCCTGATTTGCTGCTAATTCGAAATTAATCAAGCCGTTACCTGCAAGCGCCCATTGCTCTGTACCCAGGTCATCCCCTCTTTCACAGAGCGGCGAGCCAAATAACAAACTGGTAACGGTTGATTGATGCATACACAGAATCTTCCCTGCACTAACGACGAGGAAGATGACGTGGAGAAGGCAAGTCTGAGTTCCGGCAGTCTTAAGCAATAAGGCGCTAAGGAGACCGTAAATGGCTGATACAAAGGCAAAAATCACCCTTACTGGTGACACTGCTATTGAACTGGATGTGCTAAAAGGTACACTCGGTCAAGATGTTATTGATATTCGTAGTCTCGGTTCAAAAGGAGTTTTTACTTTTGACCCTGGTTTCACCTCTACCGCATCCTGCGAATCTAAAATCACCTTCATCGACGGCGACGAAGGCATTTTGTTGCATCGCGGTTTCCCGATTGACCAGCTTGCTACCGATTCCAACTATCTGGAAGTCTGTTACATCCTGCTGTACGGCGAAAAACCGACGCAGGAAGAGTATGACGAGTTCAGAACGACAGTCACCCGCCATACGATGATCCATGAGCAAATCACTCGCCTGTTCCATGCTTTCCGTCGCGACTCACATCCGATGGCGGTAATGTGCGGGATTACTGGCGCGCTGGCGGCGTTCTACCACGACTCGCTGGATGTGAACAATCCGCGCCACCGTGAAATCGCGGCGTTCCGCCTGCTGTCCAAAATGCCGACCATGGCGGCGATGTGTTACAAATATTCCATCGGTCAGCCGTTTGTTTATCCGCGCAACGACCTTTCCTACGCCGGTAACTTCCTGAACATGATGTTCTCCACGCCGTGTGAAACCTATGAAGTGAATCCGGTACTGGAGCGCGCGATGGACCGTATTCTGATCCTGCACGCTGACCATGAGCAGAACGCCTCTACGTCAACGGTACGTACCGCAGGTTCAAGCGGCGCCAACCCGTTCGCCTGCATTGCCGCCGGGATCGCCTCCCTGTGGGGACCCGCGCACGGCGGCGCCAACGAAGCCGCGCTGAAAATGCTGGAAGAAATCAGCTCTGTTAAACACATTCCGGAATTTGTTCGCCGTGCGAAAGACAAGAATGATTCTTTCCGCCTGATGGGCTTCGGTCACCGTGTTTACAAAAACTACGATCCGCGCGCCACCGTGATGCGTGAAACCTGCCACGAAGTGCTGAAAGAACTGGGCACCAAAGACGATCTGCTGGAAGTGGCGATGGAGCTTGAGCACATTGCGCTCAACGACCCGTACTTCATCGAGAAGAAACTGTACCCGAACGTAGACTTCTACTCCGGCATCATTCTGAAAGCGATGGGCATTCCGTCCTCCATGTTCACCGTGATCTTCGCCATGGCGCGTACCGTTGGCTGGATTGCACACTGGAATGAAATGCACACTGACGGCATGAAAATCGCCCGTCCTCGTCAGCTGTATACCGGCTACGATAAACGCGATTTTAAATCGGCGCTGAAGCGTTAATTGACAACCGGATGGCGACGCAACCCTCGCCATCCGGTACATTTTCCCTTTTTTCTTATCCTCATTATTTTATTCTTACCCCGTTACTCTCTATGATTAATTAAGGTTTCGCTAAATATCATTCAGGGAGCATGGAATGCCGATTCTGCAGTGGTTTTTGTTGTTCCTGTTATCGCTGCTCATTTCCCTTATTTTTCTCTGGCTGCACCTTCCGGCGGCAATGCTGCTCGGTCCAATGATTGCGGGTATCGTGTTGAGTTTGCGAGGTAGTACGCTACAACTTCCGCGCGGTATTTTTCTCGCCGCGCAGGCAATTCTCGGCTGTATGATCGCCCAAAATCTAACCGGTTCGATATTGACCACCCTCGCCCTCTACTGGCCGGTCGTGCTTTTAGTGTTGCTGGTGACGCTGCTTTCCAGCGCGGTAGTCGGCTGGCTGCTGGTACGTTACAGCTCGCTGCCCGGCAACACCGGCGCATGGGGGTCTTCGCCGGGCGGCGCAGCGGCAATGGTAGCGATGGCGCAAGATTACGGGGCGGATATCCGCCTGGTGGCGTTTATGCAGTATCTACGGGTACTGTTTGTGGCTGGCGCGGCGGTGCTGGTGACACGCCTGATACTCGGCGACAGCGCGGCAACGGTCAGCCAACAGGTGGTCTGGTTTCCGCCGCTTAGCGGTAATTTATTGACGACGCTGCTATTAGCGATCGTGGCGGGCATTGCCGGTCGCCTGATGCGTATCCCTTCCGGCACGATGCTGCTCCCCATGTTGGCAGGCGCGCTTCTCCATTCGCAAGGCATCATTGAGATTGAATTACCCGAATGGCTGCTGGCCGTGGCGTATATGGCGATAGGCTGGCGTATTGGGCTGGGTTTTGACAGACAGGTGTTTTTTATGGCGCTGCGGCCATTGCCGCAAATCTTATTGTCAATTTTCGCGCTGATGGCGATTTGCGCCGCGATGGCGTGGGGAATGGCTTACTACATGCAGATTGATTTTATGACGGCTTATCTTGCCACCAGTCCCGGTGGTCTGGATACGGTTGCCGCGATCGCGGCAGGAAGCAGTGCCGATATGGCGCTCATCATGGCAATGCAAACCCTACGGCTGTTCAGCATTCTGTTAACTGGGCCAGCAGTGGCCCGTTTTATATCAACCTATGCGCCCAGACAACCTTTGTAGGACTGATAAGCGTCGCGCCATCAGGCAATAGCCGCTCGCCGATGGCGGTTCCGGCTATTTCTGGCAATGCGGGCACCAGTAAAACGGGCGTGAGGACAGTGTTGTCTTTTCAATAATGCCGCCGCACCGCTCGCACGCTTCGCCGTCACGGTGGAAAACCTTAAAGCGAAACAGTGCGCCATGATACTTGTTCTCATCCGCCTGACCGCGAGTCGTGTAGGACAGGCGCGGAATATCCAACAGCGCGTGAGAAAGCGCATTCAGTTGCGCCTCGTTGAGATCTTTCGCTTTATGCTGTCCGGTTAACCCTACCTGCCAGAGGATTTCAACGCGCAGATAATTCCCCAATCCCGCCAGAAAGGCCTGATCCAGCAACAGTCCGGAAAATTGTCGGTTGCGAAAACGCGGCGACAGCAATCGAGCTTTAACCTCTTCCGGAGTGAGACGCGCGTCCAGCACATCCGGACCGACTCGCTGTAAAAAGGGGTGCGTCGTGAGCTGCTCTGCTGTCAGCATTTCGATATCAGACGCGCTATAAAGCAGTATAGTTTTATCCGCCGTTTGTAGCCTGACGCGCAATATACGCGTAGTCTGCGGTATTTCACCAGTGTCGATCACCCGCCATACGCCATAGAGTTGGTTGTGGCTGTAGAGCGTCAGGCCATTTGAAAAGTGGGTCAATAACGCTTTTCCCCGCGTCTCTATCCGGGTAACAAGTTGACCGGTAAGCTGCGATTCATACGGTTTTAACTGTGCAAAGGCGAACCAGACATCGGTTAAGGGTTTGCCTTTGATTGCCGCCTCCAGATTATCCGCCGCACGACGAATTTCCGGGCCTTCAGGCATGATAATATCCTTTGTTAACAGTTGATTAATGGACTACACCGCCTCTGACTGTCTGGAATGCACATCGAACGCCATAATGAACATCCACAGCGGATGGACAAACAGGCGGTGGTATCCAGTGATAATAACATTATCGCAGCACGAGACCACTTCCCCGTCAGGGTTAACATGATCGCGCCAGGGCATAATCGACTCAGCCCTTGTCGGGCGAGCGCCCAATAATGATTGTCTGCCTACCGGAATTAAATGACGCTTAGTTATATTTTGCCCAAAATTTTTTTCTGTTGATCCTTTTAAAGCCTTCTTTCCAATAACTGGCATTCAACTCTTTGATATAATTTTCTCCGGGAAAAAGTTTATCCTTTAAAGGCAGTTTCTTGGCTAGCACGATTCTTTCTGCGTTAGATCCCGCGGACTCTGAATGTGTGAGGGAAGATAAGGCGTCCAGTTGAGCGCTTGAGGGTCTGGCTATCAATTCAAAAAAAGGTTCTGACAATACAACACTACTAAGTGCTGCATAATTTCCTTTTTGTATGAGCGGTTTGACGTACTCAAAAAAAGAAATAATCCCTGATTGCAATCTTGCCGCTTTTTTTAAATACTCAATTTCAGAACCACTGCTATCTTCACGTACAGGAATTATTCCATTATCCGTTTTTTTATAGCCAATTGTTGACCCAGTATTATCAGCCATAGCGAACTCCATTATTTCCACCCCTCCTGATAAGAAAAGATCACACTTATCGTGGGGATGGCCATAGTTGGTTAGCCAACCAAACATCTTATTATAAATAGATCGGTTATCATTGGCGCCAGCAAAAGTTGCCAAATAAAACCCATGTATTTGTTTTTCTGCCCATTGCGCACCTAAAGAACGAGCAAATACTGATTGAATATTACCCATCCATCCTACATCGATAAGTGCTATATTTTTATAACCTTCACAGGCCGTTTTAAAGTAATCAGCGTAAACTTCCCTGTGCTGAGTATTTTTTAATAAAATATATGGAAATAATTTATTTATAAGCCAGTGAACCTTATGTTCCTCTCCTGAAACAGGAATATACTCCTCGTCAGGAAAACCAACTTGATGTATATCTGAAATATGCTCACTCGCATCTAACCCCGCGATAGCAAGTATCTTTTTAATACTTTTCTTATTCTTACCACCAAAAAGATGCCAAATCCTGTGCATCGGCCAATCAGTCATCCCCACCATATAAGCTGATGCGCGGGATATATATAAATATTCACATTTTACATGTTCTTCTGAAAAGTATTCATTATAAATTTTATAGATTAAGTGAGCATCGCGTGCTAAAAAAAGCGCTTTATCAATTTTATGAATCTTTAACTGATTCGCTAACCAGGATACATAACCTAATAATAACGGACCAAATACTTTAAATCCTATCTCGTTTAAAGGATCATTTTGATGGAAAGCAGAAACTTGTTTAAGTAATAAAGTCTTACAAATAGATTCACCAATAATATCTTTAGCTTTCCAATGATTAGATATCCCATGATTATACTCTGACCAATCAGCATGGAGAGTATTTATGCCGAGTTTTTTAGCATTCAGAATATCAGCATGAACATTGTCGCCAACATGCATCCACGATGCAATATCTACATTTTCATTTTTCTTGACTATTGAAAATAATTTACCACTATTTTTAGAGTACCGCTCTTCGCCAGATGAATAAACTGGAATGTTACTGATATCATAGCCACATGATGTTAACAACTCCTTTAATATTACTGATGGAAGGTACATATCACTAATTAAAATGACTTTGCAACCATCACTAATAGCCTTTTCAAACAAACAGCTTCCACGCGCATTTTTATATAAAACAATCTTCTCCATTTGTATTTCCAGATCGATTATCTTTTTTACTGTCGCTGGTGAAAGCTGCGGATGCTTTTTTAAAATTTCATCGTATATTTCAGATATGAGTATTTCCGGCTCACCGCCAAAACGCCTGACCCTATTCTCTCTGGCACTTACTTCCGCCTGAACTCTTATCTCTGGGAAATTATCAATAATACCAATCTCGTACGCTGATATAAAAAATTTCTCAGTTGCTAAAGTTGATTGCATTAATGAAAACAAATCTCTGGGACGGTAAATCCTCCGGCTAACCAATGTATCAAAGATATCAAAGCTTACGGTCTTGTATTTTTTAAAGTTCATATCCATATTTTATTTAATCTTATTTTCAATATAAGAGATTTTATGAAAAAGACTATTGTTAGCAATATTTGAAAGTAACACATTGAGCAATGATGAGTCATCAATACTTCTCATCATTTTATTTTCTGCAATTTTGCATTCTATATCAAATAACTCGTTGTTAATTACAGTATAATTGCCAAATTCAAAGTCATCATTTTCTCTGAAATGATAAAATGCCAGTGCTTCAGGTAAGATCCAAACATCATTTTCTGCCAGGTAATGAATAAAAAAGGCCAGAAAAATGCAGGAGAGGATAATTTATGACTTTCAATCACATCGATAACAGAATTTTTATCGAATAAACACGAGGAAAGTGGAATAGAATTCCTGTAATAAATAACATCAAAACTAACAGGGCCAGCATTTAAATAGTGGTTCCATGGTTGCGTTGAATTTATAATTATTCTATTATTTTCCGCAATCTCAGCAACTTTATTTGTATGGCATGCTATTGCATTTACAGATGAATACGTTGACTGTATATTCGCCAAAACACTGAGTAGCCTTGACACATATTCAGGGGCCCAGGAATCGTCATCATCCATAAAGCATAAATAATTAGATTCAGACATCTTAATAGCATTAAAGATACAGTTTTCGTCGTAGATAACACTATATATATTTGACAGTTCTTTCAGATAAAAATCATCCACATTGTGACATTTCAATTCTTCCTCCATGCAGAAAATGATGATATTTATTTTTTTGAACGTCTGGTCATTAATGGATTGCAAGGCCCGCATTAATAGACGAGTACGCCCAGGTTTATGTCGGACAATAACTAAAAGACTCTTTTCCATATTCTGATTTCGCGTTTTACGGTATATATAAAAATTAACACCCTATGAATGAATGCTGACATTGGGTAAGGATTATAATATTTTATTAGACTGACACCAGATAAGGTGTAGCAACAGAACCATACCTAAGATTATCATAGTCATATAATTAAAAAATCGGTATAATTCTCATCAACACCACTTACATCATGTTTAATATTTATCTTCAGATTTTTTATTGAATTTTTTATACCAAAAGAGCTTTGAGGTAAGATAGGGCAAACTATTTTTCATCTCTTTTTTTGCAGATTTAAACCGATAAAAATTTTTGACTGCCGTAAACAAACCATTAATAATAACTTTAAAAAACTCCATTTTTGAGTGGGTAAGTTTTAATAATTTGCCATTTTCTATATTTAAATGATAGATAGTAATTCTCCGGAATGAAAACTTAGTAGGGTGATAATGACGATAATCAACCACGATTGGTTTTTTAATTAAAAAGAAAGCTGGAATTAAGTGTCCATTAAGGGTTATGCATCTAAAAAATTTGTAGATGGCTTTTTCTTTACCAGAACATGGGTAATCAACACAACCATTAACAATATCAATACCTTCTACATTGAATTTTTCATTATGAGTTATTGCATTAATTCTTTTTCTTATCTCCAGAAGATCTACATTATCTTCCCAAAACTCCCGTCCAGAAAGACAATCGTTATATGACATAATCATTGCTCTGGCAAGTTCATAGCGGCATGAAAAACTCGCAAGAAAGACTTCCCGCACAAAGAAAACACTTAACAGTAGTGCAGCAAACTTTCTTTTACTAATTAATGCAGGTACAGCAACAGTCCTGAAGTTCAAATAGCTATTTAGAACCGATATTTTTCTTTCAAAATCCATTTGCCACGAAGCCACACCATTAAGTGTGACAATATTATGTTTTTTATGCATATATCCAAATAGCAGGTCATCACCACGAACAAAGAAAGGAAATGAGTAATATTCAATAGCGTTAATATTAAAGGCAAAAAACCACCATCCACCGTAGCCTATTTTTCTTTCATTATCAAAAGTATCTAAAGAATCTATTTCCCGAGCATCCAGATAATGTTTATCCGGGTAATGTAAAAAATCTCTATGCCATATGGCACCAGATTCATGTATGATTGCCGGGTTATCTTCAAAAAGCATACAGCCAGTAACAACTGTATTTTTGTCTTTAGCCATCAGTAAAAAAGCATGAGTTCGACAAATCGATTCAATTTCACATGAGCCGTCGTCATCCATAAATATGACATGTTTGATATCGTTGATTTTCCCTGCCTCTATCAAACCTCTCATAAACCCGCCTGACCCACCGAGGTTTTCATTATTGATAACCATAATGCCGTTTCCTGACGGGTGATTAATCGCCTCACCATTATTAACGACAATCAATTTAAAACGATCTTTAAATTCGCTCTGGGTTAAGAGTGTTTTATTAATTCTATTGATTGTTTTAGTAACAGCTTCTTTTCTATTATAAGTTGTTATAACTAAAGCCATAGATGATTTACTAACATGATCTTTAGTCAGAAATTCAAATCCATTTAAAACAGAGTCTTCGTCTGATTGCCACTCCACATAGATATATCCAAAATTTATTTTTGATATATCAATTTCAATCTCATCACTAATATTACATGACGAGTTAAAATCAATTTGCTTTAATACTCTAATGACACCATTCTCTTTATGCCTTACAGTTATAGTTCCGCGACCAATTATATTAACCCGCAAAAAAAGTGATGTTAAGGTTGTATATTTTTTCCATTTCTTAATTGAGAATGCATTAAAAAAAGTATCAAAATATGCAACCTTATGACGCGGAACAAGTAAGTTACGTGAGGTATAGTTATACTTCCCGCCCTGAGTTCTGAAATAAAGCTGCTCTTCCGTGCATAGATCAATGTTTGGTAAAATTACTTTTTGAAGTAAAAAATACATAACGAACCTATAAATTTATATTATCTGGGGTAACGCTATTATAAAATAGTAAATTACTCACCGCGTAGTGATATAAATACTGCAATAAGAATATTAAAATCCGCCTTTGCTAACTATCTCACCGTGCTCAAGCCTGATGAACTTATTACATACAGATTTAGCCAGTTCATCATCGTGAGTGGCCATTACCATAATGCCCGCTTTAGAGATAAAGCTATTTAATCTCATCTCTGCTTTTCTTTTAAAATCACTATCACCCACGCTCATCCATTCATCCATCAGTAAAATTTCAGGATTAATTGCAGTAGAAATAGAAAAACCAAGCCTCAGAACCATACCACTAGAATACGTTCTAACGGGGATTTTAATAAAATCACCTAACTCGCTGAACTCGATGACATCTTCTGTAATATTTTTTATTTCATTTTTTGACAGACCGAGAAATAGTCCCCTCAGTTTTATATTTTCCAGGCCTGTAAGCTCACCATCCATTCCCATCATGGGATCAATGAGGCTGGTGACTCGACCGATACATTCATACTTCCCTGAAGTTGGTTTATAGGCCCCTGCAAGTACTCTCAGAAGAGTGGTTTTGCCCGAACCATTGTGTCCGATAAGCGCAAGACGGTTACCTTCGGTAAGCGTAAAATCAATTTTTTTTTAATGCCTCTACTTCAATAATCCCGGTATTCGATGAGCCAATTCGTCCACCTGAAGCAGCCTGTAGAAAAGTTTTTTTAAATGAACGGTGGCTGGAGTTAAATATAGGGAGTATTACGCCAACGTTTTTGCAAGAGATTTTCATTAATTATAACCAGTATACGATTCTTGAGCGATATTTAGTCAACACTAAGGTTGAGACCATCAACATAATAATAGAGGTTATTATTGTGTAAAACCATATAGTTACATCTGGTACAGTTCCCATTAATGGTTTCCTGAGCATCTCCATAAAGTAATAAAAAATATTATAATCAACAAATTCCTTTCTTCCCTTTGGTAATTGTTCCGATGTCCAAATGATGGGAGTTATAAAAAAACACAACGTTACCACACTTTGAACAACCGGTCCCATATCACGATATCTTGTGCAAAAAATGGCGAGAATCATACCTGTAGAAATTAATGAGATGGATGTTATTATAATTGCAGGTATAAAAAGGAGAATATCAAGATTTACCGATGTATTGGTAAAAAAAATCACGAAAGGTATAATGATAAAATTATGCAACATAATCATAAACTGCCGATAGAAAACACGTAATATATATAAATATAGCGGAAGGTCAGATTGTTTAATAATTGATGCGGACTCATTAAATATTCCGCATGACTCATTAATAGTTGCTGATAGAAAGGCCCAAAAGATCATACCTAAAGTAAGATGCATGATAAAATTTTCGGAACCAGAACTGAACAGCGAACCGTAAAGAGGTCCCATCGCTGATATGGTGACCCCCATCGAAATCGTTATCCAAAAAGGCCCTAACACCGATCGCCGGTATCGTCCCAGGACATCATTCCAACCTAGCGAAATCCAAAGTTGGTGCCTGGCCAGAGCTTCTTTCAAATCATTCATTGTTTCCGTGTCACCTTTACCTGAAGAACTTATTCTTTAACGATATGAAAATATAACTTATTTATTTTCTATAATATTTACATACTATTTATCTAAACACTGACCTACTTCATAAGCACTTTATGGTGTTAGCAACCAATAGTGTCTTTATAAATTTGCAATGTCTTATTAATGACTAATATGCTGGAAAACAATTCCTTTACACGTTTTCTTCCATTCGCCCCCATCTCTAAGCGAATCTGTGGATTTTTTAACAAATACTCTAATTCTACCGCTAACTCCTGAGCTGAATTACTTTTCACGATCAACCCATTATAGTTATGAATAATTAAGCTATCACATCCGCCGGTATCATAAGCAATACATGCACGTCCTACAGATGATGCCTCTAATAAAAGCCGTGGTACTCCTTCCGGATAAATAGATGGTAATGCAACGATATTCGATTTCTGAATAAGCTCATATACATTCGAAGAGCGTCCCAGCCAGTTAATTAGTCCTTCATTATGCCAGTGATGAATGAGCTCCAAAGGGATAGCATCTTTATCGTCCTCGGCCAATATACCTGCAACATTTAAAACAAAATGAATATTTTTTTGTCTGAGGATCTTTTTTGCTTCAATGAGATCGCCAAGACCTTTACTCCATAACATTCGGCTTGCAAAAAGGACTATCGGTATCTCATGTTTTTTCTCTATAGAGAATTTATAAATATCCGGGTTAATTCCAGCACCTTCGATAACGATAGTTTTATGATAATCAATACCTACTAAACGCGATATTTTTCGCCGATCTTTATCATGTTCAAAAATAAAAACACCACGCTTATTACCGGCAATATATTTGTAAACCAAAACGGTTAACGCACGCAATATTCTCATTGGCACGGTATTATATAAAAAGATTCGACCAAGTCCGACAAAGCTGATAACAACTGGACTATTACTTCTTCTGGCGCTAACTCCACCAATCAGGCAAGGTTTGAGCGTAATACAATGCAATAAGTCAGGATTAATCTCCTTAATAATTTTCCGAGCGTTAAGGAATGCTCTAAAAAAAACAAACATATTAAATGACTGAGCAACAAGAGACACATTGTGACAAATAAAACCAAGCGTTTTGAATTTTTTTATAATCTCTTCACCAATAAAATGACTTATGATATGAATTTCATAACCCGCATCCCTTGCCGCTATCGCACGTTCTGTCCAGTGTAAATCAAAGTACCAGTCTGAATTCACAAAATAACATAACCTTTTCATCTCTTCGTCCTGCTAATGATATTTCCCACTAATACCTTTAAGTCCATGAAGTATTCCCTGCCAGATAAAATATAGATAACGAAATTTCTTACGCTGCCATGGTAATATGGCGAGATATTTAGAGAGGCGTAATACTATAGAAAGAACACTGAATATCCTGGGAACGGGTAAAAGTTTTCTCAGCAGCAACAAATTTCTACAAAGATAATATACTTTCCATTCGGGGCAGATACACCTTCCATGAATAGAGATATCATGAATAAATTTAATTTCTGGGGAGTAACGAATTTTCTGCCCGGACAATACTAGCTTATAACCAAAGAAAAAATCATCATAATAAAGGAAAAGTTCATCATGGATATCGTTAAGATGGTTATTCAATACCTTTCGATCAATAATCATACCAACGAATGACACAGTTTGAACATCAGTAACCTGAGTTCTTACTGGAGAATACCTCTCTGGGCGCATCGCATAATAAATAGTCTCAAACACCGTAGATGGGACCCTAATGAAAGGCAAATTCATCCGACAAGACCGCCCATAGGTGTCCTGAACTCGCGACACAAATATACGGTATCTTGAGGTATCTAATAACGAGAAATGCTTTAAAATATTAATTTCCGGGTAAGCATCATCATCATAGAAAAATACCCAATCGGCATTACTATATGAGCATATATATTGACTACCTACTTTAAATCCGCCAGCACCACCAAGATTATCTTTAAGATTAAGTATCGTGATGCCAGGTTCACTTAATGAAGAAAGCCATTCCCTTGTACCGTCGCTTGAGCCATTATTAACGATAACAATAGAGGAAAAACCCGCCTTAACAGTCTCTCGCACACTTTTTTTTAATTTTTCAAGACGGTTAAAAGTTACGATTAGCGCTGTACACTTCATCAAACGGTAACTGTAAAAGCTGGCATTTCTTTTTGTTCATATAGCGACGTTAAGTATACGTCCGCCGTCTGTAATGCTTCAGCTATCGTGATGTCCATATCGAGATAACGATAAGTGCCAAGACGACCAATGAAAGTAATATTTTTTTCTTTTTTAGCCCGCGACAGATATTTATTCAGTAAATCCATTTTATCTGCCCTGCGAACAGGATAGTAGGGTATATCACCAGCTTCACATTCCCGACTATATTCTTGATAACATATTGAAGCTTCATGTCTCTCCCACGGAGAAAAATATTTGTGCTCAGTAATCCGAGTATAAGGTGTATCTATTGAACAATAATTCATTACTGCGCATCCTTGATAATCACTCTGGCAAATTATTTTTTTAAAGTCTAATGTACGATATTCCAGTCGGCCATATTGACAGGAGTAAAAGGCATCCAGCGCGCCACTGAAAAAAACATGATCATAATTTGTCCGCATTTCCTGAGTGAAGGAGCGACATAGTTCAACAGCGATATTTTCGTGTTCGACAATGGACTTGACCATTTGTGTATAACCAAATTTTGGTATTCCCTGAAACTTATGATTGAAATAGTTATCATCATAATTAAAGCGAACAGGGATACGTTTCAATACAGAAGCGGGTAACGCGGAAGGATGAAGCCCCCATTGTTTAATGGTATAACCTTTAAAAAAGGCTTCATATAACTCTTCGCCAATGAAACGCAAGGCCTGTTGCTCAAAATTTTGTGGTTCCAGAATGGTGCTATCACATTTTTGAAGCAGTAATTTCCTGGCGTCATCAGGTGAGCAGGCGACACCAAAAAATTGATTGATGGTATGAAGATTGATAGGTAGAGAAAATACCTGACCATTTACTGTGGCCTTAACCTTATTGATATAAGGCATCATCTCAGCGTATTTATTTACATAATTCCATACAGTTTCATTATCAGTATGAAAAATATGAGGACCATAAACGTGCACCATAATACCCGTGTGCTCATCTCGGGCATCATAAGCGTTACCACCGATATGCGAACGTTGATCAATAATATTGACTACATGTCCCTGCTCGGCTAACTGGCGTGCTATTACTGCGCCTGAAAGGCCCGCACCTACAATTAGTATCTTTTTACGTTGCATTATTTTTGTCACTCTGTTCGCAGACACAGATAATATTAGATAGTTTATCCAGAACCATTTTCATTTATATCAGAAGGGTAAAGTGAAATTTACTCAACGCATCCAGATAATTCCACGCTACCGCCACAGCGCGTAAACCCTCGCACTGATTACAGATTCATTAATGTCACACGTTATGCGGTATTTCCGGACAACGATGATTGCCATATTTATTTTGTGAAGATAACTCATTCAGAACGCAACATTATGGGTCTGAATACCGCGCGGCATGATGTAAATATGCTGTCAGCATAAATCCGGTGCGTTACCGGCCCCAGTTTTTACCAACCCACTCTGTTGACTGATGTCCGGGCCGACGTCCGGTATCCTTATTCTTACCGCATCAGATAGCGGTACTCCTGTCGGGATATCCCAGCGTTGTTTCAGCGTCTGCTCCGCGAGCCAGACCTGCCTCACGCCGGTTCCCAGCATACGGGCCGTCATTTCCGGGCTACAGCCTGACAACAGTAATCCCAGCACCCGCCGTCCCTGTTTTGGCAGACGCTCTGACAGTAACCTGACCAGTGTGCGGCTGTTTATCTCCATCACCAGCTCCGGCACGCTCAACGCGCTTTTCATCTCCTCCTCGTAAGGCGATGTCTGTAGTGATGACCATATGGCAAGCTCAGCCATTCTAGCCAGAACCCTTACCGACATGGCGCGTTTAATCAGCCTCAGATGGCGGAAGTAACCTTCCACGCTGACGTCAACCGGTAAAAACGCGTTACTGCTGCAAAAAACCACTGTCCGCGGATAACGCTGAAAAACCTGTTGCCACAGCAGAAGCTGGGTTGATGGCCGTCCGGCGGATATCACCATCGCGCCGGGCCACCGACGCAACCGATCCAGCAGCCCTTCTGGTGTCCTGAGACGAACGCAGTCCTCCACGCAAAGGCCACCGGTATCCGGAAACTGCGCAGGATTTTCGCCTGACTGACAAAACATAATCAGCCGGAGAGGCGGCAGTACTCTGGTTAACGTCTGCATATCAGTACGTCAGAACCTGATACAGGCTGAACAACGCTGCGACGGTGGAGACCGCCAGCAGGAGCAAAAATATTTTCGCCCCCATACTGTACCGGCACTTACTGGTGCCCCCCCTTCCGGTGGATATTTCCGCATATTCTTGCGTCATCAGATTGTTCTCCTCTGGCCATTGCCGACCCGGCACTGCGCCAGCAACGGCAGCTTCGTGTTGTGGAAACAACATGTCCGCACCCTTTCGTGGACCGGGAGCCATTCCATGTCTGTATGAAAAATGACGTCTGGCCCTATCTAAACACAGCACTCTGACACCCTGTCCGGTTCTGCTTTTCGGCTGCACAGGCCGTCAGTCCCCCTGGTAGTACATGCTCCTGCCGCAGGGTAATTCTGCCCTGTGCGGAGTACAAAATGACAAATAGAAAACACAGTAATCTATTGATTTATATGTTGATTATGTAAATCAGCTTTCCCTGAACAGATTTCTCTGTGATTTAACAATATGATTCAAAAAGTAAAATAAAGGATTTAATTCTTTGATATGATAATTAATCAGCATTAAATATTATTTAATACGTTTTTTTAACACTTAAAATTAACATTTTGTGCAGGCAGGACAAAAATGGATACAGCATAGTGCTGGTTGGACCAGGTGAATTTTCCCTTAGTTTTTTTATTGTTATATGGATAACTCCTTAATAAGCAAGAGATTACGATTGCATGACTCTTGTGTGGAAGGGGTAAATCTGAGAGGATGATGAAAGCGCGAAGCGGACTTAACTTTTTGAATCAGAACGTACGGTTATACTCGACGTTTTTTTCGCCATATTCCATGAAAACGCCCGGCGTTACTTGCGGTGTATCTTACGGTGTGCTGGATATTCCTGTGCCCCAGATAGTCCTGTATGAGTCGTGTATCAATCCCTTTATCAGCAAGGGCGTAGCCGCAGGCATGTCGCAGCATATGAGGATGTGGCGCTATCGTTAATTCGGCCAACCGCCCTGCCTCACGAAGTATGTAAAAAAATTGTTGCCTGCTGAGCGGATGCCGTCGTAGCGACAGGAACAGCCAGTCTCCGTCAGCCCCTTTCTCAAGATACTTCCTGGCCCTGAGCCAGCTTTTCAGTACGTTATACTCATCGGGAAGGAGGGGGTGACACGTTGAAAAGCCATTTTTGAGGCGCCGGATATAAAGCTGTCTTCCTGCAAGATCAATATCCGACAAGCGCAGCCCCAGCAGCTCACTGGCCCGGAAGCCGTGAATAAACGCCATCAGGATTAAGCAGCGGTTTCTTTCCGGGAAGGGCATTCTGTCGGTCGCTGACAGCAGTTTTTCAATCTCTTCTTGCGTAAGATATTTTCTTTTCACAAAACAAATCCATCATAACAAAATGAGTAATATACTAAAAAATCACTGATCAGATGAGTTTAATTTTCGCTAAAAAAGTTGCTATGCGTAAACAGCTTAAAATCCATATAGCTGGCAATCTGGCACGCTATCCATGACGTGATAGTGAAACAGCGAATCAATCTGGCTTCAATCTCCTGATAAGTCGTCATGATGAGGAATATAAATGCTAAAAATGAGGCTATCGTGAGGTAAATCAATCAGAAAGGGGTAATAAAGAGTCAGGTAGTTTACCCGCCCCGGAGGTTTGATTAGATGGCGATAGCTAACAATATCATAATGATTTTCAAAAACTCTGCTGCTAACAGCAATAAGCTCATCATACTGGCTATTACAGCATCACTTGGTTATTTTTAAAATAATATATTATAAGGGGATTTATATAGTATTGAATAAATCCCTCTTCCTGACATTAAGAGAACAGAACACGATAATTTTTAGCAGCCGTAATATAATAGCTTCAATCGTCTGGCTCTCAGGCAATAACGTGTATATTACGCGCATTGAACGCGGCGCGTAACCTGCGAGCGAATGCAAGCGCATACTCGCCGTCGCCATGAATGCACACCGTTTGCGCCGTGACAGTCGTCCACACGCCAGTAACGCTTTTCACTCTCCCGGCTTGTACCATATCCAGCGTTTGCGCCAGCGCCTGCTCTTCGTCGTGAATCAGCGCGCCAGGTTGCATGCGCGGCACCAGGCTACCGTCGGCCTGATAGCCGCGATCGGCAAACACCTCCTGCCGCGTCACCAGGCGATGGCGCTCACCGGCCCGGATCAGCTCACTTCCCGCCAGTCCAACCAGTATCAGTGACGGATCATAGTCGTGTACCGCTTTCGCAATCGCCTGTGCCAGATGAGGATCTTTCGCCGCCTGGTTATAGAGCATACCGTGCGGTTTGACATGGCGCATCACGCCGCCTTGCGCCTGAACAATCGCCCCCAGCGCGCCGATTTGGTACAGCGTCTGGGCGTATACCGTTTCCGGCGGCAAAACCATCGCCGTCCGCCCAAAATTATCCCGATCCGGAAAGCTGGGATGCGCGCCGATTGCCACGCCGTTTTTCAGCGCCTCGCGCACACAGGTCAGCATGGTTTGCGCATCACCGGCGTGAAAACCACAGGCGATATTGGCGGAGGAGACCAGCGTTAATAATTCGCTGTCGCTGGCGCAACCTTCGCCCACATCCGCATTTAAATCAATGTTCATGCTGAAGCCGCCAGGTAAGCTGTTCCAGATAGCGCTGACGCTCATGGCGCGCGTTGAGCGCCTCTTCCAGCGAACATTGCACAAAATGGATCGGTTGTCCTAGCGGGATCTGCGCCAGATGGTACATATCTGCCTCGATGATGCAGGCAATGCGCGGATAGCCGCCAGTTGTCTGGGCATCATTCATTAGCACAATAGGTTGGCCGTTGTAAGGCACCTGCACGACACCGGGCAGCAAACCGTGCGACAGCAGTTCGCGATCCGTTGTCCGCGTTAACGATTGTCCCTGCAAACGATAGCCCATGCGATTACTTTGCGGACTGAGCTGCCACGGCGAACGCCAGAACGCTTCTTGCGAGGCGCGATCGAACTCACGGTATTCCGGCCCCGGTAGCGCACGGATGCGATTCCCCCACAGTAACTGCTTCACGCCCTGCGGCCCGCTAAACTGTCGCGATGGTTTACCCGTCGCCAGCCGATCGCCATCTTTTAGCAGCCGTCCTTCCAGCCCACCGATACCGGACTTCAGATCGGTACTACACGATCCCATCACCTCCGGCACAGCAATACCGCCCGCCACCGCCAGATAGCTACGCATCCCGTGAAGCGGTCGATGCAGCGTAAGACGTTGGCCCGCTTTTACCGGCAATCGCCAGCCTGTCCAGACCGGTTGATCATCCAACAGCGCTTCGCAGCCTGCGCCGGTAAGAGCGAACCAGGTCTCATTTTCAAATTCGACAACCAGTTGACCGAGAGTGATTTCCAGCGCCGGGGCATTCGCATCGTTCCCGACCAGGAGATTAGCGGTCTGAAAGGCGGGTTTATCCAGCGCACCGCAGTGACTCAGCCCCGACTGACGAAAGCCGTGACGCCCGCTATCCTGCACGGAGGTATAAATCCCCGCGCGAATAATATTCAGCATATTCCCTCCTTTTGCGGCACAAAGCGTACGCTATCGCCAGGGCGTAGCAGAACCGGAGGCTCCCGCATCGGATCGAATAACTTCAACGGCGTGAGGCCGATCAGCTGCCAGCCGCCCGGCGTGGATAATGGATAAATACCCGTCTGCGCGCCGCCGATGCCGACAGAACCGGCCGGAACCTGCAGGCGCGGCTCCGCACGTCTGGGCATATGGAGCGGTTCTGGTAAATTCCCAAGATAGGGAAAGCCAGGCTGAAAGCCTAAAAACCAGACGACATACTCAACGGAGGCATGTAGCTCCACGACCTGCTTTTCACTCAAACCGCTGTGCCGTGCCACCGCCGCCAGATCCGGCCCGCCTGCGCCGCCATAGATCACCGGGATCTCAACCGAACGCGAGTCCGGCTCCAGCGCCTCGCTCTCTTCCCACCAGCGCTGCAGACGCTCAATCGCATCCAGCGCCAGGGTTTGCGGTTCCCGCAAGATCACGGTGATATTGTTCATCCCGGGAATGGCTTCCACCACGTTCGGCATATCGACCAGACGCTGCGTCAGACGCCAGATGCGTTTCTGGCTCGCCAGCGTAATCGGCGGTTCAAGTTCCAGGACGACTGCCGTTTCGCCTAACAGATAACAACGCGCTCGCTGCACTTTATTACCTCTCAGTTATGCCGGGTTAGGGATATCAATAAACGTCACATCCAACGCCGTGTTTTCGTTCAACCATTCGCTCAGGGCGCGAATACCGCCGCGTTCAGTGGCATGGTGCCCGGCGGCATAAAAATGCAGCCCCTGTTCGCGCGCGGAATGAATGGTCTGTTCAGACACCTCGCCGGTAATGAAAGCATCCACGCCGAAGCGGGCGGCGCTATCAATAAAACTTTGCCCGCCGCCGGTACACCAGGCGACACGCTGCACATTCTCTGGCCCGGTATCGCCGCACCATAGCGGTTTACGCCCCAGACGCGCTTCAATCCATGAGGCCAGTTCCAGCCCCGGCACCGGCATTGAGAGTTCTCCCCACGGCACCAGCGGCTCAATTTCTCCTTTCACGGTAATGCCCAATAGCGCCGCCAACTGCGCATTGTTGCCCAGCTCAGGATGCGCATCCAGCGGCAGATGCCAACCGTAAAGGTTAATATCATTTGCCAGTAACGTTTTTAAGCGACGGCGTCTCATCCCGCGAATAACCGGAGACTCGCCTTTCCAGAAGTAACCATGATGAACAATGACCGCATCGGCCTGCAAACGCACCGCCTCATCGAGCAGCGCCTGACTTGCGGTCACGCCGGTAACGATTTTCTGTACCGTCTCTTTTCCTTCGACCTGTAAACCATTCGGCGCATAATCGCTTATTGCCGCACTGTTCAGCTTGTCGTTAATCAGTTGTTCCAGCTCGGTGTTTTTCATCATCGCTCCCTTTAACCCACGTTCTACTTTCCCGTTACGGGTTCAGTCTCCGTTAACATAGCCTCCCGTTGGCCGTTCGTCGATAAACATTTGTTTGACACATCAAGAAACAATCACCCCCGGGTTTGGCGCAAATTACTTAGCAAAACACGATCGGTTTCATGTATATTTATGCAATCAGAACGCATATTGCAGAAAAAATCAGTTCTGTATCATGTTGGTAACTTTAAGGAAACACGGCGATACGGCAGGCTTAATAAGCCCACAAAGAAAGGCATTATCTGAGAATGCCGCTTTCTTGCCGCAGCGTCTCTATCCCGGAAATACGATGAATAAACAAGCATCTCAACCCCGCGCTATTTACTACGTTGTCGCCCTGCAAATTTGGGAGTACTTCAGCTTTTATGGTATGCGCGCCCTACTGATTCTTTATCTCACCAATCAGCTAAAATACGACGATAACCACGCCTATGAGTTATTCAGCGCTTATTGTTCACTGGTCTACGTAACGCCGATTCTTGGCGGCTATCTGGCGGATAAGGTGCTTGGCAACCGAATGGCAGTCATGCTGGGCGCATTTTTAATGGCTATAGGTCATTTAGTGCTGGGCGCCAGTGAGATCGCGCCGACATTCCTTTATCTGTCGCTGGCGATCATTGTCTGCGGCTACGGCCTGTTTAAATCGAATATTAGCTGCCTGCTGGGCGAACTGTACCAGCCGGAAGATCCGCGCCGCGATGGCGGGTTCTCGCTGCTTTACGCAGCGGGTAATATTGGTTCGATCGTGGCGCCTATCGCCTGCGGCTATGTGCAAGAGGAGTACAGTTGGGCGATGGGCTTTGCGCTCGCCGCCATTGGTATGCTGGCAGGGTTAGTGATCTTCCTGTGTGGAAATCGTCATTTCACCCACACTACCGGCGTGAATAAAGCCGTGTTGTGCGCCAGAAACTACCTGCTGCCGAACTGGGGCTGGCTGTTAATTCTGCTGGTAGCGGCGCCGTTGCTGATTACCGTTCTGTTCTGGAAAGAATGGTCTGTCTATGCCTTAATCGTGGCGACCGCGATCGGCCTGGTCGTGCTGGCAAAAATTTATCGCCAGGCGCAAACGGCCAAACAACGCAAAGAACTGGGGCTGATTGTCACCCTGACCCTGTTCAGTATGCTGTTCTGGGCGTTTGCCCAGCAGGGCGGCAGTTCTATCAGCCTGTATATCGACCGCTTTGTGAACCGCAATATTCTGGGCTATTCCGTTCCTACCGCCATGTTCCAGTCGGTGAACGCCTTTGCCGTGATGCTGTGTGGGGTCGTCCTGGCCTGGCTGGTTAAAGAGAGCGTAAGCGGTAATCGCACCGTGCGTATCTGGGGCAAATTCGCGCTGGGTCTCGGTCTGATGAGCGCCGGATTCTGTATTCTGACCCTGAGCGCACGCTGGTCCGCCGCTTACGGACACTCTTCAATGCCGCTAATGGTGCTGGGACTGGCGGTGATGGGCTTTGCCGAGCTGTTTATCGACCCGGTCGCCATGTCGCAAATTACGCGCATTGATATCCCCGGCGTCACCGGCGTATTAACCGGAATTTATATGCTGCTGTCCGGCGCGATAGCTAACTATCTGGCAGGCGTCATCGCTGACCAGACCTCGCAAAGCGCCTTCGACGCCAGCGGCGCGGTTAATTACGCCATCAACGCCTATGTGGATGTTTTTGAACAGATCACCTGGGGCGCGTTAGCCTGCGTAGGGGTTGTCCTGCTGATTTGGCTGTATCAGTCCTTCAAATTCAAAAGCCGCGCGCTGGCCGTCGAATCCTGATAGCAGAATGCCCGGTAGTTTGCGCTACCGGGCCTGTATCACGCCCCTTTTCTCGCCGCCTCATAGGCGGAAAGCGTTGCGATTCTCGCCTGTTTGTGCTCCACAATAGGCCGAGGATAATCAAGCACGACTCCCGCTTTTTCCGCCCACCGCCACGGCTCGTGAATCGCTTTTCCAGGGATATCGCGTAATGCCGGTAGCCACTGGCGGATAAATTCGCCGTCGCGATCGAACCTCTCTCCCTGAGTCGTGGGATTAAAAATACGAAAATAAGGCGCGGCGTCAGTACCGGTTGAGGCGGCCCACTGCCAGCCGCCATTATTGGCGGCAAGATCGCCGTCAATAAGCTGCGACATGAAATAGCGCTCCCCCAACCGCCAGTCAATCAACAGATCTTTTACCAGAAAGCTGGCGGTAATCATGCGTAAACGGTTATGCATCCAGCCCGTCGCGTTAAGCTGGCGCATCGCCGCATCGACAATGGGATAACCGGTTTCGCCTTTCTGCCATGCCTGAAAATAGTGCGGGTTTTCCTGCCACGCGACGCGTTTTGTCCAGCGGATAAACGGCTGGTGTTTGCATAATGCCGGATACCAGGTCATTAAATGACGGTAAAACTCCCGCCAGATGAGTTCATTCAACCAGACGCTTCCCGGTCCGCCGTCCAGCGCCTGCGGCTGCTCCGCCAGTAATCGGTGCAGGCACTGTCGCGGCGACAGGCCACCCGTCGCCAGGCTGGCGGAAAGCCGACTGGTGCCGTCGACCGCAGGGAAATCCCGCCGTGACTCATACCCGTCTGCGCCCTGCGCGCAAAACTGACGTAGCTGCGCGATGACCGCGTTTTCTTCCACCGGGAAAAGCGCGGCGTCAAACGCCTGTTGCGGGTAGTTAAGCGAGACTGGCGTTAAGGGTGTAGAAAGCGCGCCGCTCACCCGGATCTTCGGGGCCGGAACGCATGGCGGAATATCCTCTTTTAGCCGTTTCAACCAGGCATTTTTAAACGGCGTAAAAACTTTATACATTTCATGATTGCCGGTCATCACCGCGCCGGGCGCCAGAATCACGCTATCGTCAAAGCCTTCGCAGATGACAGAGGGCAGCGTTTTTTCCACCGCCGCATCACGCTGACGCTCGTTAAACTCATACTGATAGTTATAAAACAGATGGCTGACGTCATGCTGTCGGCAAACGTTTTTGACCGTTTCAATACTGGCGTTAAAATCCGCCACTTCATGAAACAGCAGCGGAATGCCTTTCTCTGCAAGGGCCGCCTGTAGCGCATTGAGCTGCGCGCTGATGAATGCCGCCTGCCGCGGCGCCATATCATGGGCCTGCCACTGCGCGGGGGTGGAAATATAAAGCGCCAGCACCCGCGCGGATGCATCGCGGCAGGCGGCGGCCAGCGCAAGGTTATCCTGTAAACGCAGATCGCGCCTGAACCAGACTAAATGGGTGGGCATACAACTCCTGAAAGATGAAACGTCACGGCGAATAGCGTTAAACAGTGTAGACCCTGGCGCATAAAAAAACCGCCAGCGTGGCAGCTGACGGTTTTTCAGGCTGGTCGCGATTAATAAAAGTCGCAGGTGGCTTTTTCAGCCTGCGCCATCCATACCGGTTTATCACTGGTTTTCGACCAGACACGGTGCAGATAACTATAAAAACGCGCGCGGTCTTTCCAGAAGAGCATCACCGGCAGCGCCAGCACGCCTGCGATCACCGCGAAAGCACGACGGACAAAAATGACATGCGCCGGATAGTCTTTATAGTGTTCCATACGTTTCCCCCCTTTATACCGACGCTACCCGCCCCGGTATAGATTGAATCGGTGAATAGCACCGAAAAATTGAACCTCGTTACCTGATTAAAATAGTACCGCTTTCGGTGTAATTTTACTACTCATCCGACCACTTATTTTCACGCTTTTCCAGCAGATTTACATTCAAAGCGTAAATTAGTTACAAAAAGGTTAAATTAATACTAACCATTAGTTAAATAATGGTCTTTGCCATTTTTATACTTTTTTTACACTCCGCCCGCCAATTTTTGCGAAATCTTTGCAGCCAAAAAATTACCTTTCTCAGGAGTAAAACAATGCCACTGGAGGTGCTCTGTGAGTGCAGGCGTGATAACCGGCATCGTGCTGGTTTTCTTACTTTTAGGTTATCTGGTCTATGCCCTGATTAATGCGGAGGCGTTCTGATGGCCGCGCAAGGATTTTTACTGATCGCCAGTTTTTTACTGATTTTATTGGTACTGGCGAAACCGTTGGGTTCGGGCCTGGCAAGGCTCATCGCCGCCGTTCCGTTGCCGGGCGTGGCTGGCGTTGAGCGTATCCTCTGGCGGACTCTTGGCATTACCGACCACGAAATGAACTGGCGTCAGTATTTACTGGCGCTACTGACGCTCAATCTGCTGGGACTGGGCATCCTGTTTTGCCTGCTATTCTGGCAGGAGTGGCTGCCCTTAAATCCGCAGCGGCTACCGGGGCTGTCCTGGGATCTGGCGCTGAATACCGCCGTCAGCTTTGTCACCAATACCAACTGGCAAGCCTACAGCGGCGAAAGCACGCTGAGCTACTTTAGCCAGATGGCGGGGCTGACGGTGCAAAATTTCCTGTCGGCGGCGACCGGGATTGCGGTGGTTTTTGCACTTATCCGCGCCTTTACGCGCCAGAATGTGCACACGCTGGGTAATGCCTGGCAAGATCTGGTACGCATTACGCTATGGATATTATTTCCTGTCGCGTTAATTATCGCGCTGTTTTTTATCCAACAGGGCGTACCGCAAAACCTGTCGGCTTATCAGCCCATCACCACTCTTGAAGGCGCTAAACAACTCTTGCCGATGGGGCCGGTTGCTTCGCAGGAGGCGATCAAAATGCTTGGCACTAACGGCGGCGGTTTCTTTAACGCCAACTCTTCGCATCCGTTCGAAAACCCCACCGCGCTCACTAATCTGGCGCAGATGCTGGCGATATTTTTGATTCCAGCCGCGCTCTGTTTCGCCTTTGGCGAAGCGGCGGGCGATCGCCGTCAGGGACGCGCGCTACTGTGGGCAATGTCATTCATTTTTGTGGTCTGCGTAGCGGTAGTGATGTGGGCGGAAGTTCAGGGAAATCCACATCTGTTGGCGGCAGGCGCGGACAGTAGCGTCAACATGGAGGGTAAAGAGACACGCTTTGGCGTGCTGGCCAGCAGCCTGTTTGCCGTCGTCACGACCGCGGCGTCCTGCGGGGCGGTAAATGCCATGCACGACTCGTTTACCGCTCTGGGCGGTATGGTGCCGATGTGGCTGATGCAAATTGGCGAAGTGGTCTTTGGCGGCGTCGGTTCAGGCCTGTACGGCATGTTGCTGTTTGTCCTGCTGGCGGTGTTTATCGCGGGGCTGATGATCGGTCGCACGCCGGAGTATCTGGGGAAAAAAATCGACGTGCGCGAAATGAAAATGACCGCGCTGGCGATTCTGGTCACGCCGATGTTGGTCTTGTTGGGTTCGGCGCTGGCGATGATGACGGATGCCGGACGCAGCGCAATGCTGAACCCTGGCCCGCACGGTTTTAGCGAAGTGCTATATGCCGTCTCCTCTGCCGCCAACAACAACGGTAGCGCCTTTGCGGGTCTGAGCGCTAACTCGCCTTTCTGGAACTGTTTGCTGGCGTTCTGCATGTTCGTCGGCCGTTTCGGCGTGATTATTCCTGTCATGGCCATCGCCGGATCGCTGGTCAGTAAAAAAGTACAGCCGGCCAGTCAGGGAACGCTGGCGACCCACGGCGCGCTATTTATTGGACTGCTCATCGGCACGGTACTGCTGGTCGGCGCGCTGACGTTTATTCCTGCCCTGGCGCTTGGCCCGGTAGCGGAACATTTCTCTTTACCTTGAGCGATGCGGAGTACATTGATATGAGTCGCAAGCAACTGGCGCTGTTTGAACCTGTTTTACTTGTACAGGCGCTAACGGATGCCGTAAAAAAATTAAGCCCACGCGCCCAGTGGCGTAACCCGGTGATGTTTGTGGTCTGGGCCGGCAGCGTGCTAACCACTCTGTTAACGCTCGCTATGGTAACAGGACAAATAGCGGGAAGCGCCCTGTTTACAGGGATTATCAGTCTGTGGTTATGGTTCACCGTACTGTTCGCCAATTTTGCCGAAGCGCTGGCGGAAGGCCGCAGCAAAGCCCAGGCAAACAGTCTGAAAGGGGTGAAAAAGACCGCGTTCGCTCGCCGCCTGCGCACCCCGCGTCATGATGCGCAGGCCGATAACGTGCCCGCCGCTGAACTGCGGAAAGGCGACATTGTCCTGGTCAAAGCGGGCGATATTATTCCCTGCGATGGCGAGGTGATCGAAGGCGGCGCCTCGGTGGATGAAAGTGCGATTACCGGCGAATCTGCGCCCGTGATCCGTGAGTCCGGCGGCGATTTCGCCTCTGTCACCGGCGGCACGCGAATTCTTTCCGACTGGCTGGTGATTGCCTGTAGCGTCAATCCTGGCGAAACCTTTCTTGACCGGATGATCGCGATGGTGGAAGGCGCGCAGCGGCGGAAAACGCCTAACGAGATTGCCCTGACGATTTTGCTCATCGCCCTGACCATTGTCTTTTTACTGGCGACCGCCACCCTGTGGCCCTTCTCCGCCTGGGGCGGTAACGCGGTCAGCGTCACCGTGTTGGTGGCGTTGCTGGTGTGCCTGATCCCCACTACCATCGGCGGGCTACTCTCCGCCATTGGCGTAGCCGGAATGAGCCGAATGTTGGGCGCGAACGTCATCGCCACCAGCGGCCGCGCCGTAGAAGCCGCGGGCGATGTCGACGTGCTGCTGCTGGATAAAACCGGCACTATCACGCTCGGCAACCGCCAGGCGTCCGATTTTATACCCGCCCGAGGGGTGGACGAACGCACGCTGGCTGACGCCGCGCAGCTCGCTTCGCTGGCCGACGAAACGCCGGAAGGCCGCAGCATTGTGATCCTCGCCAAACAGCGCTTTAACCTGCGTGAACGCGATGTGCAGTCGCTTCATGCCACCTTTGTTCCGTTTACCGCGCAAAGCCGCATGAGCGGGATTAATATCGATAACCGGATGATCCGTAAAGGCTCGGTGGACGCGATTCGGCGTCATGTCGAGAGCAATGGCGGCCATTTTCCCGCCGATGTCGAGCAAAACGT
The DNA here is from genome assembly GCF_043357055.1 of Salmonella sp. SJTUF15570. Taxonomy (NCBI): domain Bacteria; kingdom Pseudomonadati; phylum Pseudomonadota; class Gammaproteobacteria; order Enterobacterales; family Enterobacteriaceae; genus Salmonella; species Salmonella sp. SJTUF15570. Next base: position 503,086 of record NZ_JBEUKJ010000002.1, on the reverse strand, counting down.
TGAGAACGTAGCGCGTCTGGGCGCGACGCCGCTGGTGGTCGTGGAAGGCGCGCGCGTACTGGGTGTTATCGCCCTCAAGGATATCGTTAAAGGCGGCATTAAAGAACGTTTCGCCCAGCTACGAAAGATGGGCATTAAAACGGTGATGATCACTGGCGATAACCGCCTGACGGCGGCAGCGATTGCCGCCGAAGCCGGTGTGGACGATTTTCTTGCCGAAGCCACGCCGGAAGCCAAGCTGGCGCTGATCCGTCAATATCAGGCGGAAGGACGGCTGGTCGCCATGACCGGCGACGGCACTAACGATGCCCCGGCGCTGGCGCAGGCTGACGTCGCGGTGGCGATGAACTCCGGCACCCAGGCGGCGAAAGAAGCCGGTAATATGGTGGATCTGGACTCTAACCCGACCAAGTTGATTGAAGTGGTGCATATCGGTAAGCAGATGCTGATGACGCGCGGCTCGCTCACCACTTTCAGTATCGCGAATGATGTAGCGAAATATTTCGCCATTATTCCCGCCGCGTTTGCCGCTACCTATCCGCAGCTAAACGCGCTCAACGTGATGGGGCTGCATTCGCCGAACTCCGCCATTCTGAGCGCGGTGATCTTTAACGCCCTGATTATTATTTTTCTGATCCCGCTGGCATTAAAAGGCGTGAGTTATAAGCCGCTTTCCGCATCGGCCATGCTGCGCCGTAATTTATGGATCTATGGTCTGGGTGGTCTGGTGGTGCCGTTTATTGGCATCAAAGTGATTGATGTGCTGCTGACCCTGCTGGGTCTGGCATGAGGTGTATGATGATCGGTTTACGTCCTGCTTTTTCGACAATGTTATTTCTGCTGTTATTGACCGGCGGCGTGTATCCGCTTCTGACCACGGCGCTGGGGCAGTGGTGGTTTCCCTGGCAGGCTAATGGCTCGCTGATTCATAAAGACAATGTGATACGCGGCTCAGCGCTTATCGGACAATCGTTTACCGCCGCGGGTTATTTTCATGGCCGGCCCTCCGCCACCGCCGATACGCCTTATAATCCACTGGCGTCGGGCGGAAGCAACCTGGCCGCCAGCAATCCCGAACTGGATGCGCAAATACAGGCCCGCGTCGCCGCGCTACGCGCCGCTAACCCCCAGGCGAGTTCCGCGGTTCCGGTTGAGCTGGCGACGGCCTCGGCAAGCGGGCTGGATAATAATCTGACGCCCGGCGCCGCGGCATGGCAAATCCCCCGCGTGGCGGCGGCTCGCCAGCTTCCCGTTGAACAGGTCGCGCAACTGGTTGCAGAATATACGCACAGGCCGCTGGCGCGCTTTCTTGGGCAACCGGTGGTGAATATTGTTGAGCTTAATCTGGCGCTGGATGCGCTACAGGGACACAGAGCGAAATGAACGACGAACCCTTGCGTCCTGATCCGGATCGCTTGTTGGAACAAACGCCCCCGCCCCACCGGGGGAAGTTGAAAATTTTCTTCGGCGCCTGCGCAGGCGTCGGAAAAACCTGGGCGATGCTGGCGCAAGCGCAGCGGCTGCGAGCGCAGGGACTGGATGTGGTGATCGGCGTGGTAGAGACGCATGGCCGTAAAGAGACCGCCGCGCTACTTGACGGGCTGACCATTCTGCCGCCAAAACGTCACTCGCACCGGGGGCGGCAAATTCGCGAATTTGACCTGGATGCCGCCCTCGCCCGGCGTCCGGCGCTGATTTTAATGGATGAGCTGGCGCACAGTAACGCGCCTGGCTCACGCCATCCTAAGCGCTGGCAGGATATTGAAGAGCTGCTGGAAGCGGGAATCGACGTTTTCACCACCGTGAACGTACAACATCTGGAAAGTCTGAACGATGTGGTGAGCGGCGTCACGGGGATTCAGGTGCGCGAAACCGTCCCCGATCCCTTTTTTGATGCCGCTGATGAAGTCGTACTGGTCGATCTGCCGCCCGACGATCTGCGCCAACGGCTCAACGAAGGTAAAGTGTATATCGCCGGCCAGGCGGAACGCGCTATTGAACATTTTTTCCGCAAGGGCAATCTGATCGCCCTCCGCGAGCTGGCGCTACGCCGGACAGCCGATCGCGTGGACGATCAGATGCGCGCCTGGCGCGCGCATCCGGGCGAAGAAAAAGTATGGCATACCCGCGATGCGATTTTACTGTGTATCGGGCATAACACCGGCAGCGAAAAACTGGTGCGTACCGCGGCGCGTCTGGCCTCCCGGCTCGGCAGCGTCTGGCACGCCGTCTATGTCGAAACGCCAACGTTACACCGCTTACCGGAAAAACAACGGCGGGCCATTTTAAGCGCGCTGCGCCTGGCGCAGGAGCTTGGCGCGGAAACCGCCACCCTGTCCGATCCCGCCGAAGAGAAAGCGGTCGTGCGCTATGCCCGCGAACATAATCTGGGGAAAATCGTCATGGGCCGCCCGGCGTCGCGACGCTGGTGGCGACGTGACGCTTTCGCCGACCGTCTTGCCAGGCGCGCGCCGGATCTCGATCAGGTGATCGTCGCGCTGGAAGAGCCGCCAGCCCGCGCATTGGCGCAAACGCCTGATAACCGACCTTTTAAAGAGAAATGGCGTGGGCAGATTCAGGGCTGTCTGGTCGCCGTGGCGCTTTGCGCCATCACCACGCTTATCGCTATGCAGTGGCTTGTCACCTTCGACGCCGCCAATCTGGTAATGCTCTATTTGCTGGGCGTAGTGGTGATTGCGCTGCTTTACGGACGCTGGCCGTCGGTGGTGGCGACGGTGATTAACGTGGCGAGTTTCGATCTCTTTTTTATCGCGCCACGCGGTACGCTCGCCGTTTCGGACGTGCAGTATTTGCTGACCTTTGCCGTGATGCTGACGGTTGGTCTGGTGATTGGCAATCTTACTGCCGGGGTGCGCTATCAGGCGCGCGTCGCCCGTTATCGGGAACAGCGTACCCGCCATTTATATGAAATGTCTAAAGCGCTGGCCGTCGGGCGTAGCGAACATGATATCGCCGCTACCAGCGAGCGGTTTATCGCCTCGACGTTCCAGGCGCGCAGCCAAATTTTGTTACCTGATGCTAACGGTAAGTTGCTGCCTCTCACCCACCAGCAAGGCATGACGCCGTGGGACGACGCAATTGCGCGCTGGAGTTTTGATAAAGGCCAGCCTGCCGGCGCAGGCACCGATACCCTCCCTGGCGTACCTTATCAAATCCTGCCGCTGAAAAGCGCCGATAAAACGTACGGTCTGGCTATCGTCGAACCGGGTAATTTGCGTCAGTTAATGGTGCCGGAGCAGCAACGCCTGCTGGAAACATTCACTCTGCTTGTCGCCAACGCGCTGGAACGACTGACGCTGACCGCCAGCGAAGAACAGGCGCGTCTCGCCAGCGAGCGCGAAAGTATTCGCAACGCTCTGCTGGCGGCGCTGTCGCATGATTTACGCACGCCGCTGACGGTATTGTTCGGCCAGGCGGAGATTTTGACGCTGGATTTAGCCAGCGCAGGATCGCCCCACGCGCGTCAGGCCAGTGAAATCCGCCAGCATATTCTCAACACCACCCGGCTGGTGAATAATTTGCTGGATATGGCGCGTATTCAGTCCGGCGGGTTTAATCTTAAAAAAGAGTGGCTGACGCTGGAAGAGGTCGTCGGGAGCGCGTTACAGATGTTAGAGCCGGGTTTATTGCATCCGATTACATTGTCGCTGCCGCAACAGTTAACGCTTATCCATGTCGATGGCCCCTTATTTGAGCGCGTCCTGATCAACTTGCTGGAAAACGCCGTTAAGTACGCCGGGCCGCAGGCCAGTATCGGCATTGATGCTGCGGTTAAGGACGATCGTTTACAACTGGATGTCTGGGATAACGGGCCGGGTATTCCTGCGGGGCAAGAACAGAAGATTTTCGATAAGTTCGCCCGCGGCAACAAAGAGTTCGCCGTCCCTGGCGTGGGGCTGGGGCTGGCGATTTGCCATGCTATCGTAGAGGTACACGGCGGCACGCTTACCGCCTATAATCGACCGCAGGGCGGCGCCTGTTTCCGTGTGACGCTGCCGCAAGGAAAGCCACCTGAACTTGATGATTTTCATGAGGATATGTGACAAACGTTCTGATTGTTGAAGATGAACAGGCCATCCGCCGCTTTCTGCGCGCCGCGCTGGAAGGCGACGGCCTGCGCGTGTATGAAGCTGAAACATTACAACGTGGTTTACTGGAAGCCGCCACGCGAAAGCCCGATCTGATTATTCTCGATCTCGGCCTGCCGGACGGCGACGGAATCGATTTTATTCGCGACCTGCGTCAGTGGAGCGCAATACCGGTGATTGTCCTTTCCGCCCGCAGCGAAGAAAGCGATAAGATTGCCGCGCTTGACGCCGGAGCTGATGATTACCTGAGCAAGCCATTCGGCATTGGCGAGCTGCAGGCGCGTTTGCGCGTCGCGCTGCGACGGCACGCCGCCAGCCCTTGCGCCGATCCGATCGTCCGCTTTTCCGGCGTGACGGTCGATCTCGCCGCACGGTTGATCCACCGTGGCGACGAAGAAATCCATCTGACGCCGATTGAGTTCCGCCTGCTGGCGGTATTACTCAATAATGCCGGCAAGGTATTAACCCAACGGCAGTTATTAAACCAGGTCTGGGGCCCTAACGCCGTGGAGCATAGCCACTATTTGCGCATCTATATGGGACATTTACGCCAGAAACTGGAACAAGATCCCACCCGCCCACGCCATTTTATTACCGAAACTGGAATTGGCTATCGCTTTATGCCGTGAATAGCTATTCATTATTTTTAAATAACTTCTAATTTTTATGTCATTTATTTTCGGCGTCGCGAATAATTATTTTCGCGGCGATATTATATTTTATGGAGAATATAAAAAACATATAATTAACATTTAAGAAACAATCCGTTATTTCACAGCACGATATGCATAATCGCCGACTAATTATTTTTCAAATGATCGTTTTTTGTTGATCTGGTTCACAGATTGCTGGCGCTTCCTGGATAAAATATCCATGCTTTCAATAAATCAATGAAAGGACCTCAAAATGGAAAATAATAATCGTTTTATGCCCCATATAAGGCGGACAACGCATATTATGATGTTTGCCCACCGTAATAGTTTCGACTTTCATTTCTTTAATGCCCGGTAGTTTTTCTGCTACGGGTACTTCAGCATACAGGTCTTTCCGACCCTTATGTCATTCAGGTCTATTGCCTAAATAACTCGAATTGTTAAAAGCGACAGTACGGTAATTCCTTTACGCCCAGCCAGCTAACCATGTGGTTTGACAGAAGAAATTCCGACTCAGCGCAATTTTAGTTATCGCGGTTTCTGCCTGTATATCGTAGTACTCAACTCCTTAAATCCTGAATTTCCTGCAACCGGACGGGTTGGGATTTATTACATCTAAAATAAAGCTAATTTACTGATTTTTTTATCAGCGGGATAGCTTTGATTTTTTCCGGAAGAATCAGTTTCTCATGCGAGAAATTGAGGGCCTGCTATTACCTGAAATAAAGAGATGAAAAATGTCAGAATTAAAAATTGCCGTTAGCCGTCATTGCCCGGATTGTTTTTCTACACACCGTAATATTGTAAATGTTGATGAGAGTCGTTTCATCGACGTGGCTGCCATCGTGTTATCCATCGACGACATTGAACACGGAAAACTCGATGAAATCGACGCAACGGGTTACGGTATTCCCGTGTTTGTCGCGACTCATGACGAAGGGCGCGTACCGCCTGAGTATTTGCCGCGTATCTCTGGTGTATTCGAATATAATGAATCCCGTACTGCCTTCTATGGTCGCCAGTTGGAAACCGCAGCAAGCCACTACGAAACGCAGTTACGTCCGCCGTTTTTCCGCGCGCTGGTGGATTATGTCAACCAGGGCAACAGCGCATTTGACTGCCCGGGGCATCAGGGCGGCGAATTCTTCCGCCGTCATCCTGCCGGTAATCAGTTCGTGGAATACTTTGGCGAAACGCTCTTCCGCTCCGACCTATGCAACGCGGACGTGGCGATGGGCGATCTGCTGATTCACGAAGGCGCGCCTTGCATTGCGCAGCAACATGCGGCGAAAGTCTTTAACGCCGATAAGACCTACTTTGTGCTGAACGGGACCTCCTCCTCTAACAAAGTCGTACTCAACGCGCTGTTAACGCCGGGCGATCTGGTTCTGTTTGACCGTAACAACCACAAATCTAACCACCACGGCGCATTATTGCAGGCGGGCGCAACGCCAGTTTATCTGGAAACCGCGCGTAACCCGTATGGTTTTATCGGCGGGATCGACGCTCACTGCTTCGAAGAAGATTACCTGCGCGAGCTGATTAGCGAAGTCGCGCCGCAGCGCGCCCGCGAAGCACGTCCATTCCGTCTGGCCGTCATCCAGTTAGGCACCTACGACGGTACCATTTATAACGCCCGTCAGGTCGTCGATAAAATTGGTCATCTGTGCGACTACATCCTGTTTGACTCCGCCTGGGTCGGCTATGAACAATTTATTCCGATGATGGCCGATTGTTCGCCGCTGCTGCTGGAACTGAACGAAAACGATCCGGGTATTCTGGTGACGCAGTCCGTTCACAAACAACAAGCCGGTTTCTCCCAGACCTCGCAGATCCATAAAAAAGATAGCCATATCAAAGGGCAATCGCGCTACGTTCCGCATAAGCGCATGAACAACGCCTTTATGATGCACGCCTCCACCAGCCCGTTCTATCCGCTGTTCGCCGCGCTGGACGTTAACGCCAAAATGCACGAAGGCGTCAGCGGTCGCAATATGTGGATGGATTGCGTGGTTAACGGCATCGATGCCCGTAAATTGATCCTCGAAAACTGTCATCACATCCGTCCGTTCGTACCGGAACTGATTGATGGTAAGCCGTGGCAGTCATACCCGACGTCAGAGATCGCCAGCGATCTACGCTTCTTCCACTTCGTTCCGGGAGAACACTGGCATGCGTTTGAAGGCTATGCCGAACATCAGTACTTTGTCGACCCTTGCAAACTGCTGCTCACCACACCGGGCATTAATGCAGCGAGCGGCGAATATGAAGACTTTGGCGTTCCTGCCACGATCCTCGCCAACTTCCTGCGCGAGAACGGCGTTGTGCCGGAAAAATGCGACCTCAACTCCATTCTGTTCCTGCTGACGCCGGCAGAAGACATGGCGAAGTTACAACAGCTTGTCGCCCTGCTGGCTCGTTTCGAAAAACTGCTGGAAGCTGATGCGCCGTTAGCGGAAGTATTACCGTCCATCTACAAACAGCATGAAGCGCGTTATGCCGGCTATACCCTGCGTCAGCTTTGCCAGGAGATGCACGATCTCTATGCGCGGCACAACGTGAAACAACTGCAAAAAGAGATGTTCCGTAAATCGCATTTCCCGAAAGTCAGTATGAATCCGCAAGAGGCCAACTATGCCTATCTGCGCGGCGAGGTCGAACTGGTTCGCCTGCCGGAAGCGGAAGGTCGTATCGCGGCTGAAGGCGCTCTGCCTTACCCGCCGGGAGTGCTGTGTGTAGTTCCGGGTGAAATCTGGGGCGGTTCTGTCCTGCGTTACTTCAGCGCCCTGGAAGAAGGGATCAACCTGCTGCCGGGCTTTGCGCCTGAACTGCAGGGCGTTTATATCGAAGAACACGACGGCCGTAAGCAGGTCTGGTGCTACGTCATTAAACCTCGTGACGCGCAGCGCTCCCTGCTGAAGGAGGAAAAATTATGAGTAAACCTAAATCCAATAAAATGGGTGTCGTGCAGCTCACAATTCTGACTATGGTCAACATGATGGGCTCCGGGATCATCATGCTACCGACCAAACTGTCTGAAGTCGGCACGATATCCATTATCTCCTGGCTGGTCACCGCCGTCGGCTCGATGGCGCTGGCCTGGGCGTTTGCGAAATGCGGTATGTTTAGCCGTAAATCCGGCGGCATGGGCGGTTACGCCGAATATGCCTTCGGTAAATCCGGCAACTTTATGGCGAACTATACCTACGGCGTCTCGCTGCTGATCGCCAACGTGGCTATCGCCATCTCTGCTGTCGGCTATGGCACCGAACTGTTCGGCGCCGCGCTGACGCCGCTCCAGATCGGCCTGGCGACTATCGCCGTATTGTGGGTTTGTACTATCGCAAACTTTGGCGGCGCGCGTATTACCGGACAGATCAGTAGCGTTACCGTTTGGGGCGTCATCATTCCGGTTGTCGGCCTGTGCATCATTGGCTGGTTCTGGTTTAGCCCCAGCATGTACGTAGCGTCATGGAACCCGCACCATGTTCCGTTCTTTAGCGCGGTCGGTTCTTCCATCGCCATGACGTTGTGGGCATTTCTTGGACTGGAATCCGCCTGCGCCAACGCAGACGTGGTCGAGAATCCGGAAAAGAACGTCCCCATTGCGGTACTGGGCGGTACGCTGGGCGCGGCGGTCATCTATATCGTTTCGACTAACGTGATTGCCGGGATTGTGCCGAACATGGATCTGGCGAACTCCACGGCGCCGTTTGGTCTGGCGTTTGCACAGATGTTCACGCCTGCGGTAGGTAAAGTGATCATGGCGCTGATGGTAATGTCCTGCTGCGGCTCGCTGCTGGGCTGGCAGTTCACTATCGCTCAGGTCTTTAAATCCTCCGCTGACGAAGGCTATTTCCCGAAAGTCTTCTCTCGTGTAACGAAAGTCGACGCGCCGGTTCAGGGGATGTTGATTATTGTGATTATTCAGACTGGCCTGTCGCTGATGACCATTAGCCCGTCGCTGAATAGTCAGTTTAACGTCCTGGTTAACCTGGCGGTGGTGACGAACATTATTCCGTATATTCTGTCGATGGCCGCGCTGGTTATCATTCAGAAAATGGCGAATGTGCCGTCATCAAAAGCGAAAGTCGCTAACTTCGTGGCCTTCGTTGGCGCCATGTATAGCTTCTACGCGCTATATTCCTCCGGTGAAGAAGCCATGCTGTACGGCTCAATTGTGACCTTCCTCGGCTGGACGTTATACGGCCTGGTCTCACCGCGTTTTGAATTGAAAAATAAACACGGCTGATGGCGCGCCCGGGCTGCGGTAACGGTAGTCCGGGCATTTTCACTCTTTGAATAAGATAATAGAAATGAGTAATCCAGAACGGGAAGTCACTGATATAGCAGAAATACTGGCTATTCTCAGTAAACACGAAGTGTGTCGGATAGGGTTTAATGACAATCTCTGTCCGTATGTTGTCCCCGTAAATTTTGGCTACGAGTATCAGAACGGACGCTGGATATTTTATTTTCACGGCGCACGCACCGGGAAAAAGATGCGTCTGTTACGTAAGAACCCGGCAGTATGCATTGAAATGGACGGCGACCATGCATTACTACGTGCCGATGACCCCTGTGATTATAGCTACGCCTACACCAGCGTTTTCGCCACCGGACTGGCATCGATATTGCAAACACGCGAGGAGATGCGCCACGGCCTGGACGTCATTATGCGTCAGACCGATCCGGGAAAAACCTTCAGTTATCGGGAAGATATGATGAAAGCGGTTTGCGTGGTGCGTATCGAATGCGACGCCCTCACCTGCCGCCGACATCTGGCGACTCAGAGCGAATAAGTCAGATATCACAAGCGCCTTATCCGGCCTGGAGGCGATTTACAGGCCTGATAAGCGCAGCGCCGTTAATATAAAAAAGGAGCCTTACGGCTCCTTTTTCTTCCATATCGCCCATCAGGCGTTTTTCAATACTTCGCTAACGATTTCAACGGCTTCTTTCTCAATCTGCTTGCGATGTTCTTCCCCCAGGAAGCTTTCGCAATAGATCTTGTAAGCGTCTTCCGTACCGGATGGACGCGCGGCGAACCAGCCGTTATCGGTCATTACCTTCAGGCCGCCAATCGATGCGCCATTACCCGGCGCTGCGGTAAGACGCGCGGTGATCGGGTCGCCCGCCAGCGTGCTGGCGCTTACCATTTCCGGAGACAGTTTAGACAATGCCGCTTTCTGGGCCGAGGTCGCTGCCGCCTGCAGACGGTTATAGCTCGGCGCGCCAAAACGCGCTGCCAGTTCATTGTAATGCTCTTGCGGGTTTTTCCCGGTAACGGCGGTGATTTCCGCCGCCAGCAGGCACATGATGATACCGTCTTTATCGGTAGACCACGGCGTACCGTCGAAACGCAGGAACGAAGCGCCCGCGCTCTCTTCCCCGCCGAAACCAAAGCTGCCGTCGAACAAACCGTCAACAAACCATTTGAAGCCTACCGGCACTTCCACCAGCTTGCGTCCCAAATCATTCACCACGCGGTCAATCATCGCGGAAGAGACCAGCGTTTTACCGACAGCCACGTCTTTGCCCCACAGCGGACGATGCTGGAACAGATAGTTAATGGCGACCGCCAGATAATGGTTCGGGTTCATCAGCCCTGCAGGCGTCACGATGCCATGACGGTCGTAGTCCGGGTCGTTGGCGAAGGCCAGATCAAACTTGTCACGCAGCGCCAGCAAACCCGCCATCGCGCATTCGGAGGAGCAATCCATACGGATCGCGCCGTCTTTATCAAGGTGCATAAAGCGGAAGGTTTGATCAACCTGATCGTTAACTAACGTCAGGTTAAGCTTGTAATGCTCAGCGATACGTTTCCAGTATTCAATACCGGAGCCGCCCAGCGGATCGACACCCAGCGTCAGACCGGCTTTCTGAATCGCCGCCATATCAACGATATCCGCCAGCCCTTCGACAAACGGCTGTACCAGATCTACCGCTTTAACGTGGCCCGAGGCCATTGCCGCATCCAGAGAGATGCGCTTAACGCCTTGCAGGCCGCCCGCCAGCAGCGCATTGGCGCGATCTTCTACCACTTTAGTGACGTTGGTATCCGCCGGGCCGCCATTGGGCGGATTATATTTAATACCGCCATCTTCCGGCGGGTTGTGCGACGGCGTAATGACAATACCATCAGCCAGCGGGCCGCCTTTTTTGTTATGGACCAGGATAGCATTTGACACGGCAGGCGTTGGCGTGAAGCCATTATTTTCCTGCACGATAACGTCTACGCCGTTTGCCGCCAGCACTTCCAGCACGGAAATGAAGGCCGGTTCCGAGAGCGCATGGGTGTCTTTCCCCACATAGCAGGGGCCGGTAATGCCATTTTTCGCCCGCTCTTCAGCAATCGCCTGGGCGATCGCCAGAATATGCGGTTCGTTGAAACTGTGACGACCTGCGCTGCCGCGATGGCCGGAAGTGCCAAATTTCACGGCATGTTCTGCATTCCCTGCCTCCGGTTTCAGTACATAATACTGCGCCGTCAGTTGGGCGACGTTAATCAAATCACTCTGTTGCGCGGGTTGTCCTGCGCGGTTGTGGATTGCCATTGCCTGGTCCTTCTAATGCAAGGATTAAATTGTTCCGCAAACCTTTTCAATCAATTCCGCCGGGAATTGCATTGACTGCATGATGTGTTCGATCATGCTGCATTTACGGCCGGTGTTGGTGTTGGTGATCACCCAGTACGGCGTGCCGGGAACGTGCTTAGGTTTAGTTTGATTCCCATTTTTCAGCAGCGTTTGTTCATCCGCCGCAAAATAGACGCGCGTGCGGCCATGCAACGACTCCGTCGCCTCCGCAAACGCGTGGTGATCCAGTGAATAGAGTGTAGTCAGAATCAGCATAAAGCGGTTGACCGCTTTTTTCTGCTCGGCATATTCGTCAGACAACAACAGCTCACGCATCGCGCGAACTTTGTCTTTTACCGGGTTAACCGGTTTCGCTTCGGCAACGGGTTGCGCCGCAGGCGTCCCCTTCACCGCTGAAGCCGTTGGCTGTGTCGTGGCGGAAAACTTCAACATACGCCGTAAAATGTCGGATGCGCTCTCGCCGATATGCTTGGTGTGGCTGGCAATATAGCTATAGAGTTCATCATCAACTTCAATCGTTTTCATCTTAATCCAGTGCGATGTCTTTGCTGAATACAAGTCATTGGGATTATAGGAACAAATCCCAACAGCGGATAGCGTTAAGCCCGGCTGACAAAAAAACTCGGAGTAAACCTTAGAGGTTGCAGCCCAGTGGCAGAATGGTCAACATAATACCCTAACCCGACAGAGCGAAAAAAAGAACTTTGCCATGAAATTAAACATCCGAGCGCAATCTGCACAAAACCTGCACAATAATTCCCCCATCGTTCTCGTTCATGGTCTGTTTGGCAGCCTGGACAACCTCGGCGTACTGGCGCGCGATCTGGTGACCGATCACGACATTATTCAGGTCGATATGCGCAATCATGGTTTATCGCCGCGCGATCCGGTCATGGATTATCCGGCAATGGCCCAGGATCTTCTGGATACGCTTGACGCGCAGCAGATTGAAAAAGCGACGTTTATTGGTCATTCCATGGGCGGAAAAGCGGTAATGGCGCTGACGGCGCTGGCGCCCGATCGCATCGATCGTCTGGTCGCGATTGATATCGCACCCGTGGATTATCACGTTCGCCGCCACGATCGTATTTTCGCGGCCATTAACGCCGTCAGCGAATCCGACGCGACATCCCGCCAACAGGCGGCAGGGATTATGCGCCAGCACCTCAACGAAGAAGGCGTGATCCAGTTTCTGTTAAAATCCTGGGCTGAAGGCGAATGGCGTTTTAATGTTCCGGTATTATGGGAGCAGTATCCGCATATCGTCGGCTGGGAAACCATTCCGCCCTGGGAACATCCGGCGCTGTTTATTCCAGGCGGTAACTCGCCGTACGTGACCGAAGCGTACCGCGACGCGCTGCTGGCGCAATTCCCTCTGGCGCGCGCGCATGTGATCGCCGGCGCGGGCCACTGGGTACATGCCGAAAAACCAGAGGCGGTTCTGCGCGCCATCCGCCGTTATCTGCACGATAAACGCTAACTGATTAAAAACTCATCGCCTGTGCGCGATTACGCGCGCGGGCGTTGGCGTCGCTTCCTCGCTGATGTATGATGGCGCGCTATCCATCCGGGCATAAGCCTGGCTGATTGTTTCCCCCGAAGTCACCAAAATCATGGCCAAAGAACAAACGGACCGTACGACATTAGATCTGTTCGCGCACGAGCGTCGCCCGGGACGACCTAAAACGAATCCGCTTTCGCGCGATGAACAGTTACGCATCAACAAGCGCAACCAGTTAAAACGCGACAAAGTTCGTGGCCTCAAGCGTGTCGAATTAAAACTCAGCGCACAAGCGGTTGACGCGCTGAATGAGCTGGCCGAAGCGCGCAACATTAGCCGCAGCGAGCTCATTGAAGAAATATTAATGAAGCAGCTTATGGCGCTGCGCGGCCAGGGTTTAGTCTGAAAATAAGTTTTGTTTCATATTTCGTGTAGCAGAGCGTGCAGTCCCGCGTGATTGCTGTTTCCGCATATCTGCCTGTTCTGCTATGATTGCCCTTATCCGTGGGCAATTCGCCACCACCATTTCAATAAGTTTCAAGAGGTTATTTTACTCATGGCAATCACTGGCATCTTTTTCGGCAGCGACACCGGTAATACCGAAAATATCGCAAAAATGATTCAAAAACAGCTTGGTAAAGACGTTGCCGATGTGCATGACATTGCAAAAAGCAGTAAAGAAGACCTGGAAGGGTATGACATTCTGCTGCTGGGCATCCCAACCTGGTACTATGGCGAAGCGCAATGTGACTGGGATGACTTCTTCCCGACTCTCGAAGAGATTGACTTTAACGGTAAGCTGGTGGCGCTATTTGGCTGTGGCGATCAGGAAGACTACGCGGAATACTTCTGTGATGCGCTGGGCACGATTCGCGACATTATTGAGCCGCGCGGCGCCACAATTGTGGGTCACTGGCCAACCGCAGGCTATCATTTTGAAGCCTCTAAAGGTCTGGCTGACGACGATCATTTTGTCGGTCTGGCGATTGACGAAGACCGTCAGCCTGAACTAACCGCCGAGCGTGTTGAAAAATGGGTTAAGCAAGTTTCGGCTGAATTGCACCTCGACGACATCCTCAACGCCTAATCTTATGCGGCGCAGCGTTATATCTGCGCCGCATCAATAGACAAGACCAATCAAAATAATTGCTACAAATTTGTAACTTTCGCACCCATCCCTGTACAATGTCCGGGTGTAATCAGGTGGCGCCAAAATTTGCAGGCAAAACCACAGTTTTATTAATATCTGCGAGAGACTTGCGGTTTTCATTTCGGCATGGCAGTCCTATAATGATACGCATTATCTTGAGTGCAATTTCTGTCACTTCTCTAATGAAGTGAATCGTTTAGCAACAGGACAGATTCCGCATGACTGACAACAATACCGCATTAAAGAAGGCTGGCCTGAAAGTAACGCTTCCTCGTTTAAAAATTCTGGAAGTTCTTCAGGAACCAGATAACCATCACGTCAGTGCGGAAGATTTATACAAACGCCTGATCGACATGGGTGAAGAAATCGGTCTGGCAACCGTATACCGTGTGCTGAACCAGTTTGACGATGCCGGTATCGTGACCCGCCATAATTTTGAAGGCGGTAAATCCGTTTTTGAACTGACGCAACAGCATCATCACGACCATCTTATCTGCCTTGACTGCGGAAAAGTGATTGAATTTAGTGATGACTCTATTGAAGCGCGCCAGCGTGAAATTGCGGCGAAACACGGTATTCGTTTAACTAATCACAGCCTCTATCTTTACGGCCACTGCGCTGAAGGCGACTGCCGCGAAGACGAGCACGCGCACGATGACGCGACTAAATAAGTGTAAATCTTTCGAAGAGCCAACCGCCCGGTTGGCTTTTTTATATCCTCCCCTTTCCTGCCGCTTGATGTTGATTTAATGTAAAAAACGCTATCGTATCTCAGGAGAGCAGGAATGGAGCTTCGCCAGTTACGCTATTTCGTGCGTATTATTGAAACCGGCAGTATGGGCAGCGCCGCACAGGATCTTGATATTGGCGTTTCAGCCTTAAGTCAACAGATGTCCCGTCTGGAAAACGAGCTTGCTATCCGTCTGCTGCAGCGCACCTCGCGCGGCGTAACGCCAACCAACGCCGGGCTGGCCTTTTATTCACAGGCGCAACTCGCCCTGCGTCATGCCGACGACGCGATTCTCGCCGCCAGAGAAGCGCGCCTTTCCGGTCATGTGAGCGTAGGAATGGCCCCCAGTACCGCCTCCATACTGGGTATACCGTTTATCCATGCCATGCAGGAAAACTATGCCGATGTCCGACTGCATGTGGTGGAAAGCTTGTCCGGTAATCTGGAAAGAATGATCAATACCCGCCAGATTGATTTAGCCGTTGTCTTTCAAAAAGATAAAATCCTGCGCTGGAGCGCCAGACCGATCCTTGAAGAACAGCTTTTTCTGATTGGCTCCCATGCCCTGCTGGCGGCGCTTCCTGATAACCCGATCACACCTGAACAACTGGCAGGCATTCCGCTCATTATGCCAAGCCAGGGACATGGGCTGCGCGGCAGGCTGGACGCTGTCTGCCAGGAACATGCGCTTAACGTTGAAATCGTCGCGGAAATTGACGGCCTGGCGTTGTTGATGCGCGCCGTGCGCGACGGTCTTGGCGCCACGTTGCAGCCCGGCGCGGCGATTTCTCATCTGGATAACGACGCGCTACGCGTGATCGGCGTCCATAATCCGGTACTCAGCCGCCCCAATTTTTTAGTCAGCCTGTCGGATGATGAACTGACGCCCGCCGGCCTTGCCGCCAGAGTAGTCCTTACCAAAGTTATGCGTCAGTTAGTCGACGCCGGTGAATGGCCAGGCGCAACCCTTTACGCTTACTAAACCCCTGTTTAGCGCTACCTGATAGCGCGCCGCTTATTTATCCGTATACATTTCAATTACAAATTTAACAAATAGTTAAATGGTACGGGAGTATAAGATGGTTGATGTACTGGTGATAGGCGGAGGCAATGCCGCATTATGCGCCGCCCTGACCGCACGGGAAGCGGGCGCATCGGTTCTGCTGCTGGAGGCTGCCCCGCGAGAATGGCGCGGCGGAAATTCTCAGCACACACGAAACCTGCGCTGTATGCATGATGCGCCGCAGGATGTGCTGGTAGAAAGCTATCCTGAAGAGGAATTCTGGCAGGATCTGTGGCGAGTCACCGACGGCAACACCAACGAGGCGCTGGCGCGGCTGGTCATTCGCACCTCTTCGCAATGCCGCGACTGGATGCGCAAACATGGCGTTAACTTTCAACCGCCACTATCTGGGGCGCTCCACGTTGCGCGCACCAATGCGTTTTTTATGGGCGGCGGGAAAGCGCTCGTCAATGCCTATTACCGTAGCGCCGAACGGCTGGGCGTACAGATTCGCTATAACACGCCGGTTCACGCGCTTGAACTTCATGACGGCGAATTCGTGGCAGCGCTGGCGGGTAGCGAACGTATTACCGCCAAAGCCTGCGTATTAGCGGCTGGCGGTTTCGAATCAAACCGTGAATGGCTGCGGGAGGCCTGGGGAGAAAACGCCCGCGGCGAATGGCCCGCGGATAATTTCCTGATTCGCGGCACGCGTTTTAACCAGGGCGTATTACTCAAATTTATGATGGATGCTGGCGCGGATATCATTGGCGATCCGTCCCAGTCGCACTGCGTAGCGATTGATGCCAGGGCGCCGCTGTACGACGGCGGTATTTGTACTCGCGTGGATTGCGTATCGCTGGGTATTGTCGTGAATCGCGACGCCGAACGTTTTTATGATGAAGGCGAAGATTTCTGGCCGAAGCGTTACGCCATTTGGGGGCGGCTGGTGGCTCAACAGCCAGGACAAATTGGCTATTCGATTATTGACAGCAAAGCCATCGGCCACTTTATGCCGCCGGTTTTTCCTGGCGCGCAGGCCAATACGCTGGCTGAGCTGGCCTGCCAGTTGGGGCTGGACGCGGAAAAATTTACCCATACCGTCACGCAGTATAACCAGGCCTGCCAGCCCGGTCATTTTGATCATACCTTGCTTGATGACTGCGCCACTAAAAACCTGACGCCGGCGAAAACCCACTGGGCGCGCCCGCTTGATGCGCCGCCCTACTACGGTTATGCGCTGCGACCCGGCATCACGTTTACCTACCTGGGTCTGAAAGTCAATGAACGTGCCGCGGTGCATTTTGCCGGTCATCCAAGCCGCAACCTGTTTGTTGCCGGCGAGATGATGGCAGGAAATGTACTGGGCAAGGGGTATACCGCAGGCGTAGGCATGTCTATCGGCACAACCTTTGGCCGCATTGCGGGAATAGAAGCCGCCCGCGCGGCGCACAAGGAGGCGCAGCATGAAACAGCTTGAAAAATTAATCATTGAGGCCACCGTGCTTACCGAACCGGAAGCCGAGGTCGAACGCGTCATGCAAGTGTGTAACGCGTGTCGCTACTGCGAAGGTTTTTGCGCGGTATTTCCGGCGATGACCCAGCGGCTCGAATTCGGTAAAGCCGATATTCATTATCTGGCGAATTTATGTCATAACTGCGGCGCCTGCCTGCACGCATGCCAGTATGCGCCGCCCCATGAATTTGCCATTAACGTGCCGAAAGCGATGGCGCAAGCCCGCCTGGAGACGTATCAACAGTATGCCCAGCCCGCCGCTTTTGGCGCGTTATACCGCCGGGCGGGGATCACCGTCGCGCTGGCGCTGATAGTCGGTCTGACGCTCTTTTTATTACTGGCGATGGCGCTGAAAGGGTCGCTGATTCATCCGCCGCTGGCCGGTGACTTCTATCAAATTTTTCCGCATAGCCTGCTGGCATGGATGTTTGGCTCAGTTTTTGTGCTGGCAATCGGTTTGCTTATGGCGGGCGTAATTCGCTTCTGGCGTGAGATCTCGCCGGGCGTACCGCGTTCGGCAGAGATTGCGGAAGCGTCGCACAATGCGTTAACGCTGAAATATCTCGACGGCGGTCACGGCAAAGGCTGTAACGAAGCGGACGATGCGTTCACGCTGCTGCGCCGTCGCTTTCATCACTTTACCTTTTACGGTTTTATGCTCTGTTTTGCCGCCACGGTCGTGGCGACGGGCTATCACTACGTCGCCGGTTGGGAAGCGCCCTACCCGTTTTTTAGCCTGCCGGTCATGCTCGGCACGCTGGGCGGTATCGGTCTGCTTATCGGCCCGGCCGGGCTACTGTGGCTCAATCTGCGGCGGTCGCCGTTACATGGCGATGCGCGCCAGAAACCCATGGATCGCGGCTTTATTCTGCTGCTGTTCTTAACCAGTCTGACCGGGCTGGCGCTGCTGGCAGGCAGAGACACCAGCGGAATGGGCATACTGCTGGCGCTCCATTTAGGCGTGGTGATGGCGCTCTTTCTCACCCTTCCCTACGGAAAATTCGCCCACGGATTTTTCCGCTGCGCGGCCTTACTCAAATGGGCAGTTGAGAAGCGACGCGGAAAACATGCGGGGGATACAGGCAACTGACCCGCAACATCTTACCCATAAAACAATAAAGACAGTGGAGAGCAAACCCTATGGCACAACACACACCTGCAACATCGCGCGCCGGCACGTTCGGCGCAATACTGCGCGTGACAAGCGGCAATTTTCTTGAACAGTTTGATTTTTTCTTGTTCGGATTTTACGCCACCTATATCGCCAGAACGTTTTTTCCGGCGGAAAGCGAATTTGCCTCATTAATGTTGACCTTTGCCGTCTTTGGCTCCGGTTTTTTAATGCGCCCCGTCGGCGCGATTGTGCTTGGCGCCTATATTGACAGAATCGGACGTCGTAAAGGGCTGATGGTGACGCTGGCGATTATGGGCTGCGGTACGTTGCTCATCGCCCTCGTCCCCGGCTACCAAACGATCGGCCTGGCAGCGCCTGCGTTGGTGCTGTTGGGCCGGTTATTACAAGGATTTTCTGCGGGCGTTGAGTTAGGCGGCGTCTCAGTCTATCTGTCCGAAATCGCAACGCCAGGCAATAAAGGGTTTTATACCAGCTGGCAATCTGCCAGTCAGCAGGTCGCGATCGTTGTCGCCGCGTTGATTGGTTATAGCCTGAATATCACGCTGGGACACGACGCGATATCGGAGTGGGGCTGGCGAATTCCGTTCTTTATCGGCTGTATGATCATTCCGCTGATTTTTGTTTTACGTCGTTCATTACAAGAAACAGAAGCGTTTTTACAACGCAAGCATCGCCCCGACACCAGGGAAATTTTTGCAACTATCGCCAAAAACTGGCGCATTATTACAGCCGGAACGCTGCTGGTGGCAATGACCACCACTACGTTTTATTTTATCACCGTTTATACGCCGACCTATGGCAGAACCGTGCTTAATCTCAGCGCGCGGGACAGTTTGATCGTCACCATGTTGGTGGGGGTGTCCAATTTTATCTGGTTACCCATTGGCGGCGCGATTTCCGACCGGATTGGCCGTCGCGCCGTATTAATGGGCATTACGTTGCTGGCGCTGATCACCACCTGGCCCGTCATGCAATGGCTGACCGCCGCGCCCGACTTTACCCGCATGACGCTGGTACTGCTGTGGTTCTCTTTCTTTTTTGGCATGTATAACGGCGCAATGGTCGCGGCGTTAACCGAAGTGATGCCAGTCTATGTGCGTACCGTTGGTTTCTCGCTGGCCTTTAGCCTGGCGACGGCAATTTTTGGCGGCCTGACGCCGGCCATCTCTACCGCGCTGGTAAAGTTAACCGGCGATAAAAGCTCGCCCGGCTGGTGGCTGATGTGCGCAGCGTTATGTGGACTTGCCGCGACGGCGATGCTGTTTGTACGTCTGAGTCGCGGCTATATCGCGGCAGAAAATAAAGCCTGAAAAAACCACGGGCGGAAAACATTCGCCCGTGGGTGGCAAGGCAGGGTTTTATTGCACGTTATTATGACTGCGAATTTCCTGCCAGACCTTATCGCAGTCAGCCTTGACCGCCTGATCGTTACCCGTGCGCGTCGCCTGAATGCACTGCTGATAGTCCAGTACCCGCACGCTTTCTTCGTTAGCAAATTGCTGATGTTTGCGCTCTTTTTTAAGGACATTCAGTACGCTTTGGCAGGCCTCTATCTTCTCAGGCGAGCCCTGTGCGGTATTGATACAGGCGCTGTACGCCTC
The DNA here is from genome assembly GCF_043357055.1 of Salmonella sp. SJTUF15570. Taxonomy (NCBI): domain Bacteria; kingdom Pseudomonadati; phylum Pseudomonadota; class Gammaproteobacteria; order Enterobacterales; family Enterobacteriaceae; genus Salmonella; species Salmonella sp. SJTUF15570. The sequence goes on along the minus strand of NZ_JBEUKJ010000002.1, from coordinate 483,089 downwards.
TTTCAGCCGGCTATCTTCTTCCGGCGCGGGTGATGACGCGCAGGCCGTCAAACCGGCGGTCATGCTGGCGATGAGTAAAATTTTTTTCATAGGTCGTTCCTCAACAGCGCAGCAGACCGGCAGCCTGCCGCATCTGACATCAGAAAATAGTGAATGGCGCAATAACGATAAATTTCACGTCACGTTCATCCTGGAAGATGTTGCCGTAACCACCGCCCCAGCTTGGAATATTGGAGTGGTTGTCATATTCGGTGAAGTGCAGTTTGAACATGGTGCCTTTGGCACGCCCCTCCTGCAGGGTATAGACCGCATCCAGACTGTATGAGGACTCTTCGATAGTGCGGTTTTTGTCGTAGTAAGCATCCGGGTTACTTTGCCAGGTTGCCGGTTTAGCATCCCAGGCGTAAACGTAAGACGCGCCCACAGCCCAGCCCGGCAGATTCCAGTTTTTCAGGTCATACATCGCGCCGAAGAAAACCGCCTTTTCACCGTTAGCGTTAAAGTCGGAGCGGTTATCCCACCAGATATCCAGACGACCGTTTGAAGAGGCGTAGGTTGGCGTCATACGTTGCAGAAAATAGCCCTGCTGACCGTCCGCTTTCACCCAGGTGCCTTCCAGACGCAGGTCAACCACTTCCGCGACTTTGTAGCCGAAGGTCAACGCCTGCAGCCAGGCCGTACCGTCGTAAATATCATTCACGCTGCGATCGTCTACTTTGTCGCGCGCGCCGTAGAACTGGTAACTGGTGGTGAACGGATTGCCGCCTAAATCAAATTTATAGCTGGCCTTCGCGAAATATTGATCGACATAGCCTTCGGACTGACCAAACGCCGCTTCCAGCACCAGATCATTTTTGAAGTCGTACTTCGCGCCGATGGAGTGGAGATAATCTACATTGGTTTTTTTATCCGCCTGATAAAACTTATCCATTTCGGTATGCCACGGCGCTTTATATTCGTTAGTCCACATGTAGGAAAAACTTAACGCGCCCGCATCGCCATAGTCAAAACTGGCGCCGGCTTCCGCACCCTGATAAGTACCCGGCATAAAACTCCAGTGCGGCGCTAACAGCGTCTGACCGGTAGGCTGAATATAACCGGCGCGCGCCCAGACCGGGCCATATTTAAATTTCGCTGCGGCTTTATAAAGACTGATACCGCTCTTATCGCCGGAATAGTCTTCGTCGTAGCCTTTATTCTTTTTCGAGAAGGCAATTTCGTTTGGATGACCGCTGTCGCCGTTTTCTGCCATTTCAATCGCGGTAAACGCCGCGATATCCAGACCGAACATATCCGCAGCGTAACCAGACTGAAAATCCAGGTTAGCGTTCCAGGTCGCATGAGAAAGGTTAGTTTTATATTTGTCGCCGTCGGTCACATCTTTGCGATCGCGTTCACGCTGCCAATAATAGATGCCGCCCGTTAACGTGGAGTCGTCGAAAAAGCCGGAGGCTTGCGCCTGCGGAACAACGATCCACCCCGACATTGCTGTGATACCGGCGATAGCCAGAGCCAGCGTACTACGTTTGCCACTAAACGTACGCATAAGTTAATCCTCTTTGACGTATAAATTGCTGCCGACAAAAGCGAACAGCGAAAAAATAAAAATAAAAAGTAGCGCTGAGAAACCTCATTTACTACGTTAAATAGACTATTTTTCGCGATGCGAATTATCAATCTCTTTCTGTAACCAGTATGTAATAATATGAGCAACCGCACATATTTAATTGCTTTCTGTTACATTCGGCTGCTGGTGGGGGAAGCAGACCGCCAGAAAGAAAATTGACTTGTTTTCCATAGGCATGAAAATAATTGTCTCCTGTTGACCTGACGCTTATAACATTTAGATTAATAATCATTTATCAGATCAATAATTTTCAGAGAATAATTAATTCGCCTCGCAAAAAAGAGAATCGACTTAGAGCCTATCCCACCAGGCGTTATTGGCGCAGCCAGTTTGGACACGGACAGCGCGCAAAAACCGGAGCGTACACGTAGTACGTGAGGTTTGACTCGCTACGCTCGCCCTTCGGGCCGCCGCTAGCGGCGTTCAAAACGCTAACGCGTTTTGGCGAGCACTGCCCAGGTCCAAAATGGCAAGTAAAATAGCCCTAATGGGATAGGCTCTTGGAAATGCAGAGAAAAAACGCCGCAAAACGCGGCGTTGACAAGGTATTTTTACAGCATTCGCCTGTTGGCGCAGTGCTTATTCGCCCGCTTTCGCCCAGGTATCACGCAGGCCCACGGTACGGTTAAAGACCAGCTTATCGGCCGTTGCATAGCGGCTGTCGAGGCAGAAGTAGCCTTCACGTTCAAACTGGAAAGCTTTCCCTGCTACCGCCGCTTTCAGCGACGGCTCGCCATACCCCTGCTTAATCACTAATGATTCGGGGTTGATAACAGACAGGAAGTCCTCCGCGGCGCCCGGGTTCGGCACGCTGAACAGACGGTCGTAGAGACGAATTTCAATCGGCAGCGCATGTGCTGCGCTAACCCAGTGGATTACGCCTTTCACTTTACGCCCGTCAGCCGGATCTTTACTCAGCGTATCAGCATCATAGGTACAGAAGATGGTGGTGATATTCCCTTCGGCATCCTTCTCTACGCGCTCCGCTTTAATGACGTAGGCATTACGCAGACGTACTTCTTTGCCCATCACCAGACGCTTGTACTGCTTGTTCGCTTCTTCGCGGAAATCCGCGCGATCGATCCAGATCTCACCGCTAAACGGCACTTCACGGCTGCCCATCTCCGGTTTATTCGGATGGTTAGGCATGGTAACCATTTCGCTCTCACCCTGCGGGTAGTTTTCGATAACCAGTTTTACCGGATCGATTACCGCCATTGCGCGCGGCGCGTTTTCGTTCAGATCTTCGCGAATGCAGGATTCCAGCGACGCCATCTCAATGGTGTTGTCCTGCTTGGTGACGCCGATGCGTTTGCAGAACTCCCGAATGGAGGCCGCGGTATAGCCGCGACGGCGCAGACCGGAAATAGTCGGCATACGCGGATCATCCCAGCCTTCGACGTGTTTGTCGGTCACCAGCAGGTTCAGCTTACGCTTGGACATCACGGTGTATTCCAGATTCAGGCGCGAGAATTCGTACTGGCGCGGGTGAACCGGAATGGTGATGTTGTCCAGCACCCAGTCGTACAGACGACGGTTATCCTGGAACTCCAGCGTACACAGAGAATGAGTAATGCCTTCCAGCGCATCGCTGATGCAGTGAGTAAAGTCGTACATCGGATAGATGCACCACTTGTTGCCGGTCTGATGATGCTCGGCGAATTTAATGCGATACAGCACCGGATCGCGCATCACGATAAACGGCGACGCCATGTCGATTTTAGCGCGCAGACAGGCTTTACCCTCTTCAAAGCCGCCGGTACGCATTTTTTCAAATAGCGCGAGGTTTTCTTCCACGCTGCGATCGCGGAACGGGCTGTTTTTACCCGGCGCGGTCAGCGTACCGCGGTATTCGCGGATCTGCTCCGGCGTCAGCTCATCAACGTAGGCCAGGCCTTTATTGATCAGCTCGACCGCATAGGCGTGCAGTTGGTCAAAGTAATCGGAGGAGTAGCGAATATCGCCAGACCAGTGAAAGCCTAACCACTCGACGTCGTTTTTGATCGAATCAACGTACTCGATATCTTCTTTTACCGGGTTGGTGTCATCGAAACGCAGGTTGCACTGGCCCTGATAATCTTGCGCGATGCCAAAGTTCAGGCAGATAGATTTCGCGTGGCCGATGTGCAGATAGCCATTCGGCTCCGGCGGAAAACGGGTATGGACAGTGGTATGTTTACCACTCGCCAGATCTTCATCAATAATCTGACGAATAAAGTTAGTCGGGCGGGCTTCAGCCTCACTCATCGTGGATTCCTCAAAGCGTAAACAACGTATAACGGCATATGATCTTATAAGCCGGACAGACTGACAACCTTTAGTTACTTAAAAAGTGGCTTTGCAGAAAATATTGGGGCTAATTGCGGTAAAAAAAAGCGGCGAAGGTTTCCCTCTGCCGCTTATGTTTCCTGTGATATCGCCGGATGGCGTCTTACGCCTTATCCGGCCAGGAAGCGATTATTTGCTCTTGATCTCGTACAGTGGCGTTTGACCCGCTACCACGTGACCATCCGCTTTGATGACCAGAGCGCTGAAGTCATCGCTATTGCTGCAAACAACCGGGCTTATCATGGAGCGCGCATTGGCATTCAGGAAGTCCAGATCCAGTTCCAGCACCGGCTGACCCGCCGTGACTTCCGCACCCTCTTCTACCAGACGCTTGAAGCCCTGACCGTTCAGCGCGACGGTATCGATACCCATATGGACAACGATCTCCGCGCCTTTTTCGGTTTCCAGACAGAACGCGTGGTTAGTGTTGAAGATTTTCACGATAGTACCCGCCGCCGGAGAAACCACGGTTTTATCGGTGGGTTTCACCGCCACGCCGTCGCCGACCGCTTTGCTGGCAAACGCTTCATCCGGTACCTGATCCAGCGCCACTACCTCACCGGTAATCGGAGAGACCAGTTCAACGATAGTCACCGCATTCGGCACCGCCTGGGGTTTGGCCGCCGGAGCAGGTGTCGCAACGTGAACCGCATCAGCAGACGCTGCCGCGACCGGCCCCCGCGCCACCACTTTCTTCATTTCATCGCCAATCGATTCCGCTTTCGCGCCGACAATAACCTGAATGGTCTGTTTGTTCAGTTTCACCACGCCGGAAGCGCCGAGGCGTTTGCAGGCCGCATCGTTGACGCGAGCAGAGTCATTCACGGTCAGGCGCAGACGGGTAATACACGCATCGATCGCTTTCAGGTTGTCCGTACCGCCAACCGCAGCAATATAGCTGGTCGCCAGTTGCGTTAACCCTTCTTCGGTGTTGCTGTTGGCTTCTTCCGTTACCATCTCATCAACTTTATCTTCGCGGCCCGGCGTTTTCAGGTTAAACATACGAATAACCGCGCTGAACAGCAGGAAGTAGATGATAAAGAATACAACGCCCATCACCAGCAACATCCAGACGTTATTGCTGGCCGCTGGCAGGTTATACATCAGAACATAGTCGATCGCGCCTGCCGAGAAAGAGAAGCCCGCATGGATACCCAGCAACGTCGCGACGAACAGGCTGATACCGGTCAAAATGGCGTGCAGGAGGTACAGCAGCGGCGCCAGGAACATAAACAGGAATTCCAGCGGCTCGGTTACGCCGGTCAGAAACGCGGTGATCGCGACAGACAGCAGCATACCGCCCACCATCGGACGACGTTCTTTCGGCGCGGCGAAATACATCGCCAGAGCGGCGCCCGGCAGACCAAACATCATGATCGGGAAGAAGCCGGACATAAACATCCCCGCCGTGCCGTCGCCAGCATAGAAGCGGTTGATGTCGCCGTGGAATACAGTGCCTGCGGCATTGGTGAATTCGCCAATCTGGAACCAGGCGATGGTGTTCAGTACCTGATGCAGACCGGTGGGGATCAGCAGACGGTTGATGAAGCCAAAGATACCGGAACCCAGCGCGCCTGCGGAAACGATCCATTCACCGCCCGCATGGATGCCATGCTGTACCGGCGGCCAGACGTAACCGAAAATAGCGGCCAGCACCAGACAGAAAAAGCCCGTTGCGATCGGCACAAAACGTTTTCCACCGAAGAAACTGAGAAAATCAGGCAGTTTGATACCAGACCAGCGATTATAAACCGCGCCGCCGACCAGACCGGTAATAATCCCCGCCAGCACGCCCATGTTGATTTCCGGGTTAATCGTCACCATCGCTTTGGTCATGACGAAGTAACCCACGGCTCCCGCCAGCGCTGCCGCGCCTGCGCTATCTTTAGACCAACTGGAGGCCACGCCGATAGCGAAAACCAACGCCAGGTTATCGAAAATAGACCCGCCCGCTTGCGCGATAAACGGCATATTCAGCAAATCTGGTTGGCCGAATCGCAGCAACAACGCTGCCACCGGCAACACGGCGATAGGGAGCTGCAACGCCCTACCCAGCCGCTGGAAAAAACCTAAAATATTCATCTTATTCCCCCTACGAGACGCCGATATGGCTTCTTTGAAGCCGTTTTTTATTGTGCTGCAAACGTTAAAAACGTGATGTTCTGTAATCGAACGGTGAGATCATCTTCTGCAGAGTGTGTGGAAAATTAATTCGCCTCGCAAATTAAACGGGTGTTTTTTGTGATTATAATCACTAAATATCGTAATTACCCCCACCATCTACTGGCTAACACGGAAAACTTATTTTATGATTCAAAAAATCAGGACGGATTGAACACGAACCCTGGATATCCAGGTTACGCTTAATACGATCCGCCAAATTTTGACATTGATTATTGAGGTGAAGAATGAGACTGATCCCCCTGAGTACCGCAGAACAGGTTGGCAAATGGGCCGCTCGCCATATCGTTAACCGTATTAATGCGTTCAAACCGACCGCCGATCGTCCGTTTGTCCTTGGGCTGCCTACCGGCGGCACGCCGCTAACGGCGTACAAAGCGCTGGTTGAGATGCACAAAGCGGGCGAGGTCAGCTTTAAGCATGTGGTCACCTTTAATATGGACGAATATGTTGGCCTGCCGAAAGAGCACCCGGAAAGCTACCACAGCTTTATGCATCGTAACTTTTTCGATCACGTTGATATTCCAGCAGAAAACATCAATCTTCTCAACGGTAACGCACCGGATATCGATGCGGAATGCCGTCAATATGAAGAAAAAATTCGTTCTTACGGTAAAATCCATCTGTTTATGGGCGGCGTCGGCAACGACGGTCACATCGCCTTTAACGAACCGGCGTCTTCCCTGGCTTCCCGTACCCGTATCAAAACGTTAACCCATGATACTCGCGTAGCGAACTCCCGCTTCTTTGACGGTGACGTAAACCAGGTGCCGAAATACGCGCTGACGGTAGGCGTAGGCACGCTGCTGGATGCGGAAGAAGTGATGATTCTGGTGCTGGGCCATCAGAAAGCCCAGGCGCTGCAGGCGGCGGTTGAAGGCAACGTCAACCACATGTGGACCATTAGCTGCCTGCAACTCCATCCGAAAGCGGTTGTGGTATGCGATGAGCCGTCCACAATGGAACTTAAAGTTAAAACATTGAAATATTTCAATGAATTAGAAGCAGAAAATATTAAAGGTCTGTAATGTTGTCTCCGCCCCGCCAGTCAATGCGGGGCGGTAAATTTTTGATATCGGGGGTCGGAATGTATGCTTTAACCCAGGGCCGGATCTTTACCGGTCACGAAATTCTTGATGACCATGCGCTTGTTGTCGCTAATGGCCTGATTGACCGCGTTTGTCCGATGGCCGAACTGCCGCCGGGAATAGAACAACGCTCATTGAATGGGGCCATTCTCTCCCCCGGTTTTATTGATGTGCAGCTAAACGGCTGCGGCGGCGTGCAGTTTAACGATACCGCAGAAGCCGTCAGCGTTGAAACGCTGGAAATTATGCAGAAAGCCAATGAAAAATCGGGCTGTACTAACTTTTTGCCAACGCTTATCACTACCAGCGACGAATTGATGAAACAGGGCATTCGCGTCATGCGCGAATACCTGGAAAAACATCCGCACCAGGCGCTGGGTCTCCACCTGGAAGGCCCCTGGCTTAATCTGGTAAAAAAAGGCACCCATAATCCTGATTTCGTGCGTAAACCAGACGCTGCGCTGGTCGATTTCTTATGCGATAATGCCGACGTCATCACCAAAGTCACTCTCGCGCCGGAAATGGTGCCTGCTGACGTAATCGCAAAACTGGCGAATGCGGGCATTGTGGTTTCCGCAGGCCACTCCAACGCGACGTTAAAAGAGGCAAAAGCGGGCTTCCGCGCCGGGATTACCTTTGCGACTCACCTGTTTAACGCGATGCCGTACATTACAGGGCGTGAGCCGGGCCTTGCTGGCGCTGTTCTGGACGAAGCGGATATTTATTGCGGCGTTATCGCCGATGGTCTGCATGTCGACTACGCCAACATTCGCAATGCCAAACGCCTGAAAGGCGACAAACTTTGTCTGGTGACAGACGCCACCGCACCGGCGGGGGCCAATATTGAGCAGTTCATTTTCGCAGGTAAAACAATATACTACCGCAATGGACTGTGTGTGGATGAAAACGGTACGTTGAGCGGTTCGTCCTTAACCATGATTGAAGGCGTACGCAACCTGGTCGCGCATTGCGGCATCGCGCTGGATGAAGTGCTGCGCATGGCAACGCTCTATCCGGCACGCGCTATCGGCGTTGATAAACATCTCGGTAGCATTGCGCCGGGTAAAGTCGCCAACCTGACCGCGTTCACCCACGATTTTAAAATTATCAAGACCATCGTTAATGGTGACGAGGTCGTTGACTTGAGTAAGTGAGAATATGACACCAGGCGGACAAGCTCAGATAGGTAACGTTGATCTCGTAAAACAGCTTAACAGCGCGGCCGTTTACCGCCTGATTGACCAGCATGGTCCTATCTCGCGCATACAAATTGCCGAGCAAAGCCAGCTTGCTCCCGCCAGCGTAACGAAAATTACGCGTCAACTCATTGAACGCGGGCTGATCAAAGAAGTCGATCAGCAGGCCTCTACCGGAGGCCGCCGCGCTATCTCTATCGTCACGGAAACCCGTAACTTCCACGCCATTGGCGTTCGCCTGGGCCGTCATGACACCACTTTAACGCTCTACGATCTGAGCAGTAAAGTGGTCGCTGAGGAGCATTATCCGCTACCGGAGCGCACCCAGGAGACGCTGGAACATGCGCTGCTCAACACTATCGCCGTCTTTATTGATAGCTGTCAGCGTAAAATTCGTGAATTGATCGCTATCTCGGTGATCCTGCCAGGGCTTGTCGATCCGGAAAGCGGCGTGATTCGTTACATGCCGCACATTCAGGTTGAAAACTGGGGACTGGTTGAAGCGCTGGAAAAACGGTTTCACGTTACCTGTTTCGTGGGACACGATATCCGTAGCCTGGCGCTGGCGGAACACTACTTCGGCGCCAGTCAGGATTGCGAGGACTCGATTCTGGTGCGCGTTCATCGTGGTACAGGCGCCGGGATTATCTCCAACGGACGCATCTTCATTGGCCGTAACGGCAACGTCGGTGAAATTGGGCATATTCAGGTGGAGCCGCTGGGCGAGCGCTGCCACTGCGGTAATTTCGGCTGTCTGGAAACCATTGCCGCCAATGCGGCGATTGAACAACGGGTGCTGAATTTGCTTAAACAAGGGTATCAAAGCCGTGTTCCGCTTGACGACTGCACGATTAAAACCATCTGTAAGGCGGCAAACCGGGGCGACAGCCTGGCCTCGGAAGTCATTGAGCATGTTGGTCGCCATTTGGGCAAAACGATCGCCATTGCTATCAACCTGTTTAACCCGCAAAAAATCGTCATTGCCGGCGAGATCATTGAAGCCGATAAAGTCCTGTTGCCCGCTATCGAAAGCTGTATCAATACGCAGGCGTTAAAGGCATTTCGCAAAAATTTGCCGGTGGTACGCTCCACGCTGGATCACCGTTCTGCTATCGGCGCATTTGCCTTAGTTAAACGCGCCATGCTCAACGGAACATTGCTGCAACGTTTGCTGGAAAGTTGATGCGCTCTTATAGTATCGGATTATTCACAAATTCCCTGGGTAGTTCATGACCATCAAGAATGTAATCTGCGATATCGACGGCGTGCTGATGCACGACAACGTAGCCGTACCCGGTGCGGCGGAATTTCTGACGGGGATTCTGGAAAAAGGTCTGCCGCTGGTGCTGCTGACCAATTACCCGTCGCAAACCGGCCAGGATCTGGCGAACCGTTTTGCTACCGCTGGCGTTAACGTGCCGGACAGCGTGTTTTATACGTCAGCAATGGCGACAGCCGATTTTCTGCGCCGTCAGGAAGGTAAGAAAGCGTATGTCGTGGGCGAAGGCGCGCTCATTCACGAGCTCTATAAAGCGGGTTTTACCATTACCGATGTGAACCCTGATTTTGTCATCGTTGGAGAGACCCGCTCCTACAACTGGGACATGATGCATAAAGCGGCATTTTTCGTCGCCAATGGCGCGCGCTTTATCGCTACCAACCCGGATACTCACGGTCGCGGCTTTTATCCGGCCTGCGGCGCGCTGTGCGCAGGCATTGAAAAAATTTCCGGCCGGAAGCCGTTTTATGTCGGCAAACCCAGCCCGTGGATCATCCGCGCGGCGTTAAACAAAATGCAGGCGCACTCGGAAGAGACCGTTATCGTCGGCGACAACCTGCGCACCGACATTCTGGCGGGGTTCCAGGCCGGTCTGGAGACCATTCTGGTACTTTCAGGCGTATCAACAATCAATGATATTGACAGTATGCCGTTCCGCCCAAGCTGGATTTACCCTTCCGTCGCCGAGATAGACGTTATCTAAACCTGTCCCCTGCCCGATGACGCGCCGCTTTCAGGCCTACGGTTCGAACAACATTGTAGGCCTGATAAGCGAAACGTCATCAGGAAAAACATAATTCAATTAAACCACGATAAAACTGAAGATCCATCAATAAATCCGCGCAATACGTAATCATTTTTCACTAATCAACAATGACGATTGCATTTTTCATTTTTCAGACCGTAATCCCCTTGCGCCTTCCACGCCTTTGCGGCATTTTTTAGTCAAGCAAACACAAAAAGTACGACGCAACAGATTAACGGAGAAGGCTATGTGTTCTATTTTCGGCGTATTCGATATCAAAACAGATGCAGCGGAACTGCGTAAAAAAGCCCTTGAACTGTCACGCCTGATGCGCCATCGCGGCCCGGACTGGTCCGGCATCTACGCTTGCGATAACGCGATTCTCGCACATGAACGTTTGTCGATTGTTGATGTTAACGCCGGCGCCCAGCCCCTGTATAACGCCAGAAAAACCCACGTGCTGGCGGTGAACGGTGAAATTTATAACCATCAAACGTTACGCGCGGAGTATGGCGATCGTTACGCGTTCCAGACAGGCTCCGACTGCGAAGTTATTCTCGCGCTATATCAGGAAAAAGGGCCGGATTTCCTTGACGATTTACAGGGGATGTTCGCCTTCGCCCTGTATGACAGCGAAAAAGACGCTTATCTGATTGGTCGTGACCATATCGGTATTATTCCGCTCTATATGGGCTATGACGAATTCGGCAACTTCTACGTAGCGTCAGAAATGAAAGCGCTGACCCCGGTCTGCCGCACCATTAAAGAGTTCCCGGCGGGCAGCTACCTGTGGAGCAAAGACGGCGAAATTCGTCAGTACTATCAGCGCGACTGGTTTGAGTTCGATGCGGTAAAAGACAACGTCACCGACAAAAACGCGCTGCGTCAGGCGCTGGAAGAATCCGTGAAAAGCCACCTGATGTCCGACGTCCCTTACGGCGTGCTGCTCTCCGGCGGTCTGGACTCGTCGATTATCTCGGCTATCACCAAAAAATTCGCCGCCCGTCGCGTCGAAGATCAGGAGCGCTCCGAAGCCTGGTGGCCACAGTTGCACTCTTTTGCGGTCGGTCTGGAAGGTTCGCCTGACCTGAAGGCGGCCCAGGAAGTGGCTAACCACCTCGGCACCGTGCACCATGAAATTCACTTCACCGTGCAGGAAGGCCTTGATGCCATTCGTGATGTTATCTATCACATTGAAACCTATGACGTGACCACTATCCGCGCCTCAACGCCAATGTATCTGATGTCGCGTAAGATCAAAGCGATGGGCATCAAAATGGTGCTCTCCGGCGAAGGTTCCGATGAGGTGTTTGGCGGCTACCTGTACTTCCATAAAGCGCCGAACGCCAAAGAGTTACATGAAGAGACGGTCCGTAAGCTACAGGCGCTGCATATGTATGACTGCGCCCGCGCCAACAAAGCGATGTCCGCTTGGGGCGTGGAAGCGCGCGTACCGTTCCTGGATAAAAAATTCCTCGACGTGGCGATGCGTATCAACCCACAGGATAAAATGTGCGGCAACGGCAAGATGGAAAAACACGTGCTGCGCGAGTGCTTCGAGTCTTATCTGCCAGCAAGCGTCGCGTGGCGTCAGAAAGAGCAATTCTCTGACGGCGTAGGCTACAGCTGGATCGATACGCTGAAAGAGGTGGCGGCGAAACAGATTTCCGATCAACAACTGGAAACCGCCCGCTTCCGCTTTCCATACAACACGCCATCGTCTAAAGAGGCGTACTTGTACCGGGAAATTTTTGAAGAATTGTTCCCGGTGCCGAGCGCGGCGGAATGCGTACCCGGCGGCCCGTCCGTGGCCTGTTCTTCCGCCAAAGCCATTGAGTGGGATGAAGCATTCAAAACGATGGATGACCCGTCAGGCCGCGCGGTCGGCGTGCATCAGTCGGCGTACCAGTAAATTAACGATGGCGAAAGAGCCCTTAGGGGCTCTTTTTTTATAGCAAACCACTTTCGGAAAAACGATTAATAACCAATAATTGCCGAATATTGCGCCACGCTGTTCGCAACCTAACCAAACAGACACTTTCCGACGTTTTTCGATGAAAAAGAGGTTGACGCTTCAAGGCTCAATACGCATAATGCGCCCCGCAACGCCGATAAGGTAACGCGAAAAAAGATGGCTACGTAGCTCAGTTGGTTAGAGCACATCACTCATAATGATGGGGTCACAGGTTCGAATCCCGTCGTAGCCACCATCTTTTTTGCGGGAGTGGCGAAATTGGTAGACGCACCAGATTTAGGTTCTGGCGCCGCAAGGTGTGCGAGTTCAAGTCTCGCCTCCCGCACCATTCACCGATAAGCGTTGTACGGATGGGGTATCGCCAAGCGGTAAGGCACCGGTTTTTGATACCGGCATTCCCTGGTTCGAATCCAGGTACCCCAGCCATATTTCTTCGAGTTTGCGGTTCACCGCGACGGTATTGGGGTATCGCCAAGCGGTAAGGCACCGGTTTTTGATACCGGCATTCCCTGGTTCGAATCCAGGTACCCCAGCCATCGAAGAAATCATCTGGCTACGTAGCTCAGTTGGTTAGAGCACATCACTCATAATGATGGGGTCACAGGTTCGAATCCCGTCGTAGCCACCATATTCAGAACGCGTCGAGGTATTCGACCGGTTCGAAAATAATTTGTTGGGGTATCGCCAAGCGGTAAGGCACCGGATTCTGATTCCGGCATTCCGAGGTTCGAATCCTCGTACCCCAGCCAGTTTTAAAGACGCTCTGCTAACGAGCGCAAGAAGTACGACAATTGGGGTATCGCCAAGCGGTAAGGCACCGGATTCTGATTCCGGCATTCCGAGGTTCGAATCCTCGTACCCCAGCCACCTTTAAAAAGCTCGCTTCGGCGAGCTTTTTGCTTTTCTGGCAATTCGGACTGCCTGATGGCGCTACGCTTATCAGGCCTACGGGCGAATACAGGCCGGGTAAGGTATCCGCCACCCGGCATAACACAAACTACAACCCCAACGCATACTTCAGCGCCTGACGTTTTAGCACGCCTGCGCGCTGCGCCGCCATCAGCCCCATATTGCGTAAAATACGCAGCGGCGGCAGTTCATTGCTGAACCCGGCATAAAACAGATCCATTCCACTTTGCATCATAAAATTATCTGCCATGCGCCGCGTCTGATAGCGTTTCAACACCGAATGGCTGGCCCAGGACTCGCCATAGCTACGGGCACTCGCCAGCACATCAATCAACGCATCAACATCCCGATACCCCAGGTTGACGCCCTGCCCGGCCAGCGGATGAATGGTATGCGCCGCGTCGCCTACCAGCGCCAGCCCCGGTTGCGCATACTGCAACGCGTGACGACGGGTTAGCGGAAACGCGCCCGCCGCGACAGGCATCACCGCCCCCAGACGCGCCGGAAAGTGCTGGTTAATTTCCACCTGCAATTGCGTCATCGATAAACTCTGTAGCTGGCGAATACGTGCCGGAGCGTCATACCACACCAGCGACGCCCAATCGTCGAACAGCGGCAAAAAGGCGCGCGGCCCCGTTGGCGTAAACTGCTGCCAGGTGCTGTCGCCTGGCGCATTTTCACACTTGACGGTGATAAGCATACACGACTGCGCATATTGCCAGGCATGAATGCCAATTCCCGCCATTTGCCGAACCTGCGAATTCGCGCCATCGGCGCCAATCACTAACTTCGGCGTTACCCATTCGCCGTCGGCCAGTTCCAGCGCATAACCATCGCGGCGGCGGTGCAATGCCGCCAGTGAAGCCGGAACGCGCAGCGTCACGCCGGGGTGCGCTTCCAGCGCCTGCCACAGCGCCTGTTGCAGGACGTGGTTCTCTACCATATAGCCTAACAGCGGCAGCTTGAGTTCAGCGGCGTCGAACACCACATGGGCGTTTTCCCACTCCCAGGTCTCCAGTCGCCGATAAGGATGGCTACGCATCCCCTGCACCGCCTCCCAAACGCCCAGTCCCTTGAGCAGCGCCACGGATGCCGCGCTAATGGCCGAAATCCGCACGTCAGGCTGGCTGTCAGCCACAAACGGCGCAGGCGCGGCATGTTCTATTACCATCACCGTAAACCCTTGCTGCGCCAGACCCAGCGCCAGCGCGCCGCCGACCATTCCCCCGCCGACAATGGCAATTTCCGTTGGTTGATTTGTCATGGTCATTCATCCTGTTACGTTTTAGACAAGTTTACAGGATTTTTTACCCATTAGGGCTGACGTCAGTCATACTGGTCACAACCGCGCCAAAGCATTACACTATGCGCCCTGCTTTTCAGCCACTATTTCGCAAGAGCAAGTCGATGACTAAAAAACTCCATATTAAAACCTGGGGCTGTCAGATGAACGAGTACGATTCATCGAAGATGGCCGATCTGCTGGACGCCACCCACGGCTATCAACTGACCGACGTGGCGGAAGAGGCGGATGTGCTGCTGTTGAATACCTGCTCAATCCGCGAGAAGGCTCAGGAAAAAGTCTTCCATCAATTAGGTCGCTGGAGACTGTTAAAAGAGAAAAATCCCGATCTGATTATCGGCGTCGGCGGCTGCGTGGCTTCCCAGGAAGGCGAGCACATTCGTCAACGCGCCCATTACGTCGACATTATTTTTGGCCCGCAAACCTTACACCGCCTGCCGGAGATGATTAACTCCGTGCGTGGCGACCGTAGCCCGGTGGTCGATATCAGCTTCCCGGAAATCGAGAAGTTCGACCGTTTGCCGGAACCGCGCGCAGAAGGCCCGACCGCTTTCGTTTCTATCATGGAAGGCTGCAATAAATATTGTACTTACTGCGTGGTACCGTATACCCGCGGTGAAGAAGTCAGCCGTCCCTCAGACGATATCCTGTTCGAAATCGCCCAGTTAGCGGCGCAGGGCGTGCGTGAGGTCAACCTGTTGGGCCAGAACGTTAACGCCTGGCGCGGAGAAAACTACGACGGCACCACTGGCACCTTTGCCGATCTGCTGCGTCTGGTTGCCGCCATCGACGGCATTGACCGTATTCGCTTTACCACCAGCCATCCGATTGAGTTCACCGACGATATTATCGAGGTGTACCGCGATACGCCGGAGCTGGTCAGTTTCCTGCATCTGCCGGTACAGAGCGGTTCCGATCGCGTGTTGAATCTGATGGGGCGCACCCACACTGCGCTGGAATATAAAGCAATCATCCGTAAACTGCGCGCGGCGCGGCCGGACATTCAGATAAGCTCTGACTTTATCGTCGGTTTCCCAGGCGAAACTACCGATGATTTCGAAAAAACCATGAAGCTTATCGCTGACGTCAACTTTGATATGAGCTACAGCTTTATCTTCTCTGCGCGTCCGGGAACGCCGGCTGCCGATATGGTTGATGACGTACCGGAAGAAGAGAAAAAGCAGCGTCTGTATATTCTGCAAGAGCGTATCAATCAGCAGGCGATGGCATGGAGCCGCCGTATGCTCGGCACGACACAGCGCATTCTGGTGGAAGGCACGTCACGTAAAAACATTATGGAACTGTCTGGCCGTACCGAAAACAATCGGGTGGTGAACTTTGAAGGCACGCCGGAGATGATTGGTAAGTTTGTCGATGTGGAAATTACTGACGTCTATCCGAACTCCCTGCGCGGAAAAGTGGTGCGTACCGAAGATGAAATGGGGCTGCGCGTCGCCGAAACGCCGGAGTCCGTCATTGCCCGTATCCGTAAAGAAAATGAGCTGGGCGTAGGATTCTACCAGCCTTAATCCTGCAGGAAAGGCAATAATGCCCGATGGTGCTACGCCTGTCGGGCTTCCTGGTCATGGCCTGTCGCCCGACGGGCCTTGCAATTTTCTCTCTTCATCCCCATCTTCATTGCAATGCTTGCGCCTTTTCCCTATGGCGTGAATAATTTCCTTAGATGCCGGTAAATGTTCAGCGTCCGGCGATACAGACACAAGAGGAACAGTTTGAATATAGACACTCGCGAAATTACCCTTGAGCCCGCAGACAACGCCCGTCTGTTGAGCCTTTGCGGGCCGTTTGATGACAATATTAAACAGCTCGAACGTCGTCTCGGTATTGAAATCAACCGCCGTGACAATCACTTTAAACTGACCGGTCGTCCGATTTGCGTGACCGCGGCGACAGATATTTTGCGAAGTCTGTATGTCGATACCGCACCGATGCGCGGCCAGACTCAGGATATCGAACCGGAACAAATTCATCTGGCGATCAAAGAAGCGCGGGTGCTGGAACAGAGCGCGGAAAGCGTGCCTGACTATGGCAAAGCTATTAATATCAAAACCAAGCGCGGCGTGATTAAACCGCGTACCCCGAACCAGGCGCAGTACATCGCCAATATTCTCGATCATGATATTACCTTTGGCGTCGGCCCGGCGGGTACCGGTAAAACTTATCTTGCGGTCGCCGCTGCGGTAGACGCCCTGGAGCGCCAGGAGATTCGCCGTATTCTACTGACCCGTCCGGCGGTGGAAGCGGGCGAAAAACTCGGCTTTCTGCCAGGCGATTTAAGTCAGAAGGTGGACCCGTACCTGCGTCCGCTGTATGACGCGCTGTTCGAAATGCTCGGTTTTGAAAAAGTCGAGAAGCTAATTGAGCGCAATGTGATTGAAGTCGCGCCGCTGGCCTATATGCGCGGACGCACATTAAACGACGCCTTTATCATTCTGGATGAAAGCCAGAACACCACTATCGAACAGATGAAGATGTTCCTGACGCGTATCGGCTTTAACTCGAAAGCGGTGATCACCGGCGACGTGACGCAGATTGACCTGCCACGCAACACCAAATCCGGCTTGCGTCATGCCATTGAAGTGCTGGCGGAAGTCGATGAAATCAGTTTCAACTTCTTCCACAGCGAAGACGTGGTGCGCCATCCGGTCGTTGCCCGCATTGTGAACGCCTATGAAGCCTGGGAAGAGGCCGAACAAAAACGCAAAGCGGCGTTGGCGGCGGAGCGTAAGCGTGAAGCCCAGGAGCAGGAACAGAAATGAGCCAGGTGATCCTCGATTTACAGTTGGCCTGTGAAAACCACGCGGGCCTGCCGGATGAAGCTCAGTTTCAACGCTGGCTGGACGGCGTTATTCCGCAGTTTCAGGAAGAGGCGGAAGTCACAATCCGTCTGGTGGATGAGGCCGAAAGCCACAACCTTAATTTGACGTACCGCGGGAAAGATAAACCCACTAATGTTCTCTCCTTCCCGTTTGAAGCGCCCCCCGGCATTGAAATGCCGCTACTGGGCGATCTGATTATTTGCCGTCAGGTCGTGGAGCAGGAAGCGCAGGAACAGAGCAAGCCGCTGGAGGCGCACTGGGCGCACATGGTCGTGCACGGTAGCCTGCATTTGCTGGGTTACGATCATATCGACGATGACGAAGCGGAAGAGATGGAGTCTCTCGAAACGGAGATTATGCTTGCTATGGGCTATGAGGATCCGTACATTGCCGAGAAGATTGCAGAATAGTAGCTTGCCGGATGGCGACGCTTGCGCCTTATCCGGCCTACATTCATGCCTTTTGTAGGCCTGATAAGCGTAGCGCCATCAGGCAAAACATGCCGTCACAGCTGAGTATACGCATGACGAGCTTTGTATTAACTAACATGAGAACCCATACGACGCCATGAGCGACGACAATTCACACAGTAGTGACACAGTAAACAGTAAAAAGGGATTTTTTTCCCTGCTACTCAGCCAGCTTTTCCACGGTGAACCTAAAAACCGCGATGAGTTGCTGGCGCTGATCCGTGATTCCGGGCAGAACGAGCTTATCGATGAAGATACGCGCGATATGCTCGAAGGCGTAATGGACATCGCCGACCAGCGCGTACGCGATATTATGATCCCGCGCTCCCAGATGATTACCCTGAAACGCAACCAGACGCTGGACGAATGTCTCGATGTTATCATCGAGTCCGCCCACTCGCGTTTTCCGGTGATCAGCGAAGATAAAGATCACATTGAAGGGATTCTGATGGCCAAAGATTTGCTGCCGTTTATGCGCAGCGATGCCGAAGCCTTCAGCATGGACAAAGTGTTACGCACCGCGGTTGTCGTACCGGAAAGCAAACGGGTTGACCGTATGCTCAAGGAGTTCCGCTCCCAGCGTTACCATATGGCGATCGTGATCGATGAGTTTGGCGGCGTTTCCGGCCTTGTGACTATCGAAGACATCCTCGAACTGATTGTCGGTGAAATTGAAGATGAGTATGACGAAGAAGACGATATCGACTTCCGTCAGCTTAGCCGCCATACCTGGACGATTCGCGCGCTGGCGTCGATTGAAGACTTCAATGACGCTTTCGGCACCCACTTCAGCGATGAAGAAGTCGATACCATCGGCGGACTGGTGATGCAGGCGTTCGGCCATTTACCGGCCCGCGGCGAAACCATTGACATTGATGGTTACCAGTTCAAAGTGGCGATGGCCGATAGTCGTCGCATTATTCAGGTGCATGTCAGGATCCCGGATGACTCGCCCCAGCCAAAACTGGACGAATAACAGCAATAGTGGACTAAAAATGGCATTTGCCTCGTTAATTGAACGCCAGCGTATTCGCCTGCTGCTGGCGTTATTATTCGGCGCCTGCGGAACACTGGCTTTCTCTCCGTATGACGTCTGGCCCGCAGCGATAGTGTCGCTTATCGGGCTGCAGGCCTTAACGTTTAATCGCCGCCCGCTCCAGTCTGCCGCCATCGGCTATTGCTGGGGACTCGGACTTTTCGGTAGCGGGATTAACTGGGTTTATGTCAGTATCGCGCAGTTTGGCGGCATGCCGGGCCCGGTTAACGTTTTTCTGGTGGTGCTGCTTGCAGCTTATCTCTCGCTGTATACCGGACTGTTTGCCGGGATTTTGTCGCGCCTGTGGCCAAAAACCAACTGGCTGCGCGTCGCTATTGCCGCGCCTGCAATATGGCAAATCACCGAATTTTTACGCGGCTGGGTGCTGACCGGCTTCCCCTGGCTGCAATTTGGCTATAGTCAGGTCGACGGCCCGCTAAAAGGCCTGGCGCCGGTAATGGGCGTCGAAGCGATCAACTTCCTGCTGATGATGGTCAGCGGCCTGTTAGCGCTGGCACTGGCGACGCGGAACTGGCGTCCGCTGGCTGTCGCCGTGATTCTGTTTGCTTTGCCCTTTCCGCTACGTTATATCCAGTGGTTTACGCTGGAACCTACCAAAGCGACCCAGGTATCGCTGGTGCAGGGCGATATTCCGCAGTCGCTGAAGTGGGACGAAAACCAGCTACTGAATACGCTAAAAATTTATCTCAACGAAACTCGCCCAGAGTTAGGCAAATCACAGATTATTATCTGGCCTGAGTCGGCGATTCCGGATCTCGAAATCAATCAGCAGCCTTTCCTTCGTTCGCTGGACGAGATGTTACGCGAAAAAAATAGCACGCTGATCACCGGTATTGTCGATGCGCGTCTCAATAAACAGAATCGATACGACACCTACAATACGATTATTACGTTGGGCAAGGATAATCCATACAGTTATGACTCGCCCAATCGCTACAATAAAAATCACCTTGTGCCCTTTGGCGAGTTCGTTCCGCTGGAGTCTATCCTGCGTCCGCTGGCGCCGTTCTTCGATCTGCCCATGTCCTCCTTTAGCCGCGGCCCTTATATCCAGCCGCAGTTACATGCGCACGACTATAAGCTGACGGCGGCAATCTGCTATGAAATTATTCTTGGCGAACAGGTGCGGGATAACTTCCGCCCGGACACCGACTATCTGCTGACGATTTCTAACGACGCCTGGTTTGGTAAGTCCATAGGCCCGTGGCAACATTTCCAGATGGCGCGGATGCGTTCGCTGGAGCTGGCGCGTCCGTTGCTGCGCAGTACTAATAACGGTATTACGGCGGTGATTGGCCCTCAGGGCGAGATTCAGGCGATGATCCCGCAGTTCACACGCCAGGTACTGACCACCAATGTCACGCCAACCACGGGGTTAACTCCCTATGCCCGTACCGGCAACTGGCCGCTATGGGTACTGACCGCGCTGTTTGCTTTTGGCGCGGTAGTGATGAGTCTGCGACAACGACGGAAATAATCTCTCCCCAGGCCGGATAGCACTTCATTTATCCGGCCTGAAAATCCTCCTTTTTTCCCTCATTCTGGCACGTCTATTGCTTTGTTAAACATGGCAAACCTGTTCTGGCTGCTTGTGCAACCTGGTCGCACCAAAATCGATCATCGGTAGCACCTGAACGGTGCAATGTAGGATTTTTGCCTCTGAACGGTGCGGCGCACTTCGCAAAAATAAACAATATCGCAGCAAAATATTTACAACAAGCCACACTAAATGTTAACAAACACACATAACACTGCACGCGCAAGTTGCAGGCAATAACAACATCACAATAGCTATCAATGCGTCGACGGCGCAGATGATAAAGGAGTTGGATATGCAATTACGTAAGCTAACCACAGCAATGCTGGTCATGGGACTGTCTGCGGGCCTTGCGCACGCAGAAGATGGCGCGCCTGCCGCTGGTAGCACCCTGGACAAGATCGCTAAAAATGGCGTGATCGTCGTCGGGCATCGCGAATCTTCTGTGCCCTTTTCTTATTACGACAACCAGCAGAAAGTGGTCGGCTATTCCCAGGACTACTCCAACGCCATTGTGGAAGCGGTAAAAAAGAAACTTAACAAGCCCGATCTGCAGGTGAAGCTGATCCCGATCACCTCGCAAAACCGTATTCCGCTGTTGCAAAACGGAACCTTCGATTTTGAATGTGGTTCAACGACTAACAACCTTGAGCGCCAGAAACAGGCCGCCTTCTCCGATACGATTTTCGTCGTCGGGACGCGACTGCTGACTAAAAAAGGCGGCGATATTAAAGATTTCCCGGATCTGAAAGGCAAAGCGGTCGTCGTCACCTCCGGGACGACCTCTGAAATTCTGCTGCATAAGCTTAACGAAGAGCAAAAGATGGGGATGCGTATTATTAGCGCGAAAGACCACGGTGACTCGTTCCGCACCCTGGAAAGCGGTCGCGCCGTCGCCTTTATGATGGATGACGCGCTGCTGGCCGGCGAGCGCGCCAAAGCCAAGAAACCGGATAACTGGGAGATTGTCGGTAAACCGCAGTCCCAGGAAGCCTACGGCTGTATGCTGCGTAAAAACGACCCTGAGTTTAAAAAGCTGATGGACGATACCATCGCCCAGGCGCAAACCTCCGGCGAAGCGGAAAAGTGGTTTGATAAGTGGTTTAAAAATCCGATCCCACCGAAAAACCTGAACATGAATTTCGAGTTGTCTGACGAGATGAAAGCCCTGTTCAAAGCACCGAATGATAAAGCGCTTAACTAACTAAAACTAAATGGGACGGGACTCCTGTCCTCTCGATTGTCGCTCAGCACGGACAGACTATAAGCCTGATGGTCGTTCCCCATCGGGCCTGAAGCCGCAAATCGCCGGGCAACAATCTTCGAGGGTAGCGCTGCTACCCTTTTTTTTCGGAGTAGATGTATGTCAATAGACTGGAACTGGGGTATTTTTTTACAGGAAGCCCCCTTCGGCAATACCACCTATCTCGGCTGGCTATGGAGTGGTTTTCAGGTCACCGTCGCCCTTTCGATTACCGCCTGGATTATCGCTTTCCTGGTAGGATCTATTTTCGGCATTTTACGTACCGTTCCCAACCGTTTCCTCTCCGGACTGGGCACGTTGTACGTAGAACTGTTCCGTAATGTGCCGCTGATCGTGCAATTCTTCACCTGGTACCTGGTGGTGCCTGAACTGTTGCCGGAAGATCTTGGCATGTGGTTTAAGGCGGAACTCGATCCCAATATTCAGTTTTTCCTCTCCTCAATGATCTGTCTGGGACTGTTTACCGCCGCCCGCGTTTGCGAACAGGTGCGCGCCGCGATTCAGTCTCTGCCTCGCGGGCAGAAGAACGCGGCGCTGGCGATGGGGCTAACGCTGCCGCAGGCTTATCGCTATGTCCTGCTGCCGAATGCCTATCGCGTTATCGTACCGCCAATGACGTCAGAGATGATGAACCTGGTGAAAAACTCGGCTATTGCCTCAACCATCGGCCTGGTGGATATGGCGGCGCAGGCAGGCAAACTGTTGGATTACTCGGCGCACGCCTGGGAATCCTTCACCGCCATTACGCTGGCCTATGTGCTGATTAACGCCGTTATCATGCTGGTCATGAGCCTGGTTGAACGCAAAGTCCGCCTGCCGGGCAACGTGGGGAGCAAATAATGTACGAATTTGACTGGAGTTCGATTATCCCCTCACTGCCTTACCTGCTGGCCGGGTTGGTCATCACGCTGAAGATCACCGTCACCGCCGTTATCGTGGGGATAGTCTGGGGAACCATTCTGGCCGTCATGCGCCTCTCAAGCTTCGCCCCTATCGCCTGGTTTGCTAAAGCGTATGTTAACGTTTTCCGTTCCATCCCGTTGGTGATGGTCTTGCTGTGGTTCTATCTGATTGTACCCGGCTTTCTGCAAAACGTGCTGGGACTATCGCCGAAAACCGATATCCGCCTGATCTCCGCGATGGTGGCATTCTCTATGTTTGAAGCGGCCTACTATTCCGAGATTATTCGCGCCGGTATTCAAAGTATTTCCCGCGGGCAGTCCAGCGCCGCGCTGGCGTTGGGGATGACCCACTGGCAGTCGATGAAGCTCATTATTCTGCCGCAGGCGTTTCGGGCGATGGTGCCGCTGTTGCTTACGCAGGGCATCGTGCTATTTCAGGACACCTCTTTAGTTTATGTACTCAGCCTGGCGGACTTCTTCCGCACCGCGTCGACTATCGGCGAGCGTGACGGTACTCAGGTCGAAATGATTCTGTTCGCCGGCGCCGTTTATTTTGTTATCAGCCTGAGCGCGTCGTTGCTGGTCAGCTATTTGAAGAAAAGGACAGTTTAATGATTACCCTGAAAAATGTTTCAAAATGGTATGGTCACTTTCAGGTGCTGACCGATTGTTCAACAGAAGTGAAAAAAGGTGAAGTGGTGGTAGTCTGCGGACCATCGGGTTCCGGTAAATCCACGCTGATTAAGACCGTCAACGGTCTGGAACCGGTGCAAAAAGGCGAAATTACCGTTAACGGCATTATTGTGAACGACAAAAAAACCGATCTGGCGAAACTGCGTTCCCGCGTAGGCATGGTATTCCAGCACTTCGAACTGTTTCCCCACCTGTCGATCATCGAAAACCTGACGCTGGCGCAGGTGAAAGTGCTGAAACGCGATAAGGCCGCCGCCCGCGATAAAGGCCTGAAGCTGCTGGAGCGCGTTGGCCTGTCTGCGCATGCCAACAAGTTCCCGGCGCAGCTTTCCGGCGGTCAGCAGCAGCGTGTCGCCATCGCCCGTGCGCTGTGCATGGACCCCATTGCCATGTTATTCGATGAACCGACTTCCGCGCTCGATCCGGAAATGATCAACGAGGTGCTGGACGTGATGGTCGAACTGGCGAACGAAGGGATGACCATGATGGTGGTGACGCACGAAATGGGCTTTGCCCGTAAAGTGGCTAACCGGGTGATCTTTATGGATGAAGGTAAAATCGTCGAAGATTCGCCAAAAGAGGAGTTCTTCGCTAACCCCAGTTCCGATCGCGCAAAAGACTTCCTTGCGAAAATCCTGCACTAATCTTCCCGGCGCGCACGTCAGAGTGCGCGCTATCTCACGCTTTACCGCTTCGCTTCTCGAAACGTATCCAGCCGGGCGTTAACCTTGTCACAAAGTACCGCTTACAAGGAGCCACAATGGCACTGCCCATTATTATTGATTGCGATCCGGGTCATGATGACGCGATCGCCCTCGTTCTCGCCCTCGCCTCCCCTGAACTGGAAGTGAAAGCGATCACCTCTTCCGCCGGTAACCAGACGCCAGAGAAGACCCTGCGCAACGTGCTGCGGATGCTGACACTGCTCAAACGCCCGGATATTCCGGTGGCGGGCGGCGCGGTGAAACCTCTCATGCGCGAACTGATTATCGCCGATAACGTTCACGGCGAAAGCGGCCTCGACGGCCCGGCGCTGCCCGAGCCGTCATTCGCCCCGCAAAGCGGCACTGCCGTTGAGCTGATGGCAAAAACGCTGCGCGAGAGCGCACAACCGGTCACCATCGTCTCCACTGGCCCACAGACCAACGTGGCGCTGCTGCTGAATAGCCATCCGGAACTGCATACGAAAATCGCCCGCATTGTGATCATGGGCGGCGCGATGGCGCTGGGTAACTGGACGCCCGCTGCGGAATTTAATATTTACGTCGACCCGGAAGCGGCAGAAATTGTCTTCCAGTCAGGCATTCCGGTGGTGATGGCCGGGCTGGACGTCACTCATAAGGCACAGATTCACGCCGCCGATATCGAACGCTTTCGCGCCATCGGTAACCCGATTTCCACCATCGTCGCCGAACTGCTGGACTTCTTTATGGAGTACCACAAAGACGAAAAATGGGGATTTGTCGGCGCACCGCTGCACGACCCGTGCACCATCGCCTGGCTGCTCAAGCCCGAGATTTTCACCACCGTTGAGCGTTGGGTCGGCGTGGAAACCCAGGGGAAATACACCCAGGGGATGACGGTGGTGGATTATTATTTCCTGACGGGGAATAAGCCGAATGCGACGGTGATGGTCGATGTAGACCGCCAGGGATTTGTCGATTTGCTGGCGGAACGGCTGCAATACTACGCATAAAGCGCAAAGTAGAATCCAGGGATGAACAGCGATGTTTTGGCGTAACAATAGACCTGAAATCAGCCTGCTACAGCACGACGTAGCCCATATTACGTTTTCAGTACGTAACGGAAAAGCATTGCTTCGTCC
This sequence comes from Salmonella sp. SJTUF15570, assembly GCF_043357055.1. NCBI lineage: Bacteria > Pseudomonadati > Pseudomonadota > Gammaproteobacteria > Enterobacterales > Enterobacteriaceae > Salmonella > Salmonella sp. SJTUF15570. The sequence continues at coordinate 457,870 of NZ_JBEUKJ010000002.1, read as the reverse complement.
CTGCATTATCCACGATCCCGACTCTTACGCCGGTATTCATACGCTTTCCTGGCATGGCTCGCCGCTGATTCGTTTTTACACTGAAGCCTGGTGCCCAACCTGCGCAGAATTTGTTTATGCCGGTTTTAGCAATGATGATGAAGGCGCCGCGCAGTTTTTATCCTCACTTGCCGAGTGGAATCAGCCAGGAGTCGGGTTGAACGAAGCATTTACCGCCCTGACGCCGCTGTTTTCACTCTTTGCCGATGGCTATTACCGGCTGGAAGAACGCGAACTTTATCCCACAGATGGCAACGGACATTTTTTCTGGGCGGTGGGTAACGAAAAACAACCGAATCCCGCGACCACAGGGCAGTGGATTGCTGACGTGGACTATCACTACCAGTCCGGCGAACCCTGTTTTTTACTGCCAGGCCAGCCCCCATCGCGATTTAACCCACAACGCGCCGGGTATTACCGCGATAAGCCAGAGAGCCACGCGCTGGCCTGGCATATGAATGACAGCTGGCTTTGCGTCCTGCTTGATGGTCACCATAAAGCTACCGCCGCGGCGCTGGAAGGCCGGCCCGTGAAGACCTGGGTCATCAGCCAGCCGGTGGCGATGACATGCTACGAGACGCGGCAGCAATACCTGCGATTTTATGACGGCGCGCGCCTGGAAGCAGCCCAGTTTCAGCGCCGCATCCCCCTGAAAATACAGTACGAAAAACTACCGCCATCCCTTTGGGAGGATTACTTTACTCGCCATGACGGACGTTATACCCGCGTCAACTGGCCGAACGCATTGGCTAACTGCGCAACGCATTATCCCGATCTTGCGGCCTGCGCAGATATTATTGCCGCAGGCGATCTGAGCGAGGCCGGCCTCAACAAAATCATGGCGCAAGGGATCACCGAAGAGGGATTTCCCGCCGTACTGTTACGCGCGCTGTTTTATACCCATTCTCCCTTGTTGATTGATTTTGTCCGTTTTCTGACTCGCGCACCCGGTTATGCCTGCCACTACCCGCTGGCGTTTCGTTTACTGGCCCAGAAACGCACGCCACAGGCCGATGCTTTTTTCCTCGATTTCGCCATCAATGATGACGGCGAGCGCCCGGAGTTGACGAACATTATGGATGAATACTTTCGCCAGGCGTGACATTGATAAAGATCACCACGCCAGAGGGTGGTGTTCTTTATTCTATAAACTCTCTTTCCCGATAAATTAAACGCAATGGATAATGCAACGTTAGCGATTGGTATCGATCTCGGCACCACTAATAGTTTAATCGCCGTCTGGCAAGACGGGGCCGCACAATTAATACCTAATAAATTTGGTGAATATTTAACACCATCCATAATTAGTATGGATGAAAATAAACAAATTCTGGTGGGAAAACCTGCCGCAGCTCGTAAAACATCTCATCCAGATAAAACCGCTGCCTTATTTAAACGCGCAATGGGCAGTAATACTCACTGGCATTTGGGTGAAGAGTCGTTTAATGCGCCGGAATTATCTTCGCTGGTTTTACGCTCGCTGAAAGAAGATGCGGAAGACTACCTTCAGCAGCCAATCAAGGACGTCGTGATCTCGGTTCCGGCTTATTTCAGCGATGAGCAGCGTAAGCATACACGCCTTGCCGCTGAGCTTGCGGGGTTAAACGCCGTGCGCTTGATCAATGAACCCACGGCGGCGGCAATGGCTTATGGTCTGCATACGCAGCAAAATAGCCGTTCGCTGGTTTTCGATCTGGGGGGCGGAACCTTTGATGTGACCGTTCTGGAATACGCTACGCCGATTATCGAAGTTCACGCCTCCGCTGGCGATAACTACCTCGGCGGCGAAGATTTCACGCATTTGTTACTTGATGAAGTGCTAAAACGCTGGAATCTCGATAAATCAGCGCTGACGGATAGCGATCTGGCTGCGCTGTATGCCTGTGTTGAAGCCGCAAAATGCGCCAGCGGCTCCCCGCTGCGCATGAGCTGGCTTTATCAGGAGCGCGCGCTGGAAAGCACGTTTTATGACGATGAGCTGGAAGCCCTGTGGCTACCGTTGCTCAATCGGCTGCGCACGCCCATTGAGCAGGCGCTGCGCGATTCCCGACTCAAACCGGAGCAAATTGACAGCCTGGTGCTAGTCGGCGGCGCGTCACAGATGCCGCTGGTGCAACGCATCGCGGTGCGCTTATTCGGTAAATTGCCCTATCAAAGTTACGATCCCAGCACCATCGTGGCGCTTGGCGCCGCAACTCAGGCCGCCTGTCGCCTGCGCCATGAAGACGTTGAAGAGGTGATCCTCATGGATATCTGCCCCTACTCGCTGGGCGTGGAAGTCAACCGACAGGGCGTGCCTGGTATCTTCTCGCCAATCATTGAACGCAATACCACCGTTCCGGTGTCAAAAGTGGAAACGTACTCCACCATGCACCCTGAGCAGGACTCTATTTGCGTCAGGGTATACCAGGGCGAAAGCCACAAGGTGAAAAATAATATCCTGATCGATTCTTTTGACGTCATGCTGAAGCCGAACGGGCACATTCAGGCCATTGATATTCGTTTTAGCTACGATATTAATGGTCTGCTGGAAGTTGACGTGCTGCTGGAAGACGGCAAGAGTGAATCCAGAATCATCAGTCATAATGCCACCTCACTGACAACGCAGCAAATCGACGCCAGCCGCGAGCGCCTGCAGGCGCTGAAAATTTATCCCCGCGATATGCTGATTAACCGGACGTTTAAAGCGCAGTTAGAGGAGCAGTGGTCACGCGCGTTAGGCGATGAGCGCGAAATGCTGGGGGAGATTATTACCGATTTCGACGCGGCGCTGCTGTCTAATGATATGCAGCGCGTCGATGACGTGCGCCGTCGTGCCTGCGAATATCTGGGTATTGACGAGCCGAAAGCGCCGTAACGGCGCTTTCACTGCCCCTGTTCAGAAAAAATGGAAGAATCGATTTAACGCGCAGACAATCAACGCGATCAAACCGACAATTTTCATGATTTTCATCACCCCGCCAGATTCCGCCTGACGGGGTGCTTCGGTTTTCGCTTCAGAAGACAATTTTTTCTCAGCCGCCAGTCTGAGCTCTTCCGCCAGCTCCTTTTTGTCGCGAATATCGCCTGGCTTCATGGCGATTTTTGATGACAATGCCTGGGTTATCAGCGCCTCCAGCGGACAGGCTTGCCCCTCCTCCAGCCGGATCAGCAGGCGAAAAAAGGGCTTTTCTTTGGGAAACGCTTCCAGCACCACCTGCTCCGCCGTCCGGTACAGATCCAACAGCGGCGTTTCGGGTTCCCCCTGGGTACTCAGCCGTGAATTTGCCCACGCCATCGCTTTTCGCTTATAAAACAGGGAGTCAACAAATGAACGCCCCAGCGGTGATAACCTACCGCTGTGCAAAATGTCGGCCCACAGTAAACGCGTGCGCGCGCTTTCACCGGGGACATATTCGGCATCCGCCATACAGCGCGCTTCGACCGCCATCACCGCCAGCGGGAAGAAATCAGGCCGATGCTGGCGGCACCAGCCCAGCAACAGGTCGTCCGCCTGCGTGGAGGGATAACGCTGCCAGAAATCGCAAAGGTCGGCCAACAGGCTTTCCCCTTCACCGCAGAGCAAACGCTGTTTGCAAAGGTAATAGTGCGCATCTTCGTTATCCGGCTCCGCGGCCTGCCAGCGACGAGCAATATCGACCAGTTCGGCCATGCCCCACTGCTCGGCGCTAAACCAGTGTAATAGTTTACGATGCAGCTGTTTATCATCAGGAATTATCCAGGCTCCCTGAACCTGTAGAGCGTCGGCAAAATGTTCGGGATAAAAGCGCCAGATATGCTCAAGCTTAAAAAAGTAGGCGTCAGTTTGGTCTTGAACAACAAGAGGCAATTTGGCCAGACTTAGCAGATCAAACGCATCGCCCCGCTTTACGATCTCCAGAAATGCTTCCAGCTCTTCTCCCTCAGCATCATCGTCTGCTTCCTGCGGCTGCCAGTTCAGACGCTGCGCCAACAATGCCAGGCAAGACAGCGAGATCGTTTCCATTTCCATGGCGATATCGCACAATTGCCAGCGCAGCTTATCTATCTCATCCATCGAACACTGGTTCAATTGCTGAATAAATTTCTGCCATGCCGAGGGCTGAAAGCGATCGCGCTCTGATGCCAGCAATTCCCTGAACGCCACCAGTATTTCATGTTCGTCGCTCACCTCTTCCGTTTTTACATCCTCCGCAGGCGAGGCGGCCCAGTGCTGCGCTTCTTCATAGGCCTGGCGCAATCGCTTAAAACCCTGCGGATCGCTCTCAGGGTGGAATGAGGGCAACAGGGCAAGATAAGCCTGACGGATACATTCCAGATCGGTGGTGGGTTCAATGCCCAGGATTTCCCAACAGATATTCATAAATCGCTCACTCCTTTAAGCGTTTCCGGGCATGTCGGTTGTTCGTTGAGCGGACGCCACGGTAGCTGCGCATAATAACTCTCTGTCGTAGAGGTCAGTTCATTAAACATCCGTGCGCCTGAAGCGTCGTACTTTAGGTGGGCGAAATATGCCTGCATGGCGTCCCCTTCGGCCTGCCAGTACAGCCGCCCCAACGAATAGGCGGCAAAATATTGCGTCCAACCGTCGTAAAAATAGTGCGCCCGCGCATAGATACGCGATTGCAGCCACAGGCTTTCCTCTTCCGTCAGCCATTGATTCAACACCCCCATCCGGCATAAAAACCCCATACGCACATAGTCCCAGGCTTTAATGCCGCCGCGACCGCAGCATAGTGCGGTTTCGGCAACAAATCGCGCATAAATCTGGCCCTGCTCGCCAAACTGCGCGGTAAATTCGCGCCATTGGCGAGGAGATAGCGTAAACCAGCGGATATAAAAGGGAGCCAAATCTGCCGCATGACCATCGTCCGTCATCCGATAGATGGTTTGAATAAGATCTTCACGGTTATCAATCCCCCATGAATCGGAGAGATCAAAGTGTGTTTTCCCGGTATACATTGCCGGGGAGAAGTGCGAAGGTTTCGCGCCAATGGCACGACTGTTTAGCACCTCCATCGGCGTGGAGAGCGCAAAAAGTAAATATTGTTCTTCCTTGTCCATATTCGATATCCCTAATGCATAAACTGGCGTAATACATGGCCGACAACGCCAATAAATAAAATGATTTTAATCACCTGCCAGAGGCCAAAGCCGCCGCCAGATTCCTCCGTACTCGGCGAAGTCACCGTCGTCACCGGTTCTTCATCTGCGACTACAGCTTCACACGGTGTGGCGACAGCCGCAGCCCGCCCCAGCAACCCGCGAATAACCAGCGCTTCCAACGGGCAGATATCCGGCGCATCAAGCTTCGTTACCAGCCTCTGTAATAATGTCGCTGACGGCTCCTCGGCGCACGCCAGGCTATCCGCCACCTGATACAACAGCCAGTATGGATGCTGGCTATGCGCCTCACTCATCGCTGGCGCGCCATAATTCAAACGCCGCGCAATAAAACTTTCGCTTAGCGGCGATAATGCGCCGCTGTGCAGCGCCTCGGCCCACAGCAAGCAGGAACGGGCGCTGGAGCCGGGAATATACAGCAGCGGTTCGCCATCGATATCGACCTGCTCACGCCCCTCAACCTCCATCACCAGCAGCGGGAAAAAGTCAGGCCGATGCTGGCGGCACCAGCGCAGCAACAGATCGTCAAGCTGGGTGGAAGGATGCGCCCACCACTGCGCGTAAAGTTCCGGCAGCAGGCTATCGCCTTCACCGCAAAATACGCGCTGGGCTAAGTAGTAATAACCCGGCGTTGCGTTATCGGGTTCGGCTTCCTGCCATGCCAGGGCGACAGGCAGCAGCTCCGCAATACCCCAGTGCAAGGTGCTGAACCAGCGTAACAGACGTCGTTGAAAGCGTAGATTGTCCGGGATAATCCAGGCGCCGTGCTGGGCCATAAGTTGGGCGAAATAGAGAGGATGCTCGAAAAAGGTGTTGTCCAGGGCATCATAAAAAGCAATGGTCTGGTTTTGTACCGCCACTGGCAAATGCAGCAATAGCGAATAATCAAACAGGTCGCCACGGCGGATTTCAAACAAAAGATCCTCCACCTCCTCGGCATCGACATCTCGATTATCACTCCCCTGTTCCCAAGCCAGGCGATCTGACAGCAGTTTCAAACACGAGTACGAAATAGGAAAGGTCTTCATCGCGATAGCGCACAGCCACCAGCGCGATTTTTCGACCTGTGAAATCGATAATTTATTGATCTGTTGGATAAACTCCTGCCATGCCTGCGGCTGAAAGCGCCGTTCGCCATCCGCCAGCAAATCACCGAATATCTCCCTGAGATAATTCACCCACGGGGTATCGGGATCCTCTTCAACCACCGTAATGGCGGGCGATGTTGTCCCCTGCAATGCATTCTCATAGGCCTCTCGCAATTGCTTAAAACCCTGCGGATCGGTTTCCGGATGAAATGACGGAAGCAGCGCCAGATAAGCCTGACGAATGGCGTCGGTATCCGTGGTGGCCTCAATACCAAGGACTTGCCAACAGGTTTTCATAGATCGCTCACCTCCTGAAGCGTGTCCGGGCATTCAGGGTAATGGGGCAGGTAGCGCCACGGCAGCGTTGCGTAAAAACTGTCTTTCCCGGCGATCAGCTTATTCATCATACGTCGCCCCGCGTCGTCAAACTCCTTACGGGCGAATGTCTCGCGTAGCAGCGGTAGGTTATCGCCATTCCGTAACTGCCAGTACAAACGCCCGGTGTAATAGGCGCTGAAATATTGCAACCAGCCGGAATAATAGCTGAGCGCACGAAGCTGTATCCGCGACTGCAGCCACAGGCTCTCCTCTTCCGTCAGCCATTCATTGAGCACGCCCATGCGGCAGAGAAATCCCATCCGCACATAATCCCAGCTGCGAATACCGCCTTCGCCGCAACACACGGCGGTATCGGCGACGAATCGGGCATAAATGCGATCTCCCTCGTCCAGCGCGTCGGTATACTCCTGCCACTCCTGCGGCGCATACCTAAACCAGCGGCGATATAGCCATTCCAGTTGCGTGGCATGACCGTCATCCGTCATGCGGGAAATGGTCTGAAGCAGTTCATCGCGATTTTCAATACCCCACGACGATTCAAGATCGAAACGTTTTATCCCTAAATACATTTTCGGTGACGAATGTGAAGGTAAACAGTCCTCGTTCAATACTTCCATCGGCGAGGAAAGTGCAAAGAGTAAATATTGTGATTCTTTATCCATAATAAATCGCCAAAATATATTCACACCACAAATAAAAACGCAATTGAAAACTAAAATAGAGTACAACAAAGCCAAATCGCAATATATTATTAATCTAAAAAACAATGGCGGGATAAATTAAAAAATGAATCATTCCATAACCAGTCATCCCTGCGACAACGTATCTTTAGCACAATTAACCGAACTGGCGCAGTCAGGAAATAGTGAAGCTCAATATATATTAGGCCGTTTATATAATGACGAACGTATAGATGGCAGCGAAGAGGATAAGCTCTCTTTTTATTGGCTACAGCAGGCGGCTGAACAAGGGCATTGCGAGGCGCAATATTGGCTCGGCTTAAGATACAAAGACACGCCTACCGACATGAAAGATAATACACTGGCTTTATTCTGGTCAGAAAAAGCCGCACAGCAAGGACACCGCCACGCTTTCAACACATTAGGCTGGGTTCAGGAAGGAGAAACCGGGATGGCTCCAGATTATGCCCAGGCCGTTGCCTGGTATCGCAAAGGAGCAGAACAGAGCCACAACCTTGCGCAATATAATCTCGGGAGAATGTATCATTCAGGAACTGGCGTAGAGCAAAATGATACACAGGCACTCTACTGGTTTAAACAGGCAGCATTACAAGGCCATTGCGCCAGCCAGGAAAGACTGGCGTATATGTATGGCAATGGGAAAGGATGTCGGAAAAATTTATCCCTTGCCGCCCTTTGGTACAAGAAGAGCGCGCTACAAGAGAGCAGCTACTCGCAATATCAGATGGGCTATTGTTATTACATCGGAAAAGGTATCAAACAAGATTACCAGCAGGCAATATACTGGTTTCGAAAAGCGGCAGACCAGGGTGACGATGATGCCTATAACAGTATCGGCTGGATGTACAAATGCGGTCATGGCGTCGAGCAAAATTATTCGCTAGCACTGGAATGGTTCCACAAATCAGCAGAATGTAACAATTCATCGGGCTGGTACAACCTCGGATGCATGTACAGAGATGGATACGGTACCGCACAAGACCTACAACAAGCGCTTTACTGGTTCAAAAAAGCACAGCCCACGGGCAAATGGAACGTCGACGAAGAGATCCGCAAACTGGAAGCCCAACTGCACGCTTAACATGGCGGACGGCAACCGTCCGCTCACGATAATGAACCTTACGGCTCAAACGGCCTGCGCTGGAACTGATCGTGCCCACACTTCGGGCAGAGCGGCAGCACATCCGGCGTGTAAACCGCCAGATGATAGTGGCATTTCTCGCACACCAGATTCCCCAACCCCACCACTTCGCCACTGTGATACACGCCGTGGTGATTCAAATCCTGGAAGACTTCACGCCATTCCAGCTGGGTTTTGTCGGTAATATCCGCCAGTTCCTGCCAGAGACTCTCTTTAATCACCCGCAAGAAGACGCTATCTTCCTGGCTCTCTTCGTAGCTCATGGCGAACTCTTCCAGATCGCGTCTGACAGCGCGCGTCAGTTCGTCCACCTCGGTTCGCGTTAACTCCCCTGTTTGCATCACGCGCTGGCGCGCCTGCTCCACCAGCGCATCAATGTCGCGCTCGCCATTGCGTAAACGCTCACTTAATGAGGCCACCAGTTCACGGTAATATTGAGCAACCTTGTTCATCACTTCACCTCTTGGATCGTTAACTGCCTATAATAATAGACGTTATTTGCGTTACGCTTTGCAAGGCTGCCCACAGAGTCTGTAAATTCTTGTCAGGCCGACTCACGTATCCAGCGCGTCAGCGAGGTACGATCGACATTTAACCGTTTCGCCACTAACGATTTATTATCCCTTTCCGCCTCTAATAATTTTCTCAAAATACGCAGGCGAATCGTTTTATAATCGCCAGCCAGCATCTGGCAGTCGTGGCAGGTAGTTGGCTCGCGTCGGCTCCCCTCTTCCAGATCGTCCAGCAAGAGGCGACCCTCATCCAGCGTTGCCGGGGAGTGATCAATAGAGAGCACCAGCCGTTCGATAATATTGCTTAACTGCCTGACGTTTCCGGGCCAGGCGAAGCGCTGAAGCTCTTGCCACAGCGCCGGGGTTAACGTTAGTGCCGGGCGTTTATAATGCTGGCTGAAACTAGTAAGCAGCGACAGGCCGATGGCTTTGATATCCTCCGGACGTTTGCGTAGCGGGATGGTGGTCACTTTTAATACGTTAAGCCGATAATAAAGATCTTCGCGAAATGTCCCGTCCGCAATGAGCTTCGTTAACGTCTGATTGGTCGCCGCAATCACGCGAATATCAACAGGTATCATCTGGTCTGAGCCCAGCCGCATAATCTGCCGCTCCTGCAATACCCGTAATAAGCGCGTCTGTAGCGGTTTATCCAGTTCGCTAATCTCATCCAGAAAAATGGTACCGTGGTGCGCTAATTCAAACAGGCCTATTTTGCCTTTCGGCGACGCGCCGGTAAATGCGCCGGCGACATAGCCAAAGAGTTCGCTCTCCAGAATCTGAGGGGCCATCGCGCCGCAGTTAATGGCGACAAACGGGCCGTTGACGCGTTGGCTGGCATTATGAATACTTTGCGCCAGCACCTCTTTTCCCGTCCCGCTTTCGCCATTAATTAAGATAGTCGCGTCCGTACCGGCATAATTTTTAATGATCGCCAGACGACGCAGCATTTCCGGGTTTTCGGTAAGCAGATCGTCGAAATGATAGCGGGCACTCAAGCCGCGGCGAGACAGTTCCTGGCGGCGAACATGATGTTCCGCCCCCTGTAAACTGGAGACGGTTTGCATCGTCAACACCACCCGGCTTAACTGTCTGGCCGCAAATACCGGATACAGATTAACCACCATCGCGCCTTGCGGCGTATCGACGACTTTCGCGCTGACGGTTTTTCCCTCGCGTAATGTATGCCGCTCCTGGAGCAATACCTGTTTCAGAAAAGACGCGTCATAAATTTCACCGGAGGCGTTAATTTTAAAAAGTTGGCTCGCATATTTATTGTAATGCAGTAACGCGCCGGTATCATCAAGCGTGATAACAGCTTTATCAAACTGATCGAGAATCAGCTGCAGATGATGACGCTCGAGTAATTGGCTGCGAAAAGCCAGATATAATGAGCGGGCTTCTTCCAGAGCTTCGGTTATTGAGGCGGGGCTGGAATCAAGTAAACGGAATTGCGAGCCCAGCGGTGAAAAATAATCCTGACAAACGGTATCGCCAACAATGCAATCTAATGGCGTGGACGCTAATTGCCGCTTCAGGCAAGAAATCGTTTCTTTATCATTTCCCTGTAAGGTAAAAATTTTATAGTTAATATTTAACTGTTCCGCTACGCGCGCGCATCCTTTGATCACACTGGAAAAGCCGACAATACCGACAGTGCCTTTTTGTCCTTTAAAAGGGATAAGCGCATCAAGAATGTCGTAGCCGGACATTTTAATTTCGACTACCGGTAATTTACTGTGCTTTTTTAATATTTCCGCACAGCCGCCACGACTAATCAGTACCTGGTGCCCACGGGACTCTAATAAAGGTAGCTCATCCAGGATACGATTAAGCGTCGTTTGATGAATAGTGACGGCGTAATCCAACTGCGCGACCAGCGCCTCGGCAGCCTTTGCCAGTTGCGGATAAGGAGAGACAAAACAGAGAGGAGATGCGGCTATATCTTTCGTCTTATTCATCACTCACCATCCTGTTGGTTTATAAACGGGCGAGACCGCCCGTCGTGATTTATTTTCCGCCGAAACGCTAACCGCCTGCGGCGGCTGGGTTCAGTTTACGATCGTAGCGTTTTTTTATCCATATGGTCAGGAAGGGGGCGCACAGAGCGGTAATAATCGTCGAGGCCGCCACCTGCGCCGCCGCCGTCGACGCCAGGTCAGTAAAATGCGGATCGAGCAGCGCGATTGCCGCTGGCGTCGCGACGGCGTTGCCAGAGGTGGTGGATACCGCCGCGCCTGCCACGCCGCTGCCTCCCGTCAGACGATCGGCGAAAATATTAAAAAATCCGCCAATCGCCACCGTCATGAGCCCCAGTAAAATGCCTGAAGAACCTGCCGTGATAAGTCTTGCGAAATCAATACCGTATCCTAACCCAAAGGCAAAAAAGGGAATCGTTACCACGCTGCCCTGTTTAAGAAACTTGCGCATGTCCTCATCCAGATTGCCCAAAATCATGCCAATGATAATGGGAATAATAACCGCCACCAGATTCATAAAGGGTATCGACACCATGCCTGCCGACCCTAACGCCAGCATGGTGAAAAAGGGACCATCGTTCAACGATATTACCGCAATCGCGCCGCCGTCGGTTTCATCGCCGTACTCCCCCACCAACGCGGCATATAACCCACTGTTCGAGTTGGTCATCGCCGAAATAATCGCTAAAGCCGACAGACCTAATAACCCATCCGGGCCGCAAAATTTTCCGACCAGAATGCCAATAATCACGCCGCTGGCAAATTTCGCAAAGGTGATCGCAGCGCCTTTTTTCAGCGCTTTCGGCGCGGCTTTAAACTGGATATCCGCGCCCATACAGACTAAAAACATGCCTAAAATCGCCATTGCGCCATGCGAAATAGAGGTGACAAAACCGCCTATTTCCAGCGCCTCCGGCGCAAAAGTTTTAAACAATGCGCCGATGATTAGCGGTACAACCATCATACCACCAGGAAAACGTTCCAGTGTTTTTTTAATTTTCATAGCTTATTCCCAGGAGATAACCGGACAGCTTGTGCTGCCCGATTTGGTATCAGAACGTCGGCGCGATCTTATAAATAGAGAATTCGTTATGACCTAAATCTTCTGATTTAGTCGTTTTCCCATTCGCGACGCGTAAAATTTCCTGATAAATTTCCTCGCCCATTTGCGTAATAGAAGCCTCGCCAGACATAATGGCGGACACATCAATATCAATATTGTCCTGCATCATTTCCCACGTTGCTTTATTACCCGTAATTTTTATTACCGGCGCTATTGGGTTACCGGCAGGCGTTCCGCGACCGGTAGTAAAAATAACGATCTGCGCTCCACCCGCCACCATGCCGGAAATAGATTCAATATCCTGCCCTGGGGTATCCATAATCCACAGGCCCGGATGCGTTGGACTATCGGCATATTCCAGTACGCCCTGTAACGGCGCATGACCCGCTTTATGCATACAGCCTAACGATTTTTCTTCAATGGTAGTCAACCCGCCTTTAATATTGCCCGGCGTCGGCTGTCCCCCGCGAATATCCTCGCCCAGCGCTTTTGCTCGCGCCTCGCAGCCGACCACTAAATCAATGAGCTGTTGACCAACCTCCGGCGTCACCGCGCGTTTCGCCATCACATGCTCGGCGCCAATAAATTCCGTCGTTTCAGAAAGAATTGAGCTTCCGCCGCAGCGTATCAGCTTATCCGAGGCGACCCCGCAGGAAGGGTTAGACGCCAGCCCCGATGTCGTATCTGACCCACCGCACTCCATCGCCAGCAGCAGCTCGCTAACCGGTGCTTGCTGCGGTTTTTGCATGGAGAGTTGTTGCGCATAGTCGCGGGCCAGCGAAATCCCCCTGGCCTGACATTTAAGCGTGCCGCCCTCTTCCTGAATGGTGATGCAGGAGGTCGGTTTGCCAAATGCGGTAATCTCTTCTGCGATGCGCAGCGGCTCCGCGCCTTCACAGCCTAAGCCCACAACCACAATAGCGCCGACGTTGGGATTATTCGCCACATTAATCAATGTCTTTTCCGTCAGACGCGCATCGCCTGCCACCTGGCAGCAGCCAAAATCGTTATTCACCCATGTCGCGCCTTTTACCTGCCGGGCAATATCCTGGGCAACTTTATTCGCACAAACGCTGGTAGGTAAAATCAGTACATAATTACGGATGCCAAAACGGCCGTCAGGGCGGCGGAAACCCAAAAAAGTCTCATTGCTCATAATCATTTTCCCTTGTTTTATATTATTTCCAGTCACCACGTCCGCGTTCGCTTTCCACATTGTGGACGTGCACATAGTCGCCACTTTTTATTTCCTGAGTGGCGCGGCCAATGGATTCGCCATATTTATAAACTTCGCCATGAAAAGGCACATCGCAGATGGCGAATTTGTGGCCAAATGGCACATCCTGATGTAACACAACGCTTATCTCGCGTTCGCCAATGAACATTGTGGCGGTTTCGCCGGCCTTGAGCGCCGTAATAGCCGTCGCGACGCAATCCTGAGGGTGAATCACCACTGCATTTTTTTTCACGATTAACTCCTTTGCTTTAGTCCTGTCTTCCCTAATCAAAAGGCGTGCCATTTTTTAACTTATTGTTTTATATGACTTTATTTTCACAGACCGATCTGGCGGTGACAGGAACTGCGGTAATTTGCCTCAGTCGTGTCGCATTTTGCGTCACCTCCTCATGAACGCCTGGCGCGACAAATGTTCTACCCCCTGTTTTGACGTGCGTGTTTGGGCTATGCTATGCGGATCTAAACACCACCTCTAAAGCTACATTTGTAGCTGTATCGAAAACAGGACTACTGGCTGCCATGCAAGAGCAATACCGCCCGGAAGAGATAGAATCCAAAGTACAGCTTCACTGGGATGAGAAGCGCACATTTGAAGTGACCGAAGACGAGAGCAAAGAGAAGTATTACTGCCTGTCGATGCTTCCCTATCCTTCTGGCCGACTACACATGGGCCACGTACGTAACTACACCATCGGCGACGTGGTTGCCCGCTACCAGCGTATGCTGGGCAAAAACGTGCTGCAGCCAATCGGCTGGGACGCCTTCGGCCTGCCGGCGGAAGGCGCGGCGGTGAAGAACAACACCGCGCCGGCACCGTGGACGTACGACAACATCGCGTACATGAAAAACCAGCTCAAAACGCTGGGTTTTGGCTATGACTGGAGCCGTGAAATCGCGACCTGCACCCCGGAATACTACCGTTGGGAACAGAAGTTCTTCACCGAGCTGTATAAAAAAGGCCTGGTGTACAAGAAGACTTCTGCCGTTAACTGGTGCCCGAACGATCAGACCGTTCTCGCCAACGAACAGGTGATCGACGGCTGCTGCTGGCGCTGCGACACCAAAGTTGAGCGTAAAGAGATCCCACAGTGGTTTATCAAAATCACCGCTTACGCAGACGAGCTGTTGCGCGATCTGGATAAGCTGGACCACTGGCCTGATACCGTAAAAACGATGCAGCGCAACTGGATTGGCCGCTCTGAAGGCGTGGAAATCACCTTCGATGTGAAGGGTTACGATAACACCCTGACCGTCTATACCACCCGTCCGGATACCTTTATGGGCGCCACCTACCTGGCAGTGGCCGCCGGTCATCCGCTGGCGCAAAAAGCGGCGGCGAACAACGCCGAGCTGGCGGCGTTCATCGACGAATGCCGTAACACCAAAGTGGCCGAAGCCGAAATGGCGACCATGGAGAAAAAAGGCGTCGACACCGGCTTTAAAGCGATTCATCCGTTAACTGGCGAAGAGATCCCGGTCTGGGCGGCAAACTTTGTGCTGATGGAGTACGGCACTGGCGCGGTGATGGCCGTTCCGGGTCACGATCAGCGCGACTACGAATTTGCCTCCAAATATGGTTTGACCATCAAGCCGGTAATTCTGGCCGCTGACGGTTCCGAGCCGGATCTTTCCGAACAGGCGCTGACCGAAAAAGGCGTGCTGTTTAACTCCGGCGAGTTCGACGGTCTGGCCTTTGAAGCGGCGTTTAACGCCATTGCCGATAAACTGGCGGAAAAAGGCGTCGGCGAACGTAAAGTGAACTATCGTCTGCGTGACTGGGGCGTTTCCCGTCAGCGTTACTGGGGCGCGCCGATCCCGATGGTCACCCTGGAAGACGGCACCGTGCTGCCGACGCCGGAAGATCAACTGCCGGTTATTCTGCCGGAAGATGTCGTCATGGACGGCATCACCAGCCCGATCAAGGCCGATCCTGAGTGGGCGAAAACCACCGTTAACGGTATGCCGGCGCTGCGTGAAACCGACACCTTCGACACCTTTATGGAATCGTCATGGTACTACGCGCGTTACACCTGCCCGCAGTATCAGGAAGGAATGCTGGATTCGAAAGCGGCAAACTACTGGCTGCCAGTCGACATCTACATCGGCGGTATTGAACATGCCATCATGCACCTGCTCTACTTCCGCTTCTTCCATAAGCTGATGCGCGATGCGGGCATGGTCACCTCTGACGAGCCGGCTAAGCAGTTGCTGTGCCAGGGCATGGTACTGGCGGATGCGTTCTATTATGTCGGCGAGAACGGCGAACGTAACTGGGTTTCGCCAGTTGACGCTATCGTCGAGCGCGATGAAAAAGGCCGCATCGTCAAAGCAAAAGACGCAGCGGGTCATGAGCTGGTCTACACTGGCATGAGTAAAATGTCCAAGTCGAAAAATAACGGTATCGACCCGCAGGTAATGGTTGAACGTTATGGCGCGGACACGGTACGCCTGTTTATGATGTTCGCTTCTCCGGCGGATATGACTCTGGAATGGCAGGAGTCCGGCGTAGAAGGCGCAAACCGCTTTATTAAACGCGTCTGGAAGCTGGTTTACGAACACACCGCTAAAGGTCCTGTCGCGGCGCTGAACGTCGATGCGCTGAGCGAAGATCAAAAAGCGCTGCGTCGCGATGTGCATAAAACCATTGCCAAAGTGACCGATGATATCGGCCGCCGTCAGACGTTCAACACCGCCATTGCGGCGATCATGGAGTTGATGAACAAACTGGCGAAAGCCCCGCAGGAAGGCGAACAAGACCGCGCACTGCTTCAGGAAGCGCTGCAGGCCGTCGTGCGTATGCTTAACCCGTTCACCCCGCACGTCTGCTTTACCTTGTGGCAGGAACTGGGCGGCGAAGGCGATATCGACAACGCGCCGTGGCCGGTTGCCGACGAGCAGGCAATGGTGGAAAACACCACGCTGGTTGTCGTGCAGGTTAACGGTAAAGTTCGCGGTAAGATCACCGTTGCGGTGGATGCCACCGAAGAACAGGTGCGTGAACGTGCAGGCCAGGAACATCTGGTGGCAAAATATCTTGATGGCGTTACCGTGCGTAAAGTGATTTACGTTCCGGGTAAACTCCTCAATCTGGTTGTTGGCTAAGCGCGGGAGGAAGCGTGCGATATCTGGTAACACTGTTGTTATCTCTGGCGGTGCTGGTCACCGCCGGATGCGGCTGGCATCTGCGTAGCACTACGCAGGTTCCGGCTTCAATGAAAACGATGATCCTCGATTCCGGCGATCCGAACGGTCCGCTAAGTCGTGCGGTACGTAATCAGTTACGGCTGAATAACGTAAACCTGCTTGATAAAGACACAACGCGCAAAGACGTTCCGTCTCTGCGGCTTGGAACGGTGACTATTTCGCAGGATACGGCGTCAGTGTTCCAGGACGGCCAGACGGCGGAATATCAGATGGTGATGACCGTCAATGCCTCGGTATTGATTCCGGGCCATGACATCTATCCTATCAGCACGAAAGTGTACCGTTCGTTCTTCGATAACCCGCAGATGGCGTTGGCGAAGGATAACGAGCAGGCCATGATCGTTCAGGAGATGTACGACAAAGCCGCTGAACAGCTGATTCGCAAGCTGACCAGCGTCCGCGCGGCGGATATTCAGGCGACGAAAGAGGAGGCTACCGCCGACAATGAGACGGCGGCGCCCGCCTCTACGCCAGCACGCGTCTCCACTACGCTGAGTAACTAATGATCAGGTTGTATCCTGAACAACTCCGCGCGCAGCTCAACGAAGGGCTGCGTGCGGCATATCTGCTATTGGGCAACGATCCGCTGCTGCTGCAGGAAAGTCAGGACGCTATTCGTCTGGCGGCTGCGTCGCAAGGCTTCGAAGAGCACCACGCTTTTACTCTCGATCCCAGTACCGACTGGGGATCGCTTTTCTCACTTTGCCAGGCGATGAGCCTGTTCGCCAGCCGTCAAACGCTGGTGCTGCAACTGCCGGAAAACGGGCCTAACGCGGCAATGAATGAGCAACTCGCCACGCTGAGCGAGCTGCTGCATGACGACCTGTTATTAATAGTACGCGGAAACAAGCTCACCAAAGCGCAGGAAAACGCCGCCTGGTATACCGCGCTGGCAGACCGTAGCGTTCAGGTCAGTTGTCAGACGCCGGAGCAGGCGCAGCTTCCCCGCTGGGTGGCCGCCAGAGCGAAAGCACAGAATTTGCAACTGGATGACGCCGCGAACCAACTGCTGTGCTATTGCTATGAGGGCAATCTGTTGGCGCTGACACAGGCGCTGGAACGGCTGTCGCTGCTTTGGCCTGACGGTAAGTTAACGCTTCCTCGCGTGGAGCAGGCCGTCAATGACGCCGCCCACTTTACCCCTTTCCACTGGGTGGATGCGTTACTGATGGGGAAAAGCAAACGCGCGCTGCATATCCTGCAACAGCTACGCCTTGAAGGCAGCGAACCGGTTATTCTGCTGCGCACCCTCCAGCGAGAGCTGCTGCTACTGGTAAATCTCAAACGTCAGTCCGCGCATACGCCGTTACGCGCGCTGTTTGATAAACACCGGGTCTGGCAAAACCGTCGCCCCATGATCGGCGACGCGTTGCAGCGTCTCCATCCTGCGCAGCTTCGCCAGGCCGTGCAGTTACTGACGCGTACAGAAATTACGCTCAAACAGGATTATGGTCAGTCGGTATGGGCAGATCTTGAAGGGCTGTCACTCCTGCTCTGCCATAAGGCGCTGGCAGACGTATTTATTGATGGGTGATATGAAATCGTTACAGGCTTTATTCGGCGGCACCTTTGATCCGGTGCATTATGGACATCTTAAACCTGTTGAAACGCTGGCGAATCTGATCGGCTTATCGCGGGTGATTATTATGCCTAACAATGTGCCGCCGCATCGCCCCCAGCCGGAAGCCTCCAGCGCGCAGCGTAAATATATGCTGGAGCTGGCTATCGCCGATAAGCCGCTTTTTACGCTGGATGAACGCGAGCTACAGCGAAACGCGCCCTCTTACACTGCGCAAACGCTGAAAGCATGGCGCGAAGAACAGGGTCCCGAAGCGCCGCTGGCGTTTATTATCGGCCAGGACTCGCTGCTTAACTTCCCCACATGGCATGATTACGACACCATCCTTGATAACACTCACCTGATCGTTTGTCGTCGTCCCGGCTACCCCCTTGAAATGACGCAGGCGCAACACCAGCAGTGGCTGGAACAGCATCTGACCCATACGCCGGACGATCTGCACCAGTTGCCAGCCGGTAAAATTTACCTGGCGGAAACGCCCTGGCTTAATATCTCCGCAACCCTCATCCGCGAACGGCTGGAAAAAGGCGAATCCTGCGACGATCTGTTGCCGGAAAACGTGCTGAACTACATCAATCAGCAGGGGTTATACCGGTAAGCACATTGCGCAGCGCCGACAGCAGACGCTCGTTTTGCGCAGCGCTGCGTATCGCCACACGATAATAGCGGCTGTCCAGCCCCGGGTCGTTAGCGCAGCTACGGATTAAAATCCGCTGCATCAGCAACCGTCGCTGCAGGTCAATATCCTCTCGCTCACAGCGTAACAACAGATAGTTTGCCCGCCCGGGATAAATCGTCAGCAGGGGGAGCTGACAAAGCGCCTGATAAAACCGGGCGCCCTCCTCCCGTAACCAATGCCAGGTCGCCTGTTGCCAGGCGCTATCCTGTAACGCTACCTCACCGGCCAGCGCCGCCAGCGCGTTAACCGACCACGGCATTTGTTGGCGACGCATCCGCGCTACCGCCGCGTCATCGCTATTGACGAGATATCCCAACCGCAGGCCGGGAATGGCATAAAATTTGGTCAGCGAACGCAGCACCCAGATATGCGGATTATCTTTAAGAGCAGGAATAAAGCCCGTCTCATGCGGAATAAAATCGATAAACGCTTCATCCAGGATCAGGTTAATGTTCAGCGATTTGCAGCGATCGGCAATGGCCTGTAATAACTGCCGCTCCGGCAGCAGGCCGGTAGGATTATTGGGCGTACACAGAAACAGGCAGTCCAGATCGGGCGTCAACGCCTCAAGAATGGCATCGGTAAGCTGCCAGCCATCCGCTTCGCGTAGAGACCAGCGACGAATTTCACAGCCACTTTGCGCCAGCGCCCGGCCATACTCCGCGAAACCTGGCGTGACAATCATTGCACGACGCGGTTTAAGACCGCTCGCCACGGTAAAGATTGACTCCGTCTCGCCATTTCCCGCCAGTATCCACGATGCCGGCACCTGATGATGACGCGCCAGCGCCTGGTGCAAATGAAAATAATCGGCGTCCGGGTAGCGCTCAATGCAGTCCAGATTGTCGATAAGCGCGCGTTTCACGCTGACAGGCATACCCAGCGGATTAATGTTTGCGCTAAAATCCAGTAACTGGTCAGGCGAGATGCCCAACACCGTCGCGGCTTCCCGAATATTACCGCCATGCGCGCTGTTGAATAACGCCATTATGCCTCCGGCCAAAAAACGCTATTTTAGTGAAAAAAACGTTGCGCAATCAGGGGCATTATCATGTTTTGCGCATTTAACCTCATGAGGATTACCATGCGATTGTGGCTGGTGCGTCATGGCGAAACCGAGGCCAATGTCGCCGGGTTGTATAGCGGACATGCTCCCACGCCGTTAACGGAAAAAGGGATTGGCCAGGCGAAAACGCTACATACTTTATTGCGCCACGCGCCATTTGACCGGGTGTTATGCAGCGAGCTGGAGCGCGCGCGCCATACCGCCCGGCTCGTACTGGAGGGCCGGGATGTGCCGCAACACATCTTACCTGAGCTTAATGAGATGTACTTTGGCGACTGGGAAATGCGCCATCACCGCGACCTCACCCATGAAGATGCCGAAAGCTATGCCGCCTGGTGTACGGACTGGCAGAATGCGGTTCCGACCAACGGCGAGGGTTTTCAGGCTTTTACCCGGCGCGTAGAGCGCTTTATCTCGCGACTCGACGCGTTTAGCGATTGCCAGAACCTGCTGATCGTCAGCCATCAGGGCGTACTCAGCCTGTTGATTGCCCGTCTGCTCGCAATGCCCGCCGCCTCGCTATGGCATTTCCGGGTAGAACAGGGATGCTGGAGCGCAATCGACATATGCGAAGGGTTCGCCACCCTGAAAGTATTAAATAGTCGTGCCGTCTGGCGGCCTGAGTGATGAATTTTCCGTTTTTTCTCGCCGCAGCGGTTTCGCCCATTGACAGCCCCCGACAGGCTGTTATTCTCCGCAGCCAGGCTTTTTTCACCTTGCAGAGCTTTGCAGAAATTGTTTTACAAAAATGGCGATGCTTTCTGTGACGTGGGATGGGATGATAATCTGGTTTTAAACGCCGATCCGGCGACATAAGTCCCGGTATCGCCGCTGATTCAGGTATACTACACGGCGTCCCGCCGGAAGGTTAGCGTTAACTCGCAACGCCTTACCGGTCCAGCCTGTTGGCCTTTTTTCTATCGTTATAACGCAATTATTCACCCAGGGGGAAAACTTGCAGGGTAAAGCACTCCAGGATTTTGTTATCGACAAAATTGATGACCTGAAAGGTCAGGACATCATCGCCTTAGATGTTCAGGGTAAATCCAGTATCACCGACTGTATGATTATTTGTACCGGCACCTCCAGCCGTCACGTTATGTCTATTGCCGACCACGTGGTGCAGTCGTCGCGCGCGGCCGGTATGCTGCCATTGGGCGTCGAAGGCGAAAATGCGGCTGACTGGATTGTCGTCGATCTGGGCGATGTGATTGTGCATGTCATGCAGGAAGAAAGTCGCCGCCTGTATGAACTGGAAAAACTCTGGAGTTAATGCGTGAAGCTGCAACTTGTCGCTGTCGGCACGAAGATGCCCGACTGGGTTCAAACGGGATTTACAGAATATCTGCGTCGTTTTCCGAAAGATATGCCCTTTGAGCTGATCGAAATCCCTGCGGGTAAACGCGGCAAGAACGCGGATATCAAACGCATTCTCGACAAAGAGGGCGAGCAGATGCTGGCCGCCGCCGGTAAGAATCGCATTGTTACCCTGGATATTCCAGGCAAGCCGTGGGATACGCCGCAGTTAGCCAATGAGCTGGAGCGCTGGAAACAGGACGGGCGCGACGTCAGTTTGCTGATTGGCGGCCCGGAAGGATTATCTCCCGCCTGCAAAGCGGCAGCGGAACAGAGCTGGTCGCTCTCGGCGTTAACGCTCCCTCACCCGCTGGTTCGGGTTCTGGTCGCGGAGAGTTTGTACCGGGCGTGGAGCATCACAACCAACCACCCTTATCACCGTGAGTGATCGTGAAGTCTTGAGAAGATTAAGCAGCGGATGAAACGACAAAATTCTTTTCGTGACTATACGGCTGAGTCCGCACTGTTTGTGCGTCGGGCGCTGGTCGCCTTTTTGGGTATTTTGCTGCTGACCGGCGTACTGATCGCCAATTTGTATAATCTGCAAATTCTCCGTTTTACCGATTACCAGACCCGCTCGAACGAAAACCGTATCAAGCTGGTGCCAATTGCGCCAAGCCGCGGGATAATCTACGACCGCAACGGCATTCCCCTTGCGCTGAACCGCACTATCTATCAGATTGAAATGATGCCGGAAAAGGTGGATAACGTTCAGCAAACGCTGGATGCGCTACGCAGTGTGGTCGATTTAAACGACGACGATATCGCCGCCTTTAAAAAAGAGCGCGCCCGATCCCATCGCTTTACTTCTATTCCGGTGAAAACAAACCTGACGGAAGTTCAGGTCGCGCGCTTTGCTGTCAACCAGTACCGTTTTCCGGGCGTCGAAGTCAAAGGCTATAAACGCCGCTATTATCCATACGGATCGGCGCTGACCCACGTTATCGGCTACGTATCGAAAATCAATGATAAAGACGTCGAGCGTCTCGACAGAGAAAACAAACTGGCGAACTACGCCGCCACTCATGACATCGGCAAGCTGGGCATTGAGCGCTACTATGAAGATATTCTGCATGGGCAAACCGGTTATGAAGAGGTTGAAGTCAACAACCGCGGCCGCGTTATTCGCCAGCTTAAAGAGGTGCCGCCGCAGGCCGGACACGATATCTACCTGACGCTGGATCTCAAGCTCCAGCAGTATATTGAAACGCTGCTGGCAGGCAGTCGCGCGGCGGTGATTGTCACCGATCCGCGTACCGGCGGCGTGCTATCGCTGGTCTCCATGCCAAGTTACGACCCTAACCTTTTCGTGGATGGCATCTCCAGCAAAGATTACTCCGGGCTGCTTAACGACCCGAACACGCCATTAGTGAACCGCGCGACTCAGGGTGTCTACCCACCCGCTTCTACCGTTAAGCCTTACGTCGCCGTATCGGCGTTAAGCGCTGGCGTCATCACCCGTAACACCAGTCTTTTCGACCCTGGCTGGTGGCAGTTGCCGGGGTCTGAGAAACGCTACCGTGACTGGAAAAAATGGGGCCACGGGCATCTGAATATCACCAAATCCCTTGAAGAGTCGGCAGATACCTTCTTCTATCAGGTGGCTTATGACATGGGGATCGATCGCCTGTCAGAATGGATGGGTAAGTTCGGCTATGGTCACTATACCGGAATTGATCTCGCAGAAGAGCGATCTGGTAATATGCCGACCCGCGAGTGGAAACAGAAACGCTTTAAAAAACCGTGGTATCAGGGCGATACGATTCCGGTGGGCATCGGCCAGGGCTACTGGACGGCAACGCCGATTCAGATGAGTAAGGCGCTGATGATCCTTATTAACGACGGTGTAGTTAAAGTCCCGCACCTGTTAATGAGCACCGCGGAAAACGGTAAACAGGTGCCGTGGGTACAGCCGCATGAGCCGCCGGTGGGCGATATTCACTCCGGCTACTGGGAAATTGCGAAAGATGGCATGTATGGCGTCGCCAACCGCCCTAACGGCACGGCGCATAAATATTTTGCCAGCGCGCCCTATAAAATCGCGGCGAAGTCGGGCACCGCGCAGGTCTTTGGCCTGAAGGCCAACGAAACGTACAATGCGCATAAAATCGCCGAGCGCCTGCGCGACCATAAATTAATGACCGCCTTTGCGCCGTATAACAATCCCCAGGTCGCCGTCGCGATCATCCTTGAAAACGGCGGCGCAGGCCCAGCAGTAGGCACAATCATGCGCCAAATCCTTGATCACATCATGCTGGGCGACAACAACACCCATTTGCCTGCGGAAAACCCGGTGGTTGCAGCGGCGGAGGACCAATAATCATGACGGATAATCCGAACAAAAAAACCTTCTGGGATAAAATTCATATCGATCCCACGATGCTACTCATTCTGCTGGCGTTATTGGTTTATAGCGCGTTGGTCATCTGGAGCGCCAGCGGCCAGGACATCGGCATGATGGAGCGTAAAATCGGTCAGATTGCGATGGGGCTGGTGGTCATGGTGGTGATGGCGCAGATCCCGCCGCGCGTGTATGAAGGCTGGGCGCCCTATCTCTATATCATTTGTATCATTTTGCTGGTCGCCGTTGATGCCTTCGGCGCAATATCCAAGGGCGCGCAGCGCTGGCTCGATCTGGGAATCGTTCGCTTTCAGCCTTCGGAAATAGCCAAAATCGCCGTGCCGCTGATGGTCGCCCGCTTTATTAACCGTGACGTCTGCCCGCCCTCGCTGAAAAATACCGCCATCGCTCTGGTATTAATCTTTATGCCTACCCTGCTTGTCGCCGCCCAGCCGGACCTGGGGACGTCTATTCTGGTCGCCCTTTCCGGTCTCTTTGTCCTATTTTTGTCTGGTCTGAGCTGGCGCTTAATTGGGGTCGCCATTGTATTGATCGCTGCATTTATTCCTATTTTGTGGTTTTTCCTGATGCACGATTACCAACGCCAGCGCGTCATGATGCTCCTGGATCCGGAGACCGATCCGCTGGGCGCGGGCTATCATATTATTCAGTCTAAAATCGCCATTGGCTCAGGCGGCCTGCGCGGTAAAGGCTGGCTCCACGGCACCCAGTCGCAGCTGGAGTTTTTACCCGAACGCCATACCGACTTTATTTTCGCGGTACTGGCGGAAGAGCTCGGTCTGGTGGGCATCCTGATTCTGCTCGCGCTCTATATTTTGCTAATAATGCGCGGTCTGTGGATTGCCGCCAGAGCGCAAACTACATTTGGTCGCGTGATGGCTGGCGGATTAATGTTAATATTATTCGTTTATGTCTTCGTAAATATTGGTATGGTGAGCGGTATTCTGCCTGTGGTTGGAGTACCTTTACCCCTGGTCAGCTACGGGGGCTCCGCACTGATTGTGCTGATGGCCGGGTTCGGGATTGTGATGTCGATCCACACCCACAGAAAAATGTTGTCGAAAAGCGTATAAGGGGTGCGCAATGCGTAAGCAGTTGCCTGTAATCTGCGTCGCGGCAGGGATAGTACTACTCGCGGCATGTACTAATGACGGCGGTCAGCAGCAAACCACCGTCGCGCCGCAACCTGCGGTATGTAATGGTCCGACTGTGGAAATCAGCGGAGCGGAACCGCGTTATGAACCTCTGAATCCGACCGCAAACCAGGATTATCAGCGTGACGGTAAAAGTTATAAAATCGTTCAGGACCCGTCCCGCTTTAGCCAGGCTGGCCTGGCCGCTATTTATGATGCGGAACCCGGCAGTAATTTAACCGCCTCCGGGGAGATGTTCGATCCGATGCAGCTTACCGCCGCCCATCCGACACTGCCTATCCCCAGCTATGCGCGAATCACCAACCTGGCCAACGGTCGCATGATCGTCGTGCGTATTAACGATCGCGGCCCCTATGGCACCGATCGGGTCATCTCCCTGTCCCGCGCGGCGGCGGATCGTCTGAATACCTCGAATAATACTAAAGTACGGATTGACCCCATTATCGTGGCGCCGGATGGTTCGCTCTCCGGCCCGGGGATGGCCTGTACGACGGTGGCGAAACAGACCTACGCTCTGCCCCCGCGCCCTGATTTAAGCGGCGGAATGGGAAGCGCCTCTTCAGCGCCTGCGCAACCGCAAGGCGACGTGCTTCCGGTCAGCAATGCCACGTTGAAAAGTGACGATACCACCGGCGCGCCGGTGAGCAGCAGCGGCTTCCTCGGCGCGCCGACTACGCTGGCGCCTGGCGTGCTGGAGGGTAATGAACCGACGCCGGCGCCACAGCCAGCGCCGGTTTCCGCGCCGGTGACGGCTCCAGCGACTGCGACGCCGGTGAGCGCGCCTGCTGCCGCGGCCCCGGTATCTGCCCCGGTGAGCGCGCCTGCCGCCGCGGCGAGCGGTCGTTTCGTCGTCCAGGTCGGCGCCGTCAGCGATCAAACGCGTGCGCAGCAGTACCAACAGCGTTTAAGCCAGCAGTTCAGCGTACCAGGGCGCGTAATACAAAACGGCGCGGTCTGGCGTATTCAACTGGGGCCTTTTGCCAGTAAAGCCGAAGCCAGCGCGTTACAGCAACGTTTGCAAACAGAAGCACAATTACAGTCCTTTATCGCCAGCGCGCAGTAACCGATCGCAGGTATCTGTACTGTCAATTTCTGTAAATGACATTAACAAAGTCACGCGGAAAGTCAGATGCCTGCCAGTTATGCTTTTGCTATAGTAGGGCTCTTTTTTTAATTTCATCACGGACGTCGTAGTTCAGACCATGAAGACCACTTTTTCCGCTCGTTTTATGCAGCGCATGGCGCTCACCACGGCGCTTTGTGCCGCGTTTATCTCAACCGCACATGCCGATGACCTGAATATCAAAACTATGATCCCGGGCGTTCCGCAGATCGATGCGGAATCCTACATCCTGATCGACTACAACTCCGGCAAAGTTCTGGCGGAACAAAACGCCGACGAACGTCGCGACCCGGCTAGTCTGACGAAGATGATGACCAGTTACGTCATCGGACAGGCAATGAAAGCGGGTAAATTTAAAGAAACCGACCTGGTTACCGTCGGTAATGACGCCTGGGCCACCGGCAATCCGGTATTTAAAGGTTCCTCGCTGATGTTCCTCAAACCGGGAATGCAGGTACCGGTCTCTCAGTTGATACGCGGCATCAATCTGCAATCCGGTAATGACGCCTGTGTGGCGATGGCTGATTTCGCCGCCGGTAGCCAGGATGCTTTCGTCGGGCTGATGAACAGCTATGTGAACGCGTTAGGGCTGAAAAATACCCACTTCCAGACCGTACACGGCCTGGACGCCGACGGACAATACAGTTCAGCTCGCGATATGGCGCTGATTGGTCAGGCGTTAATTCGCGATGTGCCTAACGAATATGCCGTTTATAAAGAAAAAGAGTTCACCTTTAACGGCATTCGCCAGTTAAACCGTAACGGTCTGCTGTGGGATAACAGCCTGAATGTGGACGGCATCAAAACCGGCCATACCAGCAAAGCGGGCTATAATCTGGTCGCTTCCGCAACCGAAGGCCAGATGCGGTTGATTTCCGCCGTAATGGGCGGACGAACCTATAAAGGCCGTGAAACAGAAAGCAAAAAACTGCTGACGTGGGGCTTCCGTTTCTTTGAAACCGTTAATCCGCTGAAGGCTGGTAAAGAGTTCGCCTCTGAACCCGCCTGGTTTGGTAATACCGATCGCGCCTCGCTGGGCGTCGATAAAGACGTTTACCTGACGATCCCTCGCGGTCGCATGAAAGATTTGAAAGCGAGCTATGTACTGAATACCGCAGAACTGCACGCGCCGCTGCAGAAAAACCAGGTGGTCGGCACCATCAACTTCCAGCTGGACGGTAAAACCATCGAGCAGCGTCCGCTGGTCGTACTGCAAGAGATCCCGGAAGGGAACTTCTTCGGTAAAATCATTGATTACATTAAATTAATGTTCCATCACTGGTTTGGATAAAAATTGAACGCTTGAAAGTGTGATTTTCGTCCCCATATACTATGCATCAGTAAAACTCCCGCCCTGTGGCGGGAGTTGTTATTTTTTTACGTAATGCCGGAGCTGACATGAAAACCAAACTTAACGAACTGCTTGAATTCCCTACGCCATTTACTTACAAAGTAATGGGGCAGGCGTTACCTGAGCTGGTTGATCAGGTGGTTGAAGTGGTACAGCGCCATGCGCCTGGTGATTACTCTCCGACGGTAAAACCGAGCAGCAAAGGCAACTACCACTCGGTCTCTATCACCATTAATGCCACCCATATTGAACAGGTTGAAACGCTGTACGAAGAACTGGGCAATATTGATATCGTGCGAATGGTATTGTAATACATCCAGACGGTTACCCGGTCTTATCCGGGTAACTCCCCGCCTCCCCCGCTGTGATATACTTTCCTCTCTTTTTTCATTCTCTACGGAGATGCCGTTTTGTATCA
Source organism: Salmonella sp. SJTUF15570 (assembly GCF_043357055.1). Lineage (NCBI taxonomy): Bacteria > Pseudomonadati > Pseudomonadota > Gammaproteobacteria > Enterobacterales > Enterobacteriaceae > Salmonella > Salmonella sp. SJTUF15570. The sequence continues at coordinate 430,376 of NZ_JBEUKJ010000002.1, read as the reverse complement.
GGATAAAATCCTTGTCCGCCAGCTCGGCCTTCAGCCCTATGAAGCTATCTCTCAGGCCATGCATAACTTTACCGATATGCGCGATGAAAACAGCCATGATGAAATCTGGTTGGTTGAGCATTACCCGGTGTTTACCCAGGGCCAGGCCGGTAAAGCGGAACATATATTGATGCCTGGCGATATTCCCGTTGTGCAGAGCGATCGTGGAGGACAGGTGACCTATCATGGTCCGGGCCAACAGGTAATGTACGTTTTACTTAACCTGAAACGACGTAAACTGGGCGTGCGTGATTTAGTCACCCTACTTGAACAGACCGTGGTGAATACGCTGGCTGAAATTGGTATTGAGGCGCATCCGCGCGCCGATGCGCCGGGCGTCTATGTGGGTGAAAAGAAAATCTGCTCGCTGGGTTTACGTATCCGTCGCGGCTGCTCATTCCACGGTTTAGCGCTAAACGTTAACATGGATCTTTCTCCTTTCCTGCGTATCAACCCGTGTGGTTATGCCGGCATGGAAATGGCCAAAATAACGCAGTGGAAGGAAGACGCTACCACGGATAATATTGCGCCCCGCTTGCTGGCGAATATTTTAGCTCTGCTAAATAATCCACCGTATGAATATATTGCTGCTTAATGCGTAAAATATAATGGCCCAAGAAATTTATGGGTCATTAATCATATATGATTTGAATGCTTTACTTCTCCCCCCGCTTTCTATATTTTCGTTATATCCCTGCTGTAGCCGCCAAGCGGCATGGCCTCTTCAGTCCTCATGATGAGGAATTTTCCGTGAACAAAATCCCGGCCTTGCTGTTACTTATCTTATTGAAATGACTAAAAATACATTCATAAGAGTAATTTTAAAACCAACTCATAAATGCAAAATATACTATTTCATCTATTATTCATAATACGAATGAATTCGGAGCCAGAGCGTGAGTGATAATAATCAGGCAGAAAGACAACCGGCCGATCAACACCTACAAGACAAACCGCAAATTTTCAGAACACTGAGAAATATTGACCTCAATCTGTTGACGATTTTCGAGGCCGTATATGTCCATAAAGGGATCGTCAATGCAGCGAAAATTCTTAACCTGACGCCGTCAGCCATCAGCCAGTCCATTCAAAAATTACGGACTATATTTCCCGATCCGCTGTTTATTCGCAAAGGCCAGGGCGTAACGCCCACGACGTATGCTACGCATCTGCACGAATACATCAGCCAGGGGCTGGAATCTATTCTTGGCGCCCTGGATCTTACGGGCAGCTATGATAAGCAACGCACCATTACGATTGGCACGACGCCTTCGGTCGGCGCGCTAGTGATGCCGATTATTTACCAGGCCATCAGGCCGCGTTATCCTCAGCTTTTGCTGCGCAACATTCCGGTAGACGATGCCGAAAGCCAGCTTAGTCAGTTTCAGACCGATCTCATTATCAATACCCATAGCTATAACAACCGGAGCATCCAGCATCACGTCCTGTTTAGCGATACGCTTGAGATTGTCTGCCGCCAGCATCACCCGTGTCTGGCGAACGCCATTACTGAAGAGAGACTGAACAGCGCGGATCACACCTTTCTGATGCTGGAGGGACAACATCTTTCCCTCCTGCGCCAGCGACTGCAGGAGACATTTCCCGATCAGCAAATCAGTTTTAGCAGCTACAATATTTTTACCATTGCCTCGCTGATCGCCAGCAGCGATCTGCTGGGACTGATGCCCACCCGCTTCTACGACTTATTTAGCCGTTGCTGGCCGCTTGAACGCCTTCCCTACGCGCCGGTGAATAGTGAACAGGTCGAGTTCTCGCTGCATTACAATAAACTGAGTCTGCGCGATCCGGTGCTGGAGAACGTCATTGATATCATCCGTGAGGCGTTCTGACAAAAATGTTGCATTCAGGTCACGGAAGATATGGGCAAACAGCACAAAACAACAACTATTTTACATTTTGCCGGGCTGTCAGGCTGCTTTATGGCCCTTATCAATGATATACTGCGTGTCACAAATTCAAAAATAGTTGATAAATACAACTTTCCCTTGAATTGAAACGCTTTCCTTCGTTATTCGCAACTGGAACACGCACGCTATGAGTAAACCCATTGTGATGGAACGCGGTGTAAAATACCGCGATGCCGATAAGATGGCTCTTATCCCGGTTAAAAATGTGGTCACAGAGCGCGACGCTCTACTACGTAAACCGGAATGGATGAAAATAAAACTTCCGGCGGATTCTACCCGTATCCAGGGCATCAAAGCCGCAATGCGCAAAAATGGCCTGCATTCTGTCTGCGAGGAAGCGTCTTGCCCAAACCTGGCTGAATGTTTCAACCACGGTACCGCTACGTTTATGATCCTTGGCGCCATTTGCACTCGCCGCTGTCCGTTCTGCGATGTCGCCCATGGCCGCCCCGTTGCGCCGGATGCGGAAGAGCCGCAGAAACTGGCGCAAACGATCGCCGACATGGCGCTACGTTATGTGGTCATCACCTCTGTCGACCGTGACGATCTGCGTGACGGCGGCGCCCAGCATTTTGCTGACTGCATCACCGCCATCCGTGCCAAAAGCCCGGAGATAAAAATAGAGACGCTGGTGCCAGACTTCCGTGGACGTATGGATCGCGCGCTGGATATCCTTAACGCGACGCCGCCGGATGTGTTTAACCACAACCTGGAAAACGTGCCGCGTATTTACCGCCAGGTTCGTCCGGGCGCCGATTACAACTGGTCGCTGAAATTACTGGAACGCTTCAAAGAAGCACACCCGGAAATTCCGACAAAATCGGGTCTGATGGTGGGCTTAGGCGAAACCAATGCGGAAATCATTGAGGTTATGCGCGACTTACGCCGTCACGGCGTTACCATGCTGACGCTTGGTCAGTATCTACAGCCAAGCCGCCATCACCTGCCGGTACAGCGTTATGTCAGCCCGGAAGAGTTTGACGAGATGAAAGCGGAAGCCCTGGCGATGGGCTTTACCCATGCCGCCTGTGGCCCCTTTGTACGTTCTTCGTACCATGCTGATCTCCAGGCCAAAGGCATGGAAGTGAAATGATCGTGTAATAGACGCTTACATTTCAGGCAAAAAAAACCGGCAACTCGCCGGTTTTTTTACTCTGCGGAGCAAGCGCGTTGCGCTATTACTCTTTATGCGAGAGTTTTTCAGCCTGAACGCTACCGTCGACGTCTTTCTTAACGCCCGCGTCTTCATCGTTCATTGCTTTCTTGAATCCTTTAATCGCCGTGCCCAGGTCTCCGCCCAGCGTACGTAACTTCTTGGTACCAAACAGCAGAACAACCAGTGCGGCAACCACCAGCAGTTTGGTAATACTAATCTCACCCATAGATACCTTCTTCACTAAAAACAGGCTGCGTAACGCGCCGGATTAACCTGAGAATATTAACGGTCTTTCGACGCGCGCACACAATAGCAATCTGTAACAAGGTGAATCAAGCTTTGCGTAAAAAAACATCATAATAATTGCGGTGGCGCAAATCGTCGTTGCTGCAAAAGAGGAAGTTGCTCCCGCACCTGGTCTATTCGTTCTCTGAATATTTCCGCGACGATCAGCGCCGGACGATCGGCTGCCGCGGCTATCGTTACCCCCAACGGATCGATAATACGACTTTGACCAATATTACGATTACCACACTCCCCGGCCGCAATCATATAGCAGGTGGTATCCAGCGCTCTCGCCGCCAGCAGCGTCGACCACTGCTGCTCTTTCAACGGGCCGCGAACCCAGCCCGTCGGCAGCGCCAATACGTCAGCCCCCTGTAAAGCCAGCGCTAACGCCATGTCCGGAAAGCGCAGGTCATAACAGGTCATAAGCCCCACCTTAACCCCCTCCACGTCCAGCACAGGCGCGATAACGGTTCCGGCATCAATACTTTGGGATTCTTGCATCGAAAACGCATCATAGAGATGCAGCTTCGCGTAACGCGCGACAATGTGACCCGCCCGTAGCGCCACCAGCATATTAACCGCCCGTCCAGACGTTGACGGGACAAGGATAGTGAATATCGTCGTCATATTATTATGAGCGCTTTCTTCCAGAAGCCGCGTCATAAACGCGCCATCCAGCGGCTGCGCGGCGCGAATCGGCAGGTCAAGGTCGATGTCATCTCGCGCTAATATCCCCTCAGGCAACACCAGAAGCGATACGCCGCGGTCCGCCGCCTGAGCCATTAACGAAACGCAAACTTGCGCATTCTTTTCCCATACAGAACTCACCACAAACTGCCCGGCTGCAACGAACATATCCCCTCCCACACCTCTGTCAGGACTCGCCAATTATGCGTGTTCGGCGTTACACTCCTCCTGTATAGCAATTAAATAAAGGATTCGGCAGTGTTACAGCTTCTTTTAGCAGTTTTTATCGGCGGTGGAACGGGGAGCGTAGCCCGGTGGATGCTAAGTATGCGTTTTAATCCGCTTCATCAGGCGATTCCCATCGGTACGCTAACAGCAAATTTGCTTGGCGCGTTTATTATCGGCATGGGGTTCGCCTGGTTTAACCGCATGACACATATCGATCCGATGTGGAAAGTGCTCATTACGACCGGCTTTTGCGGCGGCCTGACGACCTTTTCTACTTTTTCTGCTGAAGTGGTATTCTTGCTGCAAGAGGGGCGCTTTGGCTGGGCGCTGCTGAATGTGCTGATTAACCTGTTGGGTTCGTTTGCCATGACGGCGCTGGCATTCTGGCTATTTTCCGCCGCAGCGGCGCGTTAAGCGCAAAAAAAACCCGCCGAAAGGGCGGGTTTTGAAATCTTGCTGTCGGACGTATGCTTACAGAGCAGTTACGTTTGCAGCGGAAGGGCCTTTGGCACCGTTAGTGATTTCGAACTCTACGCGCTGACCTTCAGCCAGAGTTTTAAAACCATTGGTCTGGATTGCAGAGAAGTGTACGAACACGTCTTTGCTGCCATCTTCCGGAGTAATGAAACCGAATCCTTTGGATTCATTAAACCACTTAACGTTACCTTTAATCTTAGACATCAAAATTACCTTTACATGAAAAATAGACACAAATGCTGTGTCGGATACCAGTACAACAATTGTGATGCATTTTGTCCAGTCGAACTTTGCGAAAAAGTGATAAATATCGCGTTAATTTTTAGCTAACTCTATCTACTTATTGTTTTTTAAGGTTTTTTAATTCACAACTGAAGAATACCCTTCCCCGTCAAAACTGGAAACGCATCCAGGCGAAATAGACGTTTCCGTTGTTATACGAACCCGGAATGTAGGTCATCTGAAAGGTAGCGGGCCCATAGCCTATCGACGCTAAAGGCAACAGCACAGGGATGGGAATATAATTCCAGTTGTCGCGCGCGGTAACGCCTGCGGTAAAGCCCAGTCCCAGACGAAAATTATCGTCTTCCAGCGGTCGCCAGGTTTTTTCCCAGCCATAACCGCCTATGGGTTCCCATTTGTTAAATGAATCTTTAAAGGCCATCATATAGAGGCCATGCCAGTTGCCTTTGTCGTCCCAGCGCGACTGACCAAAACCAACGCCCCACGGCCGCTCGTTATAGCGATCCGTTTTCTCTTTATCGTAGGCAAAGCGCGCATGCCAGGTAATGGCGGGGACATACAAATCATAATGCTCAGGCTGTCGCCACGTTTCTGCGACGTTATCGGTAAACGTGTTAAACCACCCTTTATCCGCCGCAGAGACTGAAGGAATAGCCAGCCATGGCATAACAAGGAGAGCAATAATAAGAAAATACTTTCTGATAATCATCACAACAGCCATACCGTTCAAAAATTCGACTGTGATAATAACAACATTAACCTGAATAAAATCTTAACAAACTATAAACAGAGAATAATCTGAGAGAGTATCGGGTTAACGGCGTTTGATTTAGCACTCAGAACCGTCGCGCGCTCCTTAATAAGCTTTCACAAAAAACACAAAACAAAGCACAACAAATAAAACAATAAAATAACAATAAATTAATACTTATAGCGCTACAGAAAATTCGTATAAGCATATTTCATCTTTAGCGATGACATGAAAAAATAACCGCGCCGTGATTTTAATCAGTAAGGCGCCATCCTTTATTCGGTACATTTTTATACCACTTTTGTGGCTCTTATTTTTACTCTGGGTGTCGATAAGACAGGGGAAACAATGCTAACAGTTATAGAGCTCCTTATCGGAGTCGTCGTTATTGTGGGTGTAGCGCGCTACATCATTAAGGGATATTCCGCCACTGGCGTTTTATTTGTCGGCGGTCTGGTTCTGCTTATTATCAGCGCGCTGATGGGGCATAAGGTATTACCTGCCAGCGAAACCAGTACCGGCTATACCGCAACAGATATTGTTGAATACATCAAAATTTTGCTTATGAGTCGCGGCGGCGATCTTGGCATGATGATCATGATGCTGTGCGGCTTTGCCGCTTATATGACGCATATCGGCGCGAATGATATGGTCGTGAAGCTGGCGTCGAAACCTTTACAGTACATAAACTCGCCCTACCTGTTGATGATTGCCGCCTATTTTGTCGCCTGCCTGATGTCGCTGGCCGTCTCTTCCGCGACGGGGCTTGGCGTACTGCTCATGGCTACTCTCTTCCCGGTGATGGTCAACGTCGGCATTAGCCGCGGCGCGGCGGCGGCTATTTGCGCCTCTCCGGCCGCCATCATCCTCTCGCCAACGTCTGGCGATGTGGTTTTAGCCGCAAAAGCGGCGGAGATGCCGTTAATCGATTTCGCGTTCAAAACCACGCTGCCGATTTCCATCGCCGCAATTATCGGTATGGCGATTGCGCACTTTTTCTGGCAACGCTATCTGGATAAAAAAGAGAACATTTCACATGAGATGCTGGACGTGGCGGAGATTACCACCACGGCCCCGGCGTTTTATGCCCTTTTGCCGTTCACGCCCATTATCGGCGTACTGATTTTTGACGGTAAATGGGGGCCGCAGTTGCACATTATTACCATTCTGGTGATCTGTATGCTGCTGGCCGCCGTGCTGGAATTCGTGCGCGGCTTCAACACGCAAAATGTGTTTTCCGGCCTGGAAGTGGCTTATCGCGGCATGGCGGATGCGTTTGCCGGCGTCGTGATGCTGCTGGTCGCGGCGGGCGTTTTCGCCCAGGGGCTGAGCACCATTGGCTTTATCCAAAGCCTGATCTCGATTGCCACTTCTTTTGGTTCCGCCAGCATTATTCTGATGCTGGTATTAGTGATTTTAACCATGCTGGCCGCGATGACCACCGGTTCAGGCAATGCGCCTTTTTACGCCTTTGTTGAGATGATCCCTAAACTGGCGCACTCCTCCGGCATCAACCCAGCCTATTTATCCATCCCAATGCTGCAAGCCTCAAACCTGGGGCGCACGATTTCGCCGGTCTCCGGCGTCGTGGTCGCTGTCGCCGGGATGGCTAAAATATCACCGTTTGAAGTGGTGAAACGCACGTCCGTTCCGGTCATCGTCGGTCTGTTGATCGTCATTATCGCCACGGAAATTATGGTGCCAGGCGCCTCTTCTGCCGTTACTGGCGGCTGATAGCCGGTAAGCCGGGGCGAGGGAAAACATCGCCCCGGCATCTTAAACCAGGCTTAGCCGCCGTGGTAAATACGCTGCGGCCTGCCCACTTTGCCATGAATAATCTCTGCGACAATCAGGTGCCGACTCGCGCAATATTCCAGGTAGCGTCGGGATGTGGTGCGGCTTATCGTTAAGGCCTGCGCGACCGTTTCAGCCGTATGGCGTACGGTTGGATCGGCAAACAGCTTCATCACCGCATTAAGGGTTAAGGCATCAATACCGGTCGGCAAATCCCCTTTCGGTTCGCCGCGCGCATAGGCGTTGAACATTTCATCTATCTGCTTCTGGCTTGCGCTATCCGCGCTCGCCAGCATACGTCTGCGCTGTTGATAGCGGGTCAGCGTCTGTCCCAAACGTTCATAAGCAATAGGTTTGACCAGATAATCAAACGCGCCGCTACGTACCGCTTCCGCTACCGTCTCCATGTCACTGGCGGCGGTCGTAAACACGACGCCGCCGGGATAGCGCGACTGCATTAATTCATGCAGCAGCGTAATCCCCTTCCCATCCGGCAGATAATTATCCAACAGAATTAATCCAGGTTTGAACCGGTCAATCATCATTCTCGCCTGCGCCAGATTGCCCGCCAGCCATATCTGGTTAAAGCCAGGAATATGGCGGATATATTCTGCGTGCATCTCCGCCAGCAGCGTTTCATCCTCAACGATCAATAGGGTTAATGGTTCCGTCATCGTTTTTTTTCACTTTCGGAAGGAATAAAGAAAATAAGGTGCCACAAGGATCATTGTCTTCCAGCGTAATGACCCCGCCACAGCGCCCCACATAACTTGCAATCAGATATAACCCGATACCATGCTCACCGGGTTCGTCGGTGCGGGTACTTACGCCCTGCTCAAAAATTTTTTCCCGCAGCGCTTCAGGAACGCCGCAGCCCTGGTCGGCGACCTCTATCACCACCTCGTCGCCCTCGTCGCTCAGGAAAAGTTCGATGGTATTGTCGCCTTCCTGTGTACGCAAACTCGCTTCAAACGCATTATCCAGCAGATTCCCGACGATGGCGGTGAACTCCGTGCTATCCAGCCCCTCCGGCAGTTGATGTAGCTGGCTGCCGGGAACAATCACCATCTTGAGCCCCAGTTCACGCGCGCGCTGAACTTTGCCAAACAGCAAACCGGCCACCTGACGATCGGCGAAGGCGCCGCGTAAACTATCAATAAGTTGCTGCTGCGCCTGCGACTCACCCTGCACCATCTCTCTGACCCGATCATACTCTTTCATTTGCAGCAGGCCGTTCAGAGTCGACATCCAGTTCAGGTGCTCATGGCGTAGCGTGCGCAGGCTCTCAACATACTGTTTAATCTGGGTTAGCTGCGCGTTCAACGTCGCGATTTCATCCTTGCTGCGAAAACTAATAATAGCGCCCAGCAGCTCCTCGCCGGAACGGATAGCCTCACGATTGGCGATGACGCTCAGGCCATTGAAGTTGGCCATCACGTCCTGGCGTCTTTCTGCGATCTGGCAGGTAAAAAAGTCTGCCGGATTGACGACTTCCGCTATCAGCTTGCCCAGCCACTGACGCCCCGGCGACGGCAGCCCCAACATTTTTCTCGCATTGCGGTTAATCGCGGTGATATGCCCCTCCGGATCAACGGCGATCAGCCCTTCATAAACCGAGCTAAACAACGCCTCCTGCTGGCGTACCACGCGCGCAATCTGTTTCGGCTCCATGCCCAGCATTTGTCGGCGGATATGCGCGGCGAAAAACCAGGAAAGCAGCATTAATACCACCAGCAACAGGACAAAAACCCCCGCCATCGGTAATAAGAAGTCCAGCCGCCAGGAGTCGATTTTACTGACCAGATAGCCAATTGAAACAACGCCGATCACGTTGCCTTTGTTGTCAAAGATAGGCGTTTTGGCGCGCATCGCCATCCCTATTGAGCCCTTACCGGTAATGAAATAACTTTCTCCTCTTTCCAGCGCGCCGGGTTTCGTAAACTGCATGGGATAGCCGATTTTTTCCGGATTCGGATGGTAAAGCCGGATCGAGTGGCGATCGCCTATCACCACATAGTCAAAATCCGTCCCGCGCTGCAGTTTATTCGCAATTATCGCCAGGCGTTTATAGTCCCGGTTTTTTACGGCAGCGATAATGCTGTCGTTAGAAGCAATAATTTTTGCCTGATTCATCGCCATATCACGAACATGGGACGCCAGATAATCTTCGAAACTGGCAGACAAATATTGTGCTAACGCTGCCACGATGAAAACAGAAACCACCAGAATGAGCAGAAAAATACGTAACGGAAACGCGAGTTGCCGAAAAAAAGGAAACAGCTTTTTATTTTTCTGATAGGACATTAAGGTTCCTTATGGGCATTTCTCTTCAGATTTATCGCAAATGTAATAAAAATGTTTTCAGCATCTTGATGCATATAAAAACCAATCGTTACAGATTCCCCACATTAAATCAATTAAACAACTAAAACCCACCGCCGGAATGGCGATTAAATTAATTAAAAAACTTAAAACCATAAAACACTTAAAAACCATCTAACGCTTTGTGAAATAAATCAAAATTTACCACCAAAATACTCCTTACGATGTATACGTCAGAGAGAAAAATAAATAACTCGTCATAAAAATACTCCCACTCTGACTGAAAAGAAAAAGTTATCAAGTTGCAACACAGCGCAACATATACAGAAAAGTGGCAACAAGCATATCACCAGGATATTTCTTACTATGTTTGGCAATAATGTATTCACTCGGGTAAAACGCTCTGAAAATAAAAAAATGGCGGAGATCGCTCACTTTCTCAAAGAGAATGATTTAAGCGTCGATACCACTGTAGAAGTGTTTATTACCGTCAGCCGTGATGACCGTCTTATTGCCTGCGGCGGTATTGCCGGAAATATCATTAAATGCGTGGCCATTAGCGAATCAGTACGCGGCGAAGGCTTAGCGTTAACGCTGGCGACGGAATTGATTAATCTCGCCTGGGAGCGGCACTGCACCCATCTTTTTATTTATACCAAAACGGAATACGAAGCGCTGTTTAAACAGTGCAGCTTTTCGACGATAGCCAGTGTCCCTGGCGTGATGGTCTTAATGGAAAATAGCGCGACCCGGTTGAAACGGTATGCGGAATCGCTGGCGACATTGCGTCACGAGGGAAAGAAAATTGGCTGTATTGTGATGAACGCCAATCCTTTCACGCACGGCCATCGCTATCTGATCCAACAGGCGGCGGCACAGTGCGACTGGCTGCATCTGTTCCTGGTCAAAGAAGATACATCACGCTTTCCCTATGAAGACCGACTCGATCTGGTTCTTAAAGGGACCACCGATATCCCGCGCTTAACCGTTCACCGCGGCTCCGAATACATTATCTCTCGGGCGACGTTCCCCTGCTATTTCATTAAAGAGCAGAGCGTCATTAATCACTGTTATACCGAAATCGACCTGAAGATTTTCCGCCAGTATCTGGCGCCCGCGCTTGGCATCACACACCGCTTTGTCGGTACGGAGCCGTTTTGCACCGTTACCGCCCAGTACAACCTTGATATGCGTTTCTGGCTGGAGACGCCAACGCTTCCCGCCCCACCCATTACGCTGGTGGAAATAGAGCGGCTTTGCTTCCAGGAGACGCCGATATCCGCCTCCTGGGTACGCAAGCTGCTGGTTAAACACGATCTCACGGCTATCGCGCCGCTGGTTCCCGACGCCACCCTGCGCTATTTGCAGGGCATGGTCGAACGCCATCCGGGCAGCGCGGCAGCCCGTCAAAAGTCCCCCGTATTAGCAACAGGTGAAAAATGAAAATAAACCAGCTAGCCGTCGCAGGCACGCTTGAGTCCGGCGATGTGATGATACGCATTGCGCCGCTCGATACGCAGGATATTGACCTGCAAATCAACAGTAGCGTTGAAAAACAGTTTGGCGAGGCCATTCGCGCCACCATCCTGGAGGTGCTTTCTCGCTACGACGTGCGCGGCGTACAACTGAACGTCGATGATAAAGGCGCTCTGGACTGCATTTTGCGCGCCCGACTGGAAACGCTACTGGCGCGCGCCAGCGGTATTGCCGCTCTGCCCTGGGAGGATCGCCAATGATTTCCGCCTCTCTGCAACAACGTAAAACCCGCACCCGCCGCAGTATGTTATTCGTACCGGGCGCCAACGCGGCGATGGTGAGCAATTCGTTTATCTACCCGGCCGACGCGCTGATGTTCGACCTGGAAGACTCCGTTGCATTACGCGAAAAAGACGCGGCGCGCCGTCTGGTATATCACGCGCTGCAACACCCGCTTTACCGTGACGTCGAAACCATTGTCCGCGTGAATGCGCTGGATTCCGAATGGGGCGTCAACGATCTGGAAGCGGTCGTGCGCGGCGGCGCGGACGTGGTGCGTTTACCGAAAACCGACACCGCGCAGGACGTCATTGATATCGAAAACGAAATTCTGCGCATTGAAAACGCCTGCGGTCGCGAACCGGGCAGTACCGGCCTGTTAGCCGCCGTGGAATCGCCGCTGGGTATTACCCGCGCGGTAGAAATCGCCCACGCCTCTGAACGGTTGATCGGGATTGCGCTGGGCGCGGAAGACTATGTTCGCAACCTGCGCACCGAACGCTCTCCGGAAGGCACCGAACTGCTGTTCGCCCGCTGCGCCATTTTGCAGGCCGCGCGTTCCGCCGGCATTCAGGCCTTCGATACCGTCTATTCCGACGCCAACAACGAAGCCGGTTTCCTGCAAGAAGCCGCCCACATTAAACAGTTGGGCTTTGACGGTAAGTCACTGATCAACCCCCGCCAAATAGAACTGCTGCACAACCTTTATGCGCCGACGCGTAAAGAGGTCGCCCATGCGCGTCTGGTCGTTGAAGCCGCAGAAGCCGCCGCCCGCGAAGGTCTCGGCGTCGTTTCCCTTAACGGCAAGATGGTCGACAGCCCGGTGATTGAACGCGCCCGTCTGGTGCTCTCCCGTGCAGAACTTTCCGGTATTCGCGAAGAATAAGGCAAAAAAATGACGCAGAAAAATGAATCTCAACGCCAGGATCGCGTAGCCGCCTGGAGCCGTCACGCTGAAAGCGAACTGAGCGCTTACCAAAGTGCGGCAAAATTGGATCTACAAGCGCAAAAACCGCGCGACCATAAACTGTGCGCCAGCCTGGAAGAGGCCATCCGCCGTTCCGGTTTACGCGACGGCATGACGGTCTCCTTTCACCACGCGTTTCGCGGCGGCGATCTGACGATTAACCTGGTGATGGAAACCATCGCGAAGATGGGCTTCAAAAATCTGACCCTGGCCTCCAGCTCGCTGAGCGACTGCCACGCGCCGCTGGTTGAACACATTCGTAACGGGGTGGTCAGCCGCATCTACACGTCAGGCCTGCGCGGCCCGCTGGCGGAAGAAATTTCTCGCGGCCTGCTGGCTGAGCCGGTTCAGATTCACTCCCACGGCGGTCGTGTGCATCTGGTACAAAGCGGCGAACTCAATATTGATGTTGCGTTTCTTGGCGTGCCCTCCTGCGATGAATTCGGTAATGCTAACGGTTATACCGGCAAAGCCTGTTGCGGTTCACTGGGCTACGCGATGGTGGATGCCGATAGCGCGAAGCAGGTCGTGATGCTGACGGAGCAACTGCTGCCGTATCCGCATAACCCGGCAAGCATCGCTCAGGATCAGGTTGATCTGATCGTGCAAATCGAAGAAGTCGGTGATGCAAACAAAATCGGCGCTGGCGCGACCCGCATGACCACTAATCCGCGTGAACTGCTGATCGCCCGCAGCGCGGCGGAAGTCATTGCTCACTCCGGCTACTTCAACGAAGGTTTCTCCCTGCAAACCGGCACCGGCGGCGCATCGCTGGCGGTCACCCGCTTCCTGGAAGACAAAATGCGTAGCCGCAACATTGTGGCTAATTTCGCGCTGGGCGGTATCACCGCCACCATGGTCGACCTGCATGAAAAGGGCTTAATCCGCAAACTACTTGACGTGCAGAGCTTCGATCGTAACGCTGCGCAATCTTTGGCCCGCAACCCGAACCATATCGAAATCAGCGCTAACCAGTACGCCAACTGGGGCTCTAAAGGCGCTTCCGTCGACCGTCTGGACGTGGTGGTACTGAGCGCGCTGGAAGTAGACACCCACTTCAATGTTAACGTGCTGACCGGCTCCGACGGCGTTCTACGCGGCGCGTCCGGCGGTCACTGCGATACCGCCGTCGCGGCGGCGCTGTCCATCATCGTCGCGCCGCTGGTGCGCGGTCGCATCCCAACGCTGGTTGATAACGTCACCACCTGCGTCACACCAGGCTCCAGCGTTGACATTCTGGTCACCGATCACGGTATCGCCGTCAATCCGGCGCGTCCGGAGTTGGCTGAACGCCTGAAAGCAGCGGGAATGAAAGTGGTATCGATTGAGTGGCTGCGCGAACGCGCGCAACTGCTTACCGGTCAGCCCCGCCCTATCGAATTCACCGACCGCGTGATTGCTGTCGTGCGTTATCGCGACGGTTCAGTGATCGATGTGGTGCATCAGGTGAAGGAATAAGCCATGCGCCTGTTTCCTGAACTCGCCACCTGTCACGACGTTTCTATTCCTGAGCTGCTCGCCAGCCGGGATGAGAGACAAGCAAGACAGCGCGCCTGGCTAACGCGTCACGCCACTCCGCTGGTCTCCTTTACCGTGGTGGCGCCTGGCCCGATAAAAGACAGCGCGTTAACCCGCCGGATCTTTAATCACGGCGTGACTGCCCTGCACACGCTGGCAGAAGAGTATGGCTGGACCATCCGGGAGCAGGCTGCACTGGCTTCCGCCAGCGGGCCGGAAGGACTGCTGGCGATTGACGCGCCCGCTCAGGCGCTCAAACAGGCGACCATCGCGCTGGAACAGCGTTATCCACTGGGGCGCCTGTGGGATATCGATGTCCTGACGGTGGAAGGCGAAATACTCTCTCGCCGCCATTTCGCGCTTCCCGCTCGCCGCTGTCTGCTGTGCGGGCAAAGCGCGGCTGAATGCGCGCGGGGTAAAACCCACGCGCTGACTGATTTACTGACTCATATGGAGGCGCTGCTGCATGATGCCGATTCCCGTCAACCCGACTAACGCCTCCATTCAGCCTCAGTCGCTGTATGACGCCTGGGCCGATTTGGCCTGGCGCGCCATGCTGACCGAGGTAAATTTATCGCCAAAACCCGGTCTGGTAGACCGACTAAACTGCGGCGCGCACAAAGATATGGCGCTGGCGGATTTTCACCGCAGCGCGGAGGCGATTCGACACTGGCTGCCGCGCTTTATGGAATATGGCGCCAGCTGCACGCGCCTGCCACCAGAGTCAGTTCTGGCGGGCCTGCGTCCATTGGGGATGGCCTGTGAAGCAGCGATGTTTCGCGCAACGGCGGGCGTCAATACCCATAAAGGCAGCATTTTCTCGCTGGGGTTACTGTGCGCCGCCATTGGCCGCCTGTATCAGCTACGCCAGCCGATCGCCGCAGAAACACTCTGCGCTACCGCCGCCGATTTTTGCCGCGGCCTGACCACGCGCGAACTGCGCCAGAACAACCTACAGCTCACCGCAGGCCAGCGGCTGTATCAGCAACTGGGATTAACCGGCGCGCGCGGTGAAGCGGAAGCGGGCTATCCGCTGGTCATCCGCCACGCGTTGCCGCACTACCGCGCATTGCTGGCGCAGGGGCGCGATCCGGAACTGGCGCTGCTTGATACCTTACTGCTGCTGATGTCGCTTAACGGCGATACCAATGTCGCGTCGCGCGGCGGGGCGGACGGTCTGCGCTGGTTACAGCAGCAGGCTGCGGTCTTATTACATCAGGGCGGCATACGGACGCCTGACGATCTCGTTTATCTCCACCGGTTCGATCAGCAATGCATTGAACGCAATCTCAGCCCAGGCGGTAGCGCCGATCTGCTGATCGTTACCTGGTTTTTAGCGCAAATTTCGCGAGTTAATCATTAACACAATTATAGAAAATATCCTTTCCGGAGAGTCATTTATGTCTTTATCCAAAGATAATATATGGAAGTTGTTGGCCCCATTAGTGGTGATGGGCGTCATGTTGCTAATTCCTGTTCCAGATGGTATGCCGCCGCAGGCCTGGCACTATTTTGCGGTTTTCGTCGCGATGATTGTCGGTATGATCCTGGAGCCGATCCCGGCGACAGCGATCAGTTTTATCGCCGTAACCATTTGCGTTATCGGCAGCAATTACCTGCTATTTGACGCTTCAGAACTGGCCGATCCGGCGTTTAAAGCCAGTAAACAGGCGCTGAAATGGGGGCTTGCCGGTTTCTCCAGCACCACGGTCTGGCTGGTTTTCGGCGCGTTTATTTTCGCGCTGGGCTACGAAGTGACCGGGCTGGGGCGCCGCATTGCGCTCTTTCTGGTAAAATTCATGGGTAAACGCACGCTGACGCTCGGCTATGCGATTGTCATTATCGATATTTTGCTGGCGCCGTTTACTCCCTCCAATACGGCTCGTACCGGCGGGACTGTCTTCCCGGTCATCAAGAACCTGCCGCCGCTGTTTAAATCGTTTCCAAACGATCCTTCCGCACGCCGCATCGGCGGTTATTTGATGTGGATGATGGTGATCAGTACCAGCCTGAGCTCTTCGATGTTTGTCACTGGCGCGGCGCCAAACGTGTTAGGTCTGGAGTTCGTCAGCAAGATCGCCGGCGTCCAGATTAGCTGGCTGCAGTGGTTTCTCAGCTTTCTGCCGGTAGGGATTATTTTACTGATCGTTGCGCCGTGGCTCTCCTATGTGCTTTATAAACCTGAAGTGACCCACAGTGCGGAAGTCGCGGCCTGGGCTGGCGGCGAGTTAAAAAACATGGGGCGTCTGTCCCGCAAAGAGTGGACGCTGATTGGCCTGGTGCTGCTTAGCTTAGGGTTGTGGGTTTTTGGTGGAAAAATCATCAACGCCACTGCCGTGGGTCTGCTGGCCGTCTCGCTGATGCTGGCGCTGCATGTTGTGCCGTGGAAAGACATTACGCGCTACAACAGCGCCTGGAACACCCTGGTGAACCTCGCTACTCTGGTGGTCATGGCCAATGGCTTAACCCGCTCCGGCTTTATTGACTGGTTCGCCAATACCATGAGTACGCATCTGGAAGGTTTCTCGCCGGATGCAACCGTCATTGTACTGGTACTGGTGTTCTATTTCGCGCACTACCTGTTCGCCAGCCTTTCCGCTCACACCGCGACCATGCTGCCGGTCATTCTGGCGGTGGGTAAAGGCATTCCGGGCGTTCCGATGGAACAACTGTGTATTCTGCTGGTGCTGTCTATCGGTATCATGGGCTGTCTGACGCCGTATGCCACCGGCCCTGGTGTGATTATCTACGGCTGCGGTTACGTGAAATCCAGAGACTACTGGCGGCTTGGCGCAATCTTTGGCGTTATCTATATCGCGATGCTGTTGCTGGTGGGCTGGCCGATTCTGGCAATGTGGAATTAAACATTACGCCAACGTAGGTTAAAAATGATGCCGTTCAGGTTCACCTGAGCGGCATTTTTTATGATTAAATGGGTAACATTCATAATGTGTATAATTTATCGAATTCATCATGAACACAATATGGCATTACAGTCCGCTGCTGGCTGTCCTCTTAACCCCAATTTTTGCCGCCAACGCCGACGAACTTCAGGCGCAACAGTACGGTGATTTCACTGACTATGTGCTGGCGCTTTCCTGGCAAACCGGTTTTTGTCAAAGCCAGCATGAACGCCGCCATCGGGAACCCGATGAGTGCCGTCTGCAAAAAGAGCCAGCCAACAAAGCAGACTTTCTGACCGTCCACGGCCTGTGGCCAGGATTACCCAAATCTATCGCCGCACGCGGTGTTGACCAGCGACGCTGGCAGCGCTTTGGTTGTGCGACGCGGCCAATCCCGAATCTGCCTGAAGTTAAGGCCAGCCGGAAATGCTCCGCCCCCGCCCCCGGACTTTCGCCTGACATCGCGGCAGCGCTTAAGGAAGTGATGCCCGGCGCGGGGGGGAATTCCTGTCTGGAGCGCTACGAATATGCCAAACATGGCGCCTGTTTCGGGTTTGATCCCAATGCCTATTTCGGCACCATGATACGGCTGGATAAGGCGATAAAAGACAGCGCACTGGGGCAGTTTCTGGCGGATAATTACGGCAAAACCGTTAGCCGCGCTGAGTTTGATAGCGTCGTCGCACAAATGTGGGGCCAGGATAATGTCAAAGCCGTTAAAGTAAACTGCCATGGCAATCCCGCCTATTTAACAGAGATTCAGTTTTCATTAAAGGCGTCGATGATTAACGCCCCGCTCTCCTCTGCCTCATTCCTGCCGCAGCCGCATCCCGGCAACTGCGGGAAACAGTTTATTATCGATAAAGCCGGCTATTGACGAAGCAGAGGTTTAAAACCGTAGCCACATTTGAGAACACGCCCAAATGTAGACTAAAATTCACTCAGGGCTATGACGTTTGAGGATTTACCCGAATGTGAACTAAATCACTTCAAAGACGGGGTAAGTCTCAGTATCATCATGAGAGTTAAACCCTCGCCGCCAGACGGTGAGGGTTTTCTTTTGGGACCATTTACCTGCACTACTCGCAGTATCGATGACATGGAGTAAGAAATGTCCAGACCCACTATTATCATTAACGACCTTGACGCCGAACGTATTGATCGTCTTCTGGAACAGCCTGCGTATGCGGATCTGCCGATTGCCGACGCGCTCAACGCCGAACTGGATCGCGCGCAAATGTGTTCGCCACAAGAGATGCCGAACGATGTCGTCACCATGAACAGCCGCGTTAAATTCCGCAATTTGAGCGATGGTGAAACACGCGTGCGGACGCTGGTGTACCCCGCCAATATGACGGACAGCAGTACCCAGCTTTCGGTAATGGCGCCCGTCGGCGCGGCGTTGCTGGGACTGCGCGTCGGCGACACCATTCACTGGGAACTGCCGGGCGGCGCCTCCACCCATCTCGAAGTGCTGGAACTCGAATATCAGCCTGAAGCCGCGGGCGACTTCCTGCGTTAAACCATCTGCATAAGCGTTAATGCGTTTACACAGAGGATGCCTGCGCATCCTCTTTCCGTTAGCCCTTTCATTTCTGCCTGCTTCAGACAACGCCGCCTGGCATCGGGTTGACTACTCCCGTCGCCTGTTTCTGCGCCGCTTGTGCCGACGTCGCTCCCGGCACCAGGATAACCTTCCGGCACTCTTCTTCGCGTTTTTCGAAAATTTCGTAGCCGCGCGCCGCCTCTTCAAACGGCATATAGTGCGTGACAATCTCCTCCGGCTTCAGCAACCCTTTTTCAATAAGCGGTAATAATTCCCCCAGCCACGCGTGAACATGGGTTTGACCCATTTTAAAAGTTAGCCCCTTATCAAAGGCGTCGCCGAATAAAAAGCCGTGAATAAAACCGGCATACACGCCGGGCACGCTGACCACGCCGCCGCGTCTGACCGCCGCGATACATTGTCGCAGCGCTTTGCCGCTGCTGCCTTCCAGTTTAAGGTTCGTCAGCACCGTCTCCGTCAAGCTGCCTTTCGCTTCAAAGCCTACGGCATCAATTACCGCGTCCACGCCGCGGTGTCCTGCCGTCTGCTCGATGATTTTTTCCGCCGGATCGTTCTCATCATCGAAGTTGATCGGTATCGCGCCGTAACGTTCTTCGGCGAAACGCAGGCGCCAGGCGTGGTGATCAACGACGAAGATCTGCTCCGCGCCCAGCAGTCGCGCACAGGCGATAGTCAGTAATCCTACCGGCCCTGCGCCAAAAACCGCCACGCTGGAACCTTGCTGAATCTGAGCATTTTTTGCCGCCTGCCAGGCGGTAGGCAAAATATCAGAAAGAAACAGCGCTTTATCGTCAGATAACAGCGGCGGCACCTTAAATGGACCGACATTACCTTTTGGCACGCGAACATATTCGGCCTGTCCGCCGGGAACGCCGCCATACAGATGGCTATACCCAAACAGCGCCGCCGGTGGCGGGATCTGTTTTTTATTCATCGCCGCGCCGTGTCCGTCGTTAGTGTTTTCACACGCTGAATATTGCTGTAGCCGACAGAAAAAGCAGTCACCACAGGCAATGACAAACGGGATAACGACCCGATCTCCTTTCTGAATATTCTTCACATCATGTCCGGTTTCCACCACCTCGCCCATAAACTCATGGCCGAAAATATCACCATGTTTTACCTGTGGGATCTTGCCGCGATAGAGATGCAAATCAGATCCGCAAATCGCGGTGGCGGTAACACGCAAAATGATATCGTCAGGCTGCTCAATGCCGGGATCGGGTACGTTTTCAACCTTTACGTGATGTGGACCGTGATACGTCAATGCTTTCATGCAGCCTCCGGGGTAACGGTGAATGTTGCGTTCGACTATAAAAGGGTAGCTATCCCGGAGAGACTGCTGGCAAAACAGGCGGCTTTAGGATTTTTCCTGGAAAATACACGATTTTTTTAGCGCCAGGTTGCCGTAATATTTAAAATTGCCAGACAAATAGCAGAAAGAAACATTATTATATGCTTGAATAAATTCAGTATTGATTAACAGGGAGTAACGGGTATGTATAAGACAATCATTATGCCGGTTGATGTTTTTGAAATGGAACTTAGCGATAAAGCCATTCGCCACGCTGAGTTTCTGGCGCAACAGGATGGCGTCATTCATCTGTTGCATGTACTGCCTGGGTCCGCGAGCATGAGTCTGCACCGCTTTGCCGCCGACGTGCGTCGCTTTGAAGAACATTTACAGCATGAGGCGGAAACGCGTCTGCAAACGATGGTGGGACACTTCAGTATCGATCCTTCACGAATTAAAACGCATGTTCGCTTTGGTAGCGTGCGCGATGTCGTCAATGAGATGGGCGAAGAACTGGATGCGGATGTCGTGGTAATCGGTTCGCGTAATCCGTCCATCACGACACACCTGTTGGGGTCTAACGCCTCAAGCGTGGTGCGCCATGCAACGCTGCCGGTATTGGTTGTGCGTTAACCCTGATGGCTAAAAACTGACACGCCCTGCCAGGTCACGCCTGGCAGGGCTTTTTACTGCATCATCGTTAGTACAAATGCCCGATATTCACAATAGTACTCACCGTGTCGCCAAAAAAGACCAGCCGACTCAGAAATACGCCAACGAATAACAAGACGAACAGGAGTTTCGGGCGCGAATCACCGTGACGGCTGGCGACAAAAGCGAGCGCAAGGCAGACCAGGCTTGCCAGATAAAACGGTGAAGCCAGCCATGAACGCGCCGTCATCTGCATGACCGTTCCCCCGCTTAACCACACCAGCGGCGCCGCGATAAGTACCGCGATACACACCACAATTCCCTGGCGTAACGCAGGAACGGCAGGCCTGAGTTTTAACAGCGGAATCGCCGCGCAACCCATGACCCATACCGTAATAAAAAATAACAGCATGGTAAATCCATTAGCGATAGCCACCATCGCTGGCGCGGCGTAGGTCATCCCCTGCACCGCCACCAGTAACACGCCGAACACGGAGGCGATAAGAGCCATCGCTTTATGTCCCTTTGCCAGGAACGTTACGCCGACCGCTGCGCCAAACAACGTGGCGCCAAGGATTTCCCGACTTAACCAGGCATGTCGCAGGTTAATCAGCGCATTATAAGCGCGATCGGGATGCGCCAGATGCAGAATCGCGGCAATAGACGCCAATGCCAGCACCAGCCCGGTGGCCAACCAATAGAAACGCTGGCCTTCCACTTCACCACGCAGCGTACGCCATGTCAGTACCAAAGCCATCCCGACAGACATCTGGCTTAATACCGTAAAAAACACCAGCGGCAATTCATATTTTTCCATTACTTGTCCTCCGGCTGCTTAGGCTGGCGCGCCAGAATAAAGCGCGTTCCTGGATTGAGCTGTGGCATATGCGGGAACCCTGGCGGATACTGCACCGCATTATCGGGCACAGGATCGGCATCCAAATCGATAATCGACAAGGCGCCCACCGGGCAGGCGTTTACGCACGCCGGATTCATACCGATATCAAGGCGCTCGTAGCACATACTGCATTTTTCCGCTTTACGCGTCTCTTCATTAAAACGCGGCGCGCCATAAGGACAGTTACGAATACAGTTTTTGCAGCCAATGCAGCGCTCAGGGTTATGCACCACCACGCCATCTTCACGTTTGGTATAGGCTTCGACCGGACAGGCGGCGACGCAGGCCGGATGTTCGCAGTGGTTACAGGCCAGCGAGTAAAACGCCCGCTCTTCATGTGGATAGATGTCTTTATCCAACGGATAAACGTAGCGCCAGAAGCGATCCGGCTCCAGTTGGTTAAAGCTTTTACACGCCATAGCACAGCCGCGGCAGCCGATGCACTTATCGCTATTCACTAAAAACGCACGTCTCATGCTACGGATTCCCCTTTACCGATCAATACAACGTCAGCAAACTGACTGTGGATAGCGGCGCCCGGCGCGCCTGTTTTCATCAGCCCCATATCAGCAGGCGTATCGGCCACGACGTTTTGCACGTTGTACTGCCGTTTCGGGAACCACGCTTCATACATCACCAGAAAATCTTCCGGCACGTTGGTGGTGACTTTTGCCCGCAGTTCCACCTCGCCAATGTTGTTGAAAACTTTGACCCGGCCATTTTCGCTAATGCCTTTTTTCTTCGCGGAAGAAGGATGGATATAAACAAACGGTTCCGGATAGAACACCTGCATCCAGTCGAGGTTAATAAATTGCGAATGGATACCGAACTGCACATGCGGCGTAAACAGATGGAAAGGCAGTTTGCTCTCGGCTTCCGGTTTGTATTCCGGCAGCGCGGTGTGGCCGTTTTTCTCCGCCAGTTCAGATTTAAATTCATACTTGCCTGACGGCGTTTTGAACTTGCGATCGTACCAGGCGGCTGAACTTGGCAGAATCGCTTTTTTTGGCCCGTCCAGCAGATCGTCCCAGGAAGAGATGCCGAACATTTTCGCCATACCGTCGTTGAACTCCTGATCCAGCCAGCGCTTGTGATCGAACTCTTGCGGGAAGGTACAGGAACCCGGCGCCATCTTATTAATGGTGCGCGACAGCATGGTAGCGATTTCGAGATCGCATTTTGCTTCATACATCGGCTTAATCGCCGGCTGATTAATGGAAAGCCAGTAGTGCCAGTAAGAAGCATCCACGTTCCATTCTTCAAACGCGGTGGTAACGGGCAGCACGATATCAGCGTGTTGCACCGTTTCGTTGAAGAACTGATCGGCGCAGACCACCATTTCCAGTTTTTCAAACGCTTTCTTCATCTTGCTGCGATCGAAATCCTGGGCAAACGGGTTTTTACAGGCGACCCACAGCATACGAACCGGCGGATCGTTGGCCTCCAGAATCCCCTGCGCCGTCTGGTTGATATTCAGAGAGCGATCGGAGTACTGCACGGCGTCGCTGCCAGCGGCAGCCCCGAATTCACTGGTGGTGCCCGCCGCTCCCGGTATGCCAATAGCGCCCACCGGCGGCTTCTGCAGCATGGCGTTGTAGTTAAAGCCCCAGGTGTGCAGATGACCATAACGCGCGCCGCCGCCTTCGACACCGATGTTGCCGGTCATAGCGACAAAGGCGTCGATAGCGCGAACGTTGGCGCCGCCGTTGACATGACGCTGCATCCCGTAACCAATCCAGACCGTGGCCGGCTTAACCGCCGTAAACTCTTCCGCCAGCTGGCGAATGACATCCGCAGACAGGCCGCAGATTTCTGCCGCCCACTCCACGGTGACGTTATTGCGCAGATAGGCTTCAAATTCCGGATAGCCATGAGCGTCGTTGTTGACAAAATCCTGATCGACCAGGCCTTTATCCAGCAGGTGGCGCGCCATCCCCAGCGCCAGCGCGCCGTCTGAGCCTGGCCGTACGCGCAGGTAGAGATCGGCTTTGGCGGCAGTCTGCGACAGCAGCGGGTCGATAACGACGACCTTCGCCCCTTTCTCGCGCGCCTGATAGATGTACTTCATGCTGTGCATTGAGCACCAGGCCGGGTTGGCGCCCCAGATAATGATGTATTTCGCTTTCACCATATCTTCCGGGTCGTTACACCACATGTCGCCCATGTCGTAGTTTTGCGCGTCGATACCGGCAGGCCAGCACGGCGTACCGGCAAAACGGGTGGTATAGCCAAGCGAGGACATCATCCCTTCAACGGCATAGTTCAGCACGCCAAATTTACCGGAATATTTGGTCAGCGCCAGACCGAGCATAGAACCGTCTTTTTTCTTAATCTCCAGCATTTTGGCGGCAATGCGCTGCATCGCCTCTTCCCATGAGATGCGACGCCAGTTGCCGCTACCGCGAACGTCCTGCGCCATGGGATATTTAATACGATCGGGGCTATAAACCCGGCGCGGATAGCTTAACCCTTTGACGCAAGGGGTACCGTGAGTAAATGTTGATTCCGGCGCACCTTCCACGAAAGTAATGACCCCGTCCTTTACCCACGTCTTGAGGCTACAGGTGTCATAGCAGTTACGCGGACACGCGTTACGATAAATTTTGTACGTTTTAGGGTTAAAGGGAACAGGCGGCTGCGCAAGCGCGCATCGGGAGGTCAGTAATCCTCCGGGTAAAGCCGCAACGGCGCCCAGTGCCACTATCCCCTTTAAAAAAGAACGTCTGTTCAGATGTCCTGTCTCATTACTCATATTGATACTCTCGTTTTAATTCATCAAGCCAATAAAATAAGATGTCCGCCACCGTATATAACGTGGTCGTTTGTGCATGAGTTTTTATTTTTTCGATATATAATGGCACCCACTTTGTTAAATAGTTATTGATATATTGAGTGAGGGTAGAGCGGTATTGTGACGTTTGCCGGGTATTAGCCAGTAATAGTGTGGTCAATTCCAGTACGCAGGAAATATGATCGTCAGGAATATTGCTCTCCTGATTAACCGACAATCCCAACGCTGCCATAAACTCCCGTATCTCCAGCGTCGCCTTTCCCATCACCAGCGCATCCTCTTCCAGATACACTGAAGCGAAAGGCGCAGCCAGCAGCTTGCCAGGGCCGACGAATAGCGCATTAAAGTCATACTCCGCTTCCAGCCACGCCCGGTCGGTAAGGTTTACCGCAGCAGAGGGATTTAATCTCACGTAGGCAGATTTCAGTGAATGACTATCATGAGAATTAAAAAAATCACGCAATGTAAGCCCTGTTTTTTCTAATTCCGTCAGTGATTCATAGATTGAATCCATGAATAAATAACCTCACATACAAATGCAATATAAATCAAGAAAAAAGAATGGGCATGTTAGCGGAAGCGCTTAATCTTTCTTTGATAAAAAAACAGAAAAATTCCAGTTAAATCCGTAGAAGGCTTTTTTATTGTTTCAAAGTTTAAAAACAGAAGACCATTGAAATAAAAAACCGTCTGTTATTAACAGACGGTTTCAGAGTATTGATAATGAAGAACGTGTTTTACCCGGCGGCGTTCCCCGGGCATAAACACCGCAGGCCCGAATAGCTTACACTATCGGGCCGCTTACGATGGCCAGTTAACTGACCTTGCAGGTGTGCTTACTTCTTTTTATGCGATTTTGGTACGAATCAGATAATCAAAGGCGCTCAACGAGGCTTTCGCCCCTTCTCCTGTGGCGATGATAATCTGTTTGTAAGGAACGGTGGTACAATCGCCTGCGGCGAAGACGCCCTTAACGCTGGTTTCACATTTGGCGTCAATAATGATCTCGCCCATGCGGTTACGCTCAAGCGCGCCTTCCAGCCAGTGGGTATTCGGCAACAGACCAATCTGCACAAAAATCCCTGCCAGCGCGACGCTATGAATATCGCCGCTGACACGGTCACGATACTCCAGCCCCACCACTTTCGAACCGTCGCCCTTCACTTCTGTCGTTTGCGCATTCAAAATGATATCGACATTTTTCAGGCTACGCACTTTGTCCTGTAGCACCTGATCCGCCTTCATCTCCGGCGCGAACTCCAGCAACGTAACATGTTCTACAATACCTGCCAGATCGATAGCCGCTTCAACGCCGGAGTTGCCGCCGCCGATGACCGCCACACGCTTCCCTTTAAATAACGGACCGTCGCAGTGCGGGCAATAGGTGACGCCTTTGGTGCGATACTGATCCTCGCCCGGCACATTCATATTGCGCCATTTCGCGCCGGTGGCGATGATGATACTGCGCGCTTTCAATACTGCGCCGGACGCCGTTTCAATCTGATGCAGGCCACCTTCTGTCGCGGCCGGAACCAGTTTACTTGCGCTCTGGCTGTCGATAACGTCAACGTCGTAATCGCTGACATGCGCTTTCAGCGCGCCCGCCAGTTTCTGGCCTTCGGTTTTCGGCACCGAGATATAGTTTTCGATATCCACGGTATCCAGCACCTGACCGCCGAAGCGCTCGCCCATCAGACCGGTACGGATGCCTTTGCGCGCCGAGTAGACCGCCGCCGCCGCGCCCGCCGGGCCGGAGCCGACAATCAGCACGTCATACGCATCGCGTTTGTTCAGCGCTTCCGCCGCGCGTTTTTCTGCGCCAGTATCCACTTTAGCGACAATCTCGGTCAGAGTCATACGTCCCTGGCCGAACTCTTTACCGTTAACAAATACCGCTGGAACACCCATCACGTTACGTTCGGTGATTTCGTTCTGGAAGGTGCCGCCATCAATTGCCGTATGTTTAATACGCGGGTTCAGCACCGCCATCAGGTTCAGCGCCTGCACTACGTCCGGGCAGTTATGGCAGGAGAGTGAATAATAAGTTTCGAATTCAAAATCGCCGTCAATATCGCGAATCTGCTCCAGCAGCGACTGCGCTTCTTTTGACGGATGACCGCCGGTCCACAGCAGCGCCAAAACCAGCGAGGTAAATTCGTGGCCCAGCGGAGAACCGGCAAAGCGCGGCCCCTGCTGAGAACCTGGATTCGTAATCAGGAAAGACGGCTTGCGCACCGGCAGAGTATTGTCTTCTTTAAATGTGACTTTGTCGGACAGCTCGGCGATTTCAGCCAGCAGTTCCTTGATTTCCGCCGATTTAGCGCTGTCATCCAGCGTGGCAATCAGCTCAACAGGTTTGGTCAGT
The DNA here is from genome assembly GCF_043357055.1 of Salmonella sp. SJTUF15570. Taxonomy (NCBI): domain Bacteria; kingdom Pseudomonadati; phylum Pseudomonadota; class Gammaproteobacteria; order Enterobacterales; family Enterobacteriaceae; genus Salmonella; species Salmonella sp. SJTUF15570. The sequence goes on along the minus strand of NZ_JBEUKJ010000002.1, from coordinate 403,754 downwards.
TTCTCAAGGTAAGCCCTGAGCTGGGTTTTCATATTTGTGTCGAGCATTCTTCTTCCCTCTCTGAAAACATCATCATGCAAGCCGACTTCGCGGGACTGCATTAATGCAACTTGCGTCATGGTGCTGAAATGAAATGGGCGCGGGTGCGCCCATGACTGAAACAATTTCCAAAGTATTTCACGTCAGAGTAAGGCGGCTAGCCTGAGAATCCCCGGGAGCTTGCTGAAGTAAGTGACCGGGGTGAGCAGGCGACGCCAACGCAGCTATGGCGTGAAAGACGACGGAAATTTAGATTTTACCGACCAGGTCTAAAGATGGAGCCAGAGTCGCTTCACCTTCTTTCCATTTCGCCGGGCATACTTCGCCTGGGTGAGCGGCAACGTACTGTGCTGCTTTAATTTTACGCAGCAGGTCAGACGCGTCACGGCCGATACCTTCAGCGGTAACTTCGATCGCCTGGATGATACCCTGCGGGTCAACAACAAAGGTCGCACGGTCTGCCAGACCTTCATCTTCACGCATGTTGTCGAAGTTACGGGTCAGGGCGCCAGTCGGGTCGCCGATCATCGCATATTTGATTTTTGCGATAGTTTCAGAGCTGCTGTGCCATGCTTTGTGCGTGAAGTGAGTATCGGTTGAGACGGAATAAACGTCTACGCCCAGCTTCTGCAGTTCTTCGTAATGGTCGGCAACGTCACCCAGTTCAGTCGGGCAAACAAAGGTAAAATCGGCCGGGTAGAAGAAGAAGACGCTCCAGCGGCCTTCGGTATCTTTCTCGGTGACTTCAATGAATTCACCGTTTTTGAACGCCTGGTTTTTGAAAGGTTTGATTTTGGTGTTAATTAAGGACATCTATACTTCCTCCGTGTTTTCGTTGAGGAGTAAGTTAACGAAATTTTGCTGATTCGGCTAATGCGTTTCCATTATCAAATCAATAAGCGTTAACTAACAACCCGATTCGGGCGACATTGTGAACACTGCGCCCTATCAGCCATCTAAAGTAAAAAGGCCGCCTGACAGGCGGCCCCATTACCTGAACTACCCGTAGGTAACTTCAGAGCCAGTACGACTCGTCTTGCAAATTACAGACGTATTGTCTGCAACTCGAAATCCATAGCGTATATGCTGGCTAAGTGTTGCGCTCTACATTACCTTAACAAAGGCTGTAACAGCGAAAAGGATTACATCACCCCAGCATAGAAAGGGCAATCCCGGCACGCCAGCTCTTACCTATGTCTGTGATAGGCATCATCATTAATACTCTTTTCGCTTTGATCTTAAAAGGAAAAAATATGATTAAACGTACATTGCTGCTTGCTATGCTGCCCATTCTCGCCCACGCGGAAGAACTGCCTGCGCCGGTTAAAGCCATTGAAAAACAGGGCATAACTATCCTGAAATCCTTCGAGGCGCCGGGGGGCATGAAGGGCTATCTCGGAAAGTATCAGGATATGGGCGTCACGATTTACCTGACGCCGGACGGCAAACACGCGATTTCCGGCTATATGTATAATGAAAAAGGTGAAAATCTTAGCAACGCCCTGATAGAAAAAGAGATCTATGCACCGGCCGGACGTGAAATGTGGCAGAAAATGGAAAAAGCGTCATGGATACTCGACGGTAAAAAAGACGCGCCGGTGGTGCTGTATGTCTTCGCCGACCCTTTCTGCCCCTATTGTAAGCAGTTTTGGCAACAAGCTCGCCCGTGGGTCGAATCCGGCAAGGTACAATTACGTACGTTACTGGTCGGGGTGATTAAACCGGAAAGCCCGGCCACAGCCGCAGCGATTTTAGCCGCGAAAGACCCGGCGAAAACCTGGCATGACTACGAAGCCTCCGCAGGAAAGATGAAGCTGGAGGTTCCGGCGTCCATCCCCCCGGCGCAGATGAAAGTCATTAATCAGAATCAGCAGTTAATGGACGATCTTGGCGCTAACGCGACGCCAGCAATCTATTACATGAATAAAGATAAGATTTTGCAACAGGTTGTGGGTTTACCGGAAAAAGCGCAACTGGACGCCATGATGGGGCAGCCTTAACGCAGAAATTAGCAAGGCAGAAGCTTAACCGTACCCCGCCCGATAGCGCTGCGTTTGTCGGGCCAACCTCCTCCCGGCATTAACGCGACGCCAGACCAGCATGTCATCCGGCACAGCCTTTTTAGACTAACGGCGTGATTATAAAAGTGTACGTTATGTCCGCCTTTACTGTGATTATTTACTCGCTAAAATATTCATAACTGTGGTATTTTAGTTTAAATAAACTCTACATTAAGTTTAATAAACATAACTCTGGTAAATTATTGAGATTAAGTCATAATCATGAAAGATACCATGATTATGCCAGGAAGATACTATGGCTAACCTTTACGACCTTAAAAAATTTGATCTTAACTTGTTGGTTATATTTGAATGTATCTATCAACATTTAAGCATTAGCAAAGCAGCAGAAACACTCTATATTACACCTTCTGCCGTAAGCCAGTCATTGCAACGCCTGCGCACGCAATTCAACGATCCTCTATTTATTCGTTCAGGTAAAGGAATTACGCCTACCGTAACAGGCATTAATTTACATTATCATTTAGAAAATAACCTTAACAGCCTGGAACAAACTATTAATATAATGAATCAGTCCAGCCTGAAGAAAAAGTTTATTATCTACAGCCCACAGCTGTTGATCACCCAATATGTGATGAAATTAGTTAAATATATCCGCAAAGATCCACAGGTTGAAATTGAACATCACGACATTTTGACCACTGACGAACAGCCTGAAGATCTGCTTGCCTACCGCAAAGCAGATGTTGTGGTTTCATCGGCCCCACTGAATAATCGTTCTATTGTTTGTTCTCACTTTAATAGGATGGAATGTATCCTTGTTTGCAGTGAAAACCATCCCCGACTAGGCGACACCGCCACTATCGACGAAATTCTACAAGAGTCATTTACGCAACTCGTCGCCCGGGCAAGCGGTATAAAAGAGTATCATTCACTTATAGATGATGTGCTGGGGGAAAGAATAATTGGTTTCAGAAGCAAATCGCTGATGACCATCGCCAACGCCATCAGCTCCACGGAGCTTATTGGTTTTTTACCAGAATCACTTGTTGACTATTACTCTTCCTCTATCAAACTTAAAAAAGTTACTACACCTTTTACCATTGCTCCCATACAGCTCTATCTTATGTATAATAGAGCTTCGCTGAATAATAGTGGATTTGCTGAGCTCATTGAGCACATCACAAAAAAGCATTAATAAGAAGGTCAGATAACAGGTGTTAATATAAATTCAATGTATATATTTATGGGATATATTTATTTTACAAATATAATAAAGCATTGCAAGTTCATCTAATCCGCTTATCCTTTATGTTAATTATTTCGAATATACTGTAGTTAACACATCGGAGACTATCCAGAGATGTCGGTTTATAAAGTTCCACTTGAGCAAAATGTTCTGGAAGCGGCTCAAGAGCGTATAATGTGGACCCTGGAAACCTTACCCCGGGTCTGCGTCTCATTTTCTGGTGGTAAAGATTCAGGACTTATGCTGCACCTGACGGCAACGTTGGCGCGCAAAATGAATAAAAAGATCCACGTTCTCTTCATTGACTGGGAAGCGCAATTCTCCTGTACCATCGCCTATATTGAATCGTTACGTGAATACTACGCGGACGTTATTGAGCGTTTTTATTGGGTCGCATTACCCTTGACCACACAAAATTCCCTTTCACAATACCAGCCGGAGTGGCAGTGTTGGCAGCCGGGTACCGACTGGGTACGACAACCGCCAGAAGATGCGATTACCGATCCGGCCTTTTTTTCCTTTTATCAACAAGGCATGACCTTTGAACAGTTCGTTCGCGATTTTGCCGACTGGTTTTCAGAAAAACGTCCTGCCGCTATGCTGGTCGGTATTCGTTCCGACGAATCCTATAACCGATTTGCCGCTATCGCTAACTCGCATAAGCTGCGCTTTGCCGACGATAAGCCCTGGACCACGTTAGCCCCTAAGGGGCACACCTGGTATATCTATCCCATCTATGACTGGAAAACCGCAGATATCTGGACCTGGTTCGCCAAAACAGGTAAACCATGTAACCCTTTGTATAATTTGATGTATCAGGCTGGCGTACCGCCCCGTTACATGCGTATTTGCGAACCGTTCGGCCCGGAACAACGACAAGGGTTATGGCTGTATCATGTTATCGAACCTGAGCGCTGGGCGGCCATGTGCGCCAGAGTCAGCGGCGCACTCAGCGGAGGTATATACGCCGGACAAGACAGCCATTTTTATGGCCACCGGAAAATTTTAAAACCCGATCACCTTAACTGGGAAGAGTACGCGCTGCTCCTGCTACACAGTATGCCTGAAGTCACTGCCGAACATTACCGTAATAAAATCGCCGTTTATTTGCAGTGGTATAAGAAAAAAGGCATGAACACCATTCCACAGACGCAGCATGGCGATATCGGATCGCGCGATATTCCGTCGTGGCGACGGATCTGCAAAGTATTACTGAACAATGATTACTGGTGCCGGGCGCTGTCATTCAGTCCGACAAAACCTAAGAATTACCAGCGTTATAACGAACGTATGAAAGCTAAACGCCAGGAATGGGGGATCTTATGCAACACCGACTCACAGCCGAAATAACTCACTTTCTCTCTGAACTGCCTGAAGAGGAGAGGATCGCCGCCATTAATGAATTTAGAATGGCGATACATAGCGTTAGTCCTTTTCGCGATGAGCCTGTCGATTGTGTCCTGTGGGTGAAAAACGATCATATTTCGCCTAATGACTACAACCCGAATAACGTTGCGCCGCCGGAGAAAAAACTGCTGCTTAAATCGATTGAACAAGATGGGTTTACTCAGCCGATCGTGGTGGTAAAGGCCGATGCCGAGGAGTACGAGATTGTGGACGGTTTTCACCGTCATGAGCTGGGCAAAGGAAAAGCGGCCCTGAAAAGGCGTCTGAAAGGCTACCTGCCGATAACGTGTCTGGACAGAGAACGTCACGAACGCATGGCGGCAACCATTCGGCATAACCGCGCGCGCGGGCGTCACCAGATCCACGCCATGTCAGAAATCGTGCGCGAACTTTCTCTGCTAGGCTGGGACGAGAGCAAAATCGGCCAGGAGTTAGGTATGGACGCCGATGAAGTCCTGCGCCTGAAACAGATCAACGGCCTGCAGGAGCTTTTTGCAGACCGTCGATTCTCCAGAGCGTGGACGGTTAAATAACTACAGTTTACACAGGCGCTCTGCGGCGGCCAGCAGCGTTGATTCCTGTTTAGCGAAACATAAACGTATAAGCTGATGCGGGAAAGGGGCGGCGCAAAAGACAGAAAGCGGAATAGCGGCGACACCGACTTCTTCGGTTAGCCACTGACAAAACTCAACGTCATTTAGCGTCGACACTGCGCTGTAATCGATTAACAGAAAATAGGTACCTTCACAGGGCAGCACTTTTAATCGGCTTTGCGCCAGCGCGTTAACCAGCACATCGCGTTTTTTCCGGTAAAAATCGGGTAACGCGCGATAGTGTTCCGGCGCGGCGCGCAGCATATCCGCCAACGCCAGTTGCGCCGGCGTATTGACGCAAAACGTCAGGTACTGATGAACTTTGCGTATTTCGGCGCTAATGGCCGCAGGCGCAACGCAGTAACCAATCTTCCATCCTGTCATATGAAAGGTTTTACCAAACGATGAAACGGCAACCGCCCGCTCTCGTAACTGAGGGTGCGCCAATACGCTGGCATGGCCTTCGACGGCAAAACAAATATGCTCGTACACTTCATCGCTTAATACATAAATTTCCCGCTCGCCGATAGCCTGCCACAGCGCCTCGATATCCTCCTGACGCCAGACGGTAGCGGTGGGATTATGCGGCGTATTGAGGATCACCAGCCGCGTGCGCTCGCTAAGCAACGCCGAAAACGCCTGCCAGTCGACGCGAAAATGCGGCGGTGTAAGCGCTATGCGTTTTAACACGCCGCCGGAAAGCGCCACGGCCGGGGCATAGCTGTCGTAACTGGGATCGAAACAGATAACCTCATCCCCTGCCCGCACCAGCGCGGTAATCGCCGCATACAGCGCTTCTGTCGCGCCCGCCGTGACGGTGATATCACTGACGTCATCGGGTCGATAACCATATATTTCCGCCGTTTTATCGGCTATGGCCTCCCGCAGCGCCTGCGCGCCCGTCATCGGCGCATATTGATTCGCGCCCTGCGCGACATGATAAGCCAACCGCTCGTGCAAATAACGAGGACCATCAAAATCAGGGAAGCCTTGCGATAAATTTATTGCCTGATGTTTCTGCGCCAGCGCGCTCATTTGCGTAAAAATCGTGGTGCCAAGATTGGGCAATTTGCTTTTTGGAATCAGTGGGTTATTTCTCATTATCTTCATACCCGCCAGTGATGTGGTTATTGACACACTATCACAGGGTGTTAGTATTTGGCAATCAAGACGTTTAGATGTCTAAATATAATAACAGCGGTGAGAAGACCCTAAGGACAACACAACATGAACCACACTGAAATCCGCGTCGTTACCGGCCCGGCGAATTATTTTTCCCATGCCGGAAGCCTCGGAAGACTGACAGACTTTTTCACGCCGGAACAGCTTTCCCACGCCGTTTGGGTGTACGGCGAACGCGCGATTGCCGCCGCCCGGCCTTACCTGCCGGAAGCGTTTGAACGTGCTGGCGCAAAACATCTGCAGTTTACCGGCCATTGTAGCGAACGCCATGTTACCCAACTGGCGCACGCCTGCAACGACGATCGTCAGGTGGTGATAGGCGTCGGCGGCGGCGCGCTGCTCGATACCGCCAAAGCGCTCGCCCGCCGTCTGGCGCTGCCGTTTGTCGCTATCCCGACCATCGCAGCGACCTGCGCCGCCTGGACACCGCTTTCCGTCTGGTATAACGACGCGGGACAGGCGTTACAGTTCGAAATTTTTGATGATGCCAATTTTCTGGTGCTGGTCGAACCGCGCATTATTCTGCAGGCGCCCGATGACTATCTGTTAGCTGGCATTGGCGATACGCTGGCGAAATGGTATGAAGCCGTTGTGCTTGCGCCGCAGCCTGAAACGTTACCTTTGACCGTAAGACTGGGCATTAACAGCGCGTGCGCTATTCGCGATCTCCTGCTGGACAGCAGCGAACAAGCATTAGCGGATAAACAGCAGCGTCGGCTGACCCAGGCATTTTGCGACGTGGTGGATGCGATTATCGCTGGCGGCGGTATGGTCGGCGGCCTTGGGGAACGCTATACCCGTGTCGCCGCCGCCCATGCGGTACACAACGGTCTGACCGTCCTGCCGCAAACGGAAAAATTCCTGCACGGAACGAAAGTGGCTTATGGCATTCTGGTGCAAAGCGCGCTACTGGGACAAGATGACGTGCTGGCGCAATTGATTGCAGCGTACCGGCGATTTCATCTGCCGGCCAAGCTTAGCGAACTGGGCGTGGATATTCATAACACCGCCGAAATCGATAGGGTAATCGCGCATACCCTGCGCCCGGTCGAATCCATCCACTATTTACCGGTGACGTTAACGCCAGACACCCTGCGTGCGGCGTTTGAAAAAGTTGAATTTTTCAGAATATAGCCTGGTGGCGTTGCGCTTATCAGACCTGGCAACCATCAGCAGCAACGCGCGCCGCCTTTTCCACCATAGCGCGCATCCTGCCGCTCGCGGAAAAATTCTTCATAGGTCATCGGCGTCTGATCCGGATGCGTTATGCGCATATGCTCAACATAGTTGTCGTAGTCTGGCACGCCAATCATCATTTTTGCGGCCTGTCCCAGATATTTTCCGGCTTTCGAAAGCGTATCGAACATCGTTGTCACCTGTCATTCAAATGCCCTCTCCTTATTCTGGAGAGGGCTATTGATGAAAAAAGATTAGTGCGCGCCTTTCGCCTGCGTCACGATCTCATCCACATTTTCCGGCATCGGCTCATACGGCGTTTCATTCGCCGTCGGTTTATCAATCTTCAGAGCGGCCAGCGCCGTCTTAATAGAGAAGACCGCCAGCACCACGACCACCACCATAAAGAAGATGGTTAGCCCGGCATCCAGACGGTTATTGAATACCAACTGCGCGAGCTGCGATTCGGTGTATTGCGGCGGAATATTGCCGCTGTCGATCATCGCCTGGAACTTATTGGCAATGGCCAGGAAGCCGATTTTCGCATCCGGACTAAACGCTTTCTGCCAGCCCGCCGTCAGCGTACAAATCAGCAGCCAGGCCGTTGGCACCAGCGCGACCCACGCATAACGCTGACGCTTCATTTTGAACAGTACCACGGCGCAAAGCATCAGCGCCATCCCCGCCAGCATCTGGTTAGCGATGCCAAACAGCGGCCACAGGGTGTTAATACCGCCCAACGGATCGACCACGCCCTGATGGAGGAAATACCCCCACGCCAGCACGCACAATGCCGTAGCAAGCAGGTTCGCTGGCAGCGAATCGGTACGTTTCAGCCCTGGCGACACTACGCCCAACAAATCCTGCAACATAAAGCGCGCCGCACGGGTACCCGCATCCACCGCCGTCAGAATAAACAGCGCTTCAAACAGAATGGCGAAGTGATACCAGAACGCCACATCCATCATGCCGCCCAACGCGCCATGTAAAATGTAGGCCATCCCTACCGCCAGCGTTGGCGCACCGCCTGCGCGGGAGATAATGGATTGTTCGCCGACTTCATTGGCAATCTGGTGTAACGTATCCGGCGTGATAGCGAAACCCCAACTACTGACCACCTGCGCGGCAGAAGCCACGACATCCGCTGTCCCCGCTGGCGCCAGTACCGCCATCGGGCTATTCATCGCAAAGTAAACGCCCGGATCGATAATACAGGCCGAGACCAGCGCCATAATGGCGACGAAAGATTCCATTAACATCCCGCCGTAGCCGATAAAGCAGGCCTGGCCTTCGTTGGCCAACATCTTCGGCGTCGTGCCGGAGGAGATGAGCGCATGGAAACCGGAGACCGCGCCGCAAGCGATGGTAATAAACAGGAACGGGAACAGGTCGCCCGTCCAGACCGGTCCGGTACCATCAACAAATTTGGTCAGCGCTGGCATAGTCAGCGTCGGACGCATGATCAGAATCCCGACCGCCAGACCGACAATCGTACCAATTTTCAGGAAGGTAGAGAGGTAATCACGCGGCGCGAGCAGCAGCCAGACCGGCAGTACCGCCGCGACAAAACCATAACCCACCAGCATCCAGGTAAGCTGCACGCCAGTAAAATCAAAGTACGGCGCCCAGGTTGGGCTTGCCGCCACCCATCCGCCGGAAATAATAGCGAAAATAAGGAATACCAGCCCAATGACCGACACCTCGCCGATGCGCCCCGGACGCAGATAACGCAGGTAGATGCCCATAAAAATCGCCAGTGGAATAGTGAACGCGACAGTGTACGTTCCCCACGGGCTATGGGTCAGCGCTTTCACCACGATCATCGCCAGGACGGCCAGAATGATCACCATGATCATAAAGCAGGCTACCAGCGCGATCACCCCTGCCGTCGCGCCCATCTCCTCTTTAACCAGCTCGCCAAGCGAACGCCCATCGCGCCGGGTCGAGACGAACAGCACCATAAAGTCCTGCACCGCTCCCGCCAGCACAACGCCCGCCAGCAGCCAGATCATCCCCGGCAGATAGCCCATCTGCGCCGCCAGTACCGGCCCGACCAGCGGACCTGCGCCAGCAATGGCAGCAAAATGGTGACCGAACAGCACTTTCTTATCGGTCGGGACATAATCCAGACCATCATTATGACGTACCGCGGGCGTCATACGCGTTGGGTCAACCGCCAGCACTTTTTTGGCGATATAGAGCCCATAAAAACGATACGCAATAAGATAGACACAGACCGACGCCACCACGATCCATAGCGCGTTGATCTGTTCCCCACGATTTAACGCAATATAGCCCAGGGCAAACGCACCCAATACTGAGAGCGCTGTCCAGACGAGGTATTTCCCTGATTTATTCATAGTTGTTGTCCGTTTGGGTGTTCCAGAGAGATGTTACATTTTGTTTCTATAACACCTTTACCGTAATTAACAACACAACAACATGATAAAACCGGATCGTTACCCATTTTTTACATTACAGTGTTAACCAGATCACTTCCTTTCTTCGTTAACGCTGCAATTGCATTTTACTTTGTCAGAACTATCCCATTACCGCCGTTCCCAGGCGACAGGTGCAGCAGCGCCTCCCCTGCTCGTCAAAGAGCGTAATTTCCCAGCTTTGATTCTGCCGTCCCAGATGCAGCGGCACGCAAACACCGCGTACTTTCCCCTGCGAGACGGCGCGGTGGTGAGTGGCGTTTAACTCGGTCCCGACCACGCACTGCCCGTCGCGGGTCATCAGATAACCGGCCATTGATCCTAACGTCTCCGCCAGCGCTGCCGATGCGCCGCCGTGTAGCAGACCAAACGGTTGATGAGTGCGGGCATCGACGGGCATTTCCGCCTCCAGCACGTCATCGCCCAGACGGGTGTAAACAATGCCCAGATGCGCCACCAGCGTGTTCTGACTGGTAGCGTTCAATTCATCCAGCGTTAAATGCCGTTTCCAGATCATCGTCAGGCTCCCAATGTTGAACCGCCGTCCACCACGATATCCTGCAAGGTAATGTGGCTGGCCAGATCGGAGGCAAGAAACAAAATGGTATTGGCTATCTCCTGCGGACGGGCGATTTTACCGAGCGGTATGCCGAGCTTAAACTGTTCGCCGAAACCGCGAATGCGCTGTTGTTCGGCATCTTCACTCACCCATAACGTGCGCTGCATATCGGTGTCAGTCGAACCCGGCGACACCACATTACAGCGTACCCCGCAGCCCGCCAGCTCCAGCCCTACGGTTAGCGCCAGGCTTTTCAGCGCCGCTTTAGAGGCGCCGTAGGCGCTCATACCGATACGCGGCGTATGCGCCGCATCTGAGGCTACGGTGACAATCGCCCCTCCTTGCTGACGGCGAAACTGCGCCATCGTCTGCGAAAACAGGTTAAATGCCCCGCCCACATTGACCGCAAACGTCTGCTGCCAGTCGTCGACGCTAAGCGCATCGGTCGCTCCCATACGCAAAATACCGGCGGCGTTGACCAGCACATCCAGCCGCGGCGTTTTTTGCAACACACGCTGACACACCTGCGCAACCTGTGCGGCATCCGCCACATCCATGACTTCGGTAGCAAAGGGATAACTCTCTTGCGTAAATTCGCGATCGAAGCCGATCACCCGCGCCCCGGCGTCGACAAACGCCAGCGCCGTCGCGTAACCGATCCCTTTCCCCGCCCCGGTCACCCATACCGTTTTGTCTGAAAAATCAAAGCCGGTCATTACTCTACCCCGCGAGAAAGCAGCGCCCACCAGGCGTCAATGGTCGGGTTTTTCGCCAGCATCACGAAGTCGATATCGCCGTGTACTTTACGCCAGCGCGCCGCCAGCCCCATCATGCGTACTGAATCCAGGCCATAATCAATCAGGTTTTCATCATCCAGCGGCTCGTCGGTCTCATCCAGCAACGGCAGAATCAACGCCCGCAGCGCCGCTTTACTGGCAGGAACCGGCGTCGGCAGCAGCGATTCAGTCATGACGACGCGACCGGAACGCCCCGCCACATAGTTCAGCGCCATCAGATGCTCTTCCCGGCTGAAATCCGCCAGCGCATCCGCCACCATAAACGGCTTAATGTCGCGCATAAACGTATCGGTAGCGGTGGTCATACAGCCAATATGCGCATACACGCCGGTAATGATGAGCTGATTGCGTCCGGTATCTTTTAACATCTGTTCCAGCGGCGAGCGGTGAAACGCGCTATAACGCCACTTCACCAGCACCGTATCCGCCTCATCCGGCGTTAAGGCTTCTACCACCTTCTGCTGTTCCGGAGAGCGCGTCAGTCCCGGCCCCCACATATCATTGAGTAACGCGCGATCTTCATCGCTTTGCTCTTTCGGCTGAGCGGTGTAATAGACCGGGATATGATGTTCCTTACAGTACTGGCGCAGAGCGGCGATATTGGCAATCACCTGGTCCATCATTGGGCAGTTGCGGCCCCAAAAGCTGACAAAGTAATCCTGCATATCGTGGATGAGCAGCGCCGCGCGCTCCGGCTCAAATGCCCAGTTCACTTTGTTGGTCGGGATATCCAGTGCGGTGGGCAGCGCGTAAGACTGTAGTTTCGGAATGGCCATCTCTCTTTCTCCTTCAGAGCGGTGAACGTGACGCCAACCGCTGGCGTAATTGTTTTTTATCGACTTTACCAACCGGCGTCAGCGGCAGTGACGCAACGCACTCCACGCGATCCGGTAATTTAAATTCCGCCACGCCCTGCTCTCGCAGGAAACGGCGTACCTGTACCGCTCGCAGCGGCTCTTTTACCACCAGATATGCGCAACTTTTTTCCCCCAGCAGTTCATCTTCCATGCTGACCAGCGCCGCATGGATCACCGCCGGGTGGCGCAGTAACAGGTTTTCTATCTCTTCGGCGGCTATCTTCTCGCCGCCCCGATTGATCTGATCTTTTTCACGCCCGTGAACGGTGATGTAGCCGTCTTGATCAATGGAGATCAGATCGCCGGAGCAGTAAAAACCGTTGGCGTCAAAGGCGCTGGCATTGTGTAGCGGACTGTTGAAATAGCCGCGAAAAGTATAGGGGCCGCGCGTCATCAGACGACCAATCTCGCCCGGCGGCAGTGGATTCCCGTCAGCATCCGCCACCCACACTTCGTCGTCCGGACACATGGGTCTTCCCTGGGTATTGATAATCCGTTCCGGACTATCGTCCAGCCGGGTATAATTCACTAACCCTTCCGCCATGCCGAAGACCTGCTGCAACTGACAGCCAATTTCAGCCGGAATACGGGCGGCCAGCGTCGCAGAAAGGCGCGCGCCGCCGACCTGCAATAACCTTAATGACGCCAGCGGCGTATTGCCGCCCCACTCCTGGATAGCCTGTAGCCATAGACTGACCGCGGGCGGCACCAGCGCCGTGGCATTAATCTGGTGTTTTTCGATCAGCGGGAAACAGAGCGTGGCGCTGGGATCGGTCGCCAGCACTACCGTTCCTTTGGCAAGAAAGACGCCCAGCGCGCCCGGCGAACTCATGGCGTAGTTATGCGCGGCGGGAATCGCGCACAGAAAACGCGTCTCCTCGTTGAAACCGCAAATCTCATTGCTGCGGCGCACGCTGTAGTAATAGTCGTTATGGGTACGGGGAATAAGCTTTGGCGTGCCGGTAGTACCGCCGGAAAGCTGAAAGTAGGCCACTTCGTCAGCAGGTGATGGCGTGGCGGTGAAATCTTCCGCCGCCTGCCGCATCGCCGCGTCCAGGCTGTGATCGCCGTCGTCGTTGCGCAATAACACCACCCGCACAGAGCGGTGTTCAGCCACAAACGTGTTGAGAAAGTCCTCCCCGGCGAACAGCATATGTTGGCGATCGGCAATCACCAGCGTCGGCGCGATCTGCATCGCATAGGCGTTAAGTTCGGTACGTTGATGGCTAAACAGCGCCAGAACAGGCGCTACGCCAAGCTTCAACAGGGCGAAAAAGGTGATATACAGTTCCGGTACATTCCCCAGTTGTACCAGAGCGGTTTCGCCAGGTTTGATGCCCTGACGGCGTAAACTGCAGGCCAGATTATCCGCGGCCTGGTTGAGCTGGCGATAGCTGAATGCGCGCTCGCCTTCAATGACCGCCGTCTTGTCGCTGTCAGCGTGGCGGGTCAGAATATCGGTCAACGGCACGTCTTGCCAGTAGCCTTTTTCACGATAACGGCGGGCAAATTCATCCGGCCAACGGGTGAAAGGTATACGCATCATCGTTCCTTAATGCAGTCCAAAAACGTTCAACATCGTAGAGAGCTTGACGCCGGTTTCCCGCCACTCGCCGACTGGCGAAGAGGCAGGGACAATCCCGGCGCCGGCGAACAGGCGCACCTGATTACCGTGCAATTTCGCGCAACGAATCGTTACTACCCACTCGCCGTTTCCTTCGGCGTCGCACCAGCCGACAATGCCGCCAAACAGTTCACGATCGAACGGTTCCAGTTCAGCAATCAGCTTTTTCGCGACCTGATGGGGGAAACCGCTTAACGCAGGCGTTGGATGCAGCAGACAGGCCAGCGTCAGCGCGTTTTCTCCGGCGTTGGCCTTGCCCTCAAACGGCGTACCGAGATGCCATAGCGTCGGCGTGGTGATCAACTGCGGAGAGGAAGGTAATTGCAGTTCCGTGCTGCGATCGCGCAGGATCTGCTTCATCGCCTGCGTCACCAGCTCATGTTCATGGCGATCTTTTTGTGAAGCCAGCAGTCGGTTTCCCGCCTCGCGATCCAGAACGTCATCCGGCTGCCGGCGTGCCGAGCCTGCTAACGGCAGCGAACTAAACCGCTCGCCCTCTTTGCGTAGCAGCAATTCGGGGCTGGCGCCCAGCAGAACGCCGCCATCCGCCAGTGGCACATGGAAGTTGTAACTAACTGGATTCTGCGCAACCAGCCGCTCCAGCAATGCTCCGCTATCCACCGCCACATCAGTGGTGATATCTATTAACCGGGAAAGCACCACTTTATCGACGTCTGGCGTGGCGGTCAGCATAGCCGCACGTGCGACCATCGCTTCAAAAGCATCCTGCTCCGGAATCGCCTTTCGCGCCGTCACCGTCAGCGGCTGATGGGCAGTAAAATAACGCGCCGTGCGCTGCTTTTGCTGGCGGGAAAAGGACTGCCACGCCATCGGGATAAATAGCGACGACGGCTGACGGGTATCAAAGGGGATCGCCCCCACCAGGATAGGGTTGGCGATGCCCTGCGATTTGGCCTCGGCAAACTGCTGGCGCAATTTCTGCTGGAAAGGGCTATCCGGCGAATCTCCGGCAACCGCAGGCTCGGTATAACGGGCGAAGCACCCGGAAGTGGTAAAACTGCGATACGGCGACATGAAGAAAAAGCGATCGGGAGCAAGCGTTGCCATTGTCTCCTGAGCGTCCTCGGCCAGTGACATATCCATATCATCCTCCAATGATAAAGGCTTATATACACTTCATCTTTCAAGCTGCCTCTTTGTTGGCTGCGCTCAGAAACCCCGGTCACACAGTTATCTATGCCCGCGGGGATTCTTCCCTTGCCGTCGCGATGCTTCTTGAATGATTTTGTGTATAATAATGATTATTATTTCTATTTTTAGTGCGCTAACCTAAGAGTAAAACGTCGCTCTGTCAACTCTGGTCATGAGTTAAATGGCACTAAGGCTTGCATCTCGCTGCCGCTGAGATGAAAATGAGAAGCATTAACTTTATTAATAACAGGACGCTATTGTGAGACTCCCCGCCTTTTATCGTTGGCTGCTTTTAGTGGTTGGTATATCAATTTCAGGAATATCCTTAGCCCAGGACGCCGGTTGGCCCCGGCAAATCCAGGACAGCCGCGGCGTTCATACTCTGGACCACAAACCCGCGCGTATCGTCTCTACCAGCGTGACGTTAACAGGCTCGCTGCTGGCGATTGATGCGCCCGTCGTCGCCAGCGGGGCCACTACGCCGAATAACCGCTTTGCTGACGATCAAGGGTTTATGCGCCAGTGGAGCGACGTAGCAAAGGCTCGCCATGTCGCCCGGCTGTACATCGGCGAACCGAATGCCGAAACGGTCGCAGCGCAAATGCCGGATCTCATTTTGATTAGCGCCACCGGCGGCGACTCCGCGCTGGCGCTTTACGATCAGCTCTCCGCTATCGCGCCGACGCTCGTCATCAATTATGACGATAAAAGCTGGCAGAGTTTGCTCACGCAGCTTGGCGAGATCACCGGTCAGGAGAAACAGGCCGCCGCGCGAATAGCGGAATTTGAGACGCAACTGACGACGGTTAAACAGCGAATCGCCCTGCCGCCGCAGCCGGTTAGCGCGCTGGTGTATACCCCTGCCGCGCATAGCGCCAATCTGTGGACGCCAGAATCAGCACAAGGCAAGCTATTGACACAGTTAGGCTTTACGCTGGCGACATTGCCCCGAGGGCTGCAAACCAGCAAAAGCCAGGGTAAGCGCCACGATATCATTCAGCTTGGCGGTGAAAATCTGGCCGCCGGGTTAAACGGCGAATCTCTTTTCCTGTTTGCCGGCGACAACAAAGATGTCGCGGCCCTTTACGCCAATCCGCTGCTGGCGCACCTGCCAGCGGTGCAAAATAAGCGCGTCTATGCCCTGGGTACGGAGACGTTCCGTCTGGATTATTACAGCGCAACATTGTTGCTTAACCGGCTGGCCGCCCTGTTTTAGCCTTATCGGAGTCTTATCCGACTGACCAGACCGATTTTGTCAGTCGGATAAACGCCTCTTTATCAGCCAGCATCGCTAACCGGCGGCGTCTGGCGAAAACGGCGTAGCTCGCCCAGCACTAACAGCAGCAACAAACCGATAATCACCAGCCCGAATCCACTCACGCTCGCGGAAGCGACCGGCGTCATCATTGCGCCAAGACCGCCTAACAGCGCCGCGCCGATAGCGTCTCCCGTGACGTTTTGCGCGGTCCACAGGCCGTTCATTCGCCCCAGCATATTTTCCGGCGTCTGGGTTTGCAGCAGAGTGTATTGTAATAACGAACTGATGGCGCTAAGCCAGCCAAATAGCGCCAGACAGATAACACCTGCGATCCAGACCGGCATGATGGCGAACAGCCCCACCGCCAGAAAAGAACCGACTGTCGAAACCAGCATAATGAGCCCCGGACGAACGCTATGCGCCAGTTGTCCGCTGGTCAGCGCGCCAATGGCCGCCCCCAGCGGAATTGCCGCATACAGCAAACCGATTTGCGCCGCCGACATCTGCCAGCTCATCGCCAGCGCCGGATAGAGGACGCGTACCGCGCTTGCCATCGTCACCAGACCGCCAAGCAGCGCAATACCGCCGATAAGCGGACTCGCGAGCAAAAAACGAAATGCCGCCAGTAACGCGATAAAAGGATTTTCCCGCGGCTGCGGAGGAACAGGCAGTCGCGGCAGCGTCAGTAACGGCAATAGCGTAATAAACGTCCCGACGGCCGCCAGCCCATAGTTCCAGGCTACGCCGCCGCTGGCAAGCAATATGCCCCCCAACATCGGGGAAATAACCGATCCCAGACGTACCGTCAGCATGGTAATCGCGCCGGCCTGCATCAGATTTTCTCTTCCGACCAGCGCTGGCGTCGCCGCCAGTAACGCGGTCACGCCCAAAGACGCGAAAAAGCCGTCCCACAGGCCAAGGAGATATATCGCCAGCAATGACGGTTCCGGCAGCAGAGCGTTCACGCACAGGCCAATAAAGCCAATACCGCAAGTACCGCGCGCCAGCAGAATCACCTTTTTACGTTCGTAGCGATCGGCCAGCACACCGCCCACCATTAAGCCAATAAACATGGCGCCGCCGGTTAACGTTACCGACAGCCCTACCTGCCAGGTGGAGTGCGTCATCATTTGGATCTGTACCGGAACCGCCACGCCAAGCAGCCCCAGCGAGACAATAGAGATAAAACGGGCCAGAAATACTGCGCGAAATGCAGGGTGCGTCTTCAACAGGCTGAGATTGAGCAGCCAGGATTGTCGATTCATTACAACGCCTTAATGCGAGTTTTTTTAAATATCCATTCAATGGCTGCACATGCTAACATAACCAAATAAGATAGATAACGATAATTACTATCATTATCAGGGAAGTTACTATGTCATGCTCGTTTTCCGTGACGCGCGCGTTTGCCGTGCCCGGATTGTTGTTATTACTGAGTCTCGCCGCGGTTTTAAGCCTGGTCATTGGCGCGAAACCGCTGCCCGCCGCCGTCGTGCTGGAGGCGTTCACCGGCGTGTGCCAAAGCGCCGATTGCACCATCGTCCTGGATGCGCGTTTGCCGCGTACGCTGGCCGGATTACTGGCAGGCGGCGCATTGGGTCTCGCCGGGGCGCTCATGCAAACTCTCACTCGCAACCCGCTCGCCGACCCGGGGATTCTGGGCGTTAACAACGGCGCCAGCTTCGCCATTGTACTGGGTGCGGCACTGTTTGGTTTCTCCACGCCGCTGGAACAGCTTTTCATGGCATTTAGCGGCGCGCTTATCGCATCGCTGATTGTCGCCTTCACCGGTAGTCAGGGCGGCGGCCAGTTAAGCCCGGTCCGCCTGACACTGGCGGGCGTGGCGCTTGGCGCGGTACTGGAAGGATTGACCAGCGGCATCGCGCTGTTAAATCCAGAGGTTTATGATCAGCTTCGCTTCTGGCAGGCGGGATCGCTGGACATTCGCAGCCTGCAAACGTTGAAAGTCGCGCTTGCGCCCGTGGTTATCGCTGGGATCGTGGCGTTATTTCTGAGCCGTGCGCTGAACAGCCTGAGCCTCGGCAGCGATACCGCGACGGCGCTGGGGAGTAAAGTGGCGCGCACCCAACTTATCGGATTACTGGCGATTACCGTCTTGTGCGGCAGCGCAACGGCGCTGGTCGGCCCTATCGCCTTTATTGGTCTGATGATGCCGCATATGGCGCGTTGGCTGGTGGGCGCAGACCACCGTTGGTCGCTGCCGGTAACACTACTGGCAACCCCTGCTCTGCTGCTTTTTGCCGATATTATTGGTCGTCTGTTAGTGCCGGGCGAACTCCGCGTATCGGTCGTCAGTGCGTTTATCGGCGCGCCGGTACTTATTTTTCTGGTACGCCGTAAATCGAACGGAGGCGGCCTGTGATGTTTCTTTCTCGTCGGCTTATCGTAAGCTGCCTGATTCTGGCGGCTGGCTGCTTCGCCATTGGCTTATGGAGCCTGCAAAGCGGCGCCGTGCCTCTTGAGACCGGGCAGATTATTGCCGCGCTGCTGGGCGACGCGCCGCGTAACATCACCCTTGTCGTAACCGAATGGCGACTACCGCGCGTATTAATGGCGCTGCTGATTGGCGCTGCGCTTGGCGTCAGTGGCGCGATTTTTCAGTCGTTGATGCGTAACCCCCTAGGCAGCCCTGATGTGATGGGCTTTAATACCGGCGCCTGGAGCGGCGTACTGGTCGCAATGGTCCTGTTTGGCCAGCATCTTACCGCGATCGCGCTGGCGGCAATGGCGGGCGGTATCGTCACGTCATTGATTGTCTGGCTGCTCGCCTGGCGTAACGGGATTGAAACTTTCCGGCTGATTATCATCGGTATCGGCATCCGCGCGATGTTAGTCGCCTTTAATACCTGGCTTCTGTTGCAGGCGTCGCTGGAAACGGCGCTCACCGCCGGCTTATGGAACGCCGGGTCGCTCAACGGTCTGACATGGGCAAAAACCTGGCCTTCGGCGCCGCTGATTATTGTGATGCTGACAGGCGCCGCGCTACTGGTGCGTCGTATGCGGCTGCTGGAGATGGGCGATGACAGCGCCTGCGCGCTGGGTGTTAGCGTGGAGCGGTCACGCCTGATGCTGATGCTGGTGGCGGTGTCGCTCACCGCTGCGGCAACGGCACTGGCAGGCCCCATCTCGTTTATTGCCCTTGTCGCGCCGCACATCGCCCGCCGTCTTAGCGGCACAGCGCGCTGGGGATTAACCCAGTCGGCGCTGTGCGGCGCATTATTACTACTGGCCGCCGATGCGTGCGCGCAGCAACTGTTTATGCCTTATCAGCTTCCAGTGGGCGTGGTCACCGTCAGCCTCGGCGGTATTTACCTTATCGTCTTGTTAATTCAGGAGTCCCGCAAAAAATGACCGAATCCGTAGCCCGTTTGCGCGGCGACCAGTTAACGCTGGGTTATGGCAGCTATACCGTCGCAAAAAACCTTAATGTTTCGATTCCGGACGGCCATTTTACCGCCATCATCGGCCCTAACGGCTGCGGCAAGTCAACGTTACTACGCACGCTAAGCCGTCTGATGACGCCTGTTGACGGCCATATCTGGCTGGATGGCGAACAGATACAGCGTTACGCCAGTAAAGAGGTGGCGCGGCGCATCGGATTGCTGGCGCAAAACGCCACTACGCCGGGCGATATCACCGTACAAGAGCTGGTCGCCAGAGGGCGTTATCCGCATCAGCCGTTATTTACCCGCTGGCGCAAGGAAGATGCCGACGCCGTCGCCAGTGCCATGCGTGCAACAGGTATCACCTCACTGGCGACGCAAAGCGTAGACACTCTGTCCGGCGGCCAACGTCAGCGGGCGTGGATAGCCATGGTACTGGCGCAGGAAACGTCCATCATGCTGCTGGATGAGCCGACAACGTGGCTGGATATTAGCCATCAAATTGATTTGCTGGAGTTGTTAAGCGATCTCAACCGCGAAAAAGGCTATACGCTCGCCGCCGTCCTGCATGACCTGAATCAGGCCTGCCGATACGCCACGCATTTGATTGCATTACGCGAAGGTAATATTGTCGCACAGGGCGCGCCGAAAGAGATTGTTACCGCAGAGCTTATCGAAAAAATCTATGGGCTGCGCTGTATGATTATCGACGATCCGGTTGCCGGGACGCCGCTGGTGGTACCGCTGGGGCGGCGATAGTCGCCCACACAGATGACAAAGCCGGATATCGCTATCCGGCTTTTCGGGTAAATCAGACTAACCGTTCATCTATCGCCAGCGCGTTTTCCATTTTACGCGAGACCATCGCGTGACGCAGTAATACGCCGCCGCAGGCCATCATACCGCCAATCAACGCCGCCAGGATAATAATGACCGCTTTACCCGGGCCATCTTTTTTCACTGGCAGAGACGGCGACAGTTGATATTTAAACGGGGTAAACTTCACGTCGCTCACATTCATTGCCGCCAGTTGTTCAACATGGTATTGACGGTTACGCAAATCACCGTCGATCTCGGCCACGTCCGTTACCCCTTTTTCAATTTCCAGTTTGCGGGAAATACCATCCGCGCCGAGGGAAATAGAAAAATCCGGATCATCTTTTACCGCCTGACCATTGCTGTAAACCGGTCTCTTAATGCCAGCGGCGTTGGCGATTTCCAGCGAATAATGGAGACGTTGAATATTGGCATCAAGCTGGTTTTTGAGACGCACCCGATCCATCGCCAGCTTTTCCTGCTCATAGCGGGTTTTGATTTCCAGCTGGTTACGAATATTTTCCAGCGTCTCTTTCACGACGATATCGGAGATGTACTGAATATAGCCAGCCAGCACTTTTTGCGCTTCTTCCCGCGTCGGCGCGGTAAAACTCAGCGTCCACGACGTGAATAACGACGTTTCATTTTTCTTGCCGACATTACTGTCCACCGCTTTCATTTTTTCGCTCAGCAGGACAATCGCCCGGTGAAGATCCTGCTCGTCTATTTGCGCGCCTTTTAATTGATCCATGACATACGGAGAAGAACGAAGATATTCTTCCAGCAGCGAGGGCGAGCTAAACTTTTTAATAAACAGATTAAATACGCTGCCCCGATCAACGCTTACCTCCATATCCAACACGCGCAGCGCGGTCAACGTTCTCTCCAGCCCCTGCCACTGTACCGACTCCGCCGGTGTGACAATCGCCTGGCTGGTCCATTTTTGCGGCAGCAGAAAGGACAGAAGCAACCCCACGCACGCAAAGGCGAAAACGGTAGCAAGAATACGACGTTTCGCCTGCCATAACACCTCTATAAGGCTAAACAAATCGATTTCATGACTGTTGGCGGGCGGCAGTGAATAACCTGCAACTGACTGATTTTTTTCTTGTTTTACATTAAGAGATGGCATGCCGTATGACCTGAAAACTTTATCCAATGAAAGAACACATTCCTGTCAGAGATTCTAACAGCAAGTCAGAATTATCCGAAACACTCTTTGCGCGCCAGTGCCCGAAAAGCTAAATATTCGGAATTAAACTTGCCTGTAGCATGTATCACTTATGTTAAAAGAATTAATAGTTGCAATAAAAAACCCATAATAATTAGTCATTATTATGGGTTTCAGGATTTAATTTGTTAAAGGCAGAAACAACGCCCGTTATTTATTAATAAGTTCGCTGATGATGGGCCCGATAGTTTCAAAAGCGGAGGGAGAAATAATATCTACATGCGCGCACGGCTGGCGATAAATAGCCAACGACGCTATCCACGGCGACCAGCTCTGTTCAGGCGATACGCCTTCCGGCACCGTTTTATCCGCCACAAAGAGCGTAGCATGTCCATCAAACGGTACGCTATGCGCCGTCGTCAGCAAACGGACGGCATCCGCATAATTGCCTTCAATGGCGGTAAATAAGGCTTCGGAGGCATTCCCCTGCTGCGCGGCGACAAACGCAGCGCGTTCACGTTCAATTTCCGCCAATACATCCGGATTGAGGCCATTCGCCTCTTTTTCCCGCCAGTTTTGCGTTTCCGGCGGCCAGGTGTCCAGTAACCCCAAAAACGCCACCGTTTCGCCGCGCGCGCGCAATCGGGCGGCGATCCCTTGCGCCAGCGTCCCGCCCAGCGAATAGCCTAATAAATAATAAGGGCCATGCGGCTGCCGGGCGAGCAATGTCGCCAGATGATGTTCACATACCTCATCAAGGGTGGTTGCGGTTTGCATAGGGCCAGCGGGGCGCGGCGACTGAATCCCCATAATCGACCACGACGGGCTGAGATAGCGTGATAATACGCTAAATTGCCAGGCGAACCCCGACGCCGGATGGAAACAAAATAACGTTGGACCATCGCTTTCACGCAGCGGCAACAGCGGCCCGAACCCCAGATTGCGCGAGCGTTCGTCATCGTCAGTATCGAGCAGCTTACTTAACTGCGCCACGTCAGACGCCACCATCACCTGCCCCGGCGTCACCTGGCGGTTAAACGTCTGACTTAGCTGCGCGGCCAGTTTCATCGCCAGCAGCGAGTGTCCGCCCAGCGCAAAGAAATCACTTTCAACGTCGTTAATATCACAGCCCAGCAGGCGGGAAAACGCCGCGGCGACAGCAATCTCCGTTGCGGACTGCGGCGCACGCCCTTTCACGCGCGGCGTCAGGTCCGGCAGCGGCAGGGCTTTGCGATCCAGCTTGCCATTAGCGCTAAGCGGCAAACCGGCAAGTTGCAACAGCACAACCGGCACCATATGCGCGGGAAGTTTTTGGCGTAATTTTTCCTGCAGCGCCGGTAAATCCAGCGGCAAACCAGAGTGCGACACCAGATAGCCGACCAGTTGCCGGGCATCCCCGCCCGTCGCCGCCGCCTGATTAAAGACGCAGGCATGTGCTACCGCCTGTTCAACATCCGGCAGCGTTTGCATGACGCGGTCAATCTCGCCCAGTTCAATACGTTGCCCCCGAATTTTGAGCTGATCGTCGCTGCGCCCCAGGTACTCCACCGCGCCGGAATCCAGCCAGCGCGCCACATCTCCGGTACGGTACATCCGTTCGCCTGGCGCAAAAGGATCGGCGATAAAACGGCTGGCGGTAAGATCCGGACGCCCCAGATAGCCCTGCGCCAGTTGGATACCGGTAAGATAGAGATCGCCAGCCACGCCCGGCGGCACCGGCTGCATATGTGCATCGAGAATACGTAAACCGGTATTCCAGACGGGATAACCAATCGGGATACTGTTGCCGTCAACAGCCGCCAGCTCATCGCCACAGGCCGGATACCAGCTCACATCCACCGCGGCCTCCGTTGGCCCGTACAGATTGTGTAGCGGCGCGTTGGTTAACGTCTCCCATTCGCGGCACAGCGCCGTCGGCAGGGCCTCGCCGCTACAGAAAACGCGCTTTAAGGAAGCGCAGCTTTTCCCAGCCGACGCTGGCGTGAGCGAGGCAATAAAGGCCGCCAGCATCGACGGCACAAAATGAGTGGTCGTGACGCCGTATTGCGCAAAGAACCGCTGCATCGCGAGCGGATCGCGGTGCGCTTCCGGTTCAGCCATCACCAGTTTCGCCCCGGCGATAAACGGCCAGAAAAACTCCCATACTGAGACGTCAAAACTGCACGGCGTTTTTTGCGCTACTACATCATCCGCCGTCAACGGATAGTGATCCTGCATCCACAGCAACCGGTTGACTATCGCCGTTTGTCCCACCATCACCCCTTTCGGCCTGCCTGTCGAACCAGAGGTGAAAATGATGTAAGCGGTATGATGCGGTAACGACAGCCCCAGCGGAGTGGCGTCACTGACCGGTAGCGGTTGGCTATAACACAAATATTCCATCCCCGGAATATCGTGAAAACGCGCCAGCTGCGCCTGAGTCGTAATTAACAGTTTCGGCTGCGCATCTTCCAGCATCATTCGCAGCCGATCGTCAGGATAACCGGTATCCAGCGGCAGCCAGGCGGCACCCGCCTCGACAATGCCATGCAGAGCTAAGGTCAGGAAAACCGACCGCGGCAACGCCACCGCCACGCTATCGCCAGGCTGAACGCCGCGTTCCCGCAGCGCGTATGCCAGCGCCACAACCTGTTCGCGCATTTCACGGTAGGTAAAGTGATAATGCGCATCTGCCAACGCGGAAGCCTCTGGCGTTTTTTGCGCCTGCTGCGCCACCAAATCGCTAAGCGTGGCGGCGGGAATCGTTACCGCCGTATTATTAAGGTGTGTTAATTGCGTTTGTTCTTCCGCCAGCAGCATTTGCGCATCGCCGCAGCGCAGCGCCGGGTTATCCGCAAACTGTGTGATAAGCGCCATCAACCGTAAGGCATGGCGGGAGAGCGTGGCGTCATCGTAACGCTGTGCATTCGCCAGCAATTCAATATCCAGACCGCCGTTTTCATCCGGAAAAAGCGCCAGTTCAAGATCGTTAACCGGCCCCGTAGCCAGGGTATGGGTTTGCGCCTGTATGCCAGGAAGATCCAAATGATAATCAAATACTTTTATATTGAGCACCGGGCCAAATAGCGGCGTCTCCCCTGCGGCTCGCCCGCTATCGCGTACAATCTGTTCGGCGTCGTAACGCTGGTGGCGGCGCATCTTCTTTAACTGCGCAGCAAGACGCTTCGCCAGCGTTGGCAGATCTTCCGTCGCATGAAGGTTAACCGCCAGCGGCAACACGTTAAGGACAGGCCCGGTCGCCGTTAACGCCGCCGAGCCCATCCGCCGCATAAAGATAAATCCGGCGGCATAATCCATACGCCCGCATAATCGTCCCAGCCACAACGTCACCAGCGCCAGGGCAAGATCCGCTCGCGGTATCTCAGGCATGTGCGCCGCCAGTTGGCGAAACGCCCCCGCCGGCGCGCTCAATTTCATACGCAGAATATCCGCGCTCGCCGACCGCCCCGGCAACGGCGCGGCAGAAATTGACGCCGGCGGCGGCAGCTCGCGGCGCTGCTGCGCCCAGAAGGCGCCGTCACGCTGCCAGGCCTCGCTCTGGCGATAGCGCTGATATTCCTCGACCACATCCGCAAAGGGGGTAAAAGGCGACTCCGGCGTAGGGGCGTCGCTCTGCCAGGCACGATAAATCGCCGCAATCTGGCGGGTTATCGCCGGGAAACTAAAGCCATCCACCAGCAAATGGTGATAGCGCTGATACCAATACCAGCGGGTATCATCAATGCGGATTAACTGGTGAAACGCCAGCGGCTTACCGCTATCTGCGCGCAGGTTTTGCCGTAAATCCGCCTGCATTAACGCCAGCGCCGCGTGATGCGGATCGGGATGGTCGCGTAAATCGGCAATCGGGGGCTCGCCGAAGGTGTGCTCAGGATCTATCCATTGCCAGACCTCGCCGTTCTCTTCGGTAAAACGCATCCGTAGCGTATCCGCCTGTTGCATCCCTACCGCTACCGCTTTTGCCAGCAAGGCGGCATCCAGCTCGCCATTCAGTTCCACATAGTGCGCCACGCTCCAGGCGGAGGGTAAATCAGAGAGTTTTTCCGCCATCCAGATCCCCGGCTGAGCGGCGACTAACGGTAAACGCTGCGTCATTTCGCCTCCTGCTTATCGGCATAATACGCCGGATTCAGTGTTGTCCAGCGCGTATTAAGCCACTGCTGGCACGCGTCCTGCGATTGCGGTTCGCATACCACGTCCCAGCCTGCGGGAAGCGCGCACGCCGCTGGCCAAAGGCTGAATTGACGCTGCGCATTTTGCAGGATGTAAAACTGTCCCTGCGGATTATCGAAGGGATTACTGAATTCCATACTCAACTCCTGTCATGGACATGTGCCCGGTTAAAGCGTGTCGATAAGCGGCTGCCAAAGCAGCATCAGCCCTTGCGTTAGCCCGCCGCGCCAGCAAAGCGCATCGTGTCCGCCGTCAACCTGACGCCAGAAAATGGACTGCTGCGAGGTATTCAGTTGGGCATAAAGCGCCTGATTCGCCTGAAACACGATCGGCTCACGCACGCCGGCTTCCAGTACGATACGCAGTCCGCGCGCGCACAATGCGCCGGTTTTCAGCCGGGTAATGACTTCCCCCTCCGGCGGGGTGATGCGATGGGGCCACCAGAACGATCCTGACTGGCTCAGTACACAGCCAAAACGCGTCGGCCAGTTCAGGCCGGCATACAGCGCCGACAGGCCGCCAAAACTCTGTCCGGCGACCACCGTTCGCCCGGCATCATCGCTAAAAGGCGTCACGGCTCTGACTTGCGGCAACAGTTCCTGCTGCACCGCCAGCCAGAAGTCGGCATTGCAGGGCAACTCCTGGCTGCGGTGTTGAGTATCAATCGCGTCAATCAGCAGGTAGACGGCCCCAGGAAGCAGGCGTTGATGAGTCAGCGAGGCGAGCGCGGGCCAGACGGGCATATTTTCTGCCCAGAATTGACCGTCCAGCAGAATAGCCAACGGTCTTTCCTCCGGCGCCTCGTCTCCGGTCGTCAATATCCATACGCGGCGGGAGTTACCCAGACGTTCGCTATGCCACTGCATCATCAAAGGCGGCGAGTACGGCGTTTCAGGACGATCCCATCCCGGCTGAAGGGGCGCATCCGGCATTTCCAGCGCTGAAACCGCATGACCACGTCCTCCCCGCCAGCTTTGCGAATTAAGCGGGTCGGCAATCGCCTGCGGTAATAGCTGTCGCCAGCCTTCACGCAGCGCGTTCCGATCGGGCGTTTCGCCCGGCGCAAAAGCGGCAAAAACGTCATCGCGTTCGGTAGGAATAAAACAGTAGCTGCCGCGCCAGTTAGCACTAAGCGCCGTACTCCAGCGCCAGACATCCGTTCCGGCAATACGCGCCATCGTCTGAGGCTGCGCGTTTTGATGATGATCGGTTACGCCAGTGATGTAGACCCAGACACGCCGTATCGGGGAGTGTGTTTCGTTTCCCTGCGGGTCGCGCCACCAAAAAGTGACCCGATAATTTCCGTCTTTTTCCCGTATCCATTCCGGCCCGGTTTTCGTCCTCCACCAGGCCTCACTTCCCGTTGCCAGCGCCTCTTTCATTATAACCCTGTGTTTATTATGAATTTTGTATATAAAAGGTGAAATATATTGATAATATTATTGATAACTATTTGCATTTGCAATAGCGTATTGTCGCGCTATGGGACGCGCGAACACAATTTCACCACCCGGCCAATGCCTTTGACGGGCGCTTTGGCTTATGTGGCTAAAGAAAAGCAGGATATACAATGAACAAGAAGATTCATTCCCTGACCTTACTGGTCAATTTAGGGATTTACGGGGCCGCTCTGCCCGTGATGGCGGAAGAAAAAACCGATAGCGCTGCGCTCACCAATGAAGACACCATCGTGGTGACCGCTGCCCAGCAAAACCTACAGGCGCCAGGCGTATCCACCATCACCGCCGATGAGATCCGCAAAAATCCGCCCGCGCGCGACGTGTCAGAAATCATCCGCACCATGCCAGGCGTAAACCTGACCGGCAACTCCACCAGCGGTCAGCGCGGGAATAATCGCCAAATCGATATTCGCGGCATGGGGCCGGAAAACACCCTCATCCTGATAGACGGTAAACCCGTCACCAGCCGTAACTCGGTGCGCCTGGGCTGGCGCGGCGAACGCGATACCCGCGGCGATACCGCGTGGGTGCCGCCGGAGATGATCGAACGCATTGAAGTGCTGCGTGGCCCTGCCGCCGCACGCTACGGTAACGGCGCGGCGGGTGGCGTGGTCAATATCATTACCAAAAAAGGCGGTAGCGAGTGGCACGGTTCCTGGAATACCTATTTCAACGCGCCGGAACATAAAGACGAAGGCGCGACCAAACGCACTAACTTTAGCCTGAACGGCCCGCTGGGCGGGGATTTCAGCTTCCGTCTGTATGGCAACCTCGACAAAACGCAGGCGGATGCGCGTAATATTAACCAGGGGCATCAGTCTGAACGTACCGGGAGTTACGCCGACACGCTACCGGCAGGACGCGAGGGAGTCATTAACAAAGATATCAACGGCGTGGTTCGTTGGGATTTTGCTCCGCTTCAGTCTCTGGAACTGGAGGCCGGTTACAGTCGCCAGGGCAACCTCTATGCCGGCGATACTCAGAACACCAATACGAACCAGCTGGTGAAAGATAATTACGGAAAAGAGACGAACCGCCTCTATCGGCAGAACTACTCTCTGACCTGGAACGGCGGCTGGAATAATGGCGTAACCACCAGTAACTGGGTGCAATACGAACATACCCGTAACTCCCGGATGCCGGAAGGCCTGGCAGGCGGCACCGAAGGAATTTTCGATCCCAAAGCATCGCAAAAATATGCCGATGCCGATTTGAATGACGTCACCCTACACAGCGAAGTGAGCCTTCCTTTCGATCTGCTGGTCAATCAAAACCTGACGCTGGGTACCGAATGGGCCCAACAGCGTATGAAAGACGAGCTCTCCAACTCGCAAACCTTTATGGGGGGAAATATCCCGGGTTACAGCAGTACCAATCGTAGCCCCTATTCAAAAGCGGAAATTTTCTCTCTGTTTGCTGAAAACAACATGGAACTGACCGACAGCACCATGCTGACGCCGGGGCTACGTTTCGATCATCACAGTATTGTGGGGGATAACTGGAGCCCGTCGCTGAACCTGTCACAAGGTCTGGGGGATGACTTTACCCTGAAAATGGGGATCGCCCGCGCTTATAAAGCCCCGAGTCTGTACCAGACTAACCCAAACTATATTTTGTACAGTAAAGGTCAGGGTTGCTACGCGACTGGCGCGGGTACCGGCATCGGCTGCTATATGATGGGTAACGATGATCTGAAAGCCGAAACCAGCATCAATAAAGAGATCGGTCTGGAATTTAAACGCGATGGCTGGCTGGCCGGCATCACCTGGTTCCGCAATGATTACCGCAATAAGATCGAAGCGGGTACGGTGCCGTTGCAGCGTATCAACAACGGCAAAACGGATGTTTATCAGTGGGAGAACGTGCCGAAAGCGGTCGTTGAAGGTCTGGAAGGCACGTTAAACGTACCGGTTAGCGACACCGTCAACTGGACGAATAACGTTACGTATATGCTGCAGAGCAAAAACAAAGAGACCGGCGAACGCCTGTCGATTATTCCACAGTACACGCTTAACTCAACCCTGAGCTGGCAGGTACATCAGGACGTTTCTCTGCAATCGACCTTCACCTGGTACGGCAAACAAGAGCCGAAGAAATATGATTATCAGGGTAACCCCGTTACCGGAACAGATAAGCAAGCGGTCAGCCCATACAGTATTGTTGGCCTGAGCGCGACCTGGGACGTGACCAAAAATGTCAGCCTGACCGGTGGCGTGGATAACCTCTTTGACAAACGTCTGTGGCGTGAAGGTAACACGCAAACCGTCAGGGATACTCAAACTGGCGCTTATATGGCGGGCGCTGGCGCGTACACCTATAACGAACCAGGACGTACGTGGTATATGAGCATTAATACCCATTTCTGATGGCAACCTTCCCTCCCTCATTCGGGGAGGGAATTGGCAAAAACGATGCTGACATCTCATTTTCCCCTTCCCTTTGCCGGACACAGGCTGCATATCGTCGACTTTGATGCGAGCAGCTTTCACGAACACGACCTGCTATGGCTACCTCATCACGATCGGCTCCGGTCTGCCGGACGCAAGCGTAAAGCTGAACATCTGGCAGGCCGCATCGCCGCCGTTCATGCGCTACGCGAGGTGGGCGTCAGGACAGTGCCCGGTATTGGCGAGAAGCGACAGCCGCTATGGCCGGACGGCCTATTTGGCAGCATCAGCCACTGTGCGACAACGGCGCTGGCCGTCATATCCCGACAACGTGTCGGCATTGATATAGAAAAAATCATGAGTCAGCACACGGCGACAGAGCTGGCGCCGTCCATTATTGATAGCGATGAGCGCCAAATTCTCCAGGCGAGCTCGCTCCCTTTTCCGCTTGCCCTGACGCTGGCTTTCTCCGCCAAAGAGAGCGTTTATAAAGCCTTTTCAGACCGCGTCACGCTCCCGGGATTCAATAGCGCAAAAGTTACCTCGCTTACCGCCACGCACATCTCGTTACATCTGCTGCCAGCCTTTGCCGCCACGATGGCTGAACGTACCGTCCGTACAGAATGGTTTCAACGTGGCAATAGCGTTATTACTCTTGTTTCTGCAATAACGCGCTTTCCCCACGACAGGAGCGCTCCCGCTTCTATACTTAGCGCAATCCCCCGATAAATGAGATCGCTATGGCGCTGAATGATTTTCACGTTTCTGAACCTTATACGCTTGGTATTGAGCTGGAGATGCAGGTGATCAATCCACCTGGCTACGATTTAAGCCAGGACTCTTCTACGCTGATCGACACCGTTAAGCCCCAACTTACTGCGGGAGAAATTAAGCACGATATCACCGAAAGTATGCTGGAGATGGCCACGGGCGTCTGCCGCGATATTGACCAGGCGGCGGCCCAACTTTCTGCCATGCAGCACGTTATTTTACAGGCGGCGTCGGAACACCATCTCGGCATTTGCGGCGGCGGTACGCACCCTTTTCAAAAATGGCAGCGTCAGGAGGTCTGTGATAATGAGCGCTATCAACGCACGCTGGAAAATTTCGGCTACTTAATTCAACAGGCGACGGTTTTCGGTCAGCATGTCCACGTCGGCTGCGCGAATGGCGACGATGCGATTTATCTTTTACACGGGCTGTCGCATTTTGTGCCGCATTTTATTGCGCTCTCCGCCGCGTCTCCCTATATGCAAGGATCTGACACCCGTTTTGCCTGCGCGCGCCTGAATATTTTTTCCGCTTTTCCCGATAACGGCCCCATGCCGTGGGTCAGTAACTGGCAAGAGTTTGCCGGACTATTTCGCCGTCTGTCTTACACCACGATGATCGACAGCATCAAAGATTTGCACTGGGATATCCGCCCCAGCCCGGCCTTTGGCACGGTAGAAGTTCGGGTGATGGATACGCCGCTCACCCTTGATCATGCCATCAATATGGCAGGGTTGATTCAGGCGACCGCGCACTGGCTGCTGACCGAGCGTCCCTTTAAACCGCAGGAACAAGACTATCTGTTATATAAATTCAACCGTTTTCAGGCTTGCCGCTATGGTCTGGAGGGCGTGCTAACCGATGTCTATACCGGCGACCGCCGTCGCCTGGCAGATGATACGCTGCGTCTGCTGGACAACGTTACCCCCTCTGCGCGCAAGCTGGGCGCAGACAGCGCCATTGACGCGCTACGTCTGCAGGTGAAAAAAGGCGGTAACGAAGCGCAATATATGCGGGAGTTTATTGCCGACGGCGGATCGCTGATAGGTCTGGTACAAAAACATTGTGAAATCTGGGCGGGACAATAGACAGCATATTTGCCTTACCAGGCGATATCCCGGACAATGGCGTTTTAACTTACGTTTAACAAAGCCATGAAACACCCGCTTGAATCATTGATGACCGCTGCCGGTATTTTGCTGATGGCGTTGCTCTCCAGCCTGCTGCTGCCCGCCCCTTCGCTCGGCCTTGCGCTGGCGCAAAAACTGGTCGGGATCTTTCATCTTATGGATCTCAACCAGCTTTATACTTTGTTGTTTTGTTTATGGTTTCTGTTGCTCGGCGCGCTGGAATATTATGTTATTCGCTTTATCTGGCGGCGCTGGTTTTCGCTGGCCGATTAAACATTTCAATGCGTACGGCCATGCTTTTCTTTACGATAAGCGCCTGGCGGCAGGTTGAACGTGCGGGTAAAAATGCGCGTAAAGGTTTGCTGCGAATCAAAACCATACTTGAGACAAATATCATACACCTTCTGGTCGGTGTCGAGCAGGTCGCGCGCCGCCAGTTTTAGCTTCCGTTCACGCACGTAGCGCCCCAGACTCTCCCCTTTGTACTGCATAAAAAGGCGCTGCAGGTGCCACTTGGAATACCCCGCATGACGGGCAATATCATCAATACGTAACGGCTGATTCAAATTATCATCAATCCACTCGACAATCGTGTCGATAACCTGAGCGGAAATGGTCATCGTGCTCTCCCCTCTATCAAACTCGTCAGCGGCTCCCGCACCGCACATTTACGGCAACAGCAATAAGCATAGTAATAACCACACAAATTGTGAGGCGGCTTATCGCATGGCCTGCAATATGCTTTTCTACCACTTCATGCGGCAGCCCTTGATTATGAGTGAGTAAGCACTCATTATAGAAAGCAAAGATACGCCGTCAAGGTACTTTTCAAAGGTTGACATTCACCGTTGCGACGCGACAACGGGCATGATTCAATCATGTTTTTCCAGACATAAGGGTAACGTGTAGTGGCTCGTCCGAAGAGTGAAGA
Organism: Salmonella sp. SJTUF15570; assembly: GCF_043357055.1. Classification (NCBI taxonomy): domain Bacteria; kingdom Pseudomonadati; phylum Pseudomonadota; class Gammaproteobacteria; order Enterobacterales; family Enterobacteriaceae; genus Salmonella; species Salmonella sp. SJTUF15570. The sequence continues at coordinate 371,159 of NZ_JBEUKJ010000002.1, read as the reverse complement.
CAAAAAACAAGCATTACTGGAAGCGGCAACCCAGGCGATAGCGCAATCCGGTATCGCCGCCTCAACGGCGGTGATTGCGCGTAACGCAGGTGTTGCAGAAGGAACATTGTTTCGCTATTTCGCGACCAAAGATGAGCTGATTAACACGTTGTATTTGCATTTAAAGCAGGATCTCTGCCAGTCAATGATAATGGAGCTGGATCGATCCATTACCGATGCCAAAATGATGACCCGTTTTATCTGGAACAGTTACATCAGTTGGGGTCTGAACCATCCCGCGCGCCACCGGGCGATCCGTCAACTGGCCGTCAGCAAAAGCTCACCAAAGAGACGGAACAACGGGCCGACGATATGTTCCCCGAATTGCGCGATTTATGTCATCGTTCCGTTTTGATGGTGTTTATGTCGGATGAGTACCGCGCCTTCGGCGACGGCCTTTTTCTGGCGCTGGCTGAAACAACAATGGATTTCGCCGCGCGCGATCCCGCTCGCGCTGGCGAATATATTGCGCTGGGATTCGAAGCCATGTGGCGCGCGCTGACTCGCGAGGAGCAATAATGGACGGTCAAACACTGCACGCCTGGGCAAAACGCTGTGCGCTGGAACTGCCTTTTACCGAACACTGCTGGCCTTTCGGCCCACAGTACGATGTGTTTAAAGTCGGCGGCAAAATATTCATGCTGTTCACTGAACATCACTGTCGCCCAGTGGTGAACCTGAAGTCGGATCCCCAAAAGTCCCTGGTAAATCAACAAATTTACCCCAGCATTGCGCCTGGCTATCACATGAATAAGAAACACTGGATTTCAGTCTATGCGGGCGAGGATATCACCGTCTCGCTACTCAACGATTTGATAAATGACTCATGGAATCTGGTCGTAGACGGGCTGCCTAAAAGAGAGCAACTGCGCCTGCGGCCGCGCTGATGCAATAACCGTTTCCGCATTTTCCTCCCTTATCTTTTTACCGATAACCCGGTACCCTGCTGATACAAAAGGGTACTAAACCAACCAGGAGCATTTATGGATATCGTTTCTGTCGCCTTACAGCGCTACTCCACTAAGGCGTTCGATCCCAGCAAAAAACTGACCGCCGAAGAAGCGGATAAAATAAAAACACTACTACAGTACAGTCCCTCCAGCACCAATTCCCAGCCGTGGCACTTTATTGTCGCCAGTACGGAAGAGGGCAAAGCGCGCGTAGCAAAATCCGCCGCCGGAAACTACACGTTCAACGAACGCAAAATGCTGGACGCCTCCCATGTGGTGGTCTTCTGCGCGAAAACCGCGATGGATGACGCATGGCTTGAGCGCGTCGTCGATCAGGAAGATGCTGATGGCCGTTTCGCTACGCCGGAAGCTAAAGCGGCAAATGATAAAGGTCGCCGCTTTTTCGCCGATATGCACCGCGTCTCGCTGAAAGATGACCACCAGTGGATGGCAAAACAGGTCTATCTGAACGTCGGCAACTTTCTGCTGGGCGTTGCCGCGATGGGTCTCGACGCCGTCCCCATTGAAGGTTTCGACGCCGAGGTGCTCGACGCTGAATTTGGTCTGAAAGAAAAAGGCTATACCAGTCTGGTCGTGGTGCCGGTCGGCCATCATAGCGTCGAGGATTTCAACGCCGGGCTGCCGAAATCACGTCTGCCGCTTGAAACCACACTGACGGAAGTCTAATCCCCTGCCTAAGCCGGACGCCCGTCCGGCTTTTTTCACCTTTCTGCCAGGTTCCCCAATGATCAATAGCGCGAAGTGCCAGGTTTTACATCGCTAGTGTTAACTTCCTCTTTCAAGCTCTTGAAAATAAATAATATTTAAAACTGGCACGCCGTTTGCCATATCTGGATACCCCCTATCTGGATGAAGGAGAAAACGGGTGAGACATGTTTATGTAGCCAGCCATGGCCCTTTTGCCCGCGGACTTATTAACAGTCTATCGCTGCTGATTGGCGACGAACACGGCGTGACACCGGTTTGCGCCTACGATGGCGATATTGTCACCACGGAGCAGCTTGAACAAACCCTCGAAAATCTGATCGCGCAAGCCAACGGCGAAGAAGTGGTGGTGTTTACCGATCTGCTCGGCGGCAGCATCAACAATAGCGCCGCGAAAGTGCTGATGCGTCACCGTCACGTTTTTGTGGTGGCTGGCGTCAACATGACCCTGCTGCTGGAGTTTTTACTCTGTGAAGAAGAAAGCACAGACGCGGCCATTACCTACGCCACCAATGCGGCGCGTGAATCCATTGTCTTTATCAACACGCTAATAACACAACCATCCGCTGACCTACAGGGAGAATCCCATGATCAAATTAGTGCGCATTGATTACCGCCTGCTGCACGGCCAGGTGGTCTTCGCCTGGACCCGGGCGCTGGATATCGACCATATCATCGTCGCTAACGCCAACGCCGCCGGCGACGCGTTTGTCTCTATGTCATTAAGTCTGGCAAAACCCGCTGGCGTGTCGCTGGACATTATCACGGTGGAACAGGCGGCGGAAAAACTCGCCAGCGGCAAGCTGGATCACAAAAAAGTGATGGTGGTGCTGGGAAATACCGCCGAAACCCTCGCCTTCGTCGAGAAAGTGCCAGGGATTAGCGTTATCAACTACGGCGGTATCGCGCAAAAAGAGGGCGCGCAGCAGTTCGGCAAAGCCATATACCTGACCGAGCAGGAGATTGCCGATAGCCAGGCGCTAAAAGCCAAAGGCATCCGTCTGGAAATGCGCCAGGTTCCGGCTCATTCCGCCGAATTGCTTAACGATAAACTCTGAACCCGGAGGTCACTATGTTGCTCACCGCAACGCTGCTCGGCCTGATTGCCGCACTGGGCATTCTTGACGGGCGTTTACTCGGCGTGTCGATGATTGACCGTCCGCTGGTGATGTGCGCCCTCACCGGTCTGGTCTGCGGCAATTTACACGAAGGCATTCTGATCGGCGCGACGCTGGAACTGATCTTTTTAGGTAATGTCGCTATCGGCGCCGCGGTACCGCCTGATGTCGTCACCGGTTCGGTGCTGGCGACCGCGTTTTCTATTATGTCCGGGCGCGGGCCCGAAGCGGCGCTGACCATCGCGATTCCTATCTCTATGCTGGCGCAGACCCTCGGCGTCCTGGTGCGCGTGGTTAACGCCCGCTTTGGCCACATGGCCGATCGTTATGCGGCGCAGGGTAATACCCGGATGGTTGCCGTTATGCACCTGGGAGGCCCAACGCTGCTCTATTTTCTAAGCGGTTTTCTGCCGGTCTTTTTCGCCATTTTGCTCGGTTCTGCCGCCGTCACCTGGTTCCTCGACGCCATTCCCGCCTTTATTACCAATGGCCTGGTTGTCGCCAGTAAGATTTTGCCGGCGCTGGGTTTCGCGTTGCTGATCAGCATGATGCTTAGCAGCAAATTAATACCTTACCTTGGGCTGGGCTTTCTGATCGCCGCATATACCAAACTGGACATCATCGCCATCGCGCTGTTTGCCGTGGTGCTGGCTTTCATTATCAGCCAGTTTCTTAACACATCCCAACAGGAGGGCTAATCATGAGTGAAGTGACGCAGACCCTGATCGACGACGCACAGGCTCACTCGCAAAGCGAAAGCCGCATCACCGCCCGCGATTTACGCAGCGTTTTCTGGCGCTCCTTTACGTTGCAAGGATCGTGGAACTATGAACGCCAGCAGCATATGGGCTATGCCTTCGCTATGTCGCCAGCGCTAAAGCGTATCTACCAGGACCCCGCCGAACTGGGGCGCGCCTTACAGCGCCATCTGGTGCTGTTTAATACCACGCCGCATCTGTCAACGTTTGTCTTTGGCCTGTCGATTGCGATGGAGGAGGAAAATCAACGCAACCCGGACTTTAACGAAGAGTCGATCAATGCCGTTAAAACCAGCCTGATGGGGCCGCTGGCCGGGATCGGCGATTCCATCTTTTGGGGATCGCTGAAAGTTATCGCCGCCGGGATGGGGATCTACTTTGCCCAGCAGGGCAGCATTCTGGGGCCGATTCTCGCTCTACTGGTCTATAACATTCCGCACATCCTCTGCCGCTGGTACGCCCTCAAACTGGGCTACCGGGCGGGGACCACCTGGCTGATGCGCCTCTGGCAAAGCGGGCTGATGGACAGGGTGACTTATATCGCGTCAATCGTCGGGTTGATGGTCGTCGGCGCCATGACCGCCAGCATGATCGACATTACAACCCCGCTGAGCTTTACCGCCGGGCAGACTACCATGAAAGTGCAGGATTTTATTGACAAAATCCTCCCTTCCCTGCTGCCGCTGCTCTTCACGCTTGGCATGTACAAACTTATCCGTAAGGGCGTGAACATTAACTGGATCCTGTTAGGCACCGTCGCGTTTGGGCTTCTTGCCAGCGCGCTGGGCCTGCTTTGACGAGAGGTAACACTATGCAAGTAGAAGACTATATGAACGAGACGCCCCTTCGCCTGCTGGAGATGCTGACGCAGACGCGGGAAGATCTCTGGCGCGCGGCGCAGGCGCTAACGGAACGCGGCGTCACCCGCATTATTCTGACAGGCTCCGGCACGTCATACCACGGCGCGCTGACCGCTCGCGCGTTTATGCAGCGCTGGTGCGCATTGCCGGTGGATGTCTGCTGGCCGTTTATGCTTGACGACGAGACGCTTGCCCGCAGCGGCAAGGCGCTGGTTGTGGGCATCTCCCAGGGCGGCGGCAGCCTCTCAACGCTGGCGGCGATGGAGCGCGCCCGCAATGTTGGTCATATCACCGCCTCAATGGCTGGCGTGGCGCCTGCGACTATCGACCGGGCGGCGGATTATATCCTTACCGTTCCCTGCGGCGAAGAAACCGCTGGCGCGAAAACAAAAGGCTATCACTGCACGGTTCTCAATTTGATGCTGCTGGCGCTCGCCGTCGCCGGGCAGCAACAGCGGCTGGACGGCGAACAGCGCCGGTCACTGCTGCTACGGATGGAAAAGACCTTTAACCACCTGCCCGCGCTGATTACCGCCTCGCAGGCGTGGGCGCAAACCAATGCGCTGGCGCTGCGCGATAGCGCAGATATTCGTCTGACCGGCCCGGCAACGCTGTTCGGTACGGTGCAGGAGGGTGCGCTCAAGATGCTGGAGACGTTGCGCTGCCCGGTGTCGGGCTACGAATTCGAGGAGTTTATTCACGGTATTTACAATGCCTTTAATGCGCAATCCGCACTCATTATGCTCGACCCGCAGCCTGACGCGCGTCAGGATCGGCTGGCGCAAATACTCGGTGAGTGGACGCCGTCTATTTACCGCATCGGCCCGCAGGTAGAAAATAATGGTCTGAATCTGAATTTCCCGTTTGTCAATGATGAGGACTTTGCCGTCTTTGAATATATCATTCCGCTACAAATGCTATGCGCGATATTACCCCCGCAAAAAGGCATTAATCCGGCGATACCCAAAGATCCGCAATTCCATCAAAAAATGAAAAGTAAGCAAGAAATTTAATTTTTATTAATGCTCGTTATTATCCGCGCTGTTGCGGAGGACGCGCTACACGCTAAGGAGATAAATATGTCTATTGCTCATGAAAATGCCCGCCGTATTATTAGCGATATTTTAGGTAAACAAAACATTGAACGCGTCTGGTTTGTCGGCTGCGGCGGTTCATTAACCGGCTTCTGGCCAGGGAAATACTTTCTGGACTGTGAAGCGTCAAAACTGGCTGTCGGTTATATCACCAGTAATGAATTTGTCCACGCCACACCAAAAGCATTAGGAAAAAATAGCGTCGTTATTCTTGCCTCGCAGCAGGGCAATACGGCGGAAACCGTCGCAGCCGCCCGCGTGGCGCGTGAAAAAGGAGCGGCGACCATCGGTCTGGTTTACCAACCTGACACGCCGTTGTGCGAATACAGCGACTACATCATTGAATATCAGTGGGCGCGTTATCCGGAAACGGTCGACCCTGCACAACAAAAAGCCGCATACAGCCTGTGGCTGGCGCTGGAAATTCTCGCCCAAACAGAGGGCTATGCGCAATACGATGAGTTAGTCAGCGCGTTTGGGCGCTTTAGCGACGTTGTTCACGGCGCCCAACGGCAGGTACAAGAAGATGCTCAGCGTTTCGCCGCCGAATGGAAGGATGAGAAGGTGGTCTATATGATGGGCAGCGGCCCCTCTTTCGGCGCCGCGCATCAGGAGTCTATCTGTATTCTGCTGGAAATGCAGTGGATCAACTCCGCCAGCATACATAGCGGAGAGTATTTCCACGGACCGTTCGAAATCACCGAGCCGGGCACGCCGTTTATATTGCTGCAAAGCAGTGGTCGTACTCGCCCGCTGGACGATCGTGCGATTCGCTTTATTGAACGCTATCAGGGAAAACTGCAGTTGATCGATGCGGATAAACTCGGCATTCAGGATCTGCCCACTGACGTTGGCGAATACTTCTGCGGCTTGTTGCACAACTGTGTGCTGGACGTTTATAACCTCGCTCTGGCGACAGCCCGTAATCACCCACTGACCACCCGCCGGTATATGTGGAAAGTTGAATATTAATAGTTATGCCGGATGGCGGCTTCGCTTTATCCAGCCTACAAAGCGATCTGTAGGCCTGATAAGCGTAGCGCCATCAGGCCTTTCTTCTGCGGGGCGCTAGCGCCCCTTTTTTCCTGAACTACCGCGGCTACCAGCGAAAATCCTCTATCCGTAATTCGAAAATATCGTGGATATAGCCAATTTCCGCTACCGGCAGCGCCACGTTATAAAGAATTTTCAACCGCTGAAACGAATGATTTACCATCGCGATAAATTCACCATGCCGCTCGTTAAATTCCGTCATGTTTTTATAGTGGGTAATTTCATTGCGCATGACCAGTCGCTCAATCATACAGCTCAAATGAACATATAAACTAATAATCAAATTATTATTAAAGCTGAAGCCCAGCGTATTTTGCCATTCGGCAATAATCGTTTCGATATGCCCTATCGTCTTATTGGCATTGAGAATGGTCAGCGAGTTAACCACATTATGCAACGAAAATTCGCGAACCATATTTTTATTAATTAACGCAATTTGTTTATCGTTAAGATAACCGCTTAATAACTGACTTAAATGCGCATACCCCTGCTCGCCAAGCAGCTCTTCAATCCCCACCCAGGGAACGCCCGCCAGCTGCGGGTCAATGGTGCCGACAACCGCAATCACTTCATACTGATTCAGCAACGAGGCCGCCATCCGGCTGTTTTTCAGACGGGTATATTCACAGGCGATAATATTAATATCAAAGTCGGTCAACTGACTTTTTTCCATCAAATTTTTAAATTTAAACGCCGTCCCGATGCCGGTAATACAGGTCACCAGCAGCGCGCGCGCTTTTTTCTGCGCGGGCCAGAAGACATCCCAGCGCGACTGATTTAACGGGACGATCTCTTCGGCGATCTGTTCGATATTTTTTTGCAGCGCGATCTCGCTGGCCACGTTCAGCGCCAGACGCGTCGTAACGTTATCGACCACCACCAGCGGGCCATGAATTACGCTCAAAAGCGCATCGGCGATCTCTTTGGTGTATCCCATATCGATCAGCACCATGACGCCTGCGCGGGTATCCGTATGCTGGAGATAATCGACAATGGCCCGGCTGACATCGCTAAACGCGACCTCCATCGGCATATCCATCGCATGATAAATCTTTTCGCCAATCAGACGGTTCGCCACGCCTGCAATGCTGCTGGCGGTCGAATAACCATGCGCGATGATCAGCGCTTTTACCTTACCGCCGCTGGTGGCGTCAATGGCATTACTGACGATGGCCGCCACGACCAGTCTGTCGAGCGTGTCGATTAACAAATCATATTTATTATTTACCACGTCCAGCAGTTTTTGCGCCACACGCTGCGCCAGCCCCGGCGCCTCCTCCAGCCAGCGCAGCATCACATGGCGAACCGATGGCGACGCCTCCACCGGCGTTAACGGCAGGCTGGTAAGGTAACGTCCTGTGAGATAAGCGAATTCCGCATTCAGTTCGAGATCGTAATGTGCAGCGATCGCTTTCCCGACATCTTCGATAAAACGCAGCCGCTTGTCCTGACGAGCGCGAGGGCTCTCTTTATTCATTAAGGCATCGAGATATAACGTGAGGTTTTGATAGACCAGCTTGTCAAAAGTCCGTGCGGAAATATTCTCCTGCGCCAGCTCTTCGCACAGGCCGCAAATGTTTTCCGTCAACCGTAAATATTCCTGATGCTGACCGGAAACTCGCGGAAAAACGCCACCTTCGCGATAAATCATGATGCGTTCCGCCGTCTGCGGAACGGTAAAGGGCACCTCCATCAGCAGACGATCCGGCAGTTGCCCGGCTTTTACTTCCAGAACCCCATCGTCACGCTGGCCGAAAGTCCAGGCGCTGGCGCAAATATTACGAATGAGATTTTCCAGGCCGCCGACATTCCCTTCCAGGGTCTCCTGCATCAGTTGGCTGATAATTTCACTATCCAGCGACAAATCGTGATGAAGACGCTGCGCCTCGCGACGAAAAAAATGGTGAATAAACGCCAGCCGCTCATACTGTCCGCGTTCGGCGATAGGCAGAATTTTGACAATGACCGGTATCCGGCGAATAAATGTCGCCAGAAAGTGCTTTTCCAGATCTTCGGTAGAGGCGAATATCAGACGTACCGTGGCGCTGCGTTCATCGCTGCTTTCGCCTAAGCGACGCCAGGTGCCGTTATCCATAAAATGGAACAGTTTTTCCTGCCCTTCCGGCGGTAGACGGTGCACTTCATCGATAAACAATACGCCGCCATTACTGGTCTCAATTAACCCGGATACCGCTCTGTCTGCGCCGGTAAACGCACCTTTGGCATGACCAAATAATTTTGACGTCAGCAATTCCGGGTTATTAGCGTATTCGGCGCAGTTAAACACGGTAAAGGGCGCCTCCGGGGGCAAAATGCCCTGCTCGATGGCGTACTGCCAAAGCTGACGCGCCAAAAAACTTTTTCCTGTCCCCGTCGGGCCGCGCAGCAGCAAAGGCAAGCCCGCGCCGGGATAACTGATCGCCGCCTTACACTGACGCAGGGACTCCTGCAAGCTGCCCTGCGCGCCAATGAGCAGCTCCAGACTGTCCTGCCGCTCCGCGCACAGCGCCTGAATGGACGCGTAATCCCCCTGTCGAACCGCCAGCCGGTGGTGACGACGTAGCGCCTCGACGGGCAGGAACAGCACCGGGCGACTATTCACTTTGACCACCCGCTGCTCACGATGCAAGTTATTAAGATGGTGACTAATAATGCTGCGTTTTTGCCTGAGACTGTCGGCAATCGCCATTGCGCTAAACCCGCTTAACGCGTCGGCTGTTAGTGAACATCCGGCCAGCCGTAGCTCCAACTGACGAAATATGGACTCTTTATTCATACCTGCGCCCCGCCAAAAACGTAAACTCCGCTTATACGATAATTTACAAACGACGTCACAGGCTTCACCCACATTTTTGAAAATACTTACTTTTTATAAAACTTACCGTTGCGCTTTCGGCTCATCGTGTCACGAACGAACGGGGTTGGCCCTCCCTGGCGTGTCATCAAAATCTGGCGCTAAACCCAACGTTATAACGGGTTTGATTGCCATCGCTTAACCCTGCCGTTTGCGCCAACCCGGCGAAAGCGGACACCGTTGCCGACAGCGGAAAATCTGCGCCAATCGCGATATCAACCCAGTTTTTATCCTGCGTTTTTCCGTCGCGGCTAAACGTCAGCGCGGTCGATTTAAGGCCGCCGTTCGCCACATACGTATCATCGCCAAACTGACGGCGATAATTAATCTGCGCCCAGGAGTGAATGATGCTGTGGCGAAGATCCAGACGCCAGCCAGCGCCACCCACCTGCGAATGGGCGTTTTGGTCGCCAAAACGCATTGATGTACTGGTATTGAGCTTCTCGCTATAGCCATTAACGTGGCTGTAATCCCATGCATATTGCAGCATCGGTCCGGTCGTTAACCACGGCATCATGACAAAATTATAACCGCTGGTTAACCTCGCGCCCCACAGCCGACCGTTGGTTTCGCCCTCTTCCATCCGTCTTAGAGCACCGAGCGTTATACTGCGCTGGATGTTACTGAATTTAGCGGACAGATAGTGTAAATCGCTATCCAGCCACGCCTGACCGGCGCGTAAATGGCTGAATACGGCGGCCTGAAAACCGCGGGCGTCATAACGATAATTATCGTCAGGATGTTGCTTATCCAGAGAACCGGCTATCAGCCCTCCCAGCAGTACCTGCTCGTTAAGCTGATAATCGACGCCAACCGTTAGATTATTATGATTACCGTTCCCGTCGGCCTCATTATTATCATAACGTTGATATCCCCCGCTGTATCCGCCGAACATGCCCAGTGAACCAACAGGATTTTCCCCCTGGCGAAGCTGCTGATAACGGCTGTCAAGCGTGGTACGACTGCCTTGCGCCATCGACTGAATGCTTTGGTTCAGATATGTCGCCTGTACCGGCGCGGCAATGATCGACTGGATATATTGCGCAATAATGGTATGGACCTGCGGACCGGGATGTAAATGATCGGCAAACAGATAGTCCTGCGACGCATTAAATCCAGGCATTGCCGAGGAGCACGCCGAAGCGGATACGCCCGGCGGGCAGGCCATGCCTACGGTATTTGTCAGACCAAACGCCTGCGGGTTGGCAAGAATTTCCTTAAAGAGGCCGTTGATATCGGCACGGGCTATATTGCCGCCGTGTTGCTCCAGCCCCTTCTCTTCCATCTGATTATAATAATCGGTCAGAGCTGACGCCTGCCCTGCCGCCTTTTCATAGCCCGCCAGCAGTTGCTCAACGAGCAGTTGCTGAATAAACGGATTGCTGCTTACCGTTGCAGCCGCCGCCAGCAACGCCTTGCGGATCGCCTGTTGCCGACTGGCGAAATCAGGCGTAGCGCCCTCCGCCAGCGCCTCTAACGCCGCTTTTAGCGCCGGGGGCGCCGCTGCGCCCAGCCCGGCGGTGATTACCGCCTCCAGAAGCATTGGCGTCGCACTAATATCCGGTACGTTTGGCGCCACGACCAGCCCGGCGCCGGCATCCAGTAACATCCCTACCTGCTCCGCCGCGCTAGTGGCGCTATTACCGGCTATTTGCTGTGCCATGGCAGGTCGCGCGATGGCCGCCGCCAGATCGTTTCCGCCGACCCAGTGAATATACAAACCGTTGTGGTCGGCTTTTCCCCCCGTTTTGGCAAGCCACTGCCGTACCTGATCCGCGGTATTATCCTGCGGGTTTAATTCCGGGGTCGCCGTCGCGCCGCCGGCGGCATAATTAGAGCCGCCATTGCTGGAAGGGCTTAATTCCAGCCCATATCGTTCGGCCAACTGTTCGTCGTAGAGCTTATTTTGACCACTATCCCAGGTCCAGCGACCGTTATTCCCGGTATCGCTAAGGCTATCGCCAATTACCGTAAGAGAGTCAAACGCACAGGCAGATAATGGCGCGGCCAGCGCCAGCGAGAGTATGCCGTATTTTAGCAGGGTACGCTTTTGGGTCATCCGATGTTCCTTAATGTTATTGTTGATAGGTACGACGATGCTAATCATCATCCGACAGAAACATTGCAATCGTTTTAAGCATTCTGGTTAAAAAGTTTTCATTCATTGTTGACGGACTGGCGCCTGTTCAAAAAGAGGGAACCGCGTAAAATAACGACGTTTATAGGGCGCTGGATAAAATATAGCGTATGGATAACCCCAGAGGCGCTTTTACCCGTCTGTTGCTGATTATGCCTGAAGCGCAGGCGTCCTGATTTGCATAAATGCCATTCAGCAGTCATCATAGGCTGCTGTTTATAAAGGAGAGATTATGCAGGAATTGATATCCCAGGTAGAAAATTTAGCGGGAATTGAAATGAATCACACCACGTCGCTGGTGGTGATATTTGGTATTATTTTTCTGACAGCAGTTGTCGTGCATATTATTTTGCACTGGATAGTACTGCGCGCTTTTGAAAAACGTGCCAGCACCAGTTCCCGCCTGTGGCTGCAAATTATTACCCAGAATAAATTATTCCATCGTCTGGCTTTTACGCTGCAAGGCATCATTGTCAATATTCAGGCCGCGCTCTGGCTACAAAAAGGCAGTGAGGCTGCGGATATCCTGACGACCTGCGCGCAGTTATGGATTATGACCTACGCCCTGCTGTCGTTATTTTCTCTGCTGGACGTGATTTTCAATCTATCGCAAAAATGGCCCGCCGCCTCTCAGTTGCCGCTAAAAGGAATATTTCAGGGCATTAAGCTCATCGGCGCAATTATCGTCGGCATTCTGATGATCTCACTGCTGATTGGCCAGTCACCAGCAATTTTAATCAGCGGGCTGGGCGCGATGGCCGCGGTATTAATGCTGGTCTTTAAAGACCCGATTCTTGGCCTGGTTGCCGGTATCCAGCTTTCCGCCAACGATATGCTCAAACTGGGCGACTGGCTGGAGATGCCAAAATATGGCGCAGATGGCGCGGTCATTGATATTGGCTTAACCACGGTAAAAGTACGCAACTGGGATAATACCATCACCACCATTCCCACCTGGTCGCTGGTTTCCGACTCGTTCAAAAACTGGAGCGGCATGTCTGCGTCCGGCGGACGCCGGATTAAACGCAGTATTAATATTGACGCGACCAGTATCCATTTTCTGGATGATGATGAAAAACAGCGGCTGTTAACCGCGCAACTGTTAAAGCCGTACCTTACCAGCCGTCATCAGGAAATCGATGAATGGAATAAACAACTGGATGCGCCGGAATCAGCCTTAAATCACCGCCGCATGACCAATATTGGGACATTTCGCGCCTATCTGAACGAATATTTACGCCACCATCCGCGCATCCGTAAAGACATGACGCTGATGGTACGCCAACTGGCGCCTGACGATCATGGTTTGCCGATAGAGATCTACGCCTTTACCAATACCGTCGTGTGGCTGGAATATGAGAGCATTCAGGCCGATATTTTCGACCATATTTTTGCCGTGGTGGAAGAGTTTGGCTTGCGTATTCATCAGACGCCGACCGGCAGCGATATTCGCGCGCTGTCAGGGACATTGCGGCATTAATGGATTGCCCGATCGCATGAGCATGGGATCGGGCAAAAAAGTTAATGAGCCTTACGGCGCAAAACTGTAAACGCGATAAACAGGAATACAATCCATACCGGCAGCAAAATCGCCGACAATCGCATATCGTCCATCGTACACATTAACACCAGAATCAGCGCCAGAAACGCAATGCACAAATAGTTTCCGGCGGGATAGAACAGCGCCTTAAATTGCGTCTCGCGCCCTTTACGACGCATCGCCGCGCGAAAACGTAAATGCGCGAGACAGATCATTATCCAGTTTAGCAATAGCGTCGCGACAACCAGCGCCATCAACAGGCTAAACGCTTTTTGCGGCAACAGATAGTTGATCAGCACCACCAGCGAGGTAATCGCTCCGGAAAGTATCAGCGAGTTCACCGGTACGCCGCGATGGCTGACGCGGGTTAAAAATTTCGGCGCATTGCCTTGTACGGACAGGCCGAACAGCATTCGGCTATTCGAATAAACGCCGCTGTTATACACCGAAAGCGACGCGACCAGAATAACGAAATTCAGCGCCGAAGCCACCACATTACTGTCCAGGTTATGGAAGATCATCACAAAAGGGCTGCTATTGGATTTCACCTCTACCCACGGATAGAGCGCCAGCAACACCACCAGCGAACCAATGTAGAACAGCAAAATACGGTATACCACCTGATTCACCGCTTTCGGGATGCTTTTTTGCGGATCGCGCGCTTCCGCCGCAGTAATGCCGATCAGCTCCAGTCCGCCAAAAGAAAACATAATCACCGCCAGCGACAGAAGCAAACCATGCCAACCGGTAGCGAAGAAACCGTTATAACGCCAGAGGTTATCAATACTGGCATGTTCGCCGCCGTGGCCGGAGAACAGCAGCCACAGACCAAAACCTATCATGCCGATAATCGCCAGCACTTTAATCAGCGCGAACCAGAATTCCGTTTCGCCATACAGACGAACGTTCACCAGATTTACGGCATTAATGATAATAAAAAACGCCGCCGCCCAAATCCATGTTGGTACGTCAGGCAGCCAGTACTGCATATAGATGCCCGCCGCGGTCAGCTCCGCCATCCCGACCAGCACAAACATGACCCAATAGTTCCAGCCAGACAAAAAGCCCGCAAACGGCCCCCAATATTTCCAGGCGAAGTGGGCAAACGATCCGGAAACCGGCTCTTCCACGACCATTTCACCCAACTGGCGCATAATGAGAAAAGCGATAATCCCGGCAACGCCATAGCCCAACAAAACAGCCGGCCCCGCCATTTGAATCGCCGGGCCGATGCCCAGAAACAGTCCGGTGCCAATGGCGCCGCCCAGCGCGATTAGCTGAATATGGCGGTTTTGCAACCCCCGTTGAAGCGTCGGTTCATTCTTCGACGCGGCATCCGACACGCTGGCGCCGGATGCAGTTGACGCGTTTTTCACGTCCTACCCCTGTATCGTTTTTATTGAGGGGCACCTTTTAACATTTCGCTCTCGCTGCCGCAAGGCGCAATCGTTTGTCAAGGCTCAACTCCGGACGTTAACGTTATCGTGTAAAAAAAGATGTCGCGGGGAGTAAAAAGAAAAGAGTGCGCGCCGATATAGAACGTTACGGGTGACAGACGCCGAGTATAAAATATGTGAATAACTCTGGACGAAAAGTACGACACCCTACAGAATACATTTAGTATTTTTTCAGTATTTTCAAAAAGGTGAATCAGACCTGGTATCTGTTATCCGTTTTTGAGCCACGCCAGGCATCAACGTCATGAATAAGATCATCAAACGTTTAGAGATCATCAAAAGCGCCATTGAACTTGAGGACGAAGAGATTATCCGTCAGCAGCTCATCTACCTGAAAAATGAGCCGCAGGATGCCGTAATCAGCGCGATTGCCCATGCGATTGAAGCTCGTCGATTCAGTGACGCCATGCAAGAGATCGCCGCCTGGCTACAGGCTCAACGGGCGCTCTCGACGTGGCAAGATCCCTCTATTGCCGCCAGTAAACTGGAGCTGAAAGCGCTTGAAGCCCAGCTTCGCGATCTGATTGACAAACGAAATGCGCGGGTACAAATCCTCGACGATTTCAACGACCTCTATCATCTGCGTCTCGGGCCGTTGATGAGCCGTATTCTGGAGTTGCGTAAACAGCTCGCGGTGAGTATGCAGCGTAAGCAAGAGGCCGAAATAAAACGCCGGGAAAAGGATTATCAATCCTGCCTGCAATTTATTTCCCAGGCCGTGGATCAACTGGCAACGCTAAAACAGCAGTGGACAGGATTGAATGCCGCCTCGCGCGAAGCGGTGGGCATCCGTCAGCGAATCCAGCAGCAGACGGAATTAATTACCGCGTTGCTGGCGGAAATTCGCGAGCTGGAAGCGGATTTTTCCCATCAGGACGACAGCGCATTCCGCCAGGCGCAGGAAAATGCGGAACAGGACTATCACCAGTACCGGGAGCAGCAGCAGGAAGCGCAATTCCGCTACGCCCGCGATCAACGTTTGTCGGCAGACGAACGCAGTGAATTAAAACGTTTGTGGCGTCAGGCCAGCCGCCTGTGTCACCCGGATGTGGTCGCCGATGAATTGAAAGAAAAAGCGCACCAGATGATGGTACAGCTTAATCAGGCGCGGCAGAATGCCGATCTGGCGGCAATTCGCGCGTTATTGACGCAGCTGCAAAGCGGTTTGGAACCGATGATGGCAAGCGACAGGCTAAATAACCTGGAACATCTGCGCCATAAAATACGCCAGCTCCGCACGCAAATCGACGCGCTGTTGAAAGAGATAACGCAACTGGAAACGGAAAATGCCTGGCGGCTCGCCTCTTCCGTTGCGGATAAGGAAGCCTATTTCTCCGAGCAGGAACGGGCGCTAACCGAAATTCGCAATACGCTGGAGGCGCAGGTTCAACAGGTGGAACAGGAACTTCTGTCAGGGTAGTCCATCATTCATCAACACATTGTCGGATGGCGCAAGCGCCACCCGACGAATCGCGGCATAAAGAGGGTAAGAGGGTAAGAGGGTCGCTACTGTCGCTGTAAAAGTAACGAACGGGCGGAGTCCGCCATGATCATCACCGCACCTGCCAGCATTAACGTATCTTTTAATACCAGCCGTCCGGCGCCCGATAAATACGGAAAACCATAATGCGCATCGCCCAGCGGCATAACCCAGGCCTCCGGCGTAGTGATTAAAAACGATAGCGTGACAAATGGCGTCAGGAATGCCAGCACGCCGCCTGCCAGCCCTAACCAGCGGCTGACAGGGTTAGCCAGTACCAGCGCCGCGATAATCAATTCCACCACGCCCAGACCATCCGAAAACGCATACGTATTATTGGCCGTTTGCCAGGCGCGTTCCTCCGGTTTTAGTTCGCCCTCATGAGTCAGATGCTGACGATATTCTTCAGGATGTTCATAGAAAAAAGACATAAACGGGCTGTTCGCCACAAACGGGGTAATACTGTCTGCCTCATAGGGCACAAATTTTAGTAGTCCAATCCAGATAAAAACGATGGCGATACTCAGGCGAATTAATGTTAATCCCAGCCGATCCCCCTGACTTAACAGACGAAGATATTTATCCATCTCAGGCTCTCCTTATTTATATAATATCGCAGTGGCGTAACCCGTATTATCAATACGCATGGACGTAATTTTCCATGACGACGCCTGTTTACTTTGCGCCAGTCTGGCAATAGCGTCTTCAAGCATTGACGGCGTTGCTGACACCGCAGAAACGCTGATATATTCAACGTCAGTTAGCGGCTGGGCGGAGGCGGAAAACGCCAGCGGCGCAGCCAATAATGAAGCAATAAGCGTGGTAATTTTTAACATCGAGATTTCCAGTCGTGGGTTATTTCAATGGTGTTATAATACGTTATGCCTGACTAAAGCCTTTTCTTTCAGACGCCAGCATATTTGTCCTGGCGTATTTTTATAGCCTGACAGGCAAAAAAAAGCCCTGATTAACAGGGCTACGTTATTTATGTTTTACTTAATGAGAGAGAAGAGATCGTTTAAAGACTCACTCATTGTAGGATGGGTAAATATCTGGTCGCGTAACACCGTATAAGGTAAATCTGCATCCATAACGGTTTTAACGATATTAATCATTTCATGAGAATCGACGCATAACAATGACACCCCTACAATACGCTGCGTATTCACGTCCACTACCGCTTTTAGTACGCCACGAGTATCGTTCATAACACGGGCGCGAGGGATCGCCGCCACCGGTAATGTCACCACCTGCACCGTTGCGCCGCTTGCCCGCGCTTGTTCTTCCGTCAGCCCGACACGAGAGAGCGGCGGCGTCATAAAGACGGAATACGGAACATTCTGGCGATCGCGGGTACTGCGTTTGCCATCTCCCAATAACCCGTCGCGTACAATACGAAAATCATCCAGTGAAATATAGGTAAACTGCAACCCACCGGTAACGTCGCCCATCGCCCAGATATTGTCCGCCGTGGTACGCAGGTAATCATCCACGATGATCCCGCCGCGTTCGTTCACCGCCACGCCGGCGTTCTGCAACTGTAAACCAGCCGTCGCCGGTTTTCGCCCCGACGCCACCAGCAGGGCATCCACAAGATGCGCGCCTTCCGGCGTTTCTACTTGTACCGCGCCCTCCTTTGAGGATACGGCCTGTACGTTGGCGTTTAAAATCAGCTCGACGCCCTTTTCCTGTAAAATGCGGGTAATTGCCTGCGCGATATCCCGATCTTCACGAGGCAGGAATTGCAGCGATGCTTCAAAGATAGTGACCTTCGTACCGAAGTTGGCGAACATTGAGGCAAATTCAAGGCCAATATAACCGCCGCCTAAAATCCCCAGCCGCGCCGGACGCTGGCTCAGGCTGAGTAGCCCGGTGCTATCGAACACCCCTGCCGTCGTTGTTAAGCCCGTAATAGCCGGGATCACCGACTCTGCGCCAGTATTAATGAAGATCTTTTCTCCCCGTAACACCCGCTCGCCGTCCGCCTGAAATACCCGTAAGGTATGGTTATCAATAAACTCCGCCCTTCCCTCAATCACATCGACATTGTCCAGGTCGGCAAGATTATGAAAATTTTTGTCGCGTAAAAAATTTACAACCGCCGCTTTGCGTTGCATGGCGACAGAAAAATCGCCCTCACGTTCCGCGTCATGCACCAGCGTTTTCGTTGGAATACAGCCAATGTTGATGCAGGTTCCGCCGAACATACTGGCGGACTGTTCGATAATCGCCACGCGCCATCCCGTCTTCGCCAGAGTTGCCGCCAACGTTTTTCCTGCCTTGCCAAAACCAATAATGAGCGCCTGATACTGTGTCATCTTCTTTCTCCGCCAAATCACCATCTGTTTGTCAGGACAAGTATAAATAACGTCAAAAAAGACAGGGTTATCCGTAACGCGCCAATTTTTGTCTTATCGTCTAAATTAGCAGTTAGCAAAAACAAGAGTAGAAATGACATTGAGTCCGAAATATAGTAATCAGAGACAGAAATGGTTATCCCTATTTTTGAAAAAGAATCTGTTCTGGAGTCTATATGGATGCGCTTAGTCGGCTATTGACGCTTAACGCCCCTCAGGGCTCAATCGACAAGAATTGCCCGTTAGGCGGCGACTGGCAGTTGCCGCACGCCGCTGGCGAGCTATCGGTGATTCGCTGGCATACCGTTACGCAGGGCGAAGCGCAACTGGAAATGCCTACCGGCGACGCCATGACGCTTACGCCGGGAAAGGTGGTGATTCTGCCGCAAAACTCCGCCCACCGTTTGCGCCAGTCTGGCGAAGCACCGACACATATCGTGTGCGGTAGTCTACGTCTGCACACGACGTCACGTTATTTCCTTACCGCGTTGCCGGAAGTGTTATGTCTTGCCCCGCCGCCGCATAGCCCCGCCAGTATCTGGATTAACGCCGCCATTTTGCTGTTACAGCAGGAGTCAGAACGCCATTTACCTGGCGCTGATGTCTTATACAGTCAGCAGTGCGCCACGCTGTTTACCCTCGCCGTTCGCGACTGGCTATCGCAGGCTGGCACGGCGAAAAGCGTGCTCAATTTATTACTGCATCCCCGGCTGGGCCGCGTGATCCTTCACATGCTGGAAACACCGGCGCATCCCTGGACGGTCGAAACGCTGGCGCAACGGGTACACATGTCGCGGGCGAGCTTCGCCCAGCTATTTCGCGACGTGTCCGCTACAACGCCCTTAGCCGTGTTAACAACGCTGCGCCTGCAAATCGCCGCCCAGACCCTGTCGCGTGAAGCGCTGCCGGTGATGGTGATTGCCGAGTCGGTAGGTTATGCGAGCGAATCTTCTTTTCACAAAGCGTTTGTCCGTGAATTCGCTTGTACACCAGGCGAGTACCGCAAACGGGTCAACGCGCTCGGACGATAAGCGTATACTGAACCCGCCTGCAGTTTGACGCCGCAGGCGGGCGACACACGTTATGCCGCAAGGCGACGATGCCTGCGCAGCTTGTAGGCTGCCGGAATGATGAACAGCGACAGCAGCGGCGCGGTAATCATGCCGCCAATCATCGGCGCGGCAATACGGCTCATCACCTCAGAACCCGCGCCGGTCCCCCATAAAACAGGTAGCAGACCGGCGATAATCACCGCTACCGTCATGGCTTTTGGCCACACCCGGAGCACCGCCCCGTGGTAGAGCGCCTCATTGAGTGTTTCTGCCGAAAAGGTGTTGGGAGCTTGCGCTTTGAAGGCCGCGCCTGCTGGATCACCGGCGATCCCATCATGCTGCGCAGAGCGATCAGTAATTTACTCTCTAATGCGATGCGCTATACGCCGCCGGGTAAAACCATTACTCTTCGGATAAAAGAAGCGGACGACCAGATACATATTATTGTTGAAAACCCCGGTACGCCAATCGCGCCGGAACATTTGCCGCGCCTTTTCGATCGTTTTTATCACGTTACTCCCTCCCGCCAGCGTAAAGGGGAAGGCCGCGGTATAGGCCTGGCAATTGTAAAATCCATCGTCATTGCGCATCAGGGAAAAGTTTCTGTCACCTCCGATATGCGCTACTCGTTTTATTTTGACATTACCCAAACGCCTCCGTTGAACTGTAGCGATAGTGAAAGGCGCTATCACTAGCCAGCAAAATACTCTGACATCATCGTCATTATCCCGTCACGCGCCAGACCCAACGACTGTTTTATTATTTCTCTTATTAACCCACACCGGAGAAATAAGATAAATAAGTTTACATCCCTTTTAGCTGTCGTTTTTTTATTTCAGCTGGCGTAAAATCCGCAGAGAAAATGGAATCCCGCCAATTATCCGCCACGGCGCATGAGATGATGAATAACGGTGACGCCTTCGCGCATCAGCAAATGGCTCAGACACAGAAACCCAGCGCCCCAACTACTGTGGAAAATGCGACCCCCTTTTCTGAAATGGACGACTATGAAAAAGCAATGGTCATCCATCAATCGATGAATAATGCCCATTCTTTCGCCCATGAGATCCAGGCTGAGGAGCACCATAAACAGATTAAACACAATTAGTTATTTGCATATTAGCGTCACGTACTGCGGATGGCACAACCTCGCCCCCGCAGAAGCTTACGGATTAACATAATTTTGAGAGGTTAAATGGCGCGCCCTGCAGGATTCGAACCTGCGACCCACGGCTTAGATGTTCCTGGAACTACCTGAGCTAACAACAAGTTATCCCATTACCACGGCGCTCACTCGCCCCATCTTCGAAAAACATGCAAAGCTTTGCAAGCCGATGCAAAGCTTTGTGTGTACCGTTTTTGTCCCAACCCACTCAGCAATCAGTAGCCTCAATTGATCGGTAACAACGATCAATTAATAACATAACAATAAGTTTAAACTATCAAATATCACATTATTGATCGTTTATATCGATCAAATCAATTTGTAGTGCTACACTCCAGACCTTTCCGAATCCGCTGATTTTCATAATGTTGAAGTTATTCGCTAAGTACACATCGATCGGTGTTCTTAACACGCTTATTCATTGGGGCGTATTTGCTTTTTGTGTGTATGGGATGCATACGCATCAGGCGCTGGCGAACTTTTCCGGTTTTGTTATCGCCGTATCGTTCAGCTTCTATGCCAATGCGCGCTTCACCTTTAACGCCAGCACCACCACGCTTCGCTACATGATGTACGTGGGATTTATGGGAACACTGAGCGCCGTTGTTGGCTGGATGGCTGACAAATGCTCCTTGCCACCACTCCTTACTCTTATCACCTTTTCAGCTATCAGCCTGATATGCGGATTCATTTATTCAAAGTTCATTGTCTTTAGGGATGCGAAATGAAAATCTCTCTTGTCGTTCCAGTTTTTAATGAAGAAGACACGATACCGATTTTCTATAAAACGGTACGTGAGTTTAATGAACTAAAAGAATATGAAGTGGAGATCGTTTTTATTAATGACGGAAGCAAAGATGCAACTGAATCAATAATTAACAAAATAGCTGCATCTGATCCGCTCGTTATTCCGCTTTCGTTTACGCGAAACTTCGGTAAAGAACCTGCTCTTTTCGCGGGGCTCGACCACGCAACCGGGGATGCGGTCATTCCTATTGATGTCGATTTACAGGATCCGATAGAAGTAATCCCCCATCTCATTGAGAAGTGGCAGGCTGGCGCAGATATGGTGCTGGCTAAGCGCTCAGACCGCTCAACTGACGGGCGCATGAAGCGTAAGACAGCTGAATGGTTTTATAAGCTGCACAATAAAATCAGCAATCCGAAAATTGAAGAGAACGTCGGTGATTTCCGGTTAATGAGCCGTGAAGTTGTCGAAAATATTAAACAGATGCCAGAACGTAATCTGTTTATGAAAGGCGTTCTGTCATGGGTGGGCGGCAAGACTGATGTAGTTGAATACGCCCGCGCTGAGCGTGTTGCCGGCGATTCAAAATTCAATGGCTGGAAATTATGGAATCTGGCGCTGGAAGGAATAACTTCTTTCTCAACATTTCCGCTCCGCATATGGACTTACATTGGATTGTTTATTGCAGGTATGTCATTCCTTTACGGTGCATGGATGATTATTGATAAATTAATATTTGGAAATAATGTTCCTGGCTACCCGTCTCTTCTTGTTTCTGTACTTTTTCTGGGTGGCGTTCAATTGATAGGAATAGGTATTCTTGGGGAATATATTGGCAGGATTTACATAGAAACAAAAAAAAGGCCTAAGTACATAATTAAGAATGAGAAGAAAAATGGTTAACAATAGATTAAAAATGGTAATCGCTATCCTTATAGTTTTCTCGTTGGTGTATTCAATAGGATTTATCACACCAATGAACTCTGATGACTATACTTATGCCCTAAGAGAGCTTTCGCTTTCTAGCGTAAAAATGCACTATTTGGGATGGAGCGGAAGGGTTGTGTCAGATACGATCAGCACATCTCTATTAAAGTTTTTCTCCCCGCATATTTACAATGCAATAAACTCAGCAGCGCTAACATTAATGGTGTTGTGCTGGACAATGATCCCAGCTACATTAACAAAGTCGTCACCGTCCCCATATGTGATGATTTTCTTATTTTTCTTATACTTCGTTGCAAATCCAGCCCTCGGTCAAACTAACTTCTGGCTTGTTGGGTCAGCAAATTACTTATGGACCAACATGTTCATTGCCATTTATATACTAATTTCTATATATTTAAGCAATGGTAAAAAATCCAATTTAATACTCTTTGTATATGCCATATCATCGATATTTGCAGGTTGCTCAAATGAAAATACATCTCTTGTAGTTGTATTAATTTCTGTAGCATATTTCTTTATAATGAATAGAAATAAATATTTACTGATTGGCGTATTCGGATCTGCAATAGGCGCGGGGGTTCTCCTGCTGGCTCCGGGAAACCTATCCCGTGCGTCTACAATACAAGACTGGTACAATCAACCACTTGCATGGAGGGTTCTTGAGCACTTTTCAGAAAGGCTGCCATCAGCAATGGGGGCATATTGGCAGGTCTATATTGCATTTATAATACTACTAATCTCTGTAGTGTTATCAAGGAATAGTAGCAGCAAACTTATGTTTGGAAGCTTTTTATTCATGCTGGGTGCAATTGCTGCAAATGTTGCGTTCCTTGCATCTCCTGCAATGCCCAGCAGGGCTCTCAATGGAGCACTCTGCTTTATGATTCTTTCGATTTCCTTTGTTGCTCATTCTGCATTTACGAAATTTAACAAGGCTTCCATTTATTTATCTGTTACTACATATGCAATGGCTTTTTTATATTTCATCCCATCATACATCCTCTATTACTCATCAATTAAATCAATAAGCAAACAAACGGAGATTAGGGAAGAAATAATAGACAGGGCGAAACATAACAAACAAGATCAAGCGATAATTCCTGATTATTACTTTCCACCGGTACTGCATGCAGGCCCAAGTCTTGATACGTTTAACAGTGAAGCAATGTCTAGATACTACGGGATTGATTTGAAAATAACTGCTCCAGGATTTTTCGACTATTCACGAGCCTTTAATTTCAAGCCTCTTAATATTAACGCAAAAATATGTAACAACGTTTATATAAAATCATTATGGATATATAAACAGCAAATGGGCATTAAAACCTTTGTAATATTTGAGTTTAATAAAAATCCTGCTGATTCTCTTGATGAGAATACAGCGATGTTCATTAGCTTTAAAACAAAGGATGGAAAAATTATAAATGCAGATGTCGACAAGAAGACATTCCAAATAGACGGAAGATGGCTTTCCGGGCGGGCGATTAACGGCATAGATTCAAATGAATTAGAATCAATTACATCTGGGACATGGGACGTTAGGACAGGGGCGAGGACAAATGAGAATATTACGGAAATAATTAAATAACATTCATGTATAATTAATGTTCCCCGCCACCAATGGGTAACGGGCGGCGGGGATTCCTACATATCGTATGTCACAAATGCCCCATCAGGTTTCTTAGCAAGAAGTCGCAATGCACCATCAGTCCCAAAAAAGAACCCAACGGAGCCATAGTGCATTAATCCAGACTCCGGCAACTGACCAATACACGCAAGGATACGCATGTGCCCAAAGCCCATCCGGTTCAACTCCACCACAGATGCAGGAACACCGTCTTTTAGTGCGGATAAACTGCCCCCTACTGGTTTCACTACCGGGTAAAGGAACCTGACAATCTGCGGTCAATGTGAATCGCCACAGGTTTAACAGACACCTCAGAGCCATTTAAGATGACTTAAAGAGAGGTGCCTATGAGCGGTAAACGTTATCCCGAAGAGTTTAAAATTGAAGCGGTAAGACAGGTCGTTGAGCGTGGCCATTCTGTTTCCAGCGCCGCAACACATCTCGATATTACTACCCACAGTCTTTACGCCAGGATAAAGAAGTACGGGTCGAACTCCTCCACCAATAAAGAAATAAAGAGCAGTCAGATGATCAGACCGGAATCCGCCGACTCCCGAAAGAGTTGAAGCGGGTTACTGACGAGCGGGACATATAAAAAAAAGCCGCAATAGATTCAATTGGTCACTGCAACCATGAATGACAAAAGATAGAGTCCTGAATGCGCTTCTGATGGCCGTGTGGCGACGTAATCACCCGCTATGAATGGCAGTCGCTCCTGAAACCGCACGGACTGGAGAGCAGAATGAGCCGTCGTGGCAACTGTCATGACAATGCGGTTGCAGAAAGCTTTTTCCAGCTACTGAAGCGTGAACGGATAAAGGAAATGATCTACGGAACGAGAGACGAAGCCAGAAGCGATATTTTTGATTACATAGAAATGTTTTATAACAGTAGACGCTGGCATGGTTCGAGCGAGCAGATGCCACCGGCTGAATATGAAAACCTATATCATCAACGACTCAGAAGTGTCCAGGTTATCCGTGGTGATTCACAGATATGCTCACCTTGCGCCTAATCATTTAACGGAACACGCGAGGGAAATAGACGACATTTTTGGTGATGATGTCCCAAATATGTCCCATATGGAAAATAAGGAGGAAATAAAGAAGCGTAACGCGTTGATTTATAAGTGGCGCGCCCTGCAGGATTCGAACCTGCGACCCACGGCTTAGAAGGCCGTTGCTCTATCCAACTGAGCTAAGGGCGCCTTGTGAAGTGAAGACTTCGTGTAGACGAAACGCGAGAATTATACGGTCAGGCACTCCTGAGTCAATGGCTTTTGTTCTGGTTGCTGACTAAGTGTACGAATATCGTCTTTTCTGGCGCAATGCCAGGTTCCAGGAAATCGCCTGGACACATCTCAGCACGCATAAAGTGGGAATTAAGGCCGCCAGTATTTAGAAAATCAATCAGTTTCTTTAATATTTCACCATGATTCACCTGCCGTGTAGGATATTTTTTATGCTGCGTATCGCTATTAAGGAACAAAACAGTCACTTTGAGCATGGGTTGAAAATCATCATGACGCGTCTGGCGAATCAATGGCAGCAGAAAATTGACTTTCTGCCGCCAGAAGAGATAGATAATGCCGATATCGCTTTCCTGGCCCTGGATGATGATTGGTTCAGCGCTGGCTGTTATCAGATACCTATGCATACCCAACATCAGCTACGGGTGATTATTTGTAATAAATGCGATAAAGAAAAGCTCATGTTCAGACCATGTCTGTATATGCTGCCGCATATTTATCGGGAAGATGATGTTGAAGAAATTACCCGGAAAATGATATTGATCTTACATAAACGAGCGCTTCGACATAGCGTCCCTTCTGGCATTTGTCACTACTGCACGACTCGTCATTTTTCAGTAACAGAACGTCACCTGTTAAAACTGATCGCCAGCGGTTATCATTTAAGCGAAACGGCCGCTTTACTTTCACTTTCTGAAGAGCAGACAAAGTCACTCCGCCGGAGCATTATGCGAAAATTACATGTTAAAACGGAGCAGCAGTTTTTAAAATATATTAGAGTTAACCTTCATTTCTTACTCAGTAAGTAAACTCACTTAACTTTTTACAAGGCTTACGAAATATCTCACCAATAATTAAGTAACGATACCTACAGGCATTTTTTTAACGCTGCCACAATGATGCCCATAATATCCTGATAGATTCAGGGGTCGAAAATATATGGCTGCATCATAAATGCCTGGAGGAGTGTTTGGTGGCACAGGGTACTTTATTAAAGGAAAGGATAAATCCCCCACACCTGGCGTCTTCGCCCACACGTCATTCATATCTCAACAGCGAATTGTTAAAATCTGAGCCAATCGTTAATCTCTCAACTGCGCAATTAATCGGCTATGAGGTCCTGACGCAACTTCCGTCAGAACATGATAGCGAAGTTTTTTTTCAGCAGTTAATGCTGATGGAAGGCATTGAAACATCAGAGCAACGAAGCATTGCTTTTTACGCTGGTGCAACGATGGAACAAGGTTATTTATGGCCAGCCATATTACCAGATATATATTAGAGCAATGGAAAAAGCAGGATGCGCAGCGTACCACGCAGGGAAAGACACCGCCGTTTAAGAAATGCTAAAGACTGCGCCTGCCGTTATCACTCTCCAACGCCGCAGATATTTGATCACCTTGAGTTACTGAACCAACAGCTCAATTATGCCTTGCCGGTTGGTATCATTTCTCAGGCAATAATTACAACTGACAACTACCTCGGCTATTCGCTGAGTCACTACTTATTTTCCGGAAAACGTACCGCAGCATTCCGCTCATTAGATGACATTTCTTTGTGGATTGAAAAGGGGTCGCTCAGACAACTGATTGTAGATATGGAGGCGCTACCTGTCTCCTGTATTGAGGCGCTTAACCAGCTACGCGCGCTCAGTTGGCAACAAAGCGATATCCAGATTTACCTGCTGGTATCAGATAAAACCCCCGCTATAGCTCAGTTTATTCGTATGGCTGGGCGTTTTTTTGTCCTGTCGCGACGACAAAATCTGGCCTCTGTACGCGAAGCCTTGTTATCAGCCGCCGAACCTCGCTTATCGGAAAGCTTTAGCCGTACTGACTGGTTGATGATTGAAACTTTAGCGCAAGGTGCCTCTTTAAAAGAAATAGCACGTCAGCAAAGCGTACCTTATCATCGTGTAGTTTACCGGCTTAAACAACTTATCACCCTCCTTAACCTTCCCCACAGGCAAAGCTTTCTTCGGCTGCTCCAGCAGCTAAACGTTACTTTCCACGATATTTTTTAACGGGGTAACGTTTTGGTGAATAAGATTTTTTAAGAAATTACTTATTTTCACTTCCATTAAATGTAAATATTTCACATAAAATTAATATTTACAACTCGTCCTGGTAAGCGATAAAAAATTTTTTCTTACATCGTCCCCTGTTCCTCCTCGTTTTTCGAGGTCTCCAGCGTCAACATCTTTCTGTTATTACATAACAAATACTAAACAATTAGTCTTTCATATTATTTTTATACTTAAAAACAACAGTTTAAACTACTCAATGTCAACTCTAAAGAAAATAGCTCCACCACGAACAAATTTTCTATAACGTCACAGAATATCCTACCCGCTATCCATAATTCGCATTTCGCAAGACTTTTCCGAGAAATCAGACCAGGTATAATCCATATTGTTTTTACTTAATCAGAAATTTCTTTTTTGTTGGTGCGAAATGGATATTCCACATATTTATTACTCTTACGCAAAATAGCCAATCAACAGGGAGGTCTCATTCTTTATTATTGCTCCACTGTGTGGTGTGTAGATCTGGCTATTTCACAATCTTTAAGGTGTCTGACGCTTATTCTAAAACGAAGGACGCATAACAGTCTGAGGCATACAACAATGAAACCTGCATCTGTTATCATTATGGACGAACACCCTATTGTAAGAATGTCGATCGAAGTTTTACTCGGTAAAAATAGCAATATTCAGGTTGTCCTGAAAACGGATGATAGCCGAACAGCGATAGAGTATCTGCGCACTTATCCTGTTGACCTTGTCATTCTGGATATTGAATTACCGGGCACCGACGGCTTTACCTTACTTAAACGAATCAAATCTATCCAGGAACATACCCGGATACTTTTTTTATCGTCGAAATCAGAGGCTTTTTATGCCGGAAGAGCAATAAGAGCGGGCGCAAACGGATTTGTAAGTAAACGCAAAGACCTCAATGATATTTATAATGCGGTAAAAATGATTTTATCCGGCTATTCTTTTTTTCCATCTGAGACGCTTAACTTTATCAGTAATACCCGTACCCCCAAAGGCGGGCACCATGATATGCCACTTTCTAACCGCGAAGTTACCGTGCTGCGCTATCTGGCCAATGGAATGTCTAACAAAGAAATTGCCGAGCAACTTTTATTGAGTAACAAGACTATCAGCGCGCATAAGGCCAATATATTTTCTAAACTTGGCCTTCACTCTATCGTTGAGCTTATCGATTACGCCAAATCACACGAATTATTGTAAATGTACTCCCGGCGAATTATCGTTCGGGAGCCACAATAACGGACACTAATTGTAATTGATCAGGAAGGTCGCATCCGCGTTAGCAAGTCCGGGCTGCACGCCATCGGCTAAGGCGATATAGTTCGCATAGAATTTCAGGGTAGCATTGCCGTTGTTGTCAATATCGACGGCCTTGCTGGCCTGTTCAAGTGGCAATCGACGTTGATCGCCATCGCGAATTTCAATCGCCAGTTTTTGCGCCATTGCCGTATCAGCAAGCGCCAGTAATGCCGTGCCGGGCGCTGGCGTCCCGGAAAACGTTATAGACGCCGACCCCGGCGGGCAGCCTTCAAGTTTTAGGCTAAAGGCTACCGGTTGCGTAGCGTCACCGGCGGCGTGAAGCTGTTTTGTCGGCCAGGTGCCGAGGTTAACCGACTTGTTACTGTCGCCCGCCACCACGGCGCAGGTAAAATCCACCACGTTACCGCGCAGTTCAATATTCACTTCGCCCAGAGATGAGTTGGCCTGACTCAGCGGGCTGAACAAAACACAACCGATAGCGATGAAAACGCGCCGAAAGATCATTATGCCTCCTTAATCATAATCGACTCGTAGATAGCCGCGCGCAGTAAACGGCCCTTCCGCCGGTTTAATCCCCGTCACGCTGATCGGCCAGGCGCGAATACCTACGCGAGCGGCGGCGTTATCATCAAGATGAAACGGAATTTTACTCGACAAATTATTGGGTGTGAGCGGCGTACCGTTGCTATTAGCAACTACAAAGCCTAAATCCGGATTATCGG
This sequence comes from Salmonella sp. SJTUF15570, assembly GCF_043357055.1. Classification (NCBI taxonomy): domain Bacteria; kingdom Pseudomonadati; phylum Pseudomonadota; class Gammaproteobacteria; order Enterobacterales; family Enterobacteriaceae; genus Salmonella; species Salmonella sp. SJTUF15570. Next base: position 341,906 of record NZ_JBEUKJ010000002.1, on the reverse strand, counting down.
ACACCATCGCCTGCCCTGAGGCCTTTTCGGCTTCAAGCCGCATCGATAAATAGGCCTGCGCCGCGACGTTGGTACATTTGATAGCAATGGTTTTCGTTTGCGGCGTGACGCCTTGTGGACGATTACCCGCCCCCGCCTGACTAAATAACGACGCGCCGATATCGCCGAAATCAAACTCCACGACCTGTCCGGCATTCACTTCACAGTTTTGCGGCACTTCCACTTTGCCGCTGTAGCTAATGGTATATACCGGCGTGCTCAACGCGTCGCCGGTAGAGGTCGTCACATAGACGGTAAACATTGTCTGGCGAGGGATCGTCACCATATTAATAAAAGGCCGTATCACTTTTAATTTAAAAACCAGCTTTGAGTCCTGCACGCCAAACGGCTTTTGCTGCGACACGTTATAGTCGACGCCCATGAGAATATAGTTACGGGGCGGATAAAATACGCCAGCGACACTATCGGTGATGCTCATCGCGCCCAGAAGGTAGTCATTCAGCTTGAGGTATTTAAAATTTCCTTCGATGCTTTGTACCGGTAATTCTGATACATAGCTTCGGTAGGTATAATTCACCGTTGTCCCCGCCGGGCACGTCGCGTTTACGCCGACCCAACCTGATTTTTCCGGCAGCGTCACCACCTGTCCCGGCTGATTATTGCCGCTGGTGAAAACATCTGACAGGTCGTAAAAGATATCGGTCGCCGTCCCGTTTGAATTACGGCAAACCGTCGCCAGCGCGGGATGGGTGAAAAAGAGCGCGGTCCCCGCCAGCAATAGCGCTGAGTATATTTTCATCTCTATTTTTCCTTTTATGACGACGGACGGATACAGGTCGCGCTGGCTATCGTAATCGCCTGCTTCAGGCTATCCTCCGCCAGGGCGTAAGGGGCGATACAACGCGCGTTTTTCCCCTCTCCCCACTGGATGAACAGTTCACCTTTTAGCGGCAAGCCGCTCAGATAAATTTGCCCGTCATCGCCGACCATACTGGTAATGCCGCTGGCGGTTTCTCGTACTATCGCGCCAAACGGTAACGGACGTCCGCCAAGCCTCGCGGTAATGATTGCCCTTACGCCTATCCGCGTATCAAAAGCAGCCCGCACCAGCGCGCCCTCTGTCGGCACTACGCTGCTGACGTTATTTTCGACATCGGTATGGTTGTCCATCGTGTTGGTATCTAACGCGACGCGGTTATAGCGATATACCGTGGCGTAGGGCATTACCGCATAACCCCGCCAGTCCGTTTTCACGCCGGTCTGGTTTTCGATGCGCACGCCTTTCGCTCCCGGCGCTTTAATCAAGACATTGGTATCGCCCAACGGTTGGCTAAACGTAATACCATCCGCATGACCGACCACGCCGCCGGAAAGTTGCCAGTTATAGTCATGCTGATCGCGATCGTAGTTATATCCCACGCCCAGCGTGCCATACGTCGCCTGCCAGCTAGCGCTGGCGCTGCCGCTATAACCATTGCTACTGCTACGCCCTTGCGTCACGCTGTAGCTCAGATTACGTCCTTCCAGAAGCGTGCCGCCCACGCCGGTCTGCCAGCTATTGTCGCCGTCGCGGTTGCGGTTGGCGTTAAACGTGGCATAAGTACGATCAAGAAGAGTGTCGCGCGCATAACGCCGTCCGGTCAGAACGCTAAACGGAACGGACATATTGAATGCCAGAATGCGGTCGGCGCCTGAGATCCCCACCGACTCGTTCCACGACCATGACAGCGAATAACTTATGCCTTGCCATCCACTGGCGTATCCCAGTTGATACCAGGTATTGGTATCCGGCGTATTCCAGTAATTTTGTTGACTGCCGGAAAGATACAGTGACCCGTAATCCCCCAGGTTTTGCGAAATATTGACCTGAAAGCGGCCTTTTTTGCTGTAGCGGAGATTGTGGTAGCTCTGCGCCACCGGCACTTTATGGCGGCGTCCGTCGCTATCGTATTCGTAGTCGTACCCTTCCATACTGCGGTATGCCACATCATCCAGGGTATAAAATCCGCGCGTGGAATAGCGGTAACCCAGCAATTGAAAATTAGTCCCGTAATTATTCAGCGATTTGGCGTACAGAAAACGCAACGATTGCCCCTGATGGGTGCTGTCATCTGCCAGTTGGCTACGCGCATGTGTGACATCGACCGACACGGCCCCCCAGTCACCCAAATTTTGCCCCGCCCCGACCACCACAGCACGGTAACGATCGGCAAGTTGCATACCGCCGTAAGCCGTCAGCCCCGCAGGCAGGCCGGCAATCACCGTTCCCTGGAAAAAGAATGGCGAAGACTGCTGACTATTGCCGCTGCGAAAATCCCCGGCCACCAGGTCATACTTCACCCTGCCCTCACGCTGCAATAGCGGAACGGTAGAGTAAGGCACCGTGTAACGTTGTTGGCTACCGTCTTTTTCATCTACCGTCACCTCAAGGTCGCCGCTGGAAGAGGTAGGATTAAGATCGGTAATCGCAAACGCGCCCGGCGACACATAGCTTTGGTAGATAACATACCCGTTCTGTCGTATCGTCAGCTTTGCCGCCGTCCGGGCGATCCCTCTGACCGTGGGGGCGTAGCCCTGCAGGCTATCGGGATACATATTGTCAGAAGAGTACAGCCGCGCTCCGCGAAAGCCGACGCTGTCGAAAACATCGTTCCCGGTATTGCTGTCCCCCATGACCAGTTCGCTTTTTAGCGGAATGATGGCGCGCTGTACCCAGGTGCCAATGTTGTTCCAGCGTTGCGAATGATAGCCGTCCCCTTTCGAATAGTTCCAGGCTCCGTTATTACGCAGCCGCCAGGGGCCATAGTTCAACCCGCTCAGCAGACTCAAAAAATAGCTATCGCTGTCTGTTCCGCGGCTACCGGTAAAACTGTAATTAATGAGTGCGGCAGGTATCCCTTCATCCCACTCTTCCGGCGGGATATAGCCACGCGCGCTGTTGAGCAATGACGCCTGCGGCAAGCTAATGTTTAAGCGCATCGACGCGAAATCAAACGCGACCTCCGCGCCCGGGATTTTCTCAGGAAGGTGAATACACGTGGTATCGACGCCTTTATCTGAGACAGGGAACGCCGCGGTATTCACGCCCAGCCGTTTAATCCACTCCGGTGTAAAACAAGGCATCAGGCCGCCGGATTTATCGCCGGTGCCCACGGCGCCCGCCTCAAAACGGATATCCTGCGTCGCTACGAATTCGTCGTTACGCCAGATATCCACCCGGTAAATACCGGGAGGCTGATGATGACCTTTTTCAAAGCGAGATAAATCCGCCACGGACGCGGTATCCGCCGACAAAAACGCAGGGTTGAAATAACTTTCGCCGCGGCTCGTCAGCGGACACAGCGCCGCCAGCACCGACAGCGCCACGCCGCTTAACGGTGATACATAGCCGGGAAATCGCCCTGCAAACCAGGTTGTCTTCTTCATCGTGTTCTCGTGTGGCTTCACGCTCTCTGCTTAACCGAGACTGGCCGTTGTCGCCGACGTCAATGCGCCGTAATCATTGACGGTCTGAAATGTCACGCTGCCCTGCGCGCCAGTCGGTAAGGGAATTTGCATGTCGCTTTTTGGCGCGATCATCACGTTATCAATCTTTTTCGCGCCCACGCTGATATTGACCAGCGTGAGGTAATAAGCAGATGGGTTGGTTATCTTGAGATGGTTGCCGACACGGGAAAATTTCAGCAAGGTCGGCGCGTCTTCCGGCGTCTGTGGCAAATTCGCCGGACGCACGAACAGTTTGATGCGCGACAGAATCGCCAGTTGCAGAACGTTTTTTCCTTCAATATGACTTTTATCGACCGACGGGATGGCTTTCACGTTCATCCAGAATAACGACTCCCGATCCCCGGGTAGCGGTTGCCCGGCGTAGATAATACGCAGCGTGTTTTCGCTTTTGGGTTCGCTGACGAATAAAGGCGGCGTAACGATAAACGTTTTTTCTTTCTGCCCGGCGCTATTTTCGATCCATGAATTGACGAGGTAACGTTCTTGAGTATCGCTATTACTGATTGCCAGAGAAGTCTGTTTCGCCGCCGAGGGATAAATAACGCGCGTGGCGCCTAATGCAATCCCCCCCGCCGCCTGTACGTTCAGCGAAGTAAATAACGTGAGAAGAACAATAAAGCCTAATTTTATACTATTCAGCATGGTAAAAAATACCTTTTGCATTGAGTCACGTCGGCAAGAAAATTCATGGGTAAACCAGCGTAAACCACACTTCTGAATGAATTCGTCCCGGCGTCATATTTTCTGAAATTGCCCGATAGCGGGCAGTAAAATGCAAAGTCATTTCTGACGTTAAAATGGGCGTGTAATGAAGCGGTAACGTGTTAGGTATGATTTGCCGCTGCTGGTCATCAAATAATGCCAGGCCGATTCCGGCATTACCGATACCCTCGCCGCTGGCCAGAAAAACATGGGGATCTTCCGCAGGCGTAACGCCGGCAAACGCAATGCCGACATGACGCCAGACCTCCGCGCTACAGGAGATTAACCGTAACGAAAATGGAACGCTGACGGGAGCGAAGCTGCCAGGACCGGTAAACGCATTCGTGCGGTACTGTCCCATCAGTACGCGCAAATCCTGGCTTTCTGTGGCGACAGCGCAGCCGCCATTGACCAGTTGTCCGCGCAGGTGAATACGCCCGCTCTCCACCATTACCGGCTGCGCAATAACGGGCGACATCAAAACAAGCCCCACTAGCGCCGCGCCTTTCCTTATCATCTGCTATGTTCTCTTTTATCCCCGATAGCCTCTTCCGTTGAGGCGCCTCCCTTCCCTGGCGTTCCCAGACGGGATTATTCGTATTTCATGATAAAGGTGGCGTCGGCATTAGCCTGGCCTGGCGTCGTGGCGGCGGCGGTTGCCTTATAGCGTGCGGTAAAACGCAGCGTATTGGTGCCTTCAACCAGCGCCTGCTTCGCCGAGAAGGTCGCGCCGTCCGGCTTCAACGGTGAAGAGGTATTATCAAGAATCTCAATCCCGACGCCGGTTGCGGTAGTGCTATTGTCCGCAGAGGAGACAGCCAGCAAATTAGGGTTGGTGTTATCTGCCTGACCAGAGAAAGCCACGGCAGCGGTGGCCGCCACTTTCGGATCGCAGTCATTCAGGACGATGGAGAAAGGCACCTGCGCGGTCGTATCATCAATCGCCGTAAAGCTGGCGGTACGGTATTGACCCAGCGTCACCGTTTGATCGGCGGATTTAGTGCTGACGGCACAGGCTGCATTAACCAGTTTACCTTCGAAATGAATAGTACCGCCACTCACGCTCACCGGAGTAGGATCAGCCGCAACCGCTGCGCCAGCGACAAACATCAGACTCGCAATAGTAGAGGTCATTAATTTATGTTTCATGGATTTCCCTTGAATTACACACACCCGGTTTCGGCATCCTGTCGGCTCCGTTTGAATTATTATCGACATAGCATGTCAGAAAATTTATCTCTGCATCCTGTAAAGATAGATATCGCAGATTAATTAGTTTTCTGTTTCTCCCCTGAGTATCAGACGCAGTAATTAATCTTTGCGAACATGACATTTCGTCACGGTAATAAATTAAACATTTCGCTAAATAAAAAATAGCCGCAAACTCTTTTAATGACCTAAGCTAATTCTTATTGGGATATAAGAAGGGTCTAATCTTATTTTGTATAAAATGTCGCATTATGCCGCCCGATGCTATTAACGACGAGGGATTACGGTAACCATAGCCAGGGTGATGAATTGTTTCTTTTTGGTTAATCATGGCGCGCTTACGGGTCACGTCTCAGCATCGGCAACGAACGGGGGAGACGTCGCGTTTGCATCGGAAACACAAACGTTAACTGACAGCGAGGCCCGCTTCTGACAAAATAGCGTTATCCCCTTTGACTTGAAGTAACAGATGGAATCTTCTCTCTGATGGCAGCAAAGATTATTGACGGTAAAACGATTGCGCAGCAGGTGCGATCTGAGGTTGCTCAAAAAGTTCAGGCACGCGTCGCAGCAGGACTTCGCGCTCCCGGCCTGGCTGTGGTGTTGGTCGGCAGCAATCCGGCCTCACAGATTTATGTCGCAAGCAAACGTAAAGCGTGCGACGAAGTGGGATTCGTCTCCCGCTCCTATGACTTGCCAGAAACCACCAGCGAAGCCGAACTGCTGGCGCTTATCGATACTCTGAATGCAGATAACACGATCGACGGTATTCTGGTGCAGTTGCCTTTACCGGCAGGTATCGACAACGTTAAAGTGCTGGAGCGTATCGCGCCAGATAAAGACGTAGACGGTTTCCATCCTTATAATGTCGGTCGTCTGTGTCAGCGTGCGCCACGCCTGCGTCCCTGTACGCCCCGCGGTATTGTGACCCTGCTTGAGCGTTACAATATTGATACCTACGGCCTGAATGCGGTGGTCATTGGCGCGTCCAATATCGTTGGACGCCCGATGAGCATGGAGCTGCTGCTGGCTGGCTGTACGACTACCGTTACGCACCGCTTTACCAAAGATCTGCGTCACCATGTCGAGCATGCTGATTTGCTCATTGTCGCCGTAGGTAAACCGGGCTTTATTCCCGGCGAATGGATTAAAGAAGGCGCAATTGTGATTGATGTCGGTATTAACCGTCTGGAAAATGGCAAGGTCGTTGGCGACGTCGTGTTTGACGAAGCCGCGGCGCGCGCGTCATACATCACGCCAGTACCGGGCGGCGTCGGCCCGATGACGGTCGCCACGCTTATCGAAAACACGCTGCAGGCGTGCATTGAATATCACGATCCACAAGGAAAATAACATGGCGACATTCTCTTTAGGCAAGCACCCGCACGTCGAGCTGTGCGATCTGCTCAAGCTGGAAGGCTGGAGCGAAAGCGGCGCGCAGGCGAAAATCGCCATTGCCGACGGGTTGGTGAAGGTTGATGGCGTGGTTGAAACGCGTAAACGCTGCAAAATTGTCGCCGGGCAAACCGTTAGCTTTGAAGGCCAAAGTGTGAACGTCGTGGCCTGATACAAGTGCCGGATAGCGATGCAAAGCGTCTTATCCGGCCTGATTACGCTGTCTTTTCAGATAATCATCCACTTAATCCTCTGCGTTCCAACTGCTAGCATGGCTATTTCCCTGTGAACCATCGCTATGCCTACCGTTATCACCCACGCCGCCGTTCCTCTGTGTCTTGGCGCAGGCTTAGGCCTGAAAGTTATCCCTCCTCGCCTGCTGTTTGCCGGTGTTGTGCTGGCGATGCTCCCCGATGCCGACGTGCTGGCCTTTAAATTTGGCGTCGCCTACGGCAACGTGTTCGGCCATCGCGGATTTACCCACTCTTTACTTTTCGCATTCGTCCTCCCCCTGTTGTGCGTACTCGCGGGACGACGATGGTTTCGAGCGGGGCAGGTGCGCTGCTGGCTGTTTTTAACCGTTTCATTGTTGTCGCACAGCCTGCTGGATTCGATAACCACGGGGGGTAAAGGCGTCGGATGGCTGTGGCCGTGGTCAGATGAACGTTTTTTTGCGCCCTGGCAGGTGATTAAAGTCGCGCCGTTCGCGCTTTCAAGCTACATCACGCCGTATGGACATCAGGTCATTCTCTCAGAATTGCTGTGGGTGTGGTTGCCGGGAAGTATTTTAGTGTTATTTCTATGGGTACTTAAAACGCATATTAAAAGGAATCAATATGAATAAAATGACATTCGCCGCCGCGGTCATCTGTTTCTCATTTTCCCACGCCAGCTATAGCGAAGAAATGTCTGCCACTGGCTGGTATGCGGCATCGTCTGCGGTTGTCAGCGTGGGCAGTTCCGCACTGGTTAGCGGAATTATACTCTCCCCCGTACTGCTGCCGCTCAACCTGAGCATTGGATCTGTTGTCGAAAATAAAAAGCAAAAAACCGCGCTGTTAACCACTAAGTCCCCCGATAACAAAGACATTAAAATGCAAGTTCCGCTAAATGTCGTCAAAGAAGGCAACCTCAAAGCAGGTGATAAAGTCACTCTGGAAAAAACGCAGGAAGGCACCGGCGCTTATTTGAAAAAAGAGGGCAAAGTCCTTGCCCATATGGTAAATCAGGACGACGCAGGACTTTCCAGCAACCAGACGGTACCGGCCAAATGAAGCGGTTCGCGTTTGCCCTGTGGCTCAGCGCAATCTCGCTCAACGCTTATGCAGACAGTGCTAACTGTCACCAAAAAGCAAACACGCCGGAGAGCATCGCAGCGACAATGGATCAGGCGCTACAGCTCAAACAGCAGCTTAACAGTCAACCCGATCCGGTCGTCATTCTGGTTCGCCAGGGGCAAGATATGTCGAGCCGACATTTAACCTGGTCACATGCTGGCTATGCCATGCGCCAGCCAAACGGAGACTGGCGGGTTTATCATAATCTGAATACTTGCGGAACTGCTGAATCAGCGCTCTATATACAAGGTCTGTATGAGTTTCTGGCTGATGACCTGGTGAATCAGAGCATTGCCGTTTTGCGCCCGCGTTCAGATATCGCGACGGCATTACAAACGCTCTTACATAGCGCTATCAAACTCAATCTCTTCCACAGTCCCCGTTATAACCTGATTGCGTGGCCTTTTTCCGGCCCTTATCAGAATTCGAATGGCTGGCTTCTCGAAGTGTTTGCGCGAGCAAACGATGCGCAGATTTGGTCACGTAATGATGCCCGCCGCTGGTTGCAGCTTCAGGGTTATCAACCCTCTATCGTTAGTGCTGGCACTTTTGAACGATTAGGCGCAAAACTGTTCACCCCTAACGTTTTCACCGACGATCAGCCAGCAGAATTGCTGCGAAAAGGAAATGTGGGGCTAAACAGCGGCGACAGCGTCATCCGCTTTATTGCCCATTACAGCCGGGCAATACCCGGGTGTGAACATCAGAATCTGGGGGAGTCGGTGTGTGTTTATCTTTCGCCCGGTGCGAAAAAATAAAAAACAGGCCGTTCTATGCAAATAGAGCGGCCTGTAAAAGCGCTTACTTACGCCGCCAGGTGGTGCCCTGCGGGCCATCTTCCAGAATAATACCCATTTCAGCGAGACGATCGCGCGCCGCGTCCGCCGCCGCCCAGTCTTTCGCTTTACGGGCATCCAGACGCTGTTGAATCAAGGCTTCAATTTCCGCAACTTCACCGTCATCCGCCTGCGCGCCGCTTTGCAGGAAAACATCCGGCTCCTGCTCCAGCAGTCCCAGCACGCCGGAAATCTTCCGCAGATGAGACGCCATCGCATATGCGGCGGTCATATCTTCGCCCTTCAGACGGTTGACTTCACGCGCCATGTCAAACAGGACGGAGTAGGCTTCCGGCGTATTGAAATCGTCATTCATCGCCTCCACGAAACGCGCTTCAAACGCTTCGCCGCCCGCCGGGGCCGCTGATTTATCCGTTCCACGCAATGCAGTGTATAACCGCTCCAGCGAGGCACGCGCCTGCTTGAGGTTCTCTTCGCTGTAGTTCAGTTGGCTACGGTAATGCCCGGACATCAGGAAGTAGCGCACGGTTTCCGCATCGTAGTATTTCAGCACGTCGCGCACGGTAAAGAAGTTGCCCAGCGATTTGGACATCTTCTCGCGATCCACCATCACCATACCGGAGTGCATCCAGTAGTTGACGTATTCGCCGTCATACGCGCAGGTAGACTGGGCAATCTCGTTTTCATGGTGCGGGAACATCAGATCGGAACCGCCGCCGTGAATATCAAAATGGTTGCCCAACTGCTTGCAGTTCATCGCCGAACATTCAATGTGCCAGCCCGGACGCCCTTCGCCCCACGGCGACGGCCAGCTCGGCTCGCCCTCTTTCGACATTTTCCACAGCACGAAGTCCATCGGGTTACGCTTCACGTCAACGACATCTACGCGCGCGCCCGCCTGAAGCTGCTCAAGATCCTGACGGGAAAGCTGCCCATAAGTCGGATCGGTCGGTACATCGAACATCACATCGCCGTTATCCGCCACATAGGCGTGCCCTTTCTCGATTAAGGTGCGGGTGAGCTCGATAATTTCCTGAATATGGTGCGTCGCACGCGGCTCGCTGTCCGGACGCAGAATATTCAGCGCGTCGAAGTCCTGATGCATTTCCGCAATCATTCTGTCGACCAGCGCGACAAAACTTTCGCCGTTTTCATTGGCGCGTTTAATAATTTTATCGTCGATATCGGTAATGTTACGCACATACTTCAGCTTATAACCGAGAAAACGCAAATAGCGCGCGACAACGTCAAAAGCGACAAACGTGCGTCCGTGACCAATGTGGCAGAGATCGTAAACGGTGATACCACACACGTACATGCCGACTTCCCCGGCATGAATGGGTTTGAATTCCTCTTTTTGGCGCGTCAGTGTATTAAAAATTTTTAACATCGAAGATTCCGTATAGACGTGTGTGGGTAATAATCTCCGTATGATACATATTATTCGTAATCGAAGCAGCACACTTTGCAAGGTGATCGCAGCTTACGGTTATGCTATAACAAGCCCCTATATGTGCCCCATTGCGGGCTAAAGCACCACTCTCTTGGAACAGGATGCAAAAATGGTTACTTTCCACACTAATCACGGCGATATCGTAATCAAAACCTTTGATGATAAAGCGCCTGAAACAGTTAAAAACTTCCTGGACTACTGCCGCGAAGGTTTTTACAACAACACCATTTTCCACCGTGTGATTAACGGTTTTATGATTCAGGGCGGCGGCTTTGAGCCGGGCATGAAACAGAAAGCCACCAAAGAGGCGATCAAAAACGAAGCCAACAATGGTCTGAAAAATACCCGTGGTACGCTGGCAATGGCGCGTACTCAGGCGCCACACTCGGCTACCGCGCAATTCTTCATCAACGTGGCAGACAACGACTTCCTGAACTTCTCCGGCGAAAGTCTGCAGGGCTGGGGCTACTGCGTCTTTGCGGAAGTCGTAGAAGGTATGGACGTGGTAGATAAAATCAAAGGCGTCGCCACTGGCCGTAGCGGTATGCACCAGGACGTACCAAAAGAAGACGTCATCATTGAAAACGTGACCGTCAGCGAGTAATCGTGGCGACACTGTTTATTGCAGACTTGCATCTGCAAACGGAAGAACCGGCGATCGTCGCCGGTTTTCTGCGTTTTTTAGCCGTAGAAGCCCGTCAGGCCGACGCGCTGTATATTCTTGGCGATCTCTTCGAAGCCTGGATTGGCGACGACGACCCCAACCCGCTACATCGTGAAATGGCCGTTGCCATTAAATCGCTGGTTGATTCCGGCGTCCCCTGCTTCTTTATTCATGGTAATCGCGACTTCCTGATTGGCAAACGCTTTGCCCGCGAAAGCGGCATGATTCTACTGCCGCAGGAAAAGGTGCTCGACCTGTATGGCCGCAACGTGTTGATTATGCACGGTGATACGCTTTGTACCGATGATGCCGGATATCAGGCGTTTCGCGCCAAAGTCCATAATCCGTGGGTGCAACGACTGTTCCTTACCCTGCCGCTGTTTATCCGCCGCCGTATCGCCGCCAGAATGCGCGCCGGCAGTAAAGCCGCCAATAGCAGCAAATCGCTGGATATTATGGACGTCAATGCGCAGACCGTCGTCGCCGAAATGGAAAAACACCGCGTACAGTGGCTGATTCACGGTCATACCCACCGCCCGGCGGTGCATGAACTTTCCGCCAACGACCAGCCCGCGTTCCGCGTGGTGTTAGGCGCATGGCATCATGAAGGTTCAATGGTAAAAGTCACGCCGGACAACGTTGAGTTAATCGCCTTCCCCCTGTAAATGTTCGTCGAATCGTCCGTTACGGCGCACACGCAACCGTTTTCCTTGCCTGATTATCATGCTATTCTTTGACACCTCAAAAGCAGCGTGTCCCGCACCACAGGAGTTTTAAGACGCATGTCTTCCCGCAATAATCCGGCGCGTGTCGCCATCGTGATGGGGTCCAAAAGCGACTGGGCTACCATGCAATTCGCCGCCGAAATTTTTGAAATTCTGGATGTCCCGCACCATGTAGAAGTGGTTTCCGCTCATCGCACCCCCGATAAACTGTTCAGCTTCGCCGAAACGGCGGAAGAGAACGGATATCAAGTGATTATTGCCGGCGCGGGCGGCGCGGCGCACCTGCCGGGAATGATTGCGGCAAAAACGCTGGTCCCGGTACTCGGCGTGCCGGTACAAAGCGCTGCGCTAAGCGGCGTGGATAGCCTCTACTCCATCGTGCAGATGCCGCGCGGCATTCCGGTGGGTACGCTGGCGATCGGTAAAGCCGGTGCCGCTAACGCCGCCCTGCTCGCCGCGCAGATTCTGGCGCAACACGACGCGGAACTGCATCAGCGCATTGCCGACTGGCGCAAAGCGCAAACCGATGAAGTTCTGGAAAATCCCGATCCGCGGGGGACGCTATGAAGCAAGTTTGCGTTCTCGGCAACGGGCAACTGGGCCGAATGCTGCGCCAGGCGGGCGAACCGCTGGGTATCGCCGTCTGGCCGGTTGGTCTGGATGCAGAGCCTACCGCCGTGCCGGTACAGCAGAGCGTCATTACCGCAGAGATTGAGCGCTGGCCGGAAACCGCGCTTACCCGCGAGCTGGCGCGCCACCCGGCATTCGTCAATCGCGATGTATTTCCGATCATCGCCGACCGTCTGACACAAAAACAGCTTTTCGATAAACTGGGACTCGCGACCGCGCCGTGGCAACTGCTGACCAGCGCTGACGAGTGGTCCGGCATCTTTGACCGTCTGGGCGAACTGGCGATTATTAAGCGTCGCGTTGGCGGCTACGATGGTCGCGGGCAGTGGCGTCTACGCGCGGACGAAACCGGGCAACTGCCGGATGACTGCTATGGCGAATGTATTGTTGAGCGCGGTATCCATTTTTCCGGCGAAGTGTCGTTAGTCGGCGCGCGCGCTCATGACGGTAGTACCGTGTTTTACCCGCTAACGCACAATTTGCATCAGGACGGCATCTTGCGGACCAGCGTCGCGTTCCCACAGGCGAACGCCGAACAGCAGGAGCAGGCGGAATCGATGCTGTCAGCAATTATGCAGGCGTTGAACTACGTCGGCGTAATGGCGATGGAATGTTTTATCACGCCGGAAGGCCTGTTAATCAATGAACTGGCGCCGCGCGTGCATAACAGCGGACACTGGACGCAAAATGGCGCCAGCATCAGTCAGTTTGAATTGCATTTGCGCGCGATTACCGGCCTGCCGTTGCCCGCGCCGGTGATTAACGCCCCGTCGGTGATGATCAATCTGATCGGCAGCGAGCTGAATTACGACTGGCTGAAGCTGCCGCTGGTACATCTGCACTGGTATGATAAAGCGGTACGTCCGGGGCGAAAAGTCGGCCATCTGAATCTGACCGACAGCGATACGTCACGTCTTAGCGCCACCCTGGAAGCGCTCTCTCCGCTCCTGCCGGGCGAATACGCCAGCGGCATTATCTGGGCGCAAAGTAAGCTTAAATAAACAGCGTGGGCGGCGCATTCTCTGTTGCCGCCCGTCGCGATCACAGACAGATGCAGGTTCCCGCCCTGCCCGCCAGGGTATCGTCAATACGCGACAGCGCGCCAATCCATGCTGGCTTTCCGCACCGCTTCACATACCCGCTTACCGCGGTCACCTTCGGTCCCATCGCGCCATCGGCTTTGGCAAACGGCGCCAGCTCATCGGGCGAAGCCTGACGAATAGCGCGCTGCTGCGGCGTTCCCCAATGTTCATACACCGCATCCGCATCCGTCAAAATGATCAGACCATCGGCCGCTATCTGCTCCGCCAGCAATGCCGCCGCCAGGTCTTTATCTATCACCGCCTCGACCCCTTCGCCCTCGCCAGCAACAGGTACCCCGCCACCGCCGCTGCAAATCACCACATGGCCCTCTTTTAGCAATAACTCAATAGCGGCGCTTTCGATAATCTGACGCGGCGCCGGGGAAGCGACGACACGGCGCAGATATTTTCCATCACGTTTCATATGCCAGCCATAAGTCGCTTCCAGCGCCATTTGCTCTTCTGGCGAATAAACGGGACCAATAAACTTTTCCGGTTCAAGAAAAGCAGGATCGTCCGCCGATACCTTTATTCGCGTTAATACTGTAGTCACCGGCGGCATGTCGGGTTCAAGCGCCAGACGCTGTGCCAGCATATAGCCGATCATGCCCTGACTTTCCGCTACCAGCACATCCAGCGGATAAGGCTCAACGGCTTTCCAGGCAAGGTTCTGTAAAGCCAACAGGCCGACCTGGGGGCCGTTGCCATGTACTATCGCCAGCCGATACGAGCGGGCAAGTCGCGCCAGCGCAGGCACCGCGTCGGCAATATTGCGATATTGATTCTCTGCCGTTAGCGCTTCTCCGCGCTGCAATAATGCGTTGCCGCCAAGAGCAACTACCAACGTTTTCATTCCCTATCCTTTTACTATTTGTTGTCCAAGCCAGAACCCCAGCAGCGTATCCGCGCCAGAGGTGTGCCCCAGCGCCAGCAGTCCGTCAATCGCCGTTTCTGTGCGAGCATCTCGTCGCAGCGCATGAATAAAGTGGAGTAAAGGCGACGCGAAATAACCCATAGCCGCATAGCGTAAATAGCTAACGCTCACGAGCGTCGTCGCCCGATCAAGGCTGCCGGATTGGGCAAAAAAATTACGCCCGGCGCGTTCATCTATGGCGCCAAAATACCAGGCCGCCAGCAACATTCCCGTCAGCGTGTCGTCATGACTGGGCGTTAAGCCCGGCCCTTTACCCAGCCATAGCCGCCAGTCAGTCGCAGCACCTGCAAGCGCCGACTGAAAGCAGTGACAAAACTGGCGAAGTTCCGGACATAGAGGCTGGGCTGCGGCGACGGTTAACGGCCCAAACAGTCCCGTCTCCTCACTACGCTGCATGTACGTCGCGTTAAGACGCGGCGACGCAAGATAGCGCGGAACCCGCAGCGAACAGCGCCTCTCCGGCTCGCATAAAAGAAACTCGCCAATCTGAATACCGGCAGCGGTTGACTGCGGTTTTTCGCCATCGGTGAGCACATCGCGCAATGCGTCAAAATCGCCGCCGCGCAGTATCCACCCTCCCGGACTGAAGCCGCTCCCCCGACGGTGAAGCGTTAATAACTCACCGCTTTTCGCCACAAAATTAATAGAGCGACGCCATACCCCTGACATCTGCCAGGGTTGCCGATAATCCGCCGATTGTCGGCTTGCCATAAGAGGATGGATACATTTCATGAGACGCTCTCTTAACTTACGCCCATGCTTTCCGCCAGCGCTTCCAGCGCCTGCTCGAAACAGGCCAGCGGCGCACGGACGGTTCCCGCGCCAATCTGGCCAATCCCCGCCTCTTTATGCGCGATACCCGTGTTAATCAGCGGCGTAATTCCGGTCTCGACCACGCGGCGGATATCCAGTCCCAGACAGGCCCCCTGAAAATCCCAGCCGGGGATTTGTAGCTGCATGTTGCGTTCGAGATAAATTTCAGCCATCTCTTCAGAAACAGATTTCGCCGCTTCCATTCCCCCGGCACCGACAAAACGCGTTACGCCAGGCGCGGCAATCATCGCAGCGCCGCCAATACCAAACGTTTCAGTAATGGCGCTGTCGCCCATGTCCGGGTTGGCCTGATCCTGCGAAAAACCGGTAAAAAATAGCCCCTGCGGCGTATTAACAGGCGCGGTGAACCAACGGTCGCCCAGACCGCTAACCCGAATGCCAAACATATCGCCATTGCGGGTCATCGCCGTCACAATACTGCCGGCGCGAATCTGCGCGCCCGCGTCCATGGCGGCTTTACAGTAGGCCATCGCCAGATTAAGGAAGAATTGATCGGTGACGCTCAGAAAATCCATCACTTCCGCTATCTGCTGCTTATCGTGTTCCAGACGGGCGATATGCGGCGCCAACGTGCGCATCAGCAATGCGGAAGAGGCGATATTGCGCTGGTGGAATTCATCTCCCATCGTAATGCCCTGCGCCATCATTGCGGTCAGGTCGAGGCCCCGCTCCAGACGTCCCAGCGCCGCGCTTAATACCGGCATCAGCACATCACGCATCCAGCGCAAACGTTGCTGAACATCCTCGCCATAGGCGCCGAAACGCATCACTTTGCCGATCCCTTCGTTGAGATTGCAGTACGCGCGATTGCCATCGGTGATATTTTCCACGACCAGCATCGGCATACTGGCTGAGGTAATACCGCCCATCGGCCCCACGGCGTTAACGTGATGGCAGGGAATAAAGTTGACCTTTCCCTGCTCTAACAGCGCGAGCGCGCTCATTTCATCTTTGGCCCATCCTTCAAACAGGCATGCGCCGATACAGGCGCCTTTCATCGGGCCGGTCATCTCTTGCCAGCGCATCGGCGGGCCGGCATGAAGAAGCGTTTTCCCCTGATTGAGCACGCTAATTAATGAAGAAGCTGGCTTCACATCCAGCCAGTGCGGACGTGCGCGACGAATTTGTTCGATGACTGCAGCGTTGGCTTGCGCCACTGATGTAAACATGGGAACCCCTTATTGCAAACGTTCTAACAGACGAGCCAGTTTTTTATTACCGCCAGCGACAGGCGCCCACTGGTAGTGCACCACGGGCATACCGGCAGCCTGTAAATCCAGCGCGAAGCTACGTAACCCGGCATTAATCACCGCTACCGCTTCCAGTAACCGGGGAGCTGATGGATGAGTGGAAGAGAGAGTGGGTCGAATCAGTTCCGCGGCCAACAGAGTGGCTTCGGGAAGAGAATCCACTACCGTGATGCCGACATCTTCGAGCGCGGCGATTTGTTGCGAGCGGCACTGAGGATCGCGTTCCGTTCCGGTGACGGTTGCGATGGCGAACAGCGGCTGATCGCTGGCGCGTGCGGCACATGCCTTCTGCCAGGCCTGAATCAGCGATGCGGCGGGATCGGCGGTCGCGCCAAAACCAATAACGACGTCCACTAATAACACGCGTACCTGCGGCTGCGTGCCAAGCCCGGCGATAAGCTGATTACGTAACGCCGGGTCGATCATCGGATGTGGTCGCCCAACGGTATAAAAGTCATCGCCCAGATCGATAATCTGGTGGCCGTCAGCGTCAAGCATCATGCCATGGTGATGTTCCGTATCCGCCGCGACGCCCAGATAGCCGGCCAGCAGTCCCGCCGCTTCCGCCGCCAGCGTTCCGCCGGTATAGAGACCACGAATCACGCCGCCTGTTGAAACCATTTCTTTACGCTGCGACGTCACGCGAGACAATAAACATGCCAGTCGGGCGGCTTCATCCAGCGTCGAGGCAAACCAGACGTTTTCCTCACGCGCAACGAGGGAGGAAAACCCTAAGAACAGCGCTACAACGGGTTTCCCGGTGGCTTTCATCGCCGCGATAATATGCTGACGAACCGCATCGGCAGGCGGTTTGGAGACAAAGGCCAGCACCTGGCTCTTTTCATCCGCGCTGAGTATGTCCAGTGCCGTTAGCGCGCTGATCCCGCCGACCTCGGCGCTCAAATCGCGTCCGCCAAGCCCGATGGCATGGGTAATCCCTTCCCCCGCCAGCGCAATCTGTGAACAGAGCTCCTGAATACCGGTGCCGGAAGCGCCAATCACCCCGATGTTGCCCTCTGGCATGACGTTAGCGAAAGCCAGCGGCGTATTGGCGATCATAGCGGTGCCGCAATCCGGCCCCATGACCAGCAGTCCTTTATCACGCGCCCGGCGTTTTAGTCTGATTTCATCGTCCAGCGTGACATTATCGGAGAAGATCATCACGTTCAACGAACGATCCAGCGCCTGCTCTGCCAGTTCCGCCGCATATTCGCCGGCCACCGATACCAGCGCCAGATTCGCCTCTGGCAGTTTCTGACAGGCGCTTTCCCAGCGTCTGACCTGGATTAACGACTGGCTGCCGCTGCTTCCCTGCGCCAACTGCTGCAATGCTTCTTCGAGCTGTTGCACAATCACCTGCGTAATGCCGTCATCTACCGCTTCGGTACGAATCGCCACGCAAATGTCATTGGGCGTAGCGCCATGAAAATCGTCATGCCAGAAACCGGTAGTTTCCAGCAGCGACTTATTCGCAGGCGTTCCCATCATTACCGATACATCATCAACATTTTCGGACTCACTCAGCTTTCGAGAAATAATCATTAAGCTGACAGAGTCCTGAAAACACCCTTTTTTAATAAAGGCGTGGATCATAACAACTCCTTAATAATTGCACCCATTGCAATTGCACGAGCAGTGTTAATGTGCGCTTCACGGTATATATCCGGGAGGGTAAATAGAGTGATTAACGTCACATCAAATTTATTAACAAAAGAATTCAAACAACGGCTAAAGGATTAGTTATGATTTTCTAAAAAAGCTTTTTATTTAAGCAAAAAGATAAAACCCGCCTGATTATCAAATAAATTCTAATTATATTTTTTTGCCTGTCTGGATCACATAATCATTTTATTTTCCCGGTATGTTAATCGCAGTCATGCTTCACACCGTCGTTAAAAAGGAAGACAGATGAAAATCAGTCGGGAAACACTCCATCAGCTTATCGAAAATAAGCTTTATAAAGCCGGACTAAAACGTGAGCACGCCGCTACCGTCGCCGACGTACTGGTTTATGCAGATGCCAGAGGTATTCACTCACATGGCGCCGTACGCGTTGAATATTATGCCGAACGAATTTCAAAAGGCGGCACCAACCGGGAGCCGACGTTCCGCATTGAGAATACCGGTCCCTGTACGGCGATACTGCATGCCGATAATGCTGCCGGACAGGTCGCAGCCAAAATGGGAATGGAGCATGCTATTGAAATAGCCAAAAAAAATGGCGTCGCGGTTGTCGGCATTAGCAGAATGGGCCATAGCGGCGCCATCTCTTATTTCGTCCGCCAGGCTGCTCGCGAAGGCCTGATCGGTCTGTCTATCTGTCAGTCCGATCCTATGGTCGTGCCGTTTGGCGGGGCGGATATTTACTATGGCACTAATCCGCTGGCCTTTGCCGCGCCGGGCGAAGGCGATGACATCATTACCTTCGATATGGCCACCACCGTGCAGGCCTGGGGAAAAGTCCTCGATGCACGGTCCCGCAATGAGTCCATTCCGGAGAGTTGGGCCGTTGATAAAAACGGCGCGCCGACACATGATCCTTTTGCCGTCAATGCGTTATTACCCGCCGCAGGCCCGAAAGGCTACGGCCTGATGATGATGATCGATATTCTGTCCGGTATTCTGCTGGGGCTGCCGTTTGGCCGCCAGGTCAGTTCGATGTATGAAGATTTACACGCCGGACGCAATTTAGGACAACTTCATCTGGTCATTAATCCGGCGTTCTTTTCTTCCTGTGAATTATTCCGCAAACATATTAGTCAGACCATGCAGGAACTCAATTCCGTGAAGCCCGCCCCCGGTTTTAAACAGGTTTATTATCCTGGACAGGATCAGGATATTAAACAGAAAAATGCCGATATGAATGGTATCGATATTGTTGATGATATTTATCAATATCTGATTTCCGATGCCCTCTATCTCAAGTCATACGAAACAAAAAATCCCTTTGCCCAATAATTATTGAAACAGGAATTTCCTATGATAAAGCATTTTCGCCACGCGATAGAAGAAACATTGCCCTGGCTCTCCTCCATTGGAGCCGATCCTACGGGTGGAATGACGCGTTTACTTTATTCGCCTGAGTGGCTGGAAACACAGCAGCAGTTTAAAAAGCGAATGGCAGAAAGCGGTCTGGAAACACGCTTTGATGACGTCGGAAATTTATATGGCCGCCTTTGCGGCACACAATTTCCGGAGCAGGTGATTTTAAGCGGTTCGCATATTGATACGGTCGTCAACGGCGGCAATCTGGACGGGCAATTTGGCGCGCTTGCCGCCTGGCTGGCGCTCGACTGGCTAAAAGCGACCTACGGCGCGCCGCTGCGCACCGTCGAGGTAGTATCAATGGCTGAGGAAGAAGGCAGCCGTTTCCCTTACGTTTTTTGGGGCAGCAAGAACATTTTTGGCCTGGCGAATCCTGAAGAGGTACGCCATATCCAGGACGCCAAAGGCACAGGCTTTGTCGACGCTATGCAGGCGTGCGGATTTACCCTTCCCGCCGCGCCGCTCGCTGCGCGAACCGATATCCGCGCCTTTGTTGAATTGCATATTGAGCAAGGCTGCGTTCTGGAGAGCAACGGACAGTCGATTGGCGTCGTCAACGCCATCGTCGGGCAACGTCGCTACACGGTGACGCTCAACGGCGAGTCCAACCATGCAGGCACAACGCCAATGGGCTATCGTCGCGATACGGTGCATGCCTTCAGTCGTATTTGCAGTCAGTCCATTGAAAAAGCCAAACAGCATGGCGATCCCCTGGTATTAACGTTCGGCAAAGTTGAGCCGCAGCCGAATACGGTCAATGTTGTCCCTGGAAAAACCACATTTACAATCGATTGCCGGCATACGGACGCCGCGGTACTTCGCGAATTTACCGAACAGTTGGAAAACGATATGCGCGCCATCTGCGATGAAATGGATATCAGCATCGATATCGATTTGTGGATGGACGAAGCGCCGGTGCCGATGAACGCCGAACTGGTCGCGGCCCTCACCAGGCTGTGTGAAACCGAACAACTGAACTATCGCATAATGCATAGCGGCGCAGGTCATGACGCGCAAATTTTCGCGCCGCGCGTCCCTACCTGTATGATTTTCGTCCCCAGCATTAATGGTATCAGCCATAACCCGGCGGAACGTACCAACATTAATGACCTTGCTGAAGGGGTCAAAACTCTGGCATTAATGCTGCATCAACTTGCCTGGCAAAAATAAGGAGCCATCAATGGGATATCTGAATAACGTCACGGGTTACCGCGATGATTTACTGGCGAACCGCGCCATTGTAAAACACGGTAACTATGCGCTCTTAACGCCGGACGGTCTGGTGAAAAATATTATTCCCGGCTTTGAAAACTGTGACGTCACCATCCTTTCGACGCCGAAGCTGGGTGCTTCTTTCGTCGATTATCTGGTCACCTTACATCAGAATGGCGGCAACCAGCAGGGCTTTGGCGGCGAGGGGATTGAAACTTTTCTCTATGTCATTGCGGGAAATATTGAAGCTAAAGCAGAAGGAAAAACATTCTCTTTAACCCAGGGCGGATACCTCTATTGTCCACCGGGCGAGATGATGACCTTTAGCAACGCTCAAACGGAAGACAGCCAGCTATTTTTATATAAACGCCGCTATACTCCTGTCGAGGGGCATGCCCCGTGGTTGGTTTCCGGCAATGCCAGCCAGCTGGAGCGTATTCATTATGAAGGCATGGAAGATGTTATTCTGCTGGATTTCCTGCCTAAAGAGCTGGGCTTCGATATGAATATGCATATTCTGTCGTTCGAACCGGGCGCCAGCCACGGCTATATTGAAACCCACGTCCAGGAACATGGCGCTTATATCCTTTCCGGCCAGGGGGTTTATAACCTCGACAACAACTGGGTGCCGGTGAAAAAAGGCGACTACATCTTCATGGGCGCTTATTCCCTGCAGGCCGGATACGGTGTAGGTCGTGGCGAAGCATTCAGCTACATCTACTCCAAAGACTGTAACCGCGACGTTATGATTTAACGGCGGGCAGCCCTCCTGATTATTTTTAATTTAGCTATGTTGGATTTTGCCACGGTGAGAACCGTGGCTTTTTTTATGCTTAACGAGTCCCGATGTCCTGGCCAAGTTTGATGACGCGGGCAATATTACAGGCGCTGTGGTAGAGATTTTGTTCACCGTTCGCCAGAACTTCCGGCAAAGGCGCCAGCCGCGGCAAAATACTGAATACGGCATCAATACCGTGGCGATGGACCACTTCCACGCCGTCGCCCAGTACGCCGGCAATGCCGATAACCGGGACATGATGCCGTTTCGCCACTGACGCGACGCCTATCGGCGCTTTTCCTCCCGCCGTTTGCGAGTCGATTCGCCCTTCTCCGGTAATCACCAGCGAGGCCTCTTTTACCGCCTCCTCCAGCTTCACCGCCTGCATAACAATCTCAATACCGGGCTTCATTTCCGCTTCCAGAAAGACGATAGCGGCAATCCCCATTCCTCCGGCCGCTCCACCGCCCGGTATTTGAGACATGTCGCGTCCGGTCAGGGCATGTAAAACACGGGCATAATTACGCAATCCATTTTCCAGCGTCTCGACCATTTCAGGCGTCGCCCCTTTCTGCGGACCGAATACCGCCGCCGCGCCGCGTGGCCCCACCAACGGGTTATCAACATCACAGGCGACTTCAATACGACACTCTGAAATTCGCGGATCGCACCCCTGCAGGTCAATGCTCGCCAGGCGCGATAAATTGCCCCCTCCGGCGCCAAGCGGCGTTCCCTGCGCGTCCAGAAAACGCACACCGAGCGCCTGCGCTACTCCCATTCCGCCATCCACCGTGGCGCTGCCGCCGATACCCAGAATAATATGGCGAATCCCCGCGTCCAGGGCGTGACGAATCAATTCGCCGGTGCCGAAACTGGATGCCAGCAGCGGATTACGCGCCTCTGGCGCCACCAGCATCAATCCGCTCGCCGCCGCCATTTCAATAATCGCCGTTTTGCCGTCGCCGGTCAGGCCATAAAATCCGTTTACTTTTTCCCCCATCGGCCCGCTAACGTCCACAGAAACCCGTTTCCCGCCGGTCGCAGCCACCATCGCGTCCACGGTTCCTTCTCCGCCATCGGCGATCGGTAAACAAACATAGCGCGCATCAGGAAATACGGTTGAAAATCCCGCTTTAATAGCCTGACAGCATTTATCAGCGCTTAAGCTCTCTTTAAATGAATCTGGCGCAATTACAATCTTCATCATGTCTCCTTGTTTTCTCACGTTATTTAATGCGTTCCCACGGAATAAGATTTTCCATAAGCACTGCCAGTAAGATTCCCACCAGTAATCCGTTGCTAAGCAAAGGACGAATCATCAGTGGAAGATCCTGTAAATAGACCGGAGGAAGCCCCATCAAAAAAATGCCGACAAAAAGCGGTAATGCCAGGCGATAAATATTCCGCGCGGTAAACGTAATTTGCTGGCTAAAAACCAAACCGGAATAAAGTAAAGGTAAATAAGAGACCAGCATAACGGCGCTGCTGATCGCCAGTGGAATAGCGCAAAATAAGCGGGTTAACGGCGTTATAATGGCAACCAGCAGACACAGCGCGCTACCGCAGATAAAAGATTTGCGAGAACTGTCGCCGGTTTGCGTTAATAAACCAATGGAAGACACAAAAGGCGAAAAAGGCACGACCGCGAAAGGCACCGTCACTAACGTCATCAGTCCGGAAATCATAAAGCTTCGGCGATAACGAGAACTGCCCGACCCTTGATGCAGATAAAAGATATCGGTACCGCGGATGGCGCCGTAAGTGTTGCTGATGTTGACTAACCCCGTCATCACCGCCGTCACAATAATACCCGGCATCAGCGTGCCGTGGCTGCCCAGCGGAAACCATCGCCAGCTTAATTCACCCGGCGGTAAGTGTGATGAAGGAAAGCATAACCGCCATAGCCCCCACCCGACCACGGTCCCTACCAGTAACGCGTAACGGGAGATACGCTGCTGCAGGAAAATAATCATCGCGAGGATAAAACACATCACCGCGACCGCCAGCCCAAAGGGGGCCAATTTGATTCTGGCGCTGGTATCGGCAATGCCAAAAGGCAGCCCCAGCATGCCTTTAAAAAATATTGAGGTCAGCTGCGCGCCCAAAAGCAGCATGAAAAAAACCATTACCGCTGGCGTAAACAGGCGAGCCAGACGGTGTCCTAAGCCGCTAATGCCGATAAATATCGTCACCATCGCGGAGATCGCAATCCCGACCGACAGGCTGGAGGCGATATCGTTCAGCGGCGTGCCGCGAGACGCCTCGCCAAGCGTAATCGTAAGAATAGCGCCCCACCACAGCCCTGTCGGCCCTTCCATAATGGCCCGGCGATGGCCGCAAAATGCCTGAACCAGGCAGGCCAACGCGGTGGTCAAAAAAGCGTATTGTGTGAGCATTAACAGGTTATCAGCGGGAAGATGAAAAGCGGACAGCAAGGTAGGGGGAACCACAACCGTGTTACAGAAAATAAAGAAAAACCACTGAAAGCCGGACAACACACTTTCGCGGTTAATAACAGGGAACATATCCACACCTTAAAATAGAGAATGCCCGTCGTGACGACGGGCATTAAATCACACCGGATTACTGCTGATGTTTAAGGATAAACTGACCTTTTGGCGGCACAGGGAAGCCATGCTCGATGTCATAAATAACATCGCCGCGCAAAATCGTTTTGGTAATACGCGCGCCAATAGTACGGCCAACATACGGACTGACTTTATGGCGATATTCCAGGTCTTCATTTTTCAGAACATAGCTGCTGTCAGGCTGAATAAAGACCAGGTCAGCATCTTTGCCGGGGGCAATACGTCCTTTATGTTTCAGACCAAAAATATCGGCGGCGTTGGTCGCCATTAATTTGCCAAACATCGGCAACGACATACCGCGTTTTTGCACCGCTTCATCAAACATGACGTCCATGCAGTTTTGCAGTCCGGCAATTCCACCCCATGCTTGCATGATATTGCCTGCTTTCATTTCCGGAGGACATGGAGAGTGGTCGGATACCAGGCAGTCGATTTCGCCGTTAAACAGTTTTTCCCACATCCCTTTCTGGTTTTCCTGGTCGCGAATTGGCGGAGAACATTTTGCCAGGGTGCCAATCTCTTCGAACTGATCGGTATCGAGGACAAAATAGTGCGGGCACGATTCACAGGTGACATCCTGACCTTCCTGACGCGCGCGCGTTACTTCCTCTACCCCCTCCGGGCTGCTGATATGGCAAACGTGCAGACGGCAACCTGCCGCTTTCGCCAGATACAGCACGCGACGAATGGCTTCCACTTCAGTAAATACCGGACGTGAGGCGACATAATCATGCGCCGTTACGCGACCTTCGCGTTTAGCTTCTTCGCCCAGCTCATCGCAAATCAGAGCATTTTCGCAATGTACCAGTACCGTCTGGTCCATTTCCCCCAGTTTTTGCGCGCCTTTGTAAAACTGCCAGTCATTAACGTCGCGAAAATCATTATCGATGCCACGATCGCCGCAGGTGGCGACAAAGCACTTGAAGCCGACAACGCCCACTTCGTCCAGCTCATGCAGCCGATCCAGGTTATAAGAAACCAAACCACCCAACTGCGCGGCGTCGATGGTCAATTTACCTTTTGCCGCGTCAAACTTGAGTTCAATCGTCTCACGATCGACCGTCGCCGGCAGCTGATTGAGCGGCATCTCAATCATCGTGGTAATACCGCCTTTCGCCGCCGCGCGCGTACCGGTTTCATAGCCTTCCCAGTGGGTACGGCCCGGTTCAGAAATGTGGGTATGCGCGTCAACCATGCCCGGCGAAACGATCAATCCCGTCGCATCCAGCACATTTTTCGCTTCCCCCAGGTTCTCGCCAATCGCGGCGATTTTTCCGCCCTGGACGGCGATATCGATAACTCTCGCTTCGTTTTCTAAGATGACAGTACCGTTCTTAATAATTAAATCAAAAGACATAACAAACTCCTTGTATGGATACAGATAGTTTTTAAATAGCGCACACTTCATTAAATACGCTTAATGCTTTTTCAATATTTAACCTGCGAGTTTTTTCTCTCCTGTATTTTCAAAACCCGTGCGTTTCTTCAATAGCGCATAAGCAACGAACGCAACTATTACGCCTACAAACCAGGACACGCGGGATAAAGGCTCCATAAATGGTATAAACTTGCCGCCTAATGACAGAATGACTGCGACCAGGGTGACTGAAAATGCAGTCAGGTTAAATCCATTATCATAATATTTGTAATCACCGCTGGCGGTGTACAGCTCATCAAGATTAATTTTTCCACGCATTACCACAAAATAATGAGCTAACATTACGCCGATTACCGGGCCAAGCATACCGCCGATAATATCGAGGAACAGATAAATACTGTCCTGATTCTCCATTAATTTCCATGGGCAAATCAGTAGACTGATAATACTGGCAATCATTACGCCATTTTTATAGTTAAGCTTTGTCGGGGCAAGCGCCGCAATTTGATACCCCGCAGGTATAATATTACCGGTGGCGTTGGTTGAAATTGTCGTCATCAGAATCACCAGCACCGCAAAAAATGAAGCAAACAGGCTGTCCCAGCGCTGCACAATATCCAGCACGTTCCAGGTATCCATACCATAATGAATACTGGCTCCGGCAATAATGCACACGCTGGCTACGGCGAATAATATATACGCTACGATAAGCCCCAATGTTTGTCCCAATGCCTGAGCGCGAAATGAATGCGCGTTTTGCGTGAAATCGGACGCGCTCACCGCTGGCGCAGCCCAGACGGCGACTACGGCGTTAATCACCACCAGGAACAGAAAGCCGCTGTGCTCTGCTTTTTGCACGCCTGAAGGCAGATAGTCCAGAATCGGGCCAATGCCAACCAGCGATATTGCCCAAATAGCCATGCCGCCAAAGACAATGTAAATACATGGATTGAGGATAGCGGTAAATTTATTTAATACTTTACCACCGCCAAAACCGATGCCAACGTTAATAATCCAAAAAATTAGAAAAGTAATTAGTCCTGGCAGTGAAAGACCCAGCAGCTTGAAATCTCCGCCTAATGTCAGAAATCCTGGCCAGATCTTCCCAATCAAAATAAGAAATGCCAGCGATCCCGCGTAACACTGTAAGCCGAACCACATAATTGCCGCGATTCCCCCTCGCAATAATCCAGGGAATAGCGCGCCGCGGACGCCGTAAGAACCTCGCAATATCATAGCAAAAGGAACGCCATATTTGCTGCCTGCCGCGCCATTCATTACCATCGCCGCCGCAATAAATAATGCGCTGATAATAATGGCCAACATGATATTAAATGTTGATAGCCCCAGTATAAAAAAACCGCCGACCATAACGTAATTTGGCACGTTATGTACAGATCCCATCCATAAGGTGAAATAGTTAAATGCCTTCCAGTTTCGTTGGGTTTCTGTTTTAGGTAATAAGTCTTCGCTATAACCGCGCTGCTGGTATAGCTCTCTTTGATGTTCCATAAATCCCTCTTTTCACGCATCGGATAACGTTGTTATGGGTTTAGCTATGAGGAACAAATAAATATAAAATAAAGAATTAGTAGATATAATTATTTTTAAGCTGAAGCAATACGTTGCGTCGCTTTCTTTTTATATAAAGTGACGACAGCAAAGATCAGCGTTCCGGTGACCACTAAACATGCTGAAATCACAAAACTGATCTCTTTCGACCCCGTTACATCCGAAATAAATCCGGTCAACGTTGGGGCGACAACCGCCGAGCTCATGCCAAAGAAATTAAAAAGGCTGAAAGCTCTTCCCAGACTTTTTGCCGAAGCCTGTTCAGATACAAAGGAGATCAGGATCGGGTCTACTGCCATTTTCCCCAGCAAGCCGTATAGCGTCAGACTGACCATCAGCATCGTGGTATTCGGGGACAAAACCGTAAACGCCAACATTGCTGCCGCCACAATTTCCAGACCGAGAATAACCTTAACTTTACTGTTACGGAATTTATCTGACAGATGGCTAAAAAATAACGCCCCCGGTACGCCAACCACCGCCACCAGCGCTGATGCCAGCCCGATAGCTCCGCCATCAAATCCTCTTTCAGTCTGGAGATAAGAGGGCAGCCAGGTCACTATCAAATAATAACCGTAGCAGGTACAGAAATAGAGGAAGTAAACGCTACACAATAAACCAGAGAATAAAGGCGCGCGTTTCTCATCTTCCGTAACGGTTTGGGTTTGCTTTTCCGCTTGCGCAGAGTCGCTTTTGGCTTTACCGCGAATGATCAGCGTAAAGACGCACAGCATGATTACTAATATCGCGGCCACGATATACAGTACATTTTGCCAGGCCATGCTCATGTTTTTTACTAATATGCTGGAACCGATTAAGCCAATCCCCATCCCTATAGCCGACCCGCTGTTGATAATCGCATTGGCTAATGCCCGACGGGCCTGCGGCACGTTTGCCGAAGAGAGTGAATAAGCCGAGCTAAAGAAAGAAGCGCATCCTCCGCCTGCCATTAGCGACCCTGTATAGATCATGGCCAGGCCATTGGCTTTCGCGATACAGAGTGTACCAATAATAAAAAGCGTAAATCCGGCCATCAGCATGATTTTTTGACCGAATTTATCGACCAATATTCCGCAAGGGATTTGCATACTGCAGTAAGCAAAAAAGTAAAAACTTGCAATGGCGCCTATTTCTGCATTACTTACATTGTCTAAAGATGCCTGAATTTCTGGATAAATTGGCGTAAGCACGGTGCGATAGATCCAAATCGCTACCCAGCCCAGACTCATTACGACAACAATTTGTTTCCAGTAATCAATCCCGGATTTTTTAGTTTCACTCATGTTCTTCACCTTTACAGAGTGTTCCTTGTGAACAGGTATCGCTGCAGCCGCAGCGATACACATAATTAGGACAATTTATGATTGGCCATTAATTCCAGCGCCTGTACCATTGCCGAATGATCAAGCTGGCTCCCGCCATTTGCCGCACAGGTATTGAATAATTCCTGGCAGGTCGCCGTATTCGGTAAATTCAGCGCCAGCGCTTTTGCGCTTTGCAATGCAAGATTAAGGTCTTTCTGATGAAGCGCGATTTTGAAACCAGGCTCGAACGTCCGGTTGATCATGCGCTCGCCGTGAACTTCCAGAATGCGTGAAGAGGCGAACCCGCCCATTAACGCCTGGCGCACGCGTACCGGATCGGCGCCTGCTTTTGAAGCAAACACTAAGGCTTCAGAAACCGCTTCAATATTCAGCGCAACAATAATTTGGTTAGCCACCTTACAGGTTTGCCCATCCCCATTGCCGCCCACCAGGGTGATATTTTTTCCCAGGATGTCAAAGAGCGGTTTAACGCGGTCAAAGACTTTCTGCTCGCCGCCGACCATAATCGACAGAGTGCCTTCACGCGCCCCGATTTCTCCCCCGGAAACCGGGGCATCCAGGTAATCAGCGCCCATTTCATTAACGCGCTGGGCAAAACGTTTGGTTTCGATAGGAGAAATAGAACTCATATCGACGATGGTTTTTCCCTGAAGCGATGTTTTGGCGCAACCGTGTTCGCCAAATAACACCTCTTCAACCTGCGGCGTATCCGGCACCATTATGAAGATGATGTCTGCAAATTCAGTTACCTGACGTGCAGTCTCAACATTTACCGCCCCCAGCGAGAGCAGTTCGTCCGCGACCGGACCAATAGTCGTAACGTGTAATTGATGACCGGCGCGTGCCAAATTGATAGCCATTGGCGAGCCCATAATTCCCAGGCCAATAAATCCCAGTTTCATATACAACCTCTTTTATTGCTTTCGGTGTTTCCAGATTCAGGCAACACAATCCCCTTCCAACACAGTGGAAAAAAAAGCGCTGCCCGAATTATTCTGCGTTTTAACGGTACTGATTAATCCACGATAATCCCGCTTCCGTGGTAGTCAGTGGTTTATATTCACAGCCAACCCAGCCATCATAACCAGACTGTTTAATGACATTAAAAATAAAGTCATAATTGATTTCCCCGGTCCCCGGCTCGCCGCGACGCGGGTTATCAGCAATCTGTAAATGGCCTATTTTATCGGCCCATGCCGTCATGGTTTGCGTTAATTCCCCTTCCATGCGTTGCATGTGATAAATATCATACTGAATTTTGATATTATCGCTGCCGATATCCTTAATTAATGCTAACGCCTGTTGAGTGCCGGTGAGATGGAATCCCGGCATATCAAAGTGATTAATAGGTTCGATAAGTAATAAAATGTCTTCTTTCGCCAGCATATTTGCCGCATAGCGCAGGTTTTCGACCAACGTGTCGTGGATCTCCGTTGCGGAGAATCCTGACGGCGTTTTACCCACCAGACAATTTATTTTCTTATTGCCTAACGCACGTGCATAGCGGATTGCGGCCGCTACGCCATCGCGAAACTCTTCTTCGCGCCCAGGAATACAGGCAATTCCACGTTCGCCAGCCGCCCAGTCGCCAGCCGGTAAATTATGTAACGTATGTTCCAGATTATTATCCCTGAGTTTACGTTTTAACACTTCGATGTCGTTATCGTAGGGAAACATGAATTCCACGCCGCGAAATCCCGACAACGCCGCTTTATCAAAGCGTTCCAGGAAATCATATTCCGTAAACAGCATAGAAAGATTGGCAGAGAAACGTAACATCGATTACCTCCCTTACTCATATTTCATAAAACAGGTTTCTGTTGGCGCATCTTTCGCACTATCCGCAACTTCTTCAAACTCGGTTACGTTATCCAGTTCGCTGCCCATGGAAATATTGGTTACGCGTTCCAGAATGACTTCCACCACCACCGGAACGCGATATTGCGCCATCAGCGCTTTAGCTTGTTCAAATGCAGGCGCAATATCTTCCGGTTTAAAGACACGAATTGCTTTACAGCCTAACCCTTCTGCCACTTTTACATGGTCAACGCCATAGCCATTCACTTCGCTGGAGTTGATATTTTCAAAGGCGAGCTGTACGCAGTAGTCCATGTCAAATGCGCGTTGCGACTGGCGAATCAGACCAAGATAAGCGTTGTTAACCAGCACATGGATATACGGGATGTTAAACTGCGCGCCGACGGCTAACTCTTCAATCAGGAACTGGAAGTCGAAATCGCCGGAAATCGCCACCACATTGCGTTGCGGATCGGCAGCACAAACCCCTAATGCCGCCGGGATTGTCCAGCCAAGAGGCCCCGCCTGGCCGCAGTTGATCCAGTGTCTGTCTTTAAACACATGCAGCATCTGCGCTGCCGCGATTTGCGACAATCCAATGGTGGTGACATAGCACACATCGCGACCAAAGGCTTTGTTCATCTCTTCATAGACGCGCTGCGGCTTCACTGGCACGTTGTCAAAGTGGGTTTTACGCAGCAAAGTCCGTTTACGCTGCTGGCATTCGTCCACCCAGGTCTTCCTGCATGGCAAACGCCCCGCTTTTTGCATCTCCTGCGCGACATCGATCAGCAACGTTAGCGCCGCTTTGGCGTCAGAAACGATGCCCAGATCCGGGCACAACACGCGGCCAATTTGCGTCGGTTCAATATCGATATGGATGATTTTTCGCCCCTGAGTATATTTCTCAACGGACCCCGTATGACGGTTGGCGAAACGGTTACCGATGCCAAAAACCATATCGGATGCCAGCAGAGTGGCGTTGCCGTAGCGGTGCGCCGTTTGCAGGCCGACCATCCCCGCCATTAAGGGGTGATCGTCCGGGATACAGCCCCAGCCCATCAGGGTAGGGATCACCGGTACGTTGGTCAGTTCGGCAAACTGCTGCAGCAGTGGCGCGGCGTCGGCGTTAATAACCCCGCCGCCCGCGACAATTACCGGACGCTCGGACTGAATCAGCATCTCCAGCGCCTTTTCAATCTGTACGCGGCTGGCGGCTGGCTTATATACCGGCAGCGGCTCATACATATCCGGATCGAATTCGATCTCCGCAACCTGGACATCAAACGGTAAATCAACCAGCACAGGACCTGGGCGGCCTGAGCGCATCAGATGAAAAGCCTGTTGTAATACGCGCGGCACCAGCGCCGCCTCACGAACCGTCACTGCCATCTTGCTGACTGGTTTTGCAATCGCTTCAATATCGACTGCCTGGAAATCTTCCTTGTGCAGACGCGCTCGTGGCGCCTGACCGGTAATGCATAAAATCGGGATAGAGTCGGCAGAAGCGGAATAGAGCGCGGTGATCATGTCGGTTCCCGCCGGGCCGGAAGTGCCCAGGCAGACCCCAATATTACCTGCCGCCGCACGTGTGTAGCCCTCAGCCATATGCGAAGCGCCTTCCACATGACGCGCCAGTATATGGCGAATGCCTCCATGCTTACGCATTGCAGAATAGAAGGGGTTGATTGCAGCCCCAGGAACGCCGAATGCTGTGGTGATACCTTCTTTTTCCAGCACATACATTGCCGCATCCACGGCTCTCATTTTTGCCATTTTATTGCTACCTCTTTTTATTGGAAAAAGTTTCCAACTTTTAAAAATTTTAAAAAAGTCCCGCTCCAGCGAGCGGGATGCGGCTCAGGCTACAGGGGGTTTTAGCCCAAGCGCCGTACTGATGTCTTTCGCGGTATCCCGTACCAGTTCACCCTGGCTGATAAAGCGATCTTCCGTCAGCCGGGAAGCCGGTCCCGATATTGAGATAGCGGCGACCACGCTGCCCGCATCGTCATAGATAGCGGAGGCGATACAATTCAGCCCGACAACATGTTCTTCCTGGTCGACGGTGTAGCCCTGTTCACGCGCCTGCTCCAGATTTTTAAGCAGGATAGGTAAATCCACCAGAGTGGTCGGCGTAAACCGCCGCAAACCGGTATTGACGACGATCCCCACCAGCTCTTCTTCGGTGAGCGGGTACAGCAGCGCTTTTCCGGCGCCGGAAGCATGTAACGGCAGACGACTCCCTAAGGGCGCGCACATTCTGACCATCGATTTGCACTCCTTTTGACCGATTAACACCGCTTCATTACCGTTGCGAATCGCTACGTTGACCGTCTCGCCAGAAAGCAGCATAAGTCGGTGCATAAAGGGTCCGGCCACCGAGAGGACATCGCGATTATGAATATACGCAGAGCCCACATTAAATACGCCTAAACCAATATGCCACCAGCCAAGCTGGCTATCCTGGTACACAAAATCAGCCGCTTGCAGTACCTTTAACAGGCGAAACGTCGTAGAAAGCGGTAAATCCAGGCTGCCGGAAATATCGCTAACTGATGAACTGCCGCCGCTTCTTTCGAGATATTGCAATATCGCTATGCCCCTCTCCAGCGCCTGAGCGCCTTTCTGCGCAGTCGGCTCTGCCTGTCCTGGCCTGCCGCGTCGTCTTACTTCCGTCATATTTACGTTAACTCCGGCCCAAAATATGAGCATAAACAATGAACAATATGTTCATCTTATGCAAGAAGGCCAATAGCGTCACGCAAAACAGAGTTCATGTGTCGGGATACTTTCAACATCACAGTTATCGCTGCCACCGCGATCCACCGTCAGAAAATCGGTAACCGTCTGCCACGCAAACAGCGGGTGATGCCATACATTACGGTGATAATTGACGCCCTGCCGTCCATTGCTAATAAACGCCCGCAGCGTGGAGAGATCGGGTTTATCATCGCCGAGCGCGACAATAACGACAAAAGCCTCGCCGTTCATCGGCACAAACGCCTGCGTACCTAAAGGATGACGTTCCAGTTCATGTACCACAATAGGCATCGCGGCCGGTTGCGCCCTGTTAATACTGATCAGCGTGCGATCCTGCTCCAGAACTTCAACCTTCGCCAGGTCGTGATATCGCTCAACTAACCCGTTGTTTATATGAAAAAAGTCTCGTTCCTGCGTCTCAATAACATCGCCATAAGCGCTGAACGTCTTCTGATCTAACGGTAATACCTCAAGTTTCATTATTTTTCCCTTGTAGCTCGATTCCGTTTAACCGCGGTTTGGACTCTGTCCGGTTTCAATACCATGCAATCTAAAACCTTCGGGATTTAACATCAACATAAAAGTTGGAATATTTTTCCAAAAGTAGATTTAGACCACAAATCAAACATGGCTATTATGTAAAACTACTTAAAAATCATAGGAAAACAATTCTGGTTTTATCAGGATCGTAAGGAGGCGTCTGACGATGTTTGACCCGGAAACACTGCGTACCTTTATCAGCGTTGCCGAAACGGGGAGTTTCTCCAAAGCGGCGGAGCGCCTGTGTAAAACCACGGCAACCATTAGCTACCGCATCAAACTGCTGGAGGAAAATACCGGCGTAGGGCTGTTCTTTCGCACAACGCGAAGCGTCTCGTTGACGGCGGCGGGCTCTCACCTTCTCTCTCAGGCAAAAGACTGGCTTGCGTGGCTGGACAGCATGCCTGACGAGCTACGCCAGGTTAACGACGGCGTAGAGCGTCAGGTCAATATTGTGGTGAATAACCTGCTCTATAGCCCGCAAGCGGTCGCCAGTCTCTTATCGTGGCTTAATGCGCGTTACCCCTTCACTCAGTTTCACTTTTCCCGGCAAATTTATATGGGCGTCTGGGATTCGCTCCTGTATGAAGGTTTTTCGCTGGCGATTGGCGTAACTGGCACCGAGCCGTTGGCTAATACCTTTATGCTCGACCCTTTAGGTTCCGTACAATGGCGTTTTGTAATGTCCGCGGATCATCCTTTAGCTCACGTCAGCGGGCCTCTAACAGAAGCGCAGTTGCGCCGTTTCCCGGCAATTAATATCGAAGACAGCGCGCGTACGCTGACCAAGCGGGTAGCCTGGCGCCTTCCGGGGCAGAAGGAAATTATCGTGCCTGATATGGAAACCAAAATCGCCGCTCATCTGGCAGGCGTCGGTATCGGTTTTGTCCCGCAGCCGCTTTGTCAAACGCTGATCGACAAAAACGAACTGGTAAGCTGTACCATCCCTACGATGCGTCCGCCCTCACCGTTAAGCCTCGCCTGGCATAAATTTGGCGGAGGCAAAGCGGTAGAAGACATTGTGAAATTATTTACCCAACGACAACCCGAAATAGCCGGTTTTTTATCCATTTTCAACACGGTACGCTGTTAAAAATCAAGCCACTTTGCGAATTGGCGCGTAAAATAACGCAAGGGATGATTTAAGGTTACGTTTTACGTTATGCAAGACAGACAAAAAGCACAGGACTATCGCGCGCTCCTCCTTGCCGATACGCCTTTAATTGATGTACGCGCGCCGATTGAGTTTGAACAGGGCGCCATGCCGGGCGCTATCAACCTGCCATTGATGATGGATGACGAGCGGGCCGCCGTCGGCACCTGCTACAAACGTCAGGGCGCGGATGCGGCGTTAGCGTTAGGGCATCGGTTGGTTTGCGGCGACATTCGCCAGCAGCGGCTTGAGGCCTGGAAAGCCGCGTATCAACGTTTCCCCAACGGGTATCTGTGCTGCGCGCGCGGCGGTCAGCGGTCACATATCGTACAACGTTGGCTGCAAGAAACAGGGATTGACTGCCCGCTTATTGAAGGCGGCTATAAAGCGCTGCGCCAGACAGCAATTCAGGCGACCTGGCAACTGGCGCAAAAACCGATACTTTTAATTGGCGGCTGTACGGGCAGCGGCAAAACGCAGCTGGTGCGACAACAGCCCAACGGCGTGGATCTGGAAGGTCTCGCGCGTCATCGCGGCTCCTCTTTTGGCCGCACGCTGAAACCCCAGCTCAGTCAGGCCAGTTTTGAAAACAAGCTTGCCGTTGAATTGCTGAAAATTAACGCGCGTCAGACGCTAAAAAGGTGGGTACTGGAAGATGAAGGGCGAACGATCGGCGCCAACCATCTGCCTGAGTGTTTACGCGAAAGAATGGCGCAGGCCCCCATTGCGGTAGTGGAAGATCCGTTTGCGCTTCGTCTGGAACGACTGCGTGAAGAGTATTTCATCCGTATGCATCACGACTTCACCCACGTCTACGGCGATGAAGCCGGTTGGCAGGCGTATAGTGAATATCTTCATCATGGACTGTTCGCTATTCGCCGCCGTCTGGGGTTGCAACGCTTTGCCGAACTGACGGACACGCTGGATAGGGCGCTGGCGGAACAATTATCCAGCGGCAGCACCGACAGTCATATGGCATGGCTGGTTCCGCTACTTAACGAATATTACGACCCGATGTATCGCTATCAACTGGAGAAAAAAGCCGCGAATATCGTTTTTCGCGGCACATGGCAAGACGTTGCCAACTGGCTAAAAGCGCAATAGCTTATTTTTATTGCCGGCTGACGCCGGCTTAGTGTCTGTCGCGCTTGTCGGCACGTTTTGCCAGCCAGTCGCCCAGCATCTGAACGACCTGAACCAGCACAATCAGCGCCACTACGGTAACAACCATCACTTCGGTTTCGTAACGGTAGTAGCCATAGCGAATCGCCAGGTCGCCTACCCCGCCGCCGCCGACAATCCCGGCCATCGCCGAGTAGCCGATTAAGCTTACCAATGTAATCGTCAGGCCGCGCAGCAGCCCTGCGCTGGCTTCCGGCAACAGTACGGTACAGATAATACGCATCGGACTAGCGCCGAATGCCAGCGCCGCCTCAATAATCCCTTTATCGACTTCACGGAGCGCGCTATCTACCAGGCGTGCATAAAACGCGATTGCGGCCACCGACAGCGGGACGGAGGCTGCAATCGGGCCAATCGTATTGCCCAGCAAAAGCTGCGTTAGCGGCAGTAACAGCACCAGTAAAATAACAAATGGCACCGAGCGGATAATATTCACCAGAACCGAGGCGACGAGATAAATAAAACGGTTCTGCCAGAACAGATGACGATCGGTGACAAAAATCAGAAAACCGAGCGGTAGACCGCCAAGAATCGCCAGCACCGTTGAAATACTCAACATCTGGAAAGTTTCATTGAACGCCAGCGTTAAATCCGGCAATAAATCATCCACGGATCACCTCCACCTGTGCGGTACGTTGACGGATATGCTCCACGGCGGCGGCCACCGCCGTTGGATTATGCGGCGCGGTTAATTGCACCACCAGAATGCCCAACGCGCGTTCGCCGATATACTCAATCTTGCCATGCAGGATATTGACCGCGACGCCAAACTTGATCGCCACCTCTGACAGTACCGGCTGCTCCGCCGAATCGCCGATAAACAAAATTTTCAGCAACTGCCCGGGCAAGTGTTCCCGTAAACGTTCCGGCAGGGTCAAATTAAGGGTATGAGACACCAGTTGCTGTGTGAAAGCGTGTTGCGGGTGGGCAAACACATCAAACACCTCGCCCGATTCCACAACCTTACCGCCCGACATCACTGCCACGCGATCGCAAATGGATTTGATCACGTTCATTTCATGGGTGATCAGTACAATAGTAATCCCGAGCTGTGCGTTGATCTGTCTGAGCAGGGCCAGAATCGTGGCGGAAGTTTCCAGATCCAGAGCGGAAGTCGGTTCATCACACAGCAACACATCCGGATGGTTAGCGATGGCGCGGGCTATCCCCACCCGCTGTTTTTGCCCGCCGCTGAGCTGTACCGGAAAACGGTTCGCTTTATCGGCAAGGCCCACCAGCGTTAAAATTTCCGCCACCCGTGGCGCGATTTTGCTGCGTTCCCAGCCAGCCGCTTTCAGGCTAAACGCAACGTTTTGCGCCACTGTCCGGGTATGCATTAAGTTAAAATGCTGGAAAATCATACCAATACGCTGCCGCGCCTGGCGTAACGCTTTTCCGTCCAGCGCCGAAATTTCCACGCCGTTGACGTTGACGCGCCCCTGGCTGGGACGCGTTAAGGCGTTCAGGGTACGCAGCAGAGTGCTTTTTCCTGCGCCGCTGGTACCGACAATGCCAAAAATCTCGCCTGCGGCGATATGCAGGCTCACATCATCCACCGCGCGCGTGGGGGTACCGCGACCGGCGGTAAAATCGACGCAGACTTTTTCTATTTCAATCATATTCACCTCAGAAATTGGGGATGGCTACCGCTGCGATCAGGGTGTCGCGGTCATCCATTCCGGTTTCTGGAAGGCGCTATAAATATTCTTTGGATCGTCGATGACCGCGCGATAAGCCGGCGATTTCACCGCCTCGACAATATCTTTGGCAAACGGCTTATCGGCATCTTCACTGCGTACCGCAATGATATTTTTCAGATTCTCATCCAGGTGTTCCTGCTTAATCGCGCTGGAGAGATCCAGTCCTGCCGCCACCGCAAAGTTCCCGTTAACCAGCGCGCCGGTCACGCCATCCAGCGTGCGCGGTAGCTGTGCGGCTTCCAGCGGTTTGAAAACCAGTCCTTTTGGATTGCTGGCGATATCTCGTTCAGAGGCTTTGGTCGGATCGATATTGTCCTTAATCGTGATAAGCCCCAACGATTGCAGGAAGCGAAGGCCGCGCGCCAGGTTGGTCGGATCGTTGGAGAGGGTAATAATGTCCCCTTTTTTAAGCGCATCCAGACTGTTGATTTTACGTGAATAGAAGCCCATCCCGGCGGTCGGTACCACAATAAGTTTGCTGAGCTTCAGCCCTTTGTCAGCGGTGAATTTGTCAAAATAGAGGGTATGTTGAAAGAGGTTGGCGTCAATGCTGCCGTTAGCTAACGCCATATTGGGCTGGACATAGTCGCTAAACTCGCGCACCACGACCTTATACCCTTTTTCTTTTAATGTCGGCGCAATCGCCTGCTTCACCATGTCGCCATACGGCCCTGGCGCGACGCCAAATACGATCGTTTGCGGGGAACCATCGGCATGGGCAAACTGTAATCCGCAGGCCAGTAATAGCGTGCTGGCCGCAATGCGTAAACTCTGACGCAATCCCATAATTTCTCCATTTTAAATAGTGTGATGCTGTGCCGGATGCCGTTCATGCGGCATCGTCTGTTTTGGCCCAAACGAAAGGCTATTTCTTAACATGACACAGATCACAGCCTGCTGTCCTTGAAATTATTTCATGATGTTTCCTTGTGTGTCGTTAAATGTACGAGGCAGGCGCTCAGGCGTGTGTCAGGCGGGAATGGCGTAAAGGGAAATGCCGGATAAGAGGTCTTAACGCCAACATCCGGCACAGGAAAACGCTTTAGAAATCGTAACGCAGACGCACCAGGTTCATATCGCCCAGATTGTCAGTGCTGGAGGTGAAAACATGTTCATAATCAACGCGGAAACCATAATCCAGTTGGAAGGTGATCCCCACGCCGTTATCGGTGCGCAGATAGTCGCGGCCATTCACATATTCAATGCGGTCGCCCATAAAGTACGGTTGAATAGCTTTCACGGCATACTGACCAATCGGGAAAGCGTAACCGACAAAATATTCCAGACCCCACGCATCGCCGGCAAAGTAATCATTCACAGATACTTTTTTGGTCGTCATAAAGTTCTGATACCAACCGCCGCCTGCGGCGATAGTCCAGTTTTCCGGCGTCCAGCTTAATGCGGTACCGACAATATTTTGATCGTAAGTTTTATTGCCGTTGCCGCGCATCTCCGCACGGGTATAGTTCCATGCCGTCCCCCAGGTCAGATCGTCGGTGAGATGGTAATCCGCGCCTAAAGAACCGCCGCCTTTACGTTTATAATTCAGGCCGTTATTGGCATTATAATCGTCGCTGAACAGATAAGACGCGTAGAGATCGACATTGCCAATGCTTTTCTTGTACTTCAATGACTTACGCGTGCGATAAGAACCATCGTAGTCGCCGTTAATCCCGTTGCCCGGTGCCTGACCTATCATGTCGTAATCCCAGATATCGGTTTTTACGCCCACCACATCGTAATAAATGCTGTTCTGTTGACCGAAGGTCAGC
Organism: Salmonella sp. SJTUF15570; assembly: GCF_043357055.1. Lineage (NCBI taxonomy): Bacteria > Pseudomonadati > Pseudomonadota > Gammaproteobacteria > Enterobacterales > Enterobacteriaceae > Salmonella > Salmonella sp. SJTUF15570. The sequence goes on along the minus strand of NZ_JBEUKJ010000002.1, from coordinate 302,585 downwards.
GTTCCCCACGTCGCACTCTTGAAGCCGGTATACAGCATACGGCGAGTGGTATCAGTCGCGCCCTTCGCATAATGGTTATCCCAGTCAAATACCGCAGGGATATTGACGCCCAGCTCGTAATAGCTAATCCAACTGATATCATCAAACAGATAATAATCCGCGGCGAAGCGGAAACGCGTCCCGCCATCAAAACCATTACGTTTATAACCGTTCGCGCCGTCATTGCCGGTCATATTCTGGAACTGCGGACGAATACTCCCGCCGACGGTGAAATTGAGTCGGCTGAGTGGATTACCCGCCTGGGGATCTTGTTTTAAAACGGTGATTTCCGCCTGAGTGGCGAAAGGCATGAAAGCCACTGCCGCGCCGATCGATGCCGCCAACGCTGTTATTTTAATTGTCATTATATTTTCCTTGATAGATAGCCAATCCAAATCATTTAGCAGGCAAATAATAACTGTTATAAAACCTTACGTGTTGTGTATTTTTTAATGATTTGTGCTACTAAAAATCAAGGAGTTAGCAATTTGTGCGACTAAATAAAGTACGCGCCGTTTTAAAAACCGGCGCGAAATTATTCACATCATGAATCATCCGTTAAACTGTCGGAATAGCGCTTTGCCTTTCAGCAAACGAACGCCAAGCCAGCCGCCGCATACGGAAAGCAGCAGCGCGCCGCAAAACGGCAGTGCGCCCCATAAACGCCAGTCCGGCTCCCAGGGGAAATCAAAAACGTTGATTTGTAAGATCGCCAGCGCCGTTTCCGCGCCAATCGCGGCGACCAGCCCGGCAACTAACCCCAGCATGGCGAATTCGCACCAGAGTGTGGTACGCAACAGTTTCTTTCCGGCTCCTAACGTGCGCCACACCACCAGCTCCTGATGGCGCTGACGCATCCCGACCTGTACCTGAGCCAGTAATAGCAACATGCCGCAGAGGGTGACTAGCACAACCATCACCTCCAGCGCCCGACTGACCTGCTCCAGCACCTGTCCCACCTGTTTCAGGATCGCCCCGATATCTAACAGGCTGACGGTAGGAAACTCGCGGTTAAGCTGCGTTAACATGCCGTTGCCATTCTCCCAGCGAAAACTGGTCAACCAGCTTTGTGGTTGCCCGTCCAGCGCCCCGGAAGGAAAAATGAAGAAAAAGTTGGGCCGCAGGCTTTCCCAGTCCACTTGACGCAGGCTGGTGACTTTAGCGCTAAATGCCTGGGTATCGCCCATAAAGGTTACGCTATCGCCGAGTTTGACGTTCAGCCGCTTCGCCAGCCCCTCTTCCATAGAGACTTCGCCCGGTTTTGGCGGCCAGTGACCGGCGACCAGCGGATTATGCGCCGGGCGCGTATCCTGCCAGGTCAAATTCAGTTCACGGTTGAGCGACTCATCCTGCTGACCTTCCGTCGGATTACCGTTTATCCTGGTTAACCGCGCCCGCACAATCGGATAAAACGTCTGCGGAATCACCTGATGTTCTGCCAAAAAGGCTTTCAGCGGCGCAACCTGTTCTGAAGCAATATTGATAAGGAAATAGTTCGGACTTTCCGGCGGGAGCTGCTGTTGCCAGCGATCAAGGAGATCGCCGCGCAGCACCAGCAAGAGCGCCAGCAGCATAAACGAAAGCGAAAACGCCGAAAGCTGACTCAACGTTGACCACGGCTGACGCAGAAGTCGGCTGACGGCCAGACGCAGCGGTAGCGACGTCAACGTCATGCCGCGCAGCACGTTAAGCAGCATCCAGCCCACCAGACCGCACAGCAGCGCCAGTATCACGGCGCCCGCCAGAACCGCCCACAACAGCATACTTCCGCCCATCAATCCGGCGAGCAGCGCCACCACGACGGCGCAGGCAACAGGCAAATAAATTTTTAACGGCCAGACGCGAGCAACAACATCGCGGCGCAGCACCCGTAGCGGCTGGGTCGCCAGCAACAATCGATAAGGCCGTAAACCGACCAGCAGAGAAATGACCGTCATCGCGCCCAGCGCCCACAGCCAGGGCCACAGGCTGGCGGGCGGCAAATCGGCGGGCAATACCGGTTTTAGCAGCACCAGCAATATGTTTTCAAACAGTAACCCAATCGCGCCTCCCGTGACGGCGGAAAGCCCCAGCACCATCAACCACTGTCCGATAATAAGTTTACGCAACTGGGCCCGGCCCGCGCCCAACGTTTTTAAAATCGCCACCAGATCGTAGCGGCTACGGCAGTAATGGCTCATCGCCACCGCGACGGCAGCTACCGCCAGCAGTAGCGTTAATAACGCCGAAAGCAGCAAAAACTGCTGCGAACGTTCGAGCGATTTCCCCAATGCCCCGTCATCCTCCTCCAGTCCGTACCAGCGATGTTCCGGTTTAAGCTGCGGTAACAGCCAGCTTTCATAGCCAGCAAGCTGTTGCGGCGTTCCGCCGAATTTATACCGCCACATCACGCGGCTCCCCGGCTGTATCGCACCGGTTTTTTCCACATCGGCCATATTCATCATCAGACGCGGCGCCATCTGAAAAGGGTTAAATCCGGAATCCGGCTCCTGCACCACTTCACCGGCAATACGCAAGGTCACGTCGCCGACATCAATGGTATCGCCCGTTTTCAAATTAAGCAGCGCCATCAGACGCGGCGCCAGCAGTACGCTACCCGGCTGCGCTTTCACTCCGCCTGGACGGGTTTGCAATTCGCCGTACATCGGATAAACGCTATCTACCGCCTTCACGCTGGCCAGTTGCGGCGTATCGCCGGCAAACGTCATGGTCGCAAAGGTTAACTGCTCGCCCACGTTAAGGCCGCGTTTACGCGCCTCTTCAAGCCAGGCCTTCGGTACCTCCCGCGAACTTTGCAGCGTCCGATCGCCTGCCATAAACTCGCGGCTTTGCTGACTTAATCCTTTTTCCATCCGGTCGCTGATACTGCCGAGCGCCAGTACGCAGGCCACCGCCAGACTCAACGCCAGCCAGACAATAATCAGCGACGGCGAGCGCCATTCGCGCCAGAACCAGCGAGCTATCATGCCTCCTCCTGTAACTGACCGTTGACCAACCGCAGCCGCCGGTCGCAGCGCGCCGCCAGCGCCGGGTCGTGCGTCACCAGAATCAGCGTGGTGCCGTGCTCGCGGTTAAGCGAAAATAGCAGGTCGGCGATTTTATCTCCGGTCTGACGGTCAAGGTTGCCCGTCGGCTCATCGGCAAACAGCACATCAGGACGCCCGTTAAACGCGCGCGCCAGCGCTACGCGCTGCTGTTCGCCGCCGGAAAGCTGTGCCGGAAGGTGGTCAAGCCGTTTTCCCAGTCCCAGTTGTTCGAGCAGCGCTTTCGCCCCCGCCTTACTCTGACCGCTGTTTTCACCGCGTAGCAGGGCCGGTAGCTCAACGTTTTCCAGCGCGTTAAGCGTAGGAATAAGCATGAAGGATTGAAAAACAAAACCGACATGCTGAGCGCGAAGCTGCGCCCGCGCCTCTTCGTCCATCTGGTGAAGCGGTTTCCCGACCAGACTGACCTCTCCGCTACTGCCGTCATCCAGTCCGGCGAGAATCGCCAGCAGCGTAGATTTTCCCGATCCTGATTCGCCAATCAGCGCAATGGTTTCGCCGCGTTTGACAACCAGTTCAACTCCGGTAAGGATGGAAAGCTCATGCTCACCCTGACCGACGGACTTCCTGAGACGATGAACTTCAACACTGTTTTCCGCTGGCATTTGCCCTTCCTGTTTTTGATCCTGTTAACTTTCCGTGCCGCCGCCGCAGACACCTTATTAATTCTGGGCGATAGCCTCAGCGCCGGTTACCGTATGGCCGCCAGCGCAGCATGGCCGTCGCTCCTTAATGATAAATGGCAAAACAAAACGTCGGTCGTTAATGCCAGTATAAGCGGTGATACCTCACAGCAGGGACTGGCGCGTTTGCCGGCGCTGTTGCAACAGCATCACCCGCGCTGGGTAGTGGTGGAGCTTGGCGGCAACGATGGCCTACGCGGTTTTGCGCCTGCGCAAACCGAACAGACGCTACGTAAAATCATTCAGACGGTGAAAGCCGCCGATGCCCAACCGTTACTGATGCAAATTCATCTGCCCGCTAACTACGGTCGCCGTTATAATGAATCCTTTAGCGCCATTTATCCTAAGCTCGCCAAAGAGTTCGATATTCCTCTGTTACCGTTTTTTATGGAAGAGGTATATCTGAAACCGCAGTGGATGCAGGATGACGGCATTCATCCCAACCGCGACGCCCAGCCGTTTATTGCCGACTGGATGGCGAAGCAGTTGACCCCTTTTCTCTCCTGAATAATTCGAGTTGCATGAAGGCGGCACGTAAGAGAATTTCCAGGAGCATAGATACCTATGTGACTGGAGTAAACGAACGCACAGGCAACTTGAAGTATGACGGATATAGTTAACCACGACTCTTAAATCAACGGAGATCCTGACAGGTAAAGTTATGCAAAAATCGGTCTTAATAACAGGATGTTCCAGCGGAATCGGTCTGGACAGCGCGCTTGAGCTTAAACGCCAGGGCTTTCAAATCCTGGCGGGCTGCCGCAAACCTGATGATGTCGCCCGGATGAACAGTATGGGATTTACCGGCGTGTTGATCGATCTCGACTCCCCTGAAAGCGTGGATCGTGCCGCCGATGAAGTGATCGCCCTGACCGATAATCGTCTGTATGGGATCTTTAACAATGCCGGCTACGGCGTATATGGCCCCCTTTCCACCATCAGCCGTGAGCAGATGGAGCAACAGTTTTCCAGTAATTTCTTCGGCGCGCATCAGCTTACTATGCGCTTACTTCCCGCCATGTTGCCGCATGGCGAAGGACGCATTGTGATGACCTCATCGGTGATGGGGCTGATTTCCACCCCAGGGCGCGGCGCTTACGCCGCCAGCAAATATGCGCTCGAAGCCTGGTCTGACGCGCTACGTATGGAGCTACGGCACACAGGCATTAAAGTGAGCCTGATAGAACCGGGGCCGATTCGTACCCGTTTTACGGATAACGTTAACCAGACGCAGCGTGATAAACCGGTAGAAAATCCCGGCATCGCCGCACGTTTCACCCGCGATCCTGACGCGGTAGTAGCGAAAGTGCGTCATGCTTTTGCAAGCGATAAACCCAGGCTGCGCTATCCCGTTACGCTGGTCACCTGGGCGGTGATGGCGCTGAAACGCCTATTGCCGGGCCGGATGCTGGATAAAATTTTACAAAGCTGAGTTGAAGCGCGCCAGTCAGCCCCCATGTAAACGTGACACAGACAAAAGAGAGCGACGCCATGTCCGTACAGAACATTGTCAATATTAATGAATCCAACCTGCAGCAGACCTTAGAGCAGTCCATGACCACGCCGGTACTGTTCTATTTCTGGTCTGAACGCAGCCAACACTGTCTGCAATTAACGCCAGTGCTGGAAAGTCTGGCTGCCCAGTACCACGGTCAGTTTATTCTGGCAAAGCTGGACTGCGACGCCGAACAGATGATCGCCGCTCAGTTTGGTCTGCGCGCCATCCCGACTGTCTATCTGTTCCAGAATGGCCAACCGGCCGATGGTTTCCAGGGGCCGCAGCCGGAAGAGGCAATCCGCGCTCTGCTGGATAAAGTACTGCCGCGTGAAGAAGAGCTAAAAGCGCAACAAGCGATGCAGTTAATGCAGGAGGGCAACTACATTGACGCTCTGCCGTTGCTCAAAGACGCCTGGCAGCTCTCTTCGCAGAACGGTGAGATTGGCCTGTTACTGGCGGAAGCGCAAATTGCTCTAAACCGCTCTGAAGAGGCCGAAGCGGTATTAAAAACTATACCGCTACAGGATCAGGATACCCGTTACCAGGGGCTGGTTGCGCAGATCGAACTGCTTAAACAGGCGGCGGATACGCCGGAAATTCAGCAACTTCAGCAGCAAGTCGCGGAGAATCCGCAGGATGCGGCTTTGGCAACGCAACTGGCGTTGCAGTTGCACCAGGTCGGACGTAATGAAGAAGCGCTGGAATTGCTGTTCAGCCATCTGAGAAAAGATCTTGCCGCCGCCGAGGGACAGACGCGCAAAACCTTCCAGGAGATCCTTGCCGCGCTCGGCACCGGCGACGCGCTGGCGTCGAAATACCGCCGCCAGTTGTACGCGCTACTGTATTAATCCTCTCTTGCCTGATGGCGCGCTTATCTGGCCTACCTGTCGTCCTCAGGCCGGATAAGGCGCTTGCGCCATCATCCGGCCACTATCATGATTTCTTGAGCGGCATCACTACCAACTGATGACGCGAATTATAGAACTTCCGGTAGGTTAAATAGCAGGCAATGATGGTAGACAGGCTGGCTGTCGACAACAGCATAAACGTTACCATAATTTGATATTTAATCGCTTTTACCGGATCGATCCCGGCAAAAATCAGCCCGGACATCATCCCCGGCAGGCTCACCAGCCCAACGGTCTTTGCCGAGTCGATCGTCGGGATAAGCGATGCGCGGATGCTATCGCGGATAAGCCCGGCGGAAGCCATTTTCGGCGTTGCGCCCAAACTTAATTTTTCCTGGATTTGCTGCTGCTCGCTATGAAAACGCAGCCCCAGTTGGTTGTAGCACAGCCCTACCGCTACCATCGCATTACCGGCGACCATGCCAGCGATGGGAATCACCTGCATCGGCGCAAATTCAATCGAACCGGTAAGCACCAGTACCGTCAGCGTTAGTCCGGCGCCGACGGTGATGGCGATAAACGAGGAGAGAAATGCCTTATCGATATATTTACTGCGCTTTTGCGCGTTCCAGGCGGCGTTAAAACAGATGAACAGCACCATCAGCAGCGTCAGGGCGGCATGATTAACGCCAAAGATGTATTTCAGTACATAGCCGACAATAATGAGCTGTATCACCGCCCGGCATACGCTCCACAGAATATCTTTTTCCAGCGCCAGCTTTTCCTTGTGACTGATGAGCATCGCGACCACCACCAGCAGCATCGATAACGCCAGCGAGGTATTGGTAATATTATGCTCGTTCATAACGCGCCTCCTGCATCTCTCCGGCAGATGGCGTTAACGTTATCACCTTATCCGCGTGTTGAATTTCATCTTTATCATGCGTTACCCACAAGACAGCGACCTGCTTATCGCGAACATAGCGATGAATAATATCATTTACATTCCGTTTGTTATGTTCATCCAGCGCGCTGGTTATTTCGTCGAGTAACAGTATTTTCGGCAGAAACTGTAGATTACGAATTAGAGCAATACGCTGTTTTTCCCCGCCGGAAAGCGCGGTAATCGGTTTTTGCAGAATCGTCTCCGGCAGTTCAAAACGCGCCAGATCGTCTGCGAAGGCTGTCGGCTGCGGGCGCTGATGGCGAATTTGCCAGGGAAAAATCAGGTTATCGTAAACCGTATCGCCAAATAGCGCTGGCGTCTGAGCGCAATAAGAAACCTGCTGGCGATAGGCTTCCGGACTCAGAGTAGTAATATCCTGCCCCTCAAAAAGAATCACGCCGATATCAGGGCTTATTAACGAGGCCACCATTTTCAACAACGTACTTTTTCCGCAGCCAGAAGGACCGGTAATTAACTTAAATTCGCCGCGTTGCAGCGTAAAACTGATGTTATTCACTATTTTTGTCGTCGCAGTCCGGTAACCGACCTGCTTTAACTCAAGCAACATGCTACGTTCTGTCATTTATTGCGCATCCGTTGTTCATATTTTTATAGCGATAGTGTATCCCTGTAATTAATAAGGGGGGAACATGCTTTACTGAATCAGGTATAATTCGCTTAATTCGTCAGCAAAATCGGTTTATGGACAACGCAACAGGAGGTTTAGCTATGCTAATTCTTATCCCTATTCTCATTTTCGTCGCGCTGGTGATCGTCGGCGCGGGCGTCAAAATCGTTCCGCAGGGGTACCAGTGGACGGTGGAGCGCTTTGGACGTTACACCAAAACCCTGCAGCCGGGATTAAGCCTTGTTGTACCGTTTATGGACAGAATTGGCCGCAAGATCAATATGATGGAACAAGTGCTGGATATTCCGTCGCAGGAGGTGATCTCAAAAGATAACGCCAACGTCACTATCGATGCGGTCTGTTTTATTCAGGTTATCGATGCGCCGCGCGCCGCTTATGAAGTCAGTAACCTGGAACTGGCGATCATTAACCTGACCATGACCAATATCCGTACGGTGCTCGGTTCGATGGAGCTGGATGAAATGCTCTCCCAGCGCGACAGCATCAACACGCGGCTGCTGCATATTGTCGATGAAGCCACCAATCCGTGGGGAATTAAAGTTACCCGTATCGAAATTCGCGATGTCCGCCCGCCCGCGGAATTGATCTCCTCTATGAACGCCCAGATGAAAGCGGAACGTACCAAACGCGCCTATATCCTTGAGGCCGAAGGGGTACGTCAGGCGGAAATCCTCAAAGCCGAGGGGGAAAAACAGTCGCAGATTCTGAAAGCCGAAGGCGAACGTCAGTCCGCTTTCCTGCAGGCGGAAGCGCGCGAACGTTCCGCCGAAGCGGAAGCCCGCGCTACGCAGATGGTATCTGAAGCCATCGCCGCCGGGGATATTCAGGCGATAAACTACTTCGTGGCGCAGAAATACACCGAAGCGTTACAGCAAATCGGCTCGGCGAATAACAGCAAAGTGGTCATGATGCCGCTGGATGCCAGCAGTCTGATGGGCGCTATCGCCGGGATCAGCGAGCTGGTTAAGGACAGCGCCAGCGAACGGAAAAAAGCATGATAGCGATGATTCTGGTACATCCGCATATCTTCTGGCTTAGCCTCGGCGGCCTGTTGTTGGCTGCGGAAATGCTCGGCGGTAACGGCTATTTGCTGTGGAGCGGCGTGGCGGCAGTGATTACCGGCTTAACCGTCTGGCTCTTACCGCTCGGCTGGGAATGGCAGGGCGTGCTGTTTGCGGCCTTAACGTTGCTGGCGGCCTGGCTTTGGTGGCGCTGGCTGGCGCGTCGCGTGCGGGAACAGAAGCCGACCGACAGCCGCCTTAACCAACGCGGACAACAACTGGTAGGCCGCCGGTTTATGCTTGATGCCGCGTTAGTGAACGGACGGGGTCATATGCGTGTCGGCGACAGCTCGTGGCCGGTATGCGCTGACGAAGACCTGCGCGCAGGTACGCATGTCGAAGTGATCGCCGTGGAAGGCATCACCTTACGCATTCGTGCCGTTTAATCAACGTGGCTTTTGCGCCTTGTGATGACAGCAGCCGGAAAGATTATCAATAATCGGGCAGTCGGCGCTGTCATCGCCGGGACAACTCTTCGCCAGCGCCAGCAGTTGATCGCGCATTGATTGCAGCTCGCTGATATGGCGCTCGATCTCCGCGACCTTTTCCAGCGTCCGCTTTTTCACATCTGCGCTATGGCGTCGCGGATCGTTAAACAGATTGACCAGTTCGCCACACTCTTCCAGATTAAACCCCACCTGCCTCGCCTGTCGCAGCAACGTCAGCTCGTTTAAATGCTTCTGCGTGTAGGTGCGATAACCATTTTCGCTACGTAATGGCGGCGTCACCAGCCCTTTCTCTTCATAAAACCGAATGGCTTTGCTGGTTAAACCGGTTTTTTTCGCCACATCGCTAATATTCATATTTCCCCCTTGACCTTAACCTTGCTGGAAGGTTTAACCTTTATCACAGTGAGTCACTACGATTACTAAGGTCAATGAATTGATGACCAATCATAAAGGAGTTTTTACTATGTCTCAAACTATCGACCTGACCCTGGACGGTTTGTCCTGCGGTCATTGCGTTAAACGCGTGAAAGAAAGTCTTGAACAACGTCCGGATGTTGAGCTGGCGGACGTCACCGTAACCGAAGCGCACGTTACCGGTACCGCCAGTGCGGACGCGTTAATTGAAACCATCAAACAAGCCGGGTATGGCGCGACGTTAAGCCACCCAAAGGCTAAACCGCTGACAGAGTCATCAATCCCGTCGGAAGCACTGGCAGCGGTTCCTCATGAGCTTCCGGTAGCGACGGCCGATGAAGAAAGCCAACAGTTGCTGTTAAGCGGCATGAGCTGCGCCAGTTGTGTCACCCGCGTACAACATGCGCTACAAAGCGTACCGGGCGTCACGCAGGCACGGGTAAACCTGGCGGAACGCACTGCGCTGGTGATGGGCAGCGCGTCCGCCGCTGATTTAGTGCAGGCGGTGGAAAAAGCCGGCTACGGCGCAGAGGCGATTGAAGATGACATCAAACGCCGCGAGCGCCAGCAGGAAACCGCCATCGCCACCATGAAACGTTTTCGCTGGCAGGCCATCGTCGCCCTGGCGGTCGGTATACCGGTCATGGTCTGGGGGATGATCGGCGATAACATGATGGTGACCGGCGACAACCGCAGCCTGTGGCTGGCTATTGGCCTGATCACGCTTGCGGTGATGGTCTTTGCGGGCGGTCACTTTTACCGTAACGCGTGGAAAAGCCTGCTGAACGGCACGGCGACGATGGATACGCTGGTGGCGCTCGGCACCGGGGTCGCCTGGCTCTACTCCATGAGCGTCAACCTGTGGCCGCAGTGGTTCCCGATGGAAGCGCGGCACCTCTATTACGAAGCCAGCGCGATGATTATCGGTCTGATTAATCTCGGACACATGCTGGAAGCGCGCGCCCGTCAGCGTTCCTCAAAAGCGCTGGAAAAATTACTCGATCTCACCCCGCCCACCGCACGCGTCGTGACAGAAGACGGCGAAAAAAGCGTCCCGCTGGCGGACGTTCAGCCAGGGATGCTGCTGCGGCTCACTACCGGCGATCGCGTGCCGGTGGATGGCGAAATTACCCAAGGCGAAGCGTGGCTTGATGAAGCCATGCTGACCGGCGAACCCATTCCGCAGCAAAAAGGCGAAGGCGACAGCGTTCATGCCGGCACCGTCGTCCAGGACGGCAGCGTCCTGTTCCGCGCCAGCGCGGTGGGCAGTCATACCACGCTGTCACGCATTATTCGCATGGTACGCCAGGCGCAAAGCAGTAAACCGGAAATTGGCCAACTGGCCGATAAAATCTCCGCGGTATTCGTTCCCGTCGTCGTGGCCATTGCGCTGTTCAGCGCCGCTATCTGGTATTTCTTCGGACCGGCGCCGCAAATTGTTTATACGCTGGTCATCGCCACCACCGTACTGATTATCGCCTGCCCTTGCGCATTAGGCCTGGCGACGCCAATGTCGATTATTTCCGGTGTAGGCCGCGCTGCCGAATTCGGCGTGCTGGTACGCGACGCCGATGCCCTGCAACGCGCCAGTACGTTGGATACCCTCGTTTTTGATAAAACCGGGACGCTGACGGAAGGCAAGCCGCAAGTGGTGGCGGTAAAAACCTTTAACGGCGTTGATGAAGCTCAGGCATTACGTCTGGCAGCCGCGCTCGAACAAGGCTCCAGCCACCCGCTGGCCCATGCGATTCTGGAAAAAGCCGGCGACGATAAACTGCCGCAGGTGAACGGTTTCAGAACTCTGCGCGGACTGGGCGTCAGCGGTGAAGCGGAAGGCCATCAACTGCTTCTGGGGAACCAGGCGTTGCTGAACGAACAGCACGTCGCCACGGATGATATGACGGCGGAAATCACCGCGCAGGCCTCGCAAGGCTCGACTCCGGTCCTGCTGGCGATTGACGGTAAAGCGGCGGCGTTACTGGCGGTACGCGATCCATTGCGCAGCGATAGTATTGCCGCGCTTGAACGCCTGCACAACGCCGGATACCGTCTGGTAATGCTCACCGGGGATAACCCAACGACGGCTAACGCGATTGCCAAAGAAGCGGGTATTGACGAAGTCATTGCGGGCGTTCTGCCGGATGGCAAAGCCGATGCGATTAAACGTCTGCAAAGCCAGGGTCGTCAGGTTGCGATGGTCGGCGATGGTATCAACGATGCGCCCGCGCTGGCGCAGGCGGACGTCGGTATCGCGATGGGCGGCGGCAGCGATGTGGCGATTGAAACCGCGGCGATTACGCTGATGCGCCATAGTCTGATGGGCGTGGCGGATGCGCTGGCCATTTCGCGCGCGACGTTGCGCAATATGAAACAAAACCTGCTTGGCGCATTTATCTACAACAGCATTGGTATCCCGGTGGCCGCCGGTATTCTGTGGCCATTTACCGGTACCTTGTTAAACCCGGTAGTAGCGGGCGCGGCAATGGCGCTGTCTTCCATTACCGTCGTGAGCAATGCCAACCGGCTATTGCGCTTTAAACCGAAAGCGTAAAAAGTCCTATCAGGCAGCATTAGCTGCCTGATATATTATTAAGCCATCAGTAATTTACCGTATCAATATATAAAAATTTAACCGCACATCCTGTAGAAAAATAAAAAACAACATTTTATAATGTTTTTTTGAATCATAAGGATGTGTTATTTATGTTTAGAAAAGCAGTTACGCTTCTTTTCCTGCTTTCTCCCGCCGTCAGTTATGCAGGGTTATTTGATTCCACTCCAGAGTTAAAATGTGGCAACGATAATGCAGTCACGGCGGCAAAAGAATGGATTTACAATGAAGCATTAGGTCGTTTACAGCAAGACTATATTAAAGAGCCCTCCACGCTTTTCTTCGATATCCCCCAGACTCAATACGAGCAGCAACTCCGGGCTATTCCTGTTCAATTCAGTGATGTAATCACGCAGAACCCTCAAGCAGAAAATGCCAACCTACGAACTTGCTCGGCTACCGTCGCCATGAGTATTCCTCAGCCATTGTTTAACTTAATGAAAGACTTACCAAATACTCTATTCTATATTTCACAAGGGGATGGACAGGTAATAAACAATACGGTGACCTGGAAACAGGTTAACTACAATATTCAGCTAGCAGACAACAACAAAGATATTGTTGTCACCCCTGTGCAAAAAACCGATAAATTGGCGCGGTCTATTTATGTAATGGCAAGAATGACGGTATCTGGTGATAGCATTATAAAGAAAAAAAATAACTCACTGATTGAAATCGCAGCAAAGAAATTTGAGAGTAGAGATCGCGAGCTTAATCAGGTCTGGAATTCGCTACCCGCCTCTGCCCGAACGGCATTAAAACAAGAGCAGCGAGTCTGGGTGACAAAAAAAGAGCAGCAGTGCGGCAAACTTAGCGATGCAAAATCCGAGGCCATACCTGCTGAAAAGCGCATCAGTATTTATAAATGCCAGCTTGAAATGACCATCGCCAGAACGGCCTATCTCGACGGCAGCGAATAACCCGACCGATCGTTGACGTCCCGTCAGGGCGCATTGCGCCCTTTTCTCCAACGCGCTAGCATGAGCTTTTTCAAAGGGAGCGCGTATGGAGTTATTAAATCAACTTAAACGTTTATGGCGCGCGCTGCGTGGTACCCCAAATAGTTGGCCTGCTATCGATCTCTCCCTGCCCGGCGGTCGTCATCTGCATCTGGTTGGCAGTATTCATATGGGGACACGCGATATGGCTCCTCTTCCAGCAAAGCTGGTGAAAAAGCTACGCCAGGCCGACGCGCTGGTCGTTGAAGCGGATATTTCTGGTAACGAAACGCCATTCAGCAATCTCCCCAAATGCCCGCCGTTGGTCGAACGTCTCAGCGCCGGGCAGCTAAGCGCACTGGAAAAACGGGTCAGCGAGTTGGGTATGCCGCTGATCCATTTTGATAATCAACCTTTATGGCAGATAGCTATGGTGCTACAGGCCACGCAGGCGCAACGGCTGGGATTGCGCCCGGACTATGGCATTGATTATCAGCTATTACAGGCTGCCCGCGAAATGTCGCTGCCGGTGCAAGAGCTGGAAGGGGCGAAACACCAGCTCGAACTACTCTGCGATCTGCCCGATGGCGGGATGGCGCTGCTCGACGACACGTTGACGCACTGGCACACCAACGCACGGCTTTTGCAGGTGATGATCGGCTGGTGGCTTGAGCAGCCGCCGACCAGCGTCGGCGCTTCGCTCCCCAGAACGTTTAGCCAGCCGCTGTATGATGTACTGATGGTGAAACGCAATGAAGCCTGGCGCGACGCGCTGCTGGCACTGCCGCCGGGACGCTACGTGGTAGCCGTAGGGGCGCTACATCTGTACGGCGAAGGCAACCTACCGCAAATATTGAAATAAAAAAATGGCCAATATCGCTATTGGCCCGTCAAAGAGGAATTTCATCGTTATTATTATCCCGACGCTTTCGCTTCGGATCTTCAGATTGTCGCTCAAAGTTGCCGCAACTGCCAAGACCTAATGCACAAGATTATACTATTTTTTAGTCCGCTTTCGGGCGTATGCTGATGGCAAATCACGTCTGTAGTAAGAAGGAACGTTATGACACCCGCAGTTAAGTTACTCGAAAAAAACAAGATTCCGTTTAACATTCACACCTACGATCACGATCCGAATGAAACTAACTTTGGCGATGAAGTGGTGCGTAAGCTCGGGCTAAACGCCGATCAGGTGTATAAAACGCTTTTGGTCGCCGTGAATGGCGATATGAAGCAACTGGCCGTCGCCGTGACGCCTGTAGCCGGGCAGCTGGATTTGAAAAAAGTCGCCAAAGCTCTGGGCGCGAAAAAGGTCGATATGGCCGACCCGATGGTGGCGCAACGCACCACGGGATATCTGGTCGGCGGGATCAGTCCGCTGGGACAGAAGAAACGGCTGCCCACGCTGATTGACGCGCCTGCCCGCACGTTTGCCACTATTTATGTTTCCGGTGGTAAACGCGGGCTGGATATTGAACTGGCGGCTGACGATTTGGCCGCCATACTGGGTGCTAAATTCGCTGATATCGCGCGTCGGGATTAAGCCTGCGTAAAATACATTGCCGGATAGCGGCGCAAACGCCTTATCCGGCCCACAGCAGACATAATCCGTAGGCCTTAAGGCTGCGCGCCATCAGGCAGAAATGGCTATCCGTACCGCTACAGCCAGCTCACCTCACCATTTGGCGTAAACGCCGCCGCATCCAGCGGTGAATTTTGCTGAATAAACTCTTTCAGCACTTCCGCGTCAATAAACCCGGTATTCACGTAGCCCGGTTTGTTATCGATGCGCGGATAACCATCGCCGCCCGTGGCGTTGAAACTCAGCGTCGCCATGCGATAGGTTTTGGCCGGATCAACAGGCTCGCCTTTGATTTTCAGATCGGTGAGCTTGCCCTCTTTGGCGACAAAGCTCACATTGGCGAACTGTGGATAGGCGCCGGAGTCCGGTTTCATCTGTGCTACGGCGGTGAGATAATCAACTACCTCTTTGCCGCTCATATCGGCATACACCACAATGTTGCCGAACGGCTGTACCTTGAGCACGCTTTTATAGGTAATATCTCCCGCCTCAATCGAGTCGCGAATACCGCCGCCGCTCATCACGCCAAAATCGGCGCCGGTGCGCGCGATCTGCGCAGCCAGAATCACCCGTCCCATATTGGTCTGGACAAATCTGACCTTACTGCGATCGCCTTCAAGAAGGCCATTCACGCTACCAATTTTCACCTCCAGTTGCGCTTTACCTTTATTCTGGAACGGCGTTAATAACGAGAGCATTTGCGGATTTTCGGCGATTTCCGGCGTGTAAAGTACACGCTCGCTTTTCCCGTTATCCCAGGTCACTTTTTTCTTGAGATTTACCGGAATAAGCTGGTAGTTAACCATTTTCATCTCGCCGTTACGGAATTCGAAATCCGCGCGGCCCACATATTTACCCCACTCATGCGCCTGCACGATCCAGATGCCATTTTGCTTATCCGGCGCGCAGGGCGTTCCCGGTACGTAATTCACCTGTTTTTTATTTTCCGACGCCATGCATACCGGGTCTTGTGAGTGACCGCCCACAATCATCGCCAACGAACCGGCAGGCAGGCTACGCGCCATCTCAACGTCGCCCGGCGCGTTCGAACCGTGATCGCCGTTGTCATAATGTCCCATATGCGTGGTCGCGATAATCACGTCCGGTTTTTCATTCATATTAAGTTCCTGAATCACCACCTTTGCTTCTTCAGCAGGTTTACGAAACTCAATATCGGTGAAATATTCCGGGTTGCCTATTTTCGCCGTGTCATCGGTGGTTAAGCCGATTACCGCGATTTTTATATCCTGGCGTGTAAAAATAGCCCACGGCTTAAACAGACGCTCGCCGGTACTTTTTTGATAAATATTGGCGGAAAGAAAGGGAAACTTCACCCACTTTTCCTGCTGGCGCAATACGGTGAGCGGGTTATCAAATTCATGATTACCGACGGCCATAGCGTCGTAGCCAATCAGATTCATCCCGCGGAAATCGGGCTCCGCATCCTGGAGATCGGATTCCGGCACCCCGGTATTAATGTCGCCGCCGGATAACAACAGGACGCTTCCCCCCTCTTGCGCCACCTCTTTACGGATACTGTCCACCAGCGTTTTTTGCGCCGCCAGACCATATTCGCCATATTCGCTGCGCCAGAAGTGACCGTGGTGATCGTTGGTATGCAGGATAGTAATTTTATAGGTTTTATCTTTTTCGTAAGCCTGTGCAGGCTGAGTCGTCAGCGCGAACGCCGCCAGTAACGCCAGCGCCACACCCCGTTTCAAAAATTTCATCTTTCTCTCCCTGACTCAATATCAACCGCAGAAATTACCTTTCCTTGCAATAATAGACAAATATGTTTTCAGAATTGAGACTTCCTTCAAACACATTTCACAGGTATGTTAGGCAAGTAATAATTACACATCCTACTATCTCCAACATCGCATAAAATTTAAGTGACTTTCTATGGCCATGAGTGAACCAACCCAGCCGTTAGCCGGCGCGCCCGCAGCGGCCGCTAAAGCACGTACTTCGTTTGGTATTTTGGGCGCGATCAGTCTTTCCCATCTGCTGAACGATATGATCCAGTCGCTAATCTTAGCCATTTATCCCCTGTTGCAGGCGGAGTTTTCGCTGACTTTCGTCCAGATAGGTTTGATCACCCTGACGTTCCAGCTCGCCTCATCGCTGCTGCAACCGGTCGTCGGCTACTGGACGGATAAATATCCCATGCCGTGGTCGCTGCCTGTCGGCATGTGTTTTACCCTGAGCGGGCTGGTACTGCTGGCAATGGCGGGAAGTTTTGGCGGCGTATTGCTCGCTGCGGCGCTGGTGGGTACCGGCTCGTCCGTTTTTCACCCGGAATCGTCCCGCGTGGCGCGCATGGCCTCCGGCGGACGTCATGGTCTGGCGCAGTCTATCTTCCAGGTCGGCGGTAACTTCGGCAGTTCGTTGGGTCCGCTGCTGGCCGCCGTGATTATCGCGCCCTATGGCAAAGGGAATGTCGCCTGGTTTGTGCTGGCCGCGCTGCTGGCGATCGTGGTGCTGGCGCAGATCAGCCGCTGGTATGCAGCCCAGCACCGGATAGCGAAAGGCAAGCCAAAAGCGATAATCGCTAACCCGCTGCCGCGCAATAAAGTCGTGCTGGCGGTCAGCGTGTTATTGCTACTCATTTTCTCGAAATATTTTTATATGGCGAGCATCAGTAGCTACTACACCTTTTATCTGATGCAAAAATTCGGATTATCAATACAAAACGCGCAGCTCCATCTGTTTGCCTTCCTGTTTGCGGTGGCTGCCGGGACGGTAATCGGCGGGCCGGTGGGCGATAAAATCGGCAGAAAATATGTGATTTGGGGCTCTATTCTCGGCGTCGCGCCGTTTACCCTTGTTTTACCCTACGCCACGCTGTACTGGACGGGGATTTTAACGGTGATTATC
Source organism: Salmonella sp. SJTUF15570 (assembly GCF_043357055.1). Taxonomy (NCBI): domain Bacteria; kingdom Pseudomonadati; phylum Pseudomonadota; class Gammaproteobacteria; order Enterobacterales; family Enterobacteriaceae; genus Salmonella; species Salmonella sp. SJTUF15570. The sequence goes on along the minus strand of NZ_JBEUKJ010000002.1, from coordinate 284,946 downwards.
GGCTTTATTCTCGCGTCGGCGTTTTCCGCCATTCTGGTGTATGCCCAGGAGCTGCTGCCAGGACGCATCGGTATGGTTTCCGGCCTGTTTTTCGGGTTTGCCTTCGGGATGGGAGGCCTGGGCGCAGCGGTGCTGGGGCTGATTGCCGACCATACCAGTATCTATTTAGTTTATAAAATCTGTGCTTTCCTGCCGCTTCTGGGGATACTGACCATATTCTTACCTGATAATCGACATAAAGCGTGATTTTATGGCGGTTAAAGGTACGCTTTAACCGCCTGTACATCCTGATGCCATCATGCTTTGCCTATCCCATACTTATCCCTTTTCCGTTCCGTGCTCTTTTTACCGTCAGATTGTATTTTTTTATAAAACACAACCATTTTTTATAAACATCCTGATTGAAATTGTCATAAACTATTACCCGGAGTTTTGGAGTCCAGCAACCAAAGGAGACGGAATGCATCACGCTACCCCGCTTATCACCACCATTGTCGGCGGCCTTGTGCTCGCTTTTATTCTCGGCATGATTGCCAACAAATTGCGTATTTCTCCACTGGTGGGATATCTGTTAGCGGGCGTTCTGGCGGGACCTTTTACCCCGGGTTTTGTTGCGGATACCAAACTGGCGCCGGAGCTGGCGGAGCTCGGCGTGATTCTATTGATGTTCGGCGTCGGGCTGCATTTTTCGCTGAAGGATTTGATGGCGGTAAAGTCTATCGCCATTCCCGGCGCTGTCGCTCAGATAGCGGTGGCGACGCTGCTGGGTATGGCGCTTTCCGCCGTGCTGGGATGGTCATTAATGACCGGCATCGTTTTTGGGCTCTGTCTGTCTACCGCCAGTACCGTCGTCCTGCTGCGCGCGCTTGAGGAGCGACAACTCCTTGATAGCCAGCGCGGGCAAATCGCCATCGGCTGGCTGATTGTCGAAGATCTGGTGATGGTGCTGACGCTGGTTTTGCTGCCCGCCGTTGCCGGCATGGTGGAAAAAGGCGATGTCGGCATAGCCTCGCTGGCAGTCGATATGGGGATAACCATTGGTAAAGTGGTGGCGTTTATCGCCATCATGATGCTGGTCGGACGCCGCCTGGTGCCGTGGATTATGGCCCGCAGCGCCGCCACCGGCTCGCGCGAATTATTTACCCTTTCCGTACTGGCGCTGGCGTTAGGCATTGCGTTTGGCGCGGTAGAACTGTTTGACGTCTCTTTTGCGCTGGGCGCGTTCTTCGCTGGAATGGTACTTAATGAGTCGGAACTGAGTCACCGGGCGGCGCACGATACGTTGCCGCTGCGCGACGCCTTTGCCGTCCTGTTTTTTGTTTCCGTCGGCATGTTGTTCGATCCGTTAGTCTTGATTCAACAGCCGCTGGCGGTGCTGGCGACGCTTGCCATTATCGTCTTTGGCAAATCGATCGCTGCGTTTTTCCTGGTGCGTATGTTCGGCCACTCGCCGCGAACCGCGCTGACCATTGCCGCCAGCCTGGCGCAAATCGGCGAGTTCGCCTTTATTCTCGCCGGACTCGGCATGGCGCTCAACCTGCTGCCGCAAGCGGGACAGAACCTGGTGCTGGCAGGCGCTATTTTGTCGATTATGCTTAATCCCGTACTGTTTACCCTGCTGGAGAAGTATCTGGCGAAAACCGAAACGCTGGAAGAGCAAACTCTGGAAGAGGCTATCGAAGAAGAGAAGCAAATTCCGGTGGATATCTGTAATCATGCCCTGCTGGTGGGTTTTGGCCGCGTAGGCAGTCTGCTGGGAGAAAAATTACTGGCGGCGGGGATTCCGCTGGTAGTTATCGAAACGTCCCGTACCCGCGTGGATGAGCTGCGCGAACGCGGGATTCGCGCCGTGCTGGGCAACGCCGCTAACGAAGAAATCATGAATCTGGCGCATCTGGACTGCGCCCGCTGGCTATTATTGACCATCCCCAACGGGTACGAAGCCGGCGAGATTGTCGCCTCAGCGCGGGAAAAAAGCCCTGATATCGAGATAATCGCCCGCGCGCACTATGATGATGAAGTGAAATATATTACCGAGCGGGGAGCCAATCAGGTAGTGATGGGCGAGCGAGAAATTGCCCGGGCGATGCTGGAACTGCTTGAAACGCCGCCCGCGGGTGAAGTCGTCGCCAGTTAAGGGTTTGCCGGACGGCCCGATGCGCGCAGCGCCATCGGGCAAGCCAGATTAGCGATCCCAGTACGACTCTTCCAGGCTGTCCTCACGCTCCGGCAGCCCGCGTGTCAGACGCGGAGAATGCTGGTTCAGTACCTGATAACTGACACGGTTAGCATATTTACACACCTGCGCCAGCGACGAATAGGTCAGCCAGGTGAATTTGTGCTTACTGGAGTTCGGTACGTTGCTACGATGGTAACTGTTCGCCGTAATATCGTGCAGCAGCGCCGCCAGCGCGCCATCGCCCGCGCCGTTGGTGTTCATGATTTTTTCCGGCCCGCCCATATACGGCGCAATATGCGAATAAACGCGCAGCGGATTAATACAATCTTTATGGCGCATTGCCCGGCTAAATTCATACTGGTTAAATTCAGCAATAGCCCCCGGCAGCAGCGGATGCTGGGTTTTACGTTTTGCTTCCTCTTCGGTGAAGCCTGCCATATATAACCCTATCGGCCCGGCGGTGCATAACACCAGATCGACCCAGTCCAGCGCCTTATCCGCCGCCAGCAGCGGGTCGTTTTCGCCGGTCAGCGCTTCCGCTTCTTCTTCATTCATTGCCAGAATCGAGACATTCTCTTTGAGAAACGCCTGCCACCACTGCGGATTATCGGCGATCACAAATTTGGTGCCCAGCGTCATGACAACCGGCACGTTATGCTTTTTCGCGTATTCGATCGCTTTCATCGTCGCGTCAGGCATCGGTTCGCCAGGCTTACAGCGCACCAGATATGAGGTCAACACCAGCGCGGAAGCGCCAGCGATCACCGCTTCCGGAATACTTTCCGCCCGTAGCTGATTCATATGGCCGGGGCTGATAGCGAAGGTACGCTCGCCGGATTCGCCAATCAGCGTGAAACAGCGGCCAATCGGGCCATCTACCGCTTGCAGATAATTCAGGTCGGTACGGCTGGAAGTATTACACAGGTAGCGATAAGCGTAGCTGCCAATCTCAATGTTGCTGCACATCACGCCCAGTAACACCGAACGGTCATCCGCCAGTACCGAGTAATTGTGCATCGTATTGCCTATGGTGCCGCCAGCAAACTGATGGGTGATCAGATTTTCCCGCGTCAGTTCCTGATACAGCTTCTCCGCCACCTCGTCTTCTATCACCAGAGAATGCCCGGCGCTTAATCCATAGCGTGTAATAAAATCGTCATCCACTTTCGCCTCAATATCCACCAACGTCTGGTCGATACCGACGACCCAGGAGGCGTTGGTTTCCTGTTCTGGCTGAATTTGTTGCAACAACGGGTCACGCGCATTGACGGGAAAATAGTGTTTGGATTTACGTTTACCGGGAAATTTCATGATTGTGCTTACGGATGAATAACGGAGCGCTGCATGGTAGCACATTCCCCCTGCTGCGCGCGACGGACGATGGCGTTTCAATATCGGACGACGAGATCGCAGTTTCTCCAGCCGCGTTTTTTACAATGGTTCACTTTCACAAGGAGCGTTTTATGAAGCCGGAAAATAAAATTCCCGTACTCACCCGACTATCTGACGAAATGACAGCCGTCGTAAACTTCCAGCAACCAGGCCTTCCCCCCTGGCCTGCCGATGGCGATATTGAGACCCAGCGTCAGTATTATCTTCTTGAGCGCCGTTTCTGGAATGCCGACGCGCCGTCCATGACCACCCGGACCTGTGCCGTCCCTACGCCTTATGGCGATGTAACAACCCGGCTCTACTTGCCGCAGCCGACCAGTCAGGCCACCTTATACTATCTGCACGGCGGCGGATTTATCCTCGGTAATCTGGATACGCATGACCGGATAATGCGTCTGCTGGCGCGTTATACCGGCTGCACCGTGATCGGTATTGATTATTCGCTGTCGCCGCAAGCGCGTTATCCGCAGGCCATTGAAGAAACCGTCGCGGTATGCAGCTACTTCTCTCAACATGCCGATGAATACTCGCTCAACGTGGAGAAAATCGGTTTCGCCGGGGATTCCGCAGGCGCCATGCTGGCGCTTGCCAGCGCGCTCTGGTTACGTGATAAGCACATTCGCTGCGGTAACGTTATCGCGATTCTGTTGTGGTATGGGCTGTATGGATTGCAGGACTCGGTAAGCCGCCGTCTGTTCGGCGGCGCGTGGGACGGCCTGACGCGTGAAGATCTGGACATGTACGAAAAGGCCTATCTGCGTAACGATGAAGATCGGGAATCGCCCTGGTATTGTCTGTTTAATAACGATCTCACGCGCGATGTGCCGCCCTGCTTTATTGCCAGCGCGGAGTTTGATCCGCTCATTGATGACAGCCGCTTGCTGCACCAGACATTACAGGCGCACCAGCAGCCCTGCGAATACAAAATGTATCCCGGCACGCTGCACGCCTTTCTGCACTATTCGCGAATGATGACAATCGCCGACGATGCCTTGCAGGACGGCGCACGCTTCTTTATGGCGAGGATGAAGACGCCGCGTTAACGGTACGGCGCCGTGAGTTTCAGCATCATATCAATATGTTCCGGCGTCGCGTTCAGCGCCGGAATGTACGCATATTTTTTACCGCCCGCTTCAAGGAAAATCTCGCGGTTCTGTTCCGCTATCTCTTCCAGCGTCTCCAGACAATCCGCGGCAAACCCCGGACACATGACCTGAATATGGCCAGTCCCCTTTTCACCCAACATTTTTAGCGTTTCATCGGTGTACGGCGTCAGCCACGGTTCACGGCCAAAGCGCGACTGGAACGTCATCATTACCTTTTCCGGCGGCAGTCCCAATGCGGAAACCAGTTCGCGCGTGGTATCGCGACAGCGCTGCGGGTAGTCATCGCCTTCATCCGCATAACGTTGTGGAATGCCGTGATAAGAGAGCAGAAGCACATCCGGCTCGCCGTGTCTGGCGAACGACTCACGCGCGCTTTTCGCCAGCGCATCGATATAAGCGCCGTCATCCGCGTAATCGCGAATAAATGAGATACCGGGAATACGACGTTTACGCGCCAGTATCCGCCCCAGTTCGTCCCAGACTGCGCCCACCGTTGAGCAAGAGTATTGCGGGTACAACGGCAGCACGACGATATGGTCAACGTCGCTTGCTAACAGCTCATCGACAGCGCTTTCCAGCGAGGGCGAGCCGTAGCTCATCCCCAGCGCGACGGGCGTGTCTGGCAACCGCGCGGCCAGCGCCTGTTGCTGTTCGCGGCTATATACCATGAGCGGCGAACCGCCATCCATCCAGATAGATTGATAGAGTTTCGCGACGCGCGGCGAACGCAGCGGTAAAATAACGCCACGCAGCAGCGGCCACCACAGCAGACGAGGAGTATCCACCACGCGTCTGTCGCTTAAAAATTGTTTCAGGTAGCGCTTTACCGCTTCGGGAGTTGGGGCATCTGGCGTGCCAAGGTTAGCCAGCAGGATACCGGTTTTCGTCTGACGCATTGCCGCCTCTTATCTATTCAAATTGTTGATAATTGTAGCGGAAAAGCGATAAAGAAGAACTAATTGCTGCGAGAGGTAAGACGAGAATTTGCCGAATGGCGCTCACGATACCAGCAGGCCGGATAAGGCGTTCAGGCCGCCATCCGGCACCGATTGCCTGATGGCGTTACGCTTATCAGACCTGTGGGATAACAGCAGGCCTGATAAGCGGTTCACTACGCGAAAAAATTAACCGAGGATTTTTTCCAGCGCTGCGCGCACGTCGGCAACGGCCTGCGTACCGTCAACTTTAGCGTATTTGGTGTTGCCCGCTTCCGCTTCTTTCTGGTAGTAGCCAATCAGCGGCGCGGTCATCTGATGATATTCCACCAGACGTTTGCGAACGGTCTCTTCCTGATCGTCTTTACGGGTCGTCAGATCTTCACCGGTGACGTCATCTTTGCCTTCTACTTTCGGCGGATTAAACTTAACGTGGTAAACGCGGCCAGAGGCGGCGTGTACGCGGCGACCCACAATACGGTCAACGATCAGTTCGTCCGGTACGTCGAATTCCAGCACGTAATCCACGACAATACCCGCTTCTTTCATCGCGTCAGCCTGCGGGATCGTGCGCGGGAAACCGTCCAGCAGAAAACCGTTACGGCAGTCTTCCTGGGCGATACGCTCTTTAACCAGCGCAATCACCAGTTCATCGGTCACCAGTTTACCGGCGTCCATGATATCTTTCGCCTGTTTGCCCAACTCGGAGCCTGATTTCACTGCGGCGCGCAGCATATCGCCAGTGGAGATTTGCGGAATACCATATTTCTCCATGATGAACTGAGCCTGAGTTCCTTTACCCGCGCCCGGAGCGCCAAGCAGAATAATACGCATTACGAAAATCCCCTCAAAGGTTGTCGATATTTTTTAAAAAGCGCTAAACGATACCACCATCACGCATTTCGCTCAAGGAAGCCGCCTGATGCTGAAACGGTTAACGAAGAGAAATCCAGAAAAGAGAAGGTATTATAAAAAATGCCGGATGGCGCTGACGCTTATCCGGCCTACAAACAGTACTCGCCCGTAGGCCGGATAAGATGCTTCGCGTCGCCATCCGGCAGTCACAAAACAGTACCCGTCCGTAGGCCGGATAAGACGTTTCACGTCGCCATCCGGCAGTCACAAAACAGTACCCGTCCGTAGGCCGGATAAGATGCTTCGCGTCGCTATCCGGCAATCAGATGAGCGTTATCAGGATACCAGCAACTGGTTCATACGGCGGATAAACTGGTTCGGATCTTCCAGCGTACCGCGTTCAGCGAACAGCGCCTGATCCAGCAGCAGCTCGACCCACTCTTTAAACTGCGCTTCATCCTCGGTATCGGCAGTGCGTTTAACCAGCACATGATCCGGATTGAGCTCAAAGATGTATTTCACTTCCGGCACGGACTGACCGGCCGCGGCGAACAGCTTCGCCATCTGGGTGCTCATTTCATCCGCATCGGTGGTGACAATCGCCGGCGTGTCGGTTAAACGATGCGTCAGACGCACCTCTTTCACGCGATCGCCCAGCAGGGTTTTGACACGCTCCACGAACGGCTCAAGCGCCTTTTCCGCTTCTTTCGCGTTTTCGTCGACTTCATCCGCCAGTTTTTCGATGGACTCATCGGCTTTAGCGACCGACTGGAATACTTTACCGTCAAACTCGGTCAGGTAGTTCATCATCCACTCGTCGATGCGATCGGAGAGCAGCAGCACTTCGATGCCTTTCTTACGCAGCAGCTCCAGGTGCGGGCTGTTTTTCGCCGCCGCATAGCTGTCTGCGGTGATGTAGTAGATTTTTTCCTGCCCTTCTTTCATCCGGGAGACGTAATCTTCCAGCGACACGGTCTGGGCGGAAGAGTCGGTATGGGTGGAGGCAAAGCGCAACAGTTTAGCGATCGCTTCCTGGTTGGCGTGATCTTCCGCCGGGCCTTCTTTCAACACCAGACCGAACTGTTTCCAGAAGGTTTGGTATTTTTCCGCGTCGTCTTTCGCCAGTTTTTCCAGCATTTGCAGGACGCGTTTGGTCAGAGCGCTACGCAGATTACGCGTTACCGTGCTGTCCTGCAGGATTTCACGGGAGACGTTCAACGGCAGGTCGTTAGAATCAATCAGGCCGCGCACGAAACGCAGATAGTTCGGCATGAACTGCTCGGCATCGTCCATAATGAACACGCGCTGTACGTACAGCTTCAGACCATGTTTGTGATCGCGGTTCCACAGATCCCACGGCGCCTGCGACGGGATATACAGCAGGCTGGTGTACTCCTGCTTACCTTCCACGCGGTTGTGGCTCCAGGTCAGCGGATCGGTGAAATCATGCGCGATGTGCTTGTAAAACTCGTTGTACTCGTCGTCTTTAATTTCCGACTTGTTGCGGGTCCACAACGCCTGAGCCTTGTTGATTTTCTCCCAGGAAATCACGGTTTCGCCGTCTTTTTCTTCCCGTTTTTCAATCTCTACCGGCAATGCGATGTGATCGGAATATTTACTGATAATTGAGCGTACGCGCCAGTCATCGAGGAATTCATCTTCGCCTTCACGCAGGTGTAAGGTGATTTCCGTACCACGGTCATTTTTGGTGATATCGGCAACGGTGTATTCGCCTTCGCCTGCCGATTCCCAGAACACGCCATTTTCCGGCTTGTCGCCTGCCGCACGGGTACGTACAGTCACTTTATCGGCCACAATAAACGCGGAGTAGAAGCCTACGCCAAACTGACCGATGAGCTGGCTATCTTTCGCCTGATCGGACCCCATTGATTCGAGGAAAGATTTGGTGCCGGACTTGGCAATGGTGCCTAAGTGGTCAATCACCTCATCACGATTCATCCCTACGCCGTTATCGGCAATGGTCAACGTACGCTTATCTTTATCGAAAGAGACGCGCACACGCAGCTCGCCATCTCCTTCATACAGGTCCGGGTTTGACAGAGCGCGGAAACGCAGCTTGTCCGCCGCATCTGAGGCGTTAGAGATGAGTTCACGCAGGAAGATTTCTTTATTGGAATAAAGAGAATGGATCATCAGGTGCAGAAGTTGTTTAACTTCTGACTGAAAACCACGTGTTTCTTGTCCTTTCATGTGGATAGACCTCAACAATGCCATTTTTAATGGTAAAAATACGTTGAGGGTGAGATGGGGACAAGCGGGTGTGATTTCAAGCGGAGGCCGCGAATGCCGCCTCCGTTTGTTCAGAAAATAATCTTATGGCGTCCCGCCAGCGAGTGGGACAGCGTCGTACCGTCGACCATCTCCAGTTCGCCGCCAACCGGCACGCCGTGGGCGATACGACTGGCTTCGACGCCGGCCTCCGCGCACAGCTCGGCAATATAGTTCGCGGTAGCCTCCCCTTCAACCGTCGGGTTGGTCGCGAGGATCAGCTCACTGATTTTTTCTGACGCCAGCCGCTGTTCCAGACGATCGAGACCGATATCATCCGGCCCGATGCCGTCCAGCGGCGACAGGTGGCCCATCAGCACGAAATACCGCCCGGAAAATTGCCCGGTCTGCTCAATGGCGTAGATATCCGCAGGACTCTCCACCACGCAAATCTGGCCGTTTTCCTGACGCCGCGGGTTCGAACAGATATTACAGACATCCTGCTCGGTAAAGGTGCGGCAGTCGGCGCAGTGGCCGATTTCCGACATCGCCCGGGTCAGCGCCTGCGCCAGGCGCATTCCGCCGCTGCGATCGCGCTGCAACAGGGTAAACGCCATCCGCTGCGCCGACTTAGGGCCGACGCCCGGAAGGCAGCGCAACGCTTCCATAAGCTGAGTTAACAGCGGACTGGTTTGCATCAGAATGGCATCTTAAAGCCTGGCGGCAGTTGCATACCGGAAGAGACGGAAGCCATCTTCTCTTTTTGCGTCTCTTCAATGCGGCGCGCCGCATCGTTGAAGGCCGCAGCGACCAGATCTTCCAGCATCTCTTTGTCATCTTCCAGCAGGCTTGGGTCAATTTCCACGCGGCGGCAGTTATGCGCGCCGTTGATGGTAACCTTCACCAGACCCGCGCCGGATTCGCCGGTCACTTCCAGCTGCGCAATCTCTTCCTGCATTTTCTGCATTTTTTCCTGCATCTGCTGGGCCTGCTTCATCAGATTGCCCAGACCGCCTTTTCCAAACATAAGCTCTCTCTCTTGATGGTTCACAATCGCAAGCCGGGCTTACGATCAAATGGGGCGGATACTCTCTTCATCCAGCTCGGCGTCGAAGAATCGACGCAGCGTCTGAATGTTATTATCCGCAATAATTGACTCACGCGCTTGCGCGAGTTTCTCTTCATAAATGGCCTGACGCCATTCCAGCGGCGTACGCACCGCGGGATTATCATCTTCAACGATGGTCAGTTCAACCGTCGTTCCCGTCAGATCGCTGAGCGCTTGCGCCAGCTTTTGCTGCGCGCCGCTGGAATTGAGGTGCCGCTGCGTCGAGCGCAGATGCAGACAAACCGCGTTGCCGTTCTGCTCCTTCCAGGCATTGAGCGCCACCTGCTCCACCAGCTTAGGCAAAGAAAGCTGGCTTACCTGCGCCGCCCACGGATCGCGCTCAATCGCTTCCGCCGCCAGTTTAGCCGCCAGCTCCGGCGTTTTTTCATGCTCCAGAGCTTTCTTAAGCGCTTTTGGCGTAGCCACCACTTCTTTGGTTTGTACTACCGGCGTGGTGGCCTTCCAGCGATAAGCCTCTTTCTTTACTGGCGCCGTTTCCAGCGCAGACGGCGCCGGGCGCGCCTGTACGCGCTCCGAAACCGAGGCCAGCCGCTCCAGCGCAGAGTTATTCACCGGCCGCGCGCGGGATGCGGCTGCCGGTTCACTCTTTTTTGTTTTGGTTACTCCCTGCGCGCGCTGTAGCTGATTGCGCGCCGCCAGCACCTGACTGGTAGACGCCGGCAGCGGCGCTGGCGATGTCTGCGGCGCGGGCGCCGACGGCTGCTGCACCTGCGGCGGCGTCATTACCGCCGTTGGGGCCACGGGCGCAAAAGACTGCCGCGGCGTTTCAGGCTCCGGCAAGGGCATACGCGGGTGAAACGCCAGCGCACGCAGTAACGTCATTTCAACGCCCATCCGCCGGTCCGGCGCCCAGGGCAATTCTTTGCGACCAATCAACAACGTCTGATAATAGAGCTGAAGATCGCCGGGAGGCACCGTCCGGGCAAGTTCGCGCATCCGTTGCTCGATAGCCGCCATATCGCTGCCTAACGCGGCAGGCGAAAGTTGCACCATCGCAATACGGTGCAGCAGGCTAAGCATTTCGACCAGCAGCGCTTCCCATTCAATACCGCGCACCGCCGCCTCGTTGATAAGCGACATGACGCGTTCGCCGTTAGCGTCAACCACTGCCTCGACTAATGACAAAGCCTGGTCGTCGTCCAGCGTACCGAGCATGGCGCTTACCGCCTGCGTCGAAACCTGCCCGTCGCCGCTGGCGATCGCCTGGTCAGTCAGACTTAATGCATCGCGCAGGCTGCCGTCAGCCGCCCGTGATAACAACTGCAACGCGCGGGGTTCGTGAGCGATATGTTCCTCATTGAGAATATGCTCAAGCTGATGGCGAATCTGTTCAACATCCAGCGCTTTGAGATGAAACTGTAGGCAGCGCGACAAAATGGTCACCGGCAGCTTCTGCGGATCGGTGGTCGCCAGTAAAAATTTCACATGCGCTGGCGGCTCTTCAAGCGTTTTAAGTAGCGCATTAAAGCTGTGGCGCGACAGCATGTGGACTTCATCGATCAGATAGACTTTAAAGCGACCGCGCGCAGGCGCGTACTGGACGTTATCCAGCAGGTCGCGGGTGTCTTCGACTTTGGTACGCGATGCGGCGTCAATCTCAATGAGATCGACAAAACGCCCCTGCTCAATTTCCCGACAGTTATCGCAAACGCCGCACGGCGTCGCGGTAATACCGGTTTCGCAGTTCAGCCCCTTCGCCAGCAGTCGGGCGATAGAGGTTTTACCGACGCCGCGCGTGCCGGAAAAAAGATATGCGTGATGAATGCGCCCTAACGACAAGCCGTTCGCCAGTGCGGTCAGCACATGTTCCTGGCCGACGACGTCAGCAAAGGTTTGTGGGCGCCATTTTCTGGCTAAGACCTGATAACTCATTGGCAGGCTCTGAAACGCTGGAAGGTGGATTCATAGAAGGGTAATGCTAACACAACCTCGCCGATACAGCGAGGTTGTCTCTCTGGCTAAAATAGCAGTGCGAATAGCCTGAATCAATGCCCCGGAAACGGCACCAGGCTATAACAGGTAATCCCCTGCTTTTCCAGACGCTGCTCGCCGCCCAGATCGAACAAATTGATGATGAACGCCGCATCGGTGACTTTCCCGCCCAGACGACGGATCAGCTTCACGGTCGCCTCAATGGTGCCGCCAGTCGCCAGCAGATCGTCCACGACCAGCACGTTGTCGCCAGGTTTAATCGCGTCGACATGAATTTCCAGCTGATCGGTGCCGTACTCTAATTCATAGGTCTCGGCAATAGTTTCACGCGGTAATTTGCGCGGTTTACGTACCGGAACAAAACCAACGCCCAGCCCAAGCGCAACCGGCGCGCCAAACAGGAAGCCACGCGCTTCGGTGCCGACCACTTTGGTGATACCCGCATTTTTATAACGCTCAACCAACAGTTCAATACTGAGCGCGTAGGCTTTCGGGTCTTCCAGTAAGCTGGTGACATCACGGAAAAGAATGCCCGGTTTCGGGTAATCCTGAATGCTTTTGATGCTGTTTTTGAGAAACTCAAGCTGCTGTGCAGTCGCGGTCATGGATATATGCCTGCTAAGTACGGTGTTACTCACGGCGCAATACTTTTCAGTCAGGGGTAACGCTCGGTTACTCTTTGACCGCCTGCGCCTGTGCTCGAAAACGGTCGAATTTACTGGCTGTGGACGACAATTGCAACAGCGATTCGTGTGCTTCAGCGCTTTTGTTGCTTTTCATCAATCACCGGTATCCGCCACATAAAAATCAGCAGACAGGCCAAAATAACCAACAGCAGCACCCGCACCCACATCATATTCACCAGCCACAGCGAGATACCAAAGGTCAGCAATATCAACGCGATCGCTCGCGGTTTCGCTCCCGGCGGCATGGCCCGATAGCGCTGCCAGTGGCGCAGATAACCGCCAAACCATGAGCGGTATAACAACCAGGCATGGAAACGCGGCGACGAGCGGGCGAAACACCAGGCCGCCAGTAAAATGAACGGCGTAGTCGGCAACAGGGGCAAAACCACGCCCAGTGTCCCTAATACTACCGCCAGCCAGCCAATGATGGTTAAAATAGTACGTTGCATAATGCGAATCGTTATCAAACAGAAGGCTACTGTAGCACAGCCTGTCTTATTTTCATCGGGGTGTTGAATTGAAAACCGCTATGCTGTTACAGACGCTGGAAGAGAGGCTGGCGACGCTACGCCAACGCAGCGCGCCGCTGGCGCAACATGCGACGTTAAGCGCGCGCTTTGACCGACATCTTTTCCGTACCCGCAGTACTCTGTTGCAGGGATATCTGGAAGAGGCTGACGCCAATCTCGCCGCGTTGCGTCAGGCGGTAAAACATGAGCAACTGCCGCAAGTCGCCTGGCTGGCGGAACATCTGGCTTCGCAACTGGAGGCGATATCGCGTGAAACCGCCACCTGGTCGCTGCGCCAGTGGGACGCCGCCGCGCCAGGGCTTGGCCGTTGGCAGCGCAGACGAATACAGCATCAGGAGTTTGAACGTCGACTACTGGCGATGACACAGGAGCGCAAAATTCGTCTGGCGCAGGCGACCGGCCTTGTCGAACAACAAACGCTGCAAAAGGAAGTCGAGATCTATGAAGGACGGCTGGCGCGCTGCCGACATGCGCTGGAGAAAATAGAAAACGTACTGGCGCGTTTAACCCGTTAATCCTGGAGAAAGTATGTCGCTTGAAAATGCCCCTGATGAAGTCAAACTGGCCGTGGATTTAATTGTGCTGCTTGAAGAGAATCGCTTACCGGCACGAACGGTGCTACGCGCGCTGGAAATAGTTATGCGAGATTATGAAAACAAGTTAAAAAGTACGGAAGACGACTCGCAAACAGAGTAATTGCCCTCTGGTTTGTCCTCGTTGTCGCTGACAGAGTGGTCGCTACAGTCAGGCAACAAAGGACGGGGCATGGAACGTCTACCCACCACGCCGCACGATGCGGTATTCCGACAGATGCTGATGCAAAAAGAGGTCGCCCGCGACTTTCTGGCTCTCCACTTGCCAGAAGACTTTCTTGCAATCTGCGATCTGGATTCACTGAAGCTGGAGTCGGGGAGTTTTGTTGAAGACAATTTACGCAGCCGCTATTCAGATATTCTCTACTCTCTGCATACCCAACACGGCCCCGGGTATGTTTACGCGCTCATTGAACATCAGAGCAAATCAGACCGGCTGATGGCTTTTCGCCTGATGCGGTACGCCATTGCCGCCATGCAGCGTCATCTGGATGCCGGTCATGATACCTTGCCGCTGGTGGTACCAATCCTCTTTTATCACGGTCCGGAAAGCCCGTGGCCCTATAGCCTTAACTGGCATAATATGTTTGTGAAACCGGATATGGCGAAGGCCTTATACAGCTGCGAATTTGCGCTGGTCGACCTGACGATAATGCCGGATAATCAGCTTTTGCAGCATCGGCGGATAGCGATGTTAGAGCTCCTGCAAAAACATATTCGTCAACGCGATTTAAGCGAACTGCTCGACCCCCTTATCACGCTTTTAACGCAGGATCATTTGACGGACACACAGCTCAGTGTGCTGATCAACTATATGTTGAAAGCAGGAAACGCCGCAGAACCCGGGGCGCTGATTCGTCAACTGGCGCAGGGCGCGCCGCAGTATAAGGAACAACTGATGACAATAGCGGAATGGCTGGAAGAAAAAGGCCGAACGGAAGGGTTGCAAAAGGGTCTGCAAAAAGGCCTTGAGCAAGGGTTAGCACAAGGCCGAGAGGCCGAAGCGCGCGCTATTGCCCGCAAAATGCTTGCCAACGGGCTGGAACCCGGGCTCATCGCCAGCGTCACCGGCATTACGCCGGAAGAGCTTTCTACGCTTTCGCATTAGCGGCGCCGCGCGCACTCATAAAGCGCGCGGCCCACCGCCTTTTAGCTTGTCGTAGGCGCCAGATCGCCGCCGTTGAGATCGCGCTTCACTTCAGTGACTTCGTCGCCCTTCGCGTTATGCAGATGCACCTCAAGCTGGTTAAAGGCGATATTGATATCATTTTCACGGCACAGTCGATCGATCGCGCGGTTCAGTTCATCCACCGTATGGCTACGATCGCGCAATTCACGCACGTACAGACGCAGTTCATGATCCAGAGTGCTGGCGCCAAAGGTGGTGAAGAATACGGCAGGTTCCGGATCGTGCATCACCTTCGGATGCTCCATCGCCGCCTGTAGCAGGACTCTTTTCACTTTTTCCAGATCCGAGCCATAGGCCACGCCAAGCCGGATCACCAGACGAGTCGTGGTATCGGAGAGGGACCAGTTAATCAGCCGCTCCGTTACGAACGCTTTGTTCGGAATGATCACTTCTTTACGATCAAAATCGGTAATAGTGGTAGCGCGAATACGAATCTTACTGACCGTGCCGGAGTAGGTGCCGATCGTTACCGTATCGCCAATGCGTACCGGACGTTCGAAGAGGATGATTAAACCCGAGACAAAGTTACCGAAGATCTCCTGTAGTCCAAAACCGAGACCTACCGACAACGCCGCCGCCAGCCACTGGAGTTTATCCCACGAGACGCCGAGCGATCCGAATACTGTCATCGCGCCAACAGCGATAATGACGTAGTTAAGGATCGTGGTGATCGCATACGAAGCCCCCTGGCGCATATTCAGACGTGAAAGCACCAGCACTTCCAACAGGCCGGGTAAGTTGCGGATAAGCGCCCAGGCCACCATCGCGGCAATAATGGCGAATAGCAAGCTGCCCATCGTCACGCTTTTCACCACCGCAGCGCCAGCTTCGGAGCCGTTGTAGTGCCACAGAGTGATGCTATCAAGATAGCTGAATACGGTGATCAAATCGGACCAAATCGCCCAGAACATAACGCCGAACAGGGCAAGCATTAGCAGCATCGTGATACGTAATGTTTGCTGGTTAATCTGCTCCAGCGCGATGGTGGGTTCTTCCTGTGGCTCCGCGCCTTCCGCTCCCTCTTTTACCAGGTTCTGACGACGAGCCAGCGCGCGTCGCCAGGCAATCCGGCGTGCCGCTACGCTTAACCCGCGCAGTACCGTTTGATAAAGCAGGTTCCAGATAATGACCAGATAGACGGTTTCAATCCAGCGTCCCGCCAGGCGCAGGGTGGTATAGAAATAGCCGGTCGCCGTTAATACCATTAACGCCACCGGAATAATGGAAAGAATCGTCACGGTCACCAGTCGAATGCCGTGAGATTCTTTATCGCGCCAGCTTTCCCGGCACAGTGGCCACACCAGCAATGTTATGACCAGCAGATTGAGGAAAATAACCGCCTGCCCCAGCACGTCATCCATCAGATTCAGCGGCGACAACTCCGCCACCACAGACCAAAAGTGCAGCGGCAGCAATGCGAGGCTAATGCGTACAATCTGGCGACGCCAGTGGCTGGTCAACTGCGCTGGCATACCAAAATGGCGTATCGCCACGCCCTCTTTTTCCAGCACCTTCCAGCACAGCCCAAAGACCAGCCAGAACATCGCGAGCTTTTTACTAAAGGCCCAGAGCAGATCGCTGATATTTAGCTGCATGGTCAGCAGGATCAGTCCAAGCGCGAGGATAATCAGGCACACCGGCAGCGCGCGGATCAGATCGATCAGAATAGCTTTTGGCGTATTGAGCTGACTATCGTTACGCAACGATCCCACGGCGGCGGCCAGCTTCTGTTGATACGCTTTTAACCATTTCAGACGCCAGCGGATTAAGCCGGCGATGAGCAAGAGCGGCAACCCGGCCAAAAAAGCAATAAATACCGCGGGCCAGGCTTTTTGCCAGTTCACCGTGATTTTCATGGCGCTGAATTGCTCTTTTAACGTTTGGGGGAACGCTTTAAGCCAGTCCCAGTCCATAGGGCGGTTACTGTTCACCCAAAAAATCTGCTGCGTCAGAATGGCTTTCAGATTTTTCGAGACGCTCATCAACTGCTGCTGGTTAACTTGCAGGTTAATCGCCATCATCAGCTGGTTACCCAACTGTTTATTTAGCTGATCCAATAGCTCACGGCGCATCTCCACCACCTGAAGCAACGCATCATGAACTTCATCATTTACCTCGCTGGTATGCCCCTCCTCCAGCTTGTCGACAAAGGCATCGCTTTGGAATAAGGCATCACGCTGCTGGTTGATTTCAAACTGCTCCAGACGCAAATCCGCAATACGGTTGGTCATATCTTCGAGTTCGTCGGCGGAGGGCAGGGTTTGCTGCTGTTGATAAAGAATACGCGACAGCAACAGGCTGCCTTTTAAGACGGCAATCTGTTCTTTGATATTTCTTTCCGACTGCAGCGCGCGATCGAGCCAGTTTTTTACTTTAATGTTTTGCTGCATCAACATATTGCCGTTTTCGGTCGCGACAATCAGACGCTGGCTGAGTTGATGGTTAATATCCAGTTCCTGTTTTACCAGCGGGTTCGCCTGGATACGCGCCGTTTCGTCCGGCGAAATGGCCTCCTGGGCCGTTTTTTCCGTTAGCGTAAGTCGTTTACTGTTGACTGCCTCCTGTAAAAGTTGAAGCTGATGTTCAAGGCGATTACTGTTGGCCGTCACGTAATCCCGCTGTTTTTGCAGGGTGTCCTGCAAAACGGTATTCCCTTCAAGACTCTTACGTTGCTGGTCGATCTGCGCATTAAGCAGCGCCTGTTGTGCCTGTAATAACACCTGTTGGCTGGGGCGAAGCGCGGCTTCGCCGACGTTATTGCCGTCCAGACGGTTACGGATTTGCTGTATTTGCTGTGAGGCGGTATACATGGCGTTTTGCACGCGCTCAGGCTGGGTCTGTAGCGAAACAAGCTGGCTGTTATAAGCGGCAAGATCGTTTTGCGAATTTTGCAAATCATCCAGTACCTGCGCCACGCGCAGCTCAAGCTGACGTAGCGAAAGCGCACTCAGCGTTTTTCGCATTTCATCATCATTATCGACGTCGCTCAGCGCATTCAACGCAGCCGTCGCCTGACGCATTTTTTCAGGCGCCTGCGCCACCTTCTGCCGTAGCTGTACGGTCTCCTCTTTCACCCGCTCGATTTTATCCAGCGTAGCTAACGTATCAATAAGGTCTTGCTGGACGAGCTTATCCTGGGCGGAGAGATCTTTTTGCTTATTCAGCGTATCCAGCTGGTTTTGTACATCCGCTTTTGACGGCAGGTCGCCATTCGTTTGCCCCCGGGCAAATGCCAGAGACTGACAGGACAGCAGGATAATAAGGACGCTAATTGTAATAAAAACAAAATGCTGTGAACGTTTATAAAGCTGCAACATAGTCATGAGAATGAAGTGTCTGAACCGGCAAGCAGACCGGAAATAATTGAGTCGCAAGAATATCACGCCTGTAACAAACAGAATAGCGACACAGAAAATGTCCAGGAGTTTTCCTGGAATATTATCAGGGGGCGCCGTTGACCGTCGACGCGCGCAGCGTCGGACACAATTGATACATCTCCAGCAGGATCGTGACGTAGGCGCGAGCTTCTTTTTTTAAATCAAACGATTGCGGAGCAAATAACCAGTTTTCCATGAGCCCTGAAATAAAGCTGCGCATCAGTATCGCCGCACGACGGGTCAGCAGATTTTCAGGCAGCATTTTAGCATTAATACAATGTTTTAACGTTTGTTCAATCCGATCGTAACTTTCCAGACAAAGGCTACGTTGCGCCTGTTGAACCACAACCATTTCTCCGACAAACTCACATTTATGGAATATAATCTCCATCAATAAGCGGCGTCGTTCTTCTGTTACAGTAGCTTCAAGAATATGAACTAAAATTTCTCTTAATACAGATAGTGGATCGTCGGGGAATTTTGCCTGATACTCAATCTCAAGCTCACCAATATTGGATTCTGATAGCTCCCAGATCTCACTGAATAAATCCGACTTATTTTTGAAATGCCAATAGATTGCGCCGCGCGTCACGCCAGCAGCGTTCGCAATCTCCGCCAGCGAGGTTGCTGATACGCCTTGCTGCGAGAACAAACGCAGGGCCACATCCAGGATGTGTTGTCGTGTCTCCAGCGCTTGTTGTTTGGTTTTTCGTGCCATATGTCGGTGAATTTACAGGCGTTAGATTTACATACATTTATGGATGTATGTACCATAGCACGACGATAATATAAACGCAGCAATGGGTTTAAGGACCTTTGACCATTGACCAATTTGAAATCGGACACTCGAGGTTTACATATGAACAAAAACAGAGGGTTAACGCCTCTGGCGGTCGTTCTGATGCTCTCAGGCAGCTTAGCGCTAACAGGATGTGACGACAAACAGGACCAGCAAGGCGGCCAGCAGATGCCAGAAGTTGGGGTTGTCACACTAAAAACGGAACCACTGCAAATCACAACTGAACTTCCGGGTCGTACCGTTGCTTACCGTATCGCCGAAGTTCGCCCGCAGGTAAGCGGCATTATCCTGAAGCGTAATTTCGTTGAGGGAAGTGATATCGAAGCGGGAGTCTCTCTCTATCAGATTGATCCTGCGACCTACCAGGCGACTTACGACAGCGCTAAGGGCGATTTGGCAAAAGCGCAGGCCGCCGCGAATATCGCTGAACTGACGGTGAAGCGTTATCAAAAGCTGCTGGGTACGCAGTACATCAGTAAGCAGGAATACGATCAGGCGCTGGCTGACGCGCAACAAGCGACTGCCGCCGTTGTCGCAGCAAAAGCCGCCGTTGAAACCGCACGTATCAACCTGGCGTATACCAAAGTCACCTCACCGATTAGCGGTCGTATTGGTAAGTCGTCCGTAACGGAAGGCGCGCTGGTACAGAACGGTCAGGCGTCGGCGCTGGCGACAGTGCAGCAGCTGGACCCTATTTATGTCGATGTGACCCAGTCCAGCAATGACTTCTTGCGCCTGAAGCAGGAGCTGGCAAATGGTTCGCTGAAGCAGGAAAACGGCAAAGCGAAGGTCGATCTGGTGACCAGCGACGGTATCAAATTCCCGCAGTCCGGTACGCTTGAGTTCTCCGACGTGACCGTTGACCAAACCACCGGGTCTATTACTTTGCGCGCCATCTTCCCTAACCCGGATCACACCTTATTGCCAGGAATGTTCGTTCGCGCACGTCTGCAGGAAGGGACAAAACCGACGGCATTACTGGTTCCACAACAGGGCGTTACCCGTACTCCACGCGGCGATGCCACGGTGCTGGTGGTTGGCGCTGATAACAAAGTGGAAACCCGCCAAATCGTCGCAAGCCAGGCGATCGGCGATAAGTGGCTGGTGACTGACGGGTTGAAAGCGGGCGACCGCGTAGTCGTCAGCGGGCTGCAAAAAGTACGTCCTGGCGCACAGGTTAAAGTGCAGGAAATTACCGCGGATAACAAACAGCAAGCCGCAAGCGGTGATCAACCTGCTCAGCCCAAGTCTTAACTTAAACAGGAGCCGTTAAGACATGCCTAATTTCTTTATCGATCGCCCTATATTTGCGTGGGTGATCGCCATCATCATCATGTTGGCAGGGGGGCTCGCGATCCTCAAATTGCCGGTAGCGCAATATCCGACAATTGCGCCACCAGCAGTGACGATCTCCGCAACCTACCCTGGCGCTGATGCGAAAACGGTACAGGATACCGTCACGCAGGTTATCGAACAGAATATGAACGGTATCGATAACCTGATGTATATGTCCTCCAACAGTGACTCCACGGGGACCGTGCAGATCACGCTGACCTTTGAATCCGGCACTGATGCGGACATCGCGCAGGTTCAGGTTCAGAACAAGTTGCAACTGGCAATGCCGTTACTTCCCCAGGAAGTACAGCAACAGGGCGTGAGCGTTGAGAAGTCCTCAAGTAGCTTCCTGATGGTAGTGGGCGTCATTAACACCGACGGCACCATGACCCAGGAGGATATTTCGGATTACGTTGCCGCCAATATGAAAGATCCGATCAGCCGTACCTCTGGGGTGGGCGACGTTCAGCTGTTTGGTTCGCAGTATGCGATGCGTATCTGGATGAATCCGACAGAGCTGACCAAATACCAACTGACGCCGGTCGACGTGATTAACGCGATCAAAGCGCAGAACGCCCAGGTCGCGGCAGGTCAGCTCGGTGGTACGCCGCCGGTAAAAGGCCAGCAGCTTAACGCATCGATTATTGCCCAAACGCGTCTGACCTCAACGGATGAGTTTGGCAAAATCCTGCTGAAAGTGAATCAGGATGGCTCCCAGGTTCGTCTGCGGGATGTAGCGAAAATTGAGCTTGGCGGCGAGAACTACGACGTCATCGCGAAATTTAACGGTCAGCCAGCGTCAGGTCTTGGCATCAAACTGGCTACTGGCGCCAACGCGCTGGATACCGCTACCGCTATTCGCGCCGAACTGAAAAAAATGGAACCGTTCTTCCCGCCAGGGATGAAAATCGTCTACCCGTATGACACCACGCCGTTCGTGAAGATCTCTATTCATGAAGTGGTAAAAACGCTGGTCGAAGCGATTATCCTCGTGTTCCTGGTGATGTACCTGTTCCTGCAGAACTTCCGCGCGACGTTGATTCCGACTATTGCGGTTCCGGTGGTGTTGTTGGGAACCTTTGCCGTGCTTGCGGCATTCGGTTTCTCGATAAACACGCTGACGATGTTCGGGATGGTGCTCGCCATCGGCTTGCTGGTGGATGACGCCATCGTGGTGGTCGAGAACGTCGAACGTGTTATGACGGAAGAAGGCCTTCCGCCGAAGGAAGCGACGCGCAAATCCATGGGCCAGATTCAGGGCGCATTGGTGGGTATCGCGATGGTACTGTCGGCGGTATTTATTCCGATGGCCTTCTTTGGCGGCTCAACCGGGGCAATTTATCGTCAGTTCTCTATCACCATCGTATCGGCGATGGCGCTGTCGGTGCTGGTCGCGCTGATCCTGACGCCCGCGCTGTGCGCGACGATGCTCAAACCCGTCGCCAAAGGCGATCATGGCGAAGGGAAAAAAGGCTTTTTCGGCTGGTTTAACCGCCTGTTTGATAAGAGCACGCATCACTACACCGATAGCGTAGGCAATATTCTGCGCAGCACCGGGCGTTATCTGCTGCTCTATCTCATTATCGTCGTCGGTATGGCTTATCTGTTCGTTCGTCTGCCAAGCTCTTTCTTGCCGGATGAAGACCAGGGCGTATTCCTGACAATGGTCCAGCTCCCCGCCGGCGCGACGCAAGAGCGCACGCAAAAAGTGCTGGATGAGGTCACGGATTACTATCTGAACAAAGAGAAAGCCAACGTTGAATCGGTATTCGCCGTCAACGGCTTCGGTTTTGCAGGGCGCGGTCAGAATACCGGTATTGCATTCGTGTCGTTGAAAGACTGGGCCGATCGTCCAGGCGAAAAAAACAAGGTTGAAGCGATTACCCAGCGGGCAACCGCAGCGTTTTCACAAATTAAAGATGCGATGGTCTTCGCCTTTAACCTACCGGCGATTGTTGAACTGGGCACCGCAACCGGGTTTGACTTCGAGTTGATTGACCAGGCGGGACTTGGTCATGAAAAACTCACCCAGGCACGTAATCAGTTGTTCGGCGAGGTGGCGAAATATCCTGATCTGCTGGTCGGCGTTCGACCTAACGGTCTGGAAGATACGCCGCAGTTTAAAATCGATATCGACCAGGAAAAAGCTCAGGCGCTGGGCGTGTCTATTAGCGACATTAATACCACGCTGGGCGCAGCATGGGGCGGCAGCTATGTAAACGACTTTATCGATCGCGGTCGTGTGAAGAAAGTTTACGTGATGTCCGAAGCGAAATACCGCATGTTGCCGGATGATATTAACGACTGGTACGTTCGTGGTAGCGATGGTCAGATGGTGCCATTCTCCGCATTCTCCTCTTCCCGCTGGGAATATGGTTCGCCGCGTCTGGAACGCTATAACGGTCTGCCTTCGATGGAAATTCTGGGTCAGGCGGCGCCAGGCAAGAGTACCGGTGAAGCGATGGCGATGATGGAAGAACTGGCCAGCAAGCTGCCGTCAGGCATTGGATATGACTGGACCGGGATGTCCTACCAGGAGCGGTTGTCCGGCAACCAGGCCCCTGCCCTGTATGCTATCTCGCTGATCGTCGTCTTCCTGTGTCTGGCGGCATTGTATGAGAGCTGGTCTATCCCGTTCTCCGTAATGCTGGTTGTTCCGCTTGGGGTTATCGGCGCGCTGCTGGCTGCCACCTTCCGCGGACTGACTAACGACGTTTACTTCCAGGTGGGCCTGCTCACAACCATTGGGTTGTCGGCGAAGAACGCGATACTTATCGTCGAATTCGCCAAAGACTTAATGGATAAAGAAGGGAAAGGTCTGGTAGAAGCGACGCTGGAGGCCGTCCGGATGCGTTTGCGCCCGATTCTGATGACCTCGTTAGCGTTCATGCTGGGGGTTATGCCGCTGGTTATCAGTTCCGGCGCGGGTTCCGGCGCGCAGAATGCGGTAGGTACTGGCGTACTGGGCGGGATGGTAACGGCAACCGTACTGGCTATTTTCTTCGTACCGGTCTTCTTCGTGGTGGTACGCCGCCGCTTTAGCCGTAAAAGCGAAGATATTGAGCATAGTCATTCGACAGAACATCGCTGATTTGCTCACTGTTGATAAGGCCGCGCAAGCGGCCTTTTTTACGCAAAAATCATAAAATACGCTTATTGTTAGATTGATTATTTTTTGCCATATTAATAAAAGGTATAATCCTTACTGCGTTAAAGGCTTTTCTTAGGAAAGTTGGCCATTTCTTAATTCAGCCATTAATTAAGAAATATTAAGAATATTCCTGGCTATTTTCTCCTGTCAGAGTCTATTGTTTTAGCCTGAAAAGCTAAAAAACGTTAACCCAATGATTACACAAACAATAAAACTGGTTCCTTTTTAGGCGACCGACGATCACTGTTAAAATTCGAAAAAGTATGGCAACACGCGGCTTTCACGCAATTGTAATTTTTCGTAATATGACGATGAAAAGTTTTTTAGAGTAGATTATAGTTAAATCATAAGGTGACGTGGGAAGTACCAGGTTAGTTAGTTGTATCCATCCCGAAGGTGTTCGGTTAGTTTAAGCCACTAAAAAGGGGATGCATTATGGACGAATACTCACCCAAAAGACATGATATAGCACAGCTTAAATTTCTTTGCGAAACCCTGTATCATGACTGTCTTGCAAACCTTGAAGAAAGCAACCATGGCTGGGTTAATGACCCGACCTCAGCAGTCAACCTGCAGCTCAATGAGCTGATAGAGCATATTGCAACTTTCGCGCTTAATTATAAAATTAAGTACAATGAAGACAATAAATTGGTTGCGCAGATAGATGAATACCTGGACGACACCTTTATGTTGTTCAGCAGCTATGGTATTAATACGCAGGATTTGCAAAAATGGCGTAAATCGGGCAACCGCCTGTTCCGTTGTTTCGTCAACGCCACCAGGGCTAATCCTGTTAGTTTGTCTTGTTAAAAATTATTACAATCATAGGTAGAATTTATGTCTGATAAACCATTAACTAAAACTGATTATTTGATGCGTTTACGGCGCTGTCAGACAATTGACACTCTGGAGCGCGTCATTGAGAAAAATAAATATGAATTGTCCGACAATGAACTGGCTGTATTTTACTCAGCTGCGGATCACCGTCTTGCAGAATTGACGATGAACAAACTCTACGACAAGATCCCCTCTTCAGTATGGAAATTCATTCGTTAATCACGCTACATTACTTTTTAGAGAACACGCAGGTGTTATCTGCCTCCTCGTTCTGGCTAATAACACAACGGGCTATTATAGAACAGTGATATAGATCACATACCAATAGCAGGGAACGTTCCCTCTAATACTTTATTATTGCTTCTATTGCGATAATATCCACCAAGGGGAGCGCGCGATGAGTGACGAAAAACAAAAAATGATCGCTGGGGCACTGTATTGCCCGACCGATGAAACTTTATGCCAGGATCGACTGCGGGCGCGTCAACTCATCCATCAATACAATTATACTACGCCTGATGAAATAAATAAGCGTCAGGCGATTTTACGCGACCTGTTGGGTCGATGCGAAGACGCCTATATTGAACCTTCCTTCCGTTGCGACTACGGCTATAATATTTTTCTTGGTCACTCCTTTTACGCTAACTTCGACTGCGTCATGCTTGATGTTTGCCCAATTCATATTGGCGATAATTGTATGCTCGCGCCAGGGGTACATATCTATACCGCCACGCACCCGCTGGACGCCGTCGAACGCAACAGCGGCAGAGAATTAGGTAAACCCGTCACTATCGGAAATAACGTCTGGATAGGCGGACGAGCCGTCGTTAATCCTGGCGTAACCATCGGCGATAACGTCGTCGTCGCTTCAGGCGCTGTGGTGACAAAAAACGTACCGCCAGACGTCGTGGTAGGTGGAAACCCGGCGCGAATCATTAAAAAATTGTAGTTAAAATGATAACTGTTATGCTAATTCGTGGTTAATCTGTTACTTTTTTCACGTTACACCTCCCTTTAAAATGGGCTGTTACTACCCCCTATGTCGCAGAAATCATGAAGGCAAAAGATGACAGAAATACAGCGCCTGCTTAGCGAAACTATTGATGACTTAAACGTCCGTGAAAAACGCGATAACAGGCCGCGTTTTAGTATCAGTTTTATCCGCAAGCATCCTGGGTTATTTATCGCGATGTATGCAGCCTGGTTTGCGACGCTGGCGGTCATGCTGCAATCAGAAACGCTGGTGGGGTCAGTGTGGCTGTTAGTGGTGTTATTTATCGCATTTAATGGCTTCTTCTTTTTCGACATCGCCCCGCGTTATCACTATAACGACATCGATGTGCTGGACCTCCGGGTCTGTTACAACGGCGAATGGTACAACACCCGCTTTGTTCCCCCCACGCTCATTGAGACGATTCTTCAGTCTCCACAGGTGGATAATGAACATAAAGTCCAGCTGCAAAAAATGGTTGCCCGTAAGGGCGAACTTTCCTTCTACGATATTTTTACGCTGGCCCGCGCAGAAGCCAGCCGGTAATAAAAAAGTGCGCACCCTCCCTGGTACGCACTGCTTTCCCTGAACTGTTGGTTTTTTAACGTCTTTTTTTACGCCCCTGAACCGCCTTAAAACGCGGATTTGTTTTACAAATCACGTATAAGCGTCCTTTGCGTTTGACTATCTGGCAATCCGGATGCCGTTGTTTTGCATTGCGAAGTGAGTTTAACACCTGCATTTCATTTACCCCCGTTTAGCGCCGATAAAATGACCAAAACGTTTCTGGAAGCGTGCGGCGCTACTTTCGCTATCAAACGTTTTCTGTCTACCGGTATAAAAAGGATGCGATTTTGATGACACATCAATAGTGACATACGGATATGTCACGCCGTCCAGTTCGATTTCACGTTCAGTTTTGATAGTTGATCCCACTTTCACATATTCATTTGCGCTGGTGTCGTGAAATACGACGGTGCGGTATACAGGATGAATATCAGGTTTCATTGCGCTCTCTCAATTACGTTATAACATAACAATAAAATACGCTATCAACGCTCCTTTTTCAACCGGTAAACATTCACGATCTCTTCCTGGCGGCAAAAGCAACGTGGCGTAACGCGTTAGTCTGGCCCCTGTATCTGTAAAATCGATAAAATAGCTTTATCATTCAAGGGCGCGATTTACGATCGGATATACTTTCTCTACGCTGTGTTTATAAGGACATCACTGTGACAACACGACATCTGGTCAGCCTGGTAACGGGAGTGCTTATCCTGTCTGTCCTTTTCCCGATAGGATTGAGCCTGTGGCTGGCGCACCGTCAAGTTGAAAAAAGGTTTAACGAAGAGCTGGATATCTTCTCGTCCCGGGTGGCGCTACGTACAGAAAGGGTCAGTGACCAGGCAAAAGCCGCGTTAACGCATATTGCCTCCTTTAAAGGCGAGCCCTGCAGCAGCGCCCATTTACTCGCCATGCGCCGCGTGTCTTATAGCTTTCGGTATGTCCAGGAAGTTCTGTATCTTAAAAATTCGATTCCCGTTTGCTCCTCACTTGAAAAAGAGAGCCATATTCCCGCTTTCCCTCCGCCCATGAAAATCACTCGCGACGGTTATCGCGCCTGGTTTACGGCGCAAAACGATCTGGGTATAAAACGCTATATGGCGGCGCTCGGGAGCGACAGCTATATCGTGATGATCGACCCGGCATCCTTTATCGATGTGATTCCGTTTGGCGCATGGCCGATTGACGTCGCCATTATTGGCCGGGAACGCAATACTGTGGTTGCCAGCAGCGGTAACCTTGACCCCGCTATTCTTCCGCTCATTCACCATGAGACGCCCCTGCGGCTGGAAAACCGAGGCATTCAGTATGCTATCCACCCCTTTCCGGAAATGGGCATAACTATCGTAAGCTGGGCACCGACCGCTCCGCTGGAAAGGAGCTGGTATCGACAAGCGTTTATCTGGCTACCGGCGGGCATCGTAACGGGTCTGCTGGCCGCGGCCTTTATTCTGCGTATTTTGCGTCGGCTACAGTCGCCCCGCCACCGCCTCCAGGATGCGATAGACAATCGCGAAATTAACGTACACTATCAGCCTATTGTCTCCCTGAGCAGCGGAAAAATTGTCGGTGCCGAAGCCTTAGCTCGCTGGCAACAGGCGGACGGCACCTTCCTTTCGCCGGAAATTTTCATCGCGCTGGCTGAACAAACCGGGCTCACGGAGCCGCTAACCCGGCTAATCATCGAAACCGTTTTTGAAGACATGGGGAGTTGGTTAAAGTCCCATCCCGAACAACATATTTCAATCAATCTTGAGGCATCCGATCTGGCGTCGGAAACGTTGCCGACGCTGTTAAGCATGCTGCTGAACCGTAGCCAAATTTCTCCGTCGCAAATCGCGCTTGAGTTAACGGAACGCGAGTTCGCCGATCCGAAAACCAGCGCGCCCATTGTCGCCAGATACCGTAACGCGGGACATTCCATTTATATTGATGACTTTGGCACCGGCTATTCCAGCCTCAGCTACTTACAAAATCTGGATGTGGATGTCCTTAAAATTGATAAATCTTTTGTCGATGCGCTGGAATATAAAAACGTCACGCCGCATATTATTGAAATGGCGAAAACGCTCAAACTTAAGATGGTCGCAGAAGGCATCGAAACGACCAGGCAAGAACAGTGGCTACGCCAGCATGGCGTACATTATGGTCAGGGCTGGTTATACAGTAAGCCCCTACCCGCTACGGCATTTATTCTTTGGGCGGAACAGCGGCTATAACGTCGCACAGCAGAAAAGAACAGTGTGGAGAGGCACAAATGGGTGGGGGCCCTGCCAGCTACATCCCGGCACACACGTCATCTGCCTTGGCTGCTTCCTTCCGGACCTGACCTGGTAAACAGAGTAGCGTTGCGGGAGAACCAACAGAGCCCCCATTGAGAGCGTTGTGAACCAACGCGCAGGCGCATTATCACTGCTATATCGTGCAATTGCAACCCATCAGGCATCGGATGCTGGTTTCTTGCGCATCCGGGCTTTCCTCCCCCCTTATTCCAGATTATCCTGAAGCATTAACGCAGGATTCTATTATGGATATTCAGGACACTTTTCCTCAACGCGTCTGGCAAATCGTCGCCTCGATCCCGGAAGGATTTGTCACGACCTACGGTGATGTCGCCCGGCTTGCCGGTTCCCCTCGGGCGGCGCGTCAGGTCGGCGGAGTTTTAAAACGTCTGCCGGAAGGCAGCACTTTACCATGGCATCGGGTGGTGAACCGCCACGGCGCAATATCACTTACCGGGCCGGATCTACAGCGGCAACGTCAGGCATTACTGGCGGAAGGCGTGGTGGTGTCGGGAAGCGGACAAATCGATTTACAACGCTATCGCTGGGTGTATTAACCCTCTCCGTAACGGAGAGGGTTGGCGCAGGATTAATACTGGGTAGGCGCAGGAACGGCAGAAGACGGATTGACCTGGGTCGGCGAAGTCGATGGAACCGTCGTCGTCGCACCACCGCTGGCCTGCACAGGCACCGCCGTTTGCTGTACCGGTACCAGCGTCAGATCCGCTTTAGTGCCGCCATTGTTAATCACCGGTTTCACGCTATCGGTAATAAATACCAGCTTATTGTCAACGGTGATGGCCGCGCTCAGGAGAATACGCGCGTTAGGTTGAATATCTGATGGGTTAAACGGCAACACAAAACTGAAAGGCGCCTGTTTACCTTCGGTACGTACCGCTTTTTGCGACAGCACCTTAGACGGCGCATCAGCCAGCGAAGCATCTGAAAGCGTCACGGTCAGCACCGCATCTGGCGGCAGAGCGACCTTCTGGCGGATCCAGACGGTACCGGAAACATTGGGTTGCTGAATAGTAGACTGGTTAGCTGTAATCGACATGTTAGGGTTTGGCGCAGGCGTCTGGATATCAGCGCTTTTATCAGCGCAGGCCGCCAGAGATATCGCAACCGCTAAACCACTTACGATGTGCACGAGTTTCATTCAATTCTCCTTATCATCAATGCACCAGCAGGCCTTTCCCCCCGCCGGAAGAGTGGTTAACAGAAACATAACGTGATTAAGTGTGGCACATGTCACTCATTTTTGCCTGGAATTGGTCTGTTATTCAGACTTTTGTACCCATCGGACCACTTGCAAAATTGCGTTATACTCTGCCCTACCTCGCTTCGGCATCGTTGTCACCTGGAGAGTATGTATGAGTCAGACACTGAATAATTTGCTGACATTATTGAATCTGGAAAAAATTGAAGAAGGACTCTTTCGGGGCCAAAGTGAAGACTTAGGGCTGCGCCAGGTATTTGGCGGTCAGGTGGTGGGCCAGGCACTCTATGCCGCCAAAGAAACGGTGCCGGAAGCACGACTGGTGCATTCATTCCACAGTTATTTTCTGCGGCCGGGCGATAGCCAAAAACCCATTATCTATGACGTAGAAGTGCTGCGCGATGGGAACAGCTTCAGCGCCCGCCGCGTTGCCGCAATTCAGAACGGGAAACCCATCTTTTACATGACCGCCTCATTCCAGGCGCCGGAACCGGGTTTTGAACATCAAAAAACCATGCCGACAGCAGTCGGGCCGGAAGGACTACCGTCAGAAACGGAAATCGCGCAATCGCTGGCGCATTTACTGCCGCCGATTCTGAAAGAAAAGTTTCTCTGCGATCGCCCGCTGGAAATTCGTCCCGTCGAATTTCACAATCCGTTGAAAGGTCACGTCGCCGCGCCTGTGCGTCAGGTATGGATTCGCGCCAACGGCACCGTTCCGGATGACATTCGCGTCCATCAATATTTACTGGGATATGCCTCTGACCTGAATTTCCTTCCCGTCGCGCTTCAGCCTCACGGCATCGGTTTTCTGGAAAAGGGCATTCAGATCGCCACTATCGATCACTCTATGTGGTTCCATCGCCCGTTCAATTTTAATGAATGGCTACTTTATAGCGTAGAGAGCACTTCCGCCTCCAGCGCCCGGGGCTTTGTTCGCGGCGAGTTTTATACTCAGGATGGCGCGCTGGTCGCTTCAACCGTGCAGGAAGGGGTAATGCGTAATCACAATTAAAAAACATGCCGCTATGCGGCGTTAATGGCCTGATGACGCTGCGCTTATCCGGCCTACGGTAAACTGGATAAGCGCAGCGCCATCAGGCATGTTGCGCAATCACGCGTTATACGCATTCTCGCCGTGACTGTTCACATCCAGCCCCTCGCGCTCCTGCTCTTCCGGTACACGCAGTCCAACAAGGATATCCGCCAGTTTGTAACCAACAAACGCGACAACGCCGGACCAGACGACCGTAATAGCAATACTTTCCAGCTGTACCATCACCTGATGTCCCATCGTAACGCCGTCGACAAAGCCAACGCCGCCCAGCGAACTGGCGGCAAAAACGCCGGTCAGGATACAGCCGACTATTCCGCAAACGCCGTGAACGCCAAATACGTCGCACGGATCATCTACCCGTAGCAGACGTTTAAGCATGGTGACTCCCCACAATCCCGCCAGACCCGCAATAACGCCGATAACCAGCGCGCCGCCAACGCCAACATAGCCACAGGCTGGCGTCACGCCGACCAGACCGGCAATCGCGCCGGAACACGCTCCCAGCAGGGAAGGCTTACCGCGTAGCGTCCACTCGCCGATAATCCACCCCAGAATCGCGGCGGCGGTCGCCACCACGGTGTTCACAAAGGCCAGCGCTGCTATCTCGTTTGCGCTCCCCGCAGAACCCGCGTTAAATCCAAACCAGCCGATATATAGAATCGCAGTACCGGTAAAGACCATCGGCAGGTTATGGGGTTTAAATGCTTCTTTCCCAAAGCCGACGCGTTTGCCAATTAAATAAGCCCCCACCAGCCCGGCGATAGCGGCGTTAATATGCACCACCGTACCACCGGCAAAATCCAGCGCGCCGTGAGCAGCCAGCAGGCCGCCGCCCCACACCATGTGCGCAATCGGGATATAAGAGAGCGTGAACCACACCACGACAAAAATCAGTACCGCCGAAAAACGAATACGCTCCGCCAGCGCGCCGACAATCAGCCCGACGGTAATACAGGCGAAAGATCCCTGAAACGCGACATGAATATACTGATAAATCGTACCCGTTACCGCCGTCAACGCGATATTCTTCAACATCGCTCCATCAGCATTACCGAAGAAATGATTCCCTTCGCCAAAAGCCAGCGAATAGCCGTACACCACCCATAAAATACAGACCAGCGCAAAGGTGACGGTCACTTGCGTTAACATTGACAGCACGTTCTTGGCGCGAATTAATCCGCCGTAAAACAGCGCGATACCCGGTATCGTCATGAACAGCACCAGCGCGGTGCAAATCATCATAAAAGCACTATCCGCTTTATCGGCAACCGCCGGCGCGGCTATCGTTAGCCCAGGCAGCAGCGCCAGTGAAGCCAGTGTGGTTTTTATCATCGCTATCTTCATTTTTTCATTTCCTGTTGCTGTGTGGCGGGTCTTACAGCGCTGCTTCGTCAGCTTCGCCGGTACGAATCCGAATAACGCGCATGAGCTCCGCGACGAAAATTTTGCCGTCGCCAATTTTTCCGGTGTAAGCCGCTTTACTGATGATATCGATCACCTCTTCCAGTTGGTCGTCGGCGATAGCCACATCAATTTTGACCTTCGGCAGGAAATTCACGCTGTACTCCGCGCCGCGATACAGTTCGGCGTGTCCTTTCTGACGGCCAAACCCTTTCACTTCGGTGACGGTCAGTCCCTGAATGCCAATGGAAGAAAGCGCCTCCCGCACGTCCTCCAGCTTGAACGGTTTGATAATTACGGTAACCAGCTTCATAGAACCCTCCAGTCAGAATTAGGTAACGGCTGCCGCCGCGCATGGACTCTTCAGAATGGATATTGCAAAGGATGTGCCAGAAGCTGGCGAGCGAGGAAAAGCGCGGTTAGCGGCGCGTCTTTATATTGACGCGCCCCAAAATCGAAGCAGGGAAAGAAAAACGCACCACGACGGTGCATGATGGGCGAGGTTTTGCCCTGTGGCGCCAAACCTTACGCCGCAGGGCCGGGTTCTTCGTGTACGCTGGCGGCTAACCCCTCGCCAACTAACTGTAATTGATACATTTGCCAGTAGCGCCCTTGCGCCGCCAGCAATTGTTGATGCGTCCCGCGCTCCACCGCCTGGCCGCGATGGAGAACCAGAATGGTATCCGCCTCCACGATTGTCGATAGCCGATGGGCAATAACCACCAGCGTGGTGCGCTCGCGAATCGCCGCCAGCGCCTGCTGTATCGCCTGCTCAGTGCCGGAATCGATGCTGGCCGTCGCTTCATCAAGAATTAATATTTGCGGGGCGTCAACCAGCACGCGTGCCAGCGCCAATAGCTGTTTTTGCCCGACGGACAGCGTATTTCCCTGCTCGCCGAGATGCGTATGCAGCCCGTCGCTCAAGCCGCGCGCCAGATCTGCCAGTTGTACCGTTTCCAGCGCCTGCCACACCTGCGCCTCGGAGACATCGCGCCCCAGCGTCACATTAGCCAGAAAGGTATCCGCCATCACTACCGGGTCCTGTTGAACCATCGCCACGCCCTGGCGTAAAACGCGATGATTAAGAGAGGAGATCTCTCGCCCATCCAGCCGAATTTCGCCTTGTGTCAGGGGGTAATACCCCATTAATAAGCTGGCGAGCGTGCTCTTCCCGCTGCCGGTGTGCCCCACCAGCGCCACAAAGCTACGGGACGGTACTGAGAGCGTAATGTCCTGTAAAACAAGATTATCGTCGCGGTAAGCAAACGACAGATGATCAATATCAATCGCCCCGCTTTGTAACGGCCTGTCATCGCTGCCATAGCGCTGGCGCGGGCGATCCATCAGTTCAAAAACACGTTCTCCCGCCACAACCGCCTGCTGTAGCATGGATTGCTGGGTGGTCAGTTCAATGAGCGGCTCGTTCAGACGTGACAAATAGCTAATGAACGCATACAGCACTCCGACCTCAATCGTGCCGGCAGACGTAAAGCTGAAAAGCATCAACAGACCGCACAAAATGAGCGCAGAAAAGAGGCTAAGCAGCGGACGCAATAAAAAGCCGTCTAAGCGTAGTGTCTGCATCCGCGCCATGTAGTGCGAGCGGCTGGCCTCGCCCATGCGTTCGCCGAAGCGCGCCTGCTGGCGAAACTGCTGGATTACGCTCATCCCGTTGATGATTTCGTTAAAGCCGTCGTTAATATCCGCCAGGTATGCCCGCACGCGGCGTACAATCGGCGTACTGTAGCGCTGATAAATGACCATCACGGTCAATACCGCCGGAAAAATCAAAATCGCCACCAGCGCCATCCGCCAGTCAAGGCTGAACATGGCGACCAGCATGGCGCCGATCAACGCCGCGCTACGTAATACCGTCGCGACAACCGTGACGTACAGATCGCGGATGACTTCCGTATCGTTGGTCACGCGTGAAATTAATTGTCCGACAGGCTGCGTGTCGAAGGCGCTTAGCGGCTGGCGCAAGGCGGCATCCATGACGTCCGTGCGCAAGGACTGAACCACGCCAACGGCCGCCCGGTTAAATAATAAAGACTGGGCGTAATGCAGACCCGCCGCCAGAAACTGTAGCCCCACATAGGCGGCCGCCAGCCCCGCGACCTTGCCCAACGGTAAATGGTGGCGGGCCACCATGTTATCAATGAAATAGCTGATCAGCAGCGGACCGCTAACCTCCGCCGCCGCCGCAATCCACAGCATCATCACCGCGACAGAGAGCGGTTTTCGCCATGGCGAGCCATACGCCAGCAACCGTTTCAGCGTCGGCCATAGCTGTCCAAAACTACGCATTCACCGCCTCCTCGCCGCGTTCCGGCGCGTCATCCAGAGCGGCCTCCAGTTGCTGATAGCGATACATATCGCGATACCAGCCAATCTGCTGCGCCAGTTGATCGTGATCGCCGCGCTGAACAACATGACCATGTTGCATAACGATAATTTCATTGGCGTCGGTCAGCGCGGATAAACGATGCGCGCTGATGATGACCGTACGCCCTTCGCCCCACTGGCGCAAATTATGCAAAATCTGATGCTCCGTGCGGCCATCTACTGCTGAGAGCGCATCATCAAGAAGCAGAATTTCCGCATTCAACAGCAGCGCTCTGGCAATCGAGATACGCTGTTTTTGCCCTCCCGATAACATGACGCCACGTTCACCTACCTGCGTGTCGTAGCCCTGAGGCAAACGGAGAATATCCTCATGTACGCTGGCTAAACGCGCCACCTGTTCAATCTCCTCCTGAGTCGCCTCCGGGCGTCCGAGCGCAATATTATTGGCAATAGAGTCCGAGAACAAAAACGGCGTCTGGCTGACGACCGCCAGTCGGCTACGCCAGCTATCCAGCTGCAGATGCGTCAACGGCATGTCATGGAATCGGATCTCTCCCTGCGTCACATCAAAATGGCGCTGGATAAGCGACAATATTGTGCTTTTCCCCGCGCCGGTCGGACCGCATATCCCCAGCATCTGACCCGGTTTAAGACGAAAGTTCACATTCTCCAGCGCCGGATGCGTCGTTTGCGGATAGCAAAACTCACGAATGGCCGCCGTCAGTTCGCCGCGCCCCGCCGGGACCGACTCTTCGCCATCCTTAACTACCGGCGCTTCCGCCAGCATGGCGCGGATGCGGCTGTATGCGGCGCTACCCCGCTCCACGATATTAAACATCCAGGCCAGCGCCAGCATCGGCCAAATCATCAACCCCAGATACATCATAAAGCTGGTGAGTTCGCCCAGCGTCAGGCTGCCGTTAACCACCATCCAGCTTCCGCCGCTAATCGCGAGCAGGTTCGCCATGCCAATGGCGATGTAAATGGTTGGATCAAAACGCGCGTCAATACGCGCCACGCGCATATTTTTCTTGCCGGTATCTTCGGCATCCGCCGCAAACAGCGAAGACTGGCGGTCCTCCAGACCAAACGCTTTGATCATGCGGATGCTGGTCAGACTCTCCTGCGTGCGGTCGTTCAGGCTGGAGAAGGCGGCCTGCGCCAGTTTGAAATAATCATGCAGCCGATCGCCGTAACGTTTGATCATCAGCGCCATAATCGGCATCGGCAACAGCGCTAATAGCGTTAGCTGCCAGCTAATTTGCGTCGACATGACAATCAGTACCGCGCAGCCCATTACCAGCGAGTCAACCAGCGTCAGAACGCCCTCGCCCGCCGCAAATACGACGCGATCCACATCATTCGTCGCACGCGCGATCAGATCGCCCGTCCGATGGCGCTGATAAAATTCGGGATGCTGACGACTCAGCTGGCGATAATAATCTTCACGCAGTTCGACGGCTAATTGATAAGAAGCGCCAAATAGCAGCACGCGCCAGACATAGCGCAACAAATAGACCACTACGGCGATCAGGGCAATGGTGCCAATCCACATCGCTATTCGGCCTGGAGTAAAATGCTGTGCGGTTACGCCATCCACGACAATCCCCACCACTTTGGGCGGGATCAGCTGAAGCATCGCAATAAGCATAAGCAGGGCCACCGCGCCAAGATAGCGACGCCATTCCCGGCGAAAGTACCAGCTTAATTGAGCAAATAATCGCACGCGTTATTTCCTGATATGATTTCCGGCAATACCGGGAGAATTATTCAATGGGCAGAGAGGTGGTGTACTTAATCTGTTCCATCGCAAAACTGGAGGTGACGTCTGACAGTCCTGGGACGCTATTGACCAGACGTTTATAGAAGTCGTCATACCGCTTCATGTCGGCCACCTGAACTCGCATCAGATAGTCGTATTCCCCCGCCATCCGCCAGAAGCCAAGCACTTCCGGCATCTCAGAGACGACGGTCACGAACCGACAGTACCATTCACTGCTGTGGTGCTGCGTTTTTATCAACACAAAAGCGGTTAACCCCAGCCCCAGTTTTTCCGGGTCCAGCAGCGCGACCCTGCCAAGCAGGATACCGTCATCTTCCAGGCGTTTAAGCCGCTTCCAGCAAGGCGTTGTCGTCAGATTAACGGCATCCGCCAGCGCCTGCAAAGAGAGGGTACAATCCTGCTGCAATAAGCAAAGCAGCTTACGGTCAATTTTATCTAACATACCCACTCCATAGAGAATATTTTTCTCCTTACATTGTAATTTAAAGGTCAAATAGCAACAATTTTTTCCGTACTTTTCGCTACTCTTGGCACAAAATGATAAATGGATATTAATGATGAGTAGCAATTGGGTTAAAAATGCCATTAATGAAATTAACGCTGACCACCAGCGCTCGGCGGATACGCATCTTATTCGTTTGCCCCTGTCGGCATTTCCAGGTATCCAGCTTTACCTGAAAGACGAAAGCACGCATCCCACCGGTAGCCTCAAGCATCGTCTGGCGCGCTCGCTGTTCCTTTATGGGCTGTGCAATGGCTGGATTAAAGAAGGCACTCCGATTATTGAAGCGTCATCAGGCTCAACGGCGATTTCCGAAGCCTGGTTCGCGCGTTTACTGGGACTGCCGTTCATCGCCGTCATGCCCGCCTGTACCGCAAAACGTAAAATCGAACAGATTCAATTTTACGGCGGCCACTGTCATTTTGTGGAGAGCGCCTGCGAAATTTATGCCGCCTCCGAGCGGCTGGCGCATGAACTGAACGGTCACTATATGGACCAGTTTACCTACGCAGAACGAGCTACCGACTGGCGGGGCAACAATAATATTGCCGACAGTATTTTCCGCCAGATGCGCAACGAACCCCATCCAGTACCGCGATTTATCGTCATGAGCGCCGGAACGGGCGGAACCTCTGCGACGATTGGGCGCTATATTCGCTGCCAGGGCTATGATACTCAGCTCATGGTGGTGGATCCGGAAAATTCCGTCTTTTTACCTTACTGGCAGGATCGCGACGCTTCATTACGCAGCCCGGTGGGCAGTAAAATTGAAGGAATTGGTCGTCCGCGAGTAGAGCCTTCTTTTATTCCGGATGTCGTGGATGAGATGCTGCGCGTGCCGGACGCCGCCAGCGTTGCCACCGCACACTGGCTGGAAACGCAGCTAGGCCGTAAAGTCGGCGCCTCTACCGGCACGAATATGTGGGGAGCTCTGCAGCTTGCGGCCCGGATGCGCGAGGCTGGAGAAACCGGCGCTATCGTGACGTTATTGTGCGATAGCGGCGATCGCTATCTGGATAGCTATTACCATCCGTCCTGGGTTAGCGACCATATCGGCGATTTGACGCCGTGGTCAGCGGCCATCGCAAAATTACTTACCGGCGACTAAAAACCAAAAAAAAGCCAGACTGAATGTCTGGCTTGCTGGAAGAGATCTCTCATTCGGGGGAATAAGGTAGATGCGGATTGTCCAGCCAATGCGTCAAAAAGTGTGATACCGCTTGATTACCACAATGTCCGATAACCGAAAGGTGTGGCAGCGCGGCGATAAGCTGCGGCATGGCATTGCCCATAATGAGCCCCCGCCCGACGCTGCCCAGCATTTCCCGATCGTTCATCGCGTCGCCAAACGCCATGCAATCTGCCAGTGAAAGCCCTAAATGGTTGCTCAATACCGCCAGCGCCGATCCTTTATTGCACCCCAGCGGTAGCACTTCCAGGCAGTCGACGGCAGAGAAACAGAGGTGAGCGCGTTCTTCCAGCGCCTCATTGAGCTGAATGCGCAAACGGATCAGATCGTCATGATCGCCGCAAAAACAGATCTTCGTCACCTGATGGGCCGGAATACTTTTTATATCGATAACCTGATAACGAAAGCCGCTGTAGACGTGCGCCTGGAGTAGCGCGGGGATCTCCTGGCCTGTAAACCAGCCGTTGTCATTAAACACATGCATACTGGCTCGGGTATCCCAGGCATGGTGCATCACCGTATCGGCAACCTGAGGATCGAGATCCTGACGATGCAGCACGTCGCCTTCCAGCGAGTGAATTCGCGTCCCGTTACCGGTAACAAGATAAGCATCCAGTGAAAGCGTCCCCAGAATATGCCGCATCTCCAGCACGTGACGACCCGTAGCGAATGTCAGAGTGATATCGCGTTCGCGCAGACGCGACAGCGTGGCGATCGTTTCTCTACCCAAATGGTGATCGGGCATTAATAACGTGCCATCCATATCAAATGCTGCCAGACGGGCCATCTCTTTCTCCACACTGTGACGCGGTTAACTTGTTGTTCAGTATTACCTGAGATATACGGAAGTAATAGTGAACAGATAAAAGGAAGTGTTCCGGGTTTCTATGAGGCTACTGAATCGGCTTAATCAATATCAACGCCTCTGGCAGCCTTCCGCCGGGGAAACGCAACATGTCACCGTTAGCGAACTGGCCGAACGCTGTTTTTGTAGCGAGCGCCATCTGCGAACGCTGCTGCGTCAGGCCCAGCAGGCAGGTTGGCTAAGATGGGAGGCGCAGTCCGGGCGCGGGAAACGTGGACGGCTCCAGTTTCTGGTCACGCCGGAATCGCTCCGCACCGCCATGATGGAACAGGCGCTGGAAAAAGGGCAGCAGCTCAACGTACTGGAACTGGCGCAGCTGGCGCCG
This sequence comes from Salmonella sp. SJTUF15570, assembly GCF_043357055.1. Taxonomy (NCBI): domain Bacteria; kingdom Pseudomonadati; phylum Pseudomonadota; class Gammaproteobacteria; order Enterobacterales; family Enterobacteriaceae; genus Salmonella; species Salmonella sp. SJTUF15570. The sequence continues at coordinate 246,168 of NZ_JBEUKJ010000002.1, read as the reverse complement.
GGCGAGTTACGGGCGATGCTCCAGCCTTTTATGGGCGGCCAATGGCAAAACGATACGCCGACATTGCGTATTCCCTACTATCGTCCGCTTGATCCGCTGCAGCCGGGTTTTCTGCCAGGACGCGCGGAACAGCATCTCGCAGGGCAAGTTTTTTCCGGGTTAACGCGCTTCGACCGCGATAGCCAATATCCTTGCGGGGATTTGGCGCATCACTGGAAGGTTTCCGCCGACGGTTTACGCTGGGATTTTTATATTCGCTCCACGCTGCACTGGCATAATGGCGATGCGGTGGATACCGCGCAGCTACACGAACGCCTGGAAAGGCTGCTTACCCTACCGGCGCTAAGCAAATTGTTTATTAGCGTCGCACGGATCGAAGTAACGCATCCTCAGTGCCTGACCTTTCTCCTTCACCGACCTGATTACTGGCTGGCGCATCGTCTGGCGAGCTATTGTAGCGGTCTGGCGCATCCTGACCTGCCGCTTATCGGCACCGGTCCTTTTCGCCTGGCGTTGTTCACGCCGGAACTGGTGCGTCTGGAAAGTCATGACCATTATCACCTCAGCCATCCGCTGCTGAAAGCGATTGAATTCTGGATCACCCCGCAACTGTTTGCCCAGGATCTGGGCACCAGTTGCCGCCATCCGGTGCAGATTGCCATCGGCAAACCGGAAGAGCTGGCGACGCTGAGTCAGGTAAGTAGTGGTATCAGTCTTGGCTTTTGTTATTTAACCCTCAAAAAGGGCTCACGGCTCAACGTACAGCAGGCGCGGCGTCTGATACATATTATCCATCATACTTCGCTGCTGAAAACCTTACCGGTAGATGAGAACTTGATTATGCCAAGTCAGGGGCTGCTACCCGGCTGGACAATCCCGCAATGGCAGGACGTTGATGAAACGCCATTGCCGAAAAAACTTACCCTGGCGTATCACCTTCCCGTAGAGCTGCATACGATGGCGGAACAGCTTCGACATTACCTGGCGACGCTCGGCTGTGAGTTAACGTTGATTTTTCATAATGCCAAAAACTGGGATAACTGCCCTGCGTTGGCGCAAGCGGATCTGATGATGGGCGACAGGCTGATCGGCGAAGCGCCGGAATATACGCTGGAGCAGTGGCTACGTTGCGATCAGATCTGGCCGCATGTCCTTGACGCGCCTGCGTTTTCCCATCTGCAGGCTACGCTTGACGCTCTGCAAATTCAGCCCAATGAAAAAGATCGCCGCGCCGCGCTACAACAAGTTTTTGCCAACCTGATGGATGACGCCACACTTACGCCACTATTTAATTATCACTATCGCATCAGCGCCCCACCGGGCGTTAACGGCGTTCGACTCACCCCTCGCGGCTGGTTTGAATTTAGCGAAGCCTGGCTTCCGCCGCCTTCGCCGTGAAGAAGCTGGTCGGGATTATCCGTACGCGTTACCATATTGGTTTTCGTCATTGATCAGGATAACTATGAAACGCGCCGTTGTTGTATTTAGTGGAGGTCAGGACTCCACCACTTGTCTGGCGCAAGCGCGGCATCAGTATGATGAAGTGCATTGTGTCACGTTTGATTATGGTCAGCGCCACCGCGCAGAGATTGATGTCGCGCGCGCACTGGCGTTAAAACTTGGCGCACGCGCGCATAAAGTGCTGGATGTCACTTTGCTGAACGAACTGGCGGTCAGCAGCCTGACGCGGGATAGCATTCCGGTGCCGGACTATGAACCGAACGCTGACGGTATCCCCAATACTTTCGTACCGGGACGCAATATTCTCTTTCTGACGCTGGCGGCGATTTACGCTTATCAGGTCAAAGCCGAAGCGGTGATCACCGGCGTTTGCGAGACCGATTTTTCCGGCTATCCAGACTGTCGCGATGAGTTCGTCAAAGCGCTGAATCACGCGGTGAATCTGGGCATGGCGAAAGATATCCGTTTCGAAACGCCCTTAATGTGGATTGATAAAGCTGAAACCTGGGCGCTGGCCGATTATTGGGGCCAACTGGATTTGGTTCGCGAAGAGACGCTGACCTGCTATAACGGCATTAAAGGCGATGGCTGTGGTCATTGCGCAGCCTGTAATCTGCGCGCTAACGGCCTGAATCATTATCTGTCGAATAAAGCGGCGGTGATGGCGGCAATGAAGCAAAAAACCGGGTTAAGGTGATTGTTTTGCCGGATGGCGGCGCACGCACCTTATCCGTGCCTGGCGATATGCACCATGGTCAATATCGCCAGGCCGGACAAGTTCAACGCCATCAGACTGCGAAGCGTTATTGCACCATCTGTTCCAGCTTTTCACGCAATTCGCCTTCCAGCGGCAGCGCTTTTTGCGTTTTTAAATCAATACAAACAAACGTGATGAGCGCATCGGCCACCACCTGCCCTTCTGGCTCCAGCGTAATCGTCTGGCTTAATACGCCGCTTTTACCGTTAAGCTGTTGTACCTGGCTGGTCACGGTCAATAGATCGCTCAATACCGCCGGGCGACGGTAATTTATATTGATGTTTACCACCACAAAGGCAATATTGCGGGCCGTCATCCACTGAAAGCTGTCGCTGTTTTCCAGACCATCCCAACGGGCCTCTTCCAGAAACTCCAGATAGCGGGCATTATTAACATGTTGATAAACATCAAGATGATATCCACGAACTTTGATTTGTGTTTGCATAGCGCAATAACCTTACGTTGTTGTTATAAGTAAACGACAAGTACAGAGGTCATAACTGGTATGACCTCTACAGTCTGGCAAATTTTGGCCACTGTGCAAGTGATTACAATGTTAAAACTGCCAGATTACGCTCCACCAGCGCGCTTCCCATTCCCGGCACCTGCTTTAAATCATCCACCGTTTTAAAAGGACCATACTCCTCCCGATAGCTCACAATAGCCTGCGCTTTTTTCAGCCCAACGCCGTTCATCACCCGCGCCAGATCCTCCGCAGACGCGGTATTAATGCTTACCCTGGTACCTTCATCATCGCTGGCTTTAGCAGGTAATGCCGCTTTGGCGGAGGATGAAGAAGGCGTATCCGCTTTTGTTTCCACCGCTGCATTTTTTGCGACAGGCGTCGCCGCCAGCGCGCTATGGGCCATGCCCGCGCAGGTTAAAGAAAGCGTAATAAGCAGTGCTTTAATTCCGTGTTTCATACTGTTTTCTCCTTGTTTGTTAACAGTGCAGCCACGATAGCGGGGCGGAGAAAAACGAACAAACGGCAATTATCAGAAATGGAAAAGGCCGCGAAAGCGGCCTTTGTGGGATACAACGTTTTGCAATTTTTTGCGAAGCGCCTCGACGATTACTGCTGTTCCAGAGCGTCGCCGATTTTGATTTTCGCCTCTTTACGCAGATTGCTCATCAGCGCCTCAAAGACAATTTGCGCATTGTTCTGCGTGATGCCCTGCACCATCGCTTTTTTCTGCGCTTCCGGCATGGCGCCCGCTTTCACCTCGTCAAACGCCAGCAGAACGACGTTACCCTGCATATCGTTCGCCACGCCATAAACTGGCTTATCTTTCGTCGGAAGGCTTAACGCAAAGGCCGCCTGACTCACCGGATCCTGACTGGTACGACTTAACGTTTTAGGCTCGCCAAAACTCAGACCCGCCGCTTTCATCGCTTCCGCGCCCTTGCCCGCTTTCAGCTCGACCAGCAGTTTTTCCGCATCCAGCTTCGCCTGTTGTTCCGCTTTATTATGCTTCACCAGGGCAGTGACCTGTTCTTTCACTTCTGCCAACGGCTTCACGGCTTCAGGTTTATGTTCGCTCACGCGCACAACAAAAGCCCGGTCGCCATCTACGGTGATAATGTCTGAATTCGGCCCCGGCGTACCGTTTTCGCCTACCAGACCGCCATTAAAGATAGCATCGGCTACCGGTTTGAAGTTCAGCTCTTCCGGTAAGGTGTCACGGCTAAACCAGCCGGTTTCAACCGCTTTTACGCCAGCGACCTGTTCAGCGCCTGCTAACGACTCATTGTCGTTGCTTGCCGCATCGCTCACCTTCTGCTGCAACGCATAGTAAGCATCCAGCGCTTTTTCCTGTTTCACTTTCGCGGCAATGTCGTCGCGAACCTCGCTTAACGGTTTCACTTTGGCAGGCTGAATATCATCCAGACGCGCCACCAGAAAACCGACAGACGACTTAATCACGCCAGATATCTGGCCTTTTTCTTTTAATCCGGCGTTTTTCAGTTCCGGCACCGTGGCAGACTCTTCCAGCCAGCCCATATCGCCGCCATTACGCGCAGAGATGATATCGGTAGATTTCTCTTTCGCCAGCGTGGCGAAATCTTCGCCCTTGTTCAGCGCATCCAGTACCGCTTTCGCATCATCTTCCGTTTTGGTCTGAATAATGCTGTAACGAATGCGCTCCGGCTGAGTAAACTGATCTACATGCTGGTCATAATAGGCCTGAATATCCGCATCGCTGACCGGTGCCTGCATCGTCGCGGCATCCAGCTTGATATAGCTTACGCGGAACTGTTCCGGCGTCATAAAGCGGACTTTATTCTGATCGTAGTAGCTGGACACTTCCTGATCGGTCACCTGCTGCTTCGCCGCCAGCGCGTTGACATCAATAACGGCTTCACGCACCACGCGCTGTTGAGAGACTAATGCCGCCAGTTCGTCGGTTTCCCCTTTCAGCATAAAATCAGTACCGGCCACGCCGTTGATCAGTTGCTGAGTGGTAAGCTGGTTACGCAGCGCCTGAGCGTACTGATCGGCGGTCATTCCCATCTGATTCACAATCGCGTTATAGCGGTTGTTGTCAAACTTACCGTCCACCTGAAAAGCGGGAGTGGCGAAAATCGCCTGTTTTACCTGCTCATCGCTGATGCCCAGTTTCAGTTCGCGGGAATATTGATCCAACAGCGCTTCATCTATCAGACGATTCAGCACCTGCTGGCGCAGGCTTTTCATATAACCTTCGTTGGCCGCCAGTTCAGAATACCTGTCGCCCAACTGCTGCTGCATACGGTTACGTTCGTTGTTAAACGCATTCTCAAACTGTGCCCGGCTGATTTCCTGGCCATTCACTTTTGCGGCGTAGTTATTGCTTCCGCCAATCAGGTAACCACTAACGCCGGTCAAAATGAACGACACGATAATGATAACGAAAATAATCTTGAGCACGAGACTGTTTGCAGCCGTGCGTAAGCTGTCCATCATGGTGTAACCACACTCCGCTGTAGGTGACTTTACACTTTATCTTTCAGGCGGCTTCTCCGCTGGCTACCGAGTGATTCGCTCAGTCGCCGCGTCGACGCAACCTGAATGATTTGCGTATAGAGACTTCACGCGCATCGCATTTTCTGAACGCGGCGCACAAAAGCCTATTGTGACAAGAAACGAGGGCAATTGTCAGCCCGCAACGCACAGAAAGTCCCGAATCGCCAATAAAAAAGGCACATCAGTTGATGCGCCCTTGTACTTTGTCACATCCCCCGAGGGGATCACGCTTAGTTTACCGCGTCTTTCAGCGCTTTACCTGCACGGAAACTCGGCACTTTGGCAGCGGCGATGGTGATCTCTTTACCTGTTTGCGGGTTGCGACCAGTACGGGCAGCACGCTCTTTAACAGCAAAAGTACCAAAGCCTACCAGTGCAACGTCATCCCCTTCTTTCAGAGATTCGGTAACAGAAGCAATAATCGCATCTAACGCACGTCCAGCCGCAGCCTTAGAGATATCAGCCCCTGCAGCAATTTTTTCGATCAGTTGAGATTTATTCACTCTTCTCTTCCTCTTTATAATTTATATCGCACCTGAATCCTTCGAAGTACGACCGCGCAGCAGTTATATCAGGCCTGCCACGCCCTTACAACACCCGTTAATGGTGGCAGACCCAATCAACCATCTAAATTAGCTATACAAAAAAAGGCTGGCAAGTCCGAAATAGCCTGCCAGCCCTGTTTTTATTAGCGCTATTTGCGCGAGGTCACTATTTTGCGGTTACAACCTGCATTCCAGACGGTTCGTTTTGCAGAGCAAGCGTCAGAACTTCCTCAATACGCTTAACCGGGTGAATATCCAGATCGGCAATCACGTTGTCCGGAATTTCCTCCAGGTCACGTTTATTTTCGAATGGAATTAAGACCGTTTTAATCCCGCCGCGATGCGCCGCCAACAGTTTTTCTTTCAGGCCGCCGATCGGCAATACCTGACCACGCAGCGTGATCTCACCGGTCATTGCCACATCTGCGCGCACCGGATTACCGGTCAGGCAGGAAACCAGCGCGGTACACATCGCGATACCGGCGCTTGGACCGTCTTTCGGCGTTGCGCCTTCCGGCACGTGAACGTGGATATCGCGTTTTTCGTAAAAGTCCGGATTAATACCCAGTTTTTCCGCGCGCGCACGCACCACGGTCAGCGCCGCCTGAATGGATTCCTGCATCACTTCACCGAGCGAGCCGGTGTAGGTCAACTTGCCTTTGCCCGGGACGCAGGCGGTTTCGATGGTCAACAGATCGCCGCCCACTTCCGTCCACGCCAGGCCCGTCACCTGACCTACGCGGTTTTCGCTATCCGCGCGGCCATAATCAAAGCGCTGCACACCGAGGTAGTCGTGCAGATTATCGCCGTTAATTTCGATATGTTTTAACGACTTATCGAGCAACAGTTGTTTAACCGCTTTGCGGCACAGTTTGGAGATTTCACGCTCCAGACTACGAACGCCCGCTTCACGCGTGTAATAGCGGATAATACCGATAATCGCGCTATCGTCGACCGTCAGTTCGCCTTTCTTCAGCGCGTTACGCTCGATCTGCTTCGGCAGCAGGTGACGTTTAGCAATATTCAGCTTCTCGTCTTCGGTATAACCGGACAGACGGATCACTTCCATACGATCCAGCAGCGGCGCCGGAATGTTCATGGAGTTGGAAGTGGCGACGAACATCACATCGCTGAGATCGTAATCCACTTCCAGGTAATGATCGCTGAACGCCACGTTCTGCTCCGGATCCAGCACTTCCAGCAGTGCGGAAGCCGGATCGCCGCGCATGTCAGAAGACATTTTGTCGATCTCATCGAGCAGGAACAGTGGGTTTTTAACCCCCACTTTGGCCATTTTTTGGATCAGTTTACCCGGCATAGAGCCAATGTAAGTCCGGCGATGACCGCGGATTTCCGCTTCATCACGCACGCCGCCCAGCGCCATACGGACGTATTTACGCCCTGTGGCTTTAGCGATGGACTGGCCCAACGAGGTTTTACCTACCCCCGGCGGCCCCACCAGACACAGGATCGGCCCCTTGATCTTATTTACACGGCTTTGAACCGCGAGATACTCAAGGATGCGGTCTTTCACGCGCTCCAGACCATAATGGTCAGTATCGAGGATTTCCTGCGCCTGACGCAGGTCTTTTTTGACCTTGCTACGCGCATTCCACGGCACCTGCACCATCCAGTCGATGTAGCCGCGCACCACGGTCGCTTCCGCCGACATCGGAGACATCATTTTCAGCTTCTGCAGTTCCGCTTCCGCTTTCTCTTTCGCCTCTTTCGGCATTTTCGCCGCGTCGATCTTACGCTTCAGCGCTTCGTTTTCGTCCGGCGCGTCGTCCATCTCGCCAAGTTCTTTCTGAATCGCTTTCATTTGCTCGTTCAGATAGTACTCGCGCTGGGATTTCTCCATCTGCTTTTTCACGCGGTTGCGAATGCGTTTCTCAACCTGCAGCAGATCGATTTCAGATTCCATCATCGCCATCAGATATTCCAGACGTTCGTTAACGTCGGACATCTCCAGTACGGACTGTTTATCCGCCAGTTTCAGCGGCATATGCGCGGCGATGGTGTCAGCCAGACGTGCAGGGTCGTCAATGCTATTGAGTGACGTCAGCACTTCCGGCGGAATTTTTTTGTTCAGCTTGATGTAGCCTTCGAACTGGCTGATAGCGGTACGCACCAGCACTTCTTGTTCTCGCTCATCAATGGCTGGCGAATCAAGGTACTCCGCCTTCGCGGAGAAATGTTCGCCGTTGTCAGACAGCGCGGAAATACGCGCGCGCTGTAACCCCTCGACCAGCACTTTTACGGTGCCGTCAGGCAGTTTCAGCATCTGCAAAATAGAGGCCACGGTCCCGACGGTGAAAAGATCGTTTACACCCGGCTCATCCGTTGATGCTTCCTTCTGGGCGACCAGCATGATTTTTTTATCATGGTCCATAGCCGCTTCCAGACAACGGATAGATTTTTCCCGCCCTACAAATAAGGGTATGACCATGTGCGGATAAACCACCACATCGCGCAACGGCAATACGGGGATTTCAATGCGTTCAGAACGCTCAGGATTCATAGAGCTCTCTCTTAGTTTAGTGTCCGCCAGGTAATCAGATAGTATAGCTGTGCTCCATACCACCTATAACATGTACGTCAGTATATGGGGATGTTTCCCACACATTCAACGGCGTGTTTACAGGAAAAACGAAAGGGGAGATAAAATCCCCCCTTTTTTGGCTAACTGATTGTATGAATGTTTAATTATTCGCCAGAAGCCTGCGCTTCCGGTTTGCCGTAAATCAGCAACGGCTTACTCTGACCGGCAATAACGGACTCGTCGATCACCACTTTTTCGACGTCTTCCATAGATGGCAAATCGTACATGGTATCCAGCAGCGCCGCTTCGACGATAGAACGCAGACCACGGGCACCGGTTTTACGCGCCATTGCTTTCCTGGCGATAGCGTCCAGCGCTTCGTCACGGAATTCCAGATCGACGCCTTCCAGGTTAAACAGCGCCTGATACTGCTTGGTCAGCGCATTTTTCGGCTCTTTCAGGATTTGAATCAGCGCTTCTTCGCTGAGTTCGTTCAGCGTCGCTACCACTGGCAGACGACCGATAAACTCAGGAATCAGACCAAATTTGATCAAATCTTCCGGTTCAACCTGCGACAACAGCTCGCCTTCGCTGGCTTTGTCGGACTTCGCTTTCACCGTCGCGCCAAAACCAATGCCGGAGCCGGTTTCAACACGGTTAGCGATCACTTTATCCAGACCGGCAAACGCGCCGCCGCAGATAAACAGAATCTTAGAGGTATCTACCTGTAAGAACTCCTGCTGCGGATGTTTGCGACCGCCCTGCGGTGGAACCGCGGCGACAGTACCTTCGATCAGTTTCAGCAACGCCTGCTGTACGCCTTCGCCGGAAACATCGCGGGTAATGGACGGATTGTCTGATTTACGCGAAATCTTATCGATTTCATCAATGTAGACAATCCCACGCTGCGCTTTTTGCACGTCGTAGTCGCATTTCTGCAACAGTTTCTGAATGATATTCTCGACGTCTTCCCCCACGTAACCCGCTTCGGTCAGCGTGGTCGCATCCGCCATAGTGAACGGCACATCCAGCAAGCGCGCCAGCGTTTCCGCCAGCAGCGTTTTACCGGAACCGGTCGGTCCAATCAGCAGAATGTTGCTTTTGCCTAACTCGACGCCATTGCTGGTATCGCCGTTACGCAGACGCTTGTAGTGGTTATAGACCGCCACCGCCAGCACTTTTTTCGCCTGCTCCTGGCCGATAACGTAATCGTCCAGGTGAGTACGAATTTCATGCGGCGTCGGCAGCGCACTACGTTCACGGTGCGGAGCAACTTCTTTATTTTCTTCGCGAATAATGTCGTTACATAAATCGACGCATTCGTCGCAGATATACACGGATGGACCGGCAATCAGCTTGCGCACTTCATGCTGGCTTTTGCCGCAAAAAGAGCAGTACAACAATTTGCCCGAGCCATCTTTGCGTTTATCTGTCATGAGTCAAAACCTCTTCTTTGTTCTTTGTGCCGCACACGACGACGCAAATGCCATTCTCAGGCGCAAGCCGCTAATCAGCGTTGTGCCGCCCTTCATTAGTATATACACAAAATCATTCGAGCTACATCAAGGCGGCAACTCGGCGACTCCGCAGGCGCTTACATAAGTAAGTCACTGGGAGGCGCGCTGGCAGCCAACACCGAGGTAGCGTGAAGGATGAAGTGTATAGCGGCACACTTGCGTCCAGGGCATCAATTACGATGGGTCAAAATTGAGTCAACCAAACCGTACTCTACCGCTTCAGGCGCGGAGAGGAAGCGATCGCGCTCAGTATCACGTTCAATCTGCTCAAGAGATTGACCCGTATGATGCGCCATAAGTTCATTCATGCGCCCTTTTACTTTCAAAATTTCGCGGGCGTGAATTTCAATATCCGTCGCCTGGCCCTGGTAGCCGCCCAGCGGCTGGTGGATCATGACGCGAGAGTTCGGCAAGCAGAAACGTTTGCCTTTCGCCCCGGCAGTCAGCAGAAACGCCCCCATAGAGGCCGCCTGTCCCATACAAATGGTGCTGACGTCTGGCTTAATAAACTGCATGGTGTCATAGATGGACATCCCCGCAGTAATTACGCCGCCAGGAGAATTAATGTACAGATAGATATCTTTTTCCGGGTTTTCCGCTTCCAGGAACAGCATCTGCGCCACGATCAGGTTAGCCATATGGTCTTCGACCTGGCCGGTCAGAAATATGACGCGTTCCTTAAGTAGACGAGAATAGATATCAAAAGAGCGCTCACCGCGTGAGGTCTGTTCAATGACCATCGGCACCAGCGCCATATGAGGGGCCAAATTATCTCGTTCTCCACTGTATGACATTTCCGTCTCCTGGATAAAAATTGAAAAAATCTGCTGTACTGATTGTAACCTGATGGACGGATTATCAGCCAGTCCCTCTGTAATGGGTACGGCATCGCCATAATTCAAGCATAACAATCTTTTGCTCTAACGCTAACACTGAAACGCGGTTTTCGCACCCTTACCATGCAAAATGCGTGACAAAAAAAACCCGTCACTGAAAGGTGACGGGTTTTTGTGCAAATTTCGTGCTTTTAACGCGAAAAATTACGCCTGCTGGTTCATCAGCTCATTGAAGGAAGTGGCTTTTTCAGACACTTTCGCTTTTGCCAGAACCGCTTCAACAGCCTGTTCTTCCAGAGCGACGTTACGCATATTGTCCATCAGCTCTTTATTTTTGCTGTAGAACTCAATCACTTCTTTCGGATCTTCGTAAGCAGACGCCATCTCTTCGATCAGGCCTTTAACGCGTTCTTCGTCCGCTTTCAGCTCGTTGGTACGAATGACTTCGCCGAGCAGCAGACCGACAACTACACGACGCTTAGCCTGTTCTTCGAACAGTTCGCGCGGCAGCTCCAGAGCCTGTTTCTCGTTACCACCAAAACGCTGCGCAGCCTGACGACGCAGAACGTCGATTTCGCTGTCGATCAGCGCAGCCGGTACGTCGATGTCGTTAGCTTTTACCAGACCTTCGATCGCCTGAGACTTAACGCGGTTACGCACCGCGCCTTTCAGCTCGCGTTCCATGTTTTTACGTACTTCAGCGCGCAGACCGGCTACGGAACCATCTTCAACGCCGAAACGTTTGATGAATTCTTCGGTCAGTTCCGGCAGTTCGCGTTCTTCAACTTTCTTCAGGTTGATAACGAACTTAGCCGCTTTACCTTTCAGGTTTTCAGCGTGGTACTCTTCCGGGAAGGTCACATCGATAGTGAACTCTTCGCCAGCTTTGTGGCCTTTAACGCCGTCTTCAAAGCCCGGAATCATACGACCCTGGCCCATCGCCAGAACGAAATCGGTCGCTTTGCCGCCTTCGAACTCTTCGCCGTCTACAGAGCCGGTGAAGTCGATGGTCACGCGGTCTTCCGCATCAGCAGCGCCGTCTTTTTCTTTCCAGGTCGCCTGCTGCTTACGCAGGGTGTCCAGCATCACATCAACGTCAGCGTCGGTGACTTCAACAACCGGCTTTTCAACTTCGATAGACTCGAGGCCAGTCAGCTCAACTTCCGGATAGACTTCAAACTCGACGGAGTAAGTGAAGTCTTCACCCACTTTGTATTCGCCCGGAACATAGTTCGGCGCGCCTGCCGGGTTAATTTTTTCTTTGATGATCGCGTCAACGAAGTTGCGGCTCATCAGATCGCCCAGCACGTCCTGGCGAACAGAAGCGCCATAACGCTGAGCGACGATATTCATCGGTACTTTGCCTTTACGGAAGCCGTCAATACGTACTTTTTTCGCTACGTTGACCAGCTCGCTTTTTACAGCGGTCTCGATGCTGTCAGCAGCGATTGTAATCGTTACACGGCGGCCAAGGCCCTGAGTGGTTTCAACTGAAACTTGCATCTTGTTACCTCAAAAAATCACAGTGCTCGGTCAACTCTACTCCGCAAGCACGTGCTATTTGCTTCGCGGAACCGGGATGTTCTCATAATCAATCACATTCCCTGTCGTCAGAATCATCCCGAAGACGTTCATATATAAGACGGCGCATTATAGCGGCATCACTTTTGTGAGTCGAGAACGGTGATTGTGCGATGCTGCGGCGGTTTTCACAATTCTCGGCTAATTTTTGTCTGAATACTGTACGACACGCTCAAAATTCAGACAAAACAAAACGGCCCGCAGGCCGTTTTCACATAATTCTGTAGCAACATACTGGAAAAGCGGAGGTAGTTGCAAATCCGTTTTGCTACGCGATGCTTCCCGCGCCGCGACAAGGAGGCGACGCGAAGATAGTATCCTGCAATCCTTCCCACTCTTTGAGGGTATAAGTATGCAGTGCCAGCGCATGTACGGTTGTGGAAAGTTCCGCCGTTAACGTACCGTAAATCATCCGATGACGATTAAGAAAACGTTCGCCTGTAAAGCGATCGCTCACCAGCACGACCTTAAAATGGCTTTCCGATCCTGCTGGAACATTGTGACGATAGCTTTCATCCACAACTTCGAGAAACACGGGGTCGAACGCTGTCCTTAATTTTTCTTCTATTTGCTCACGTATCATCATGAAAATCTCCTCCGACAACGCTGTGATGTCACCCATCCCTTTAAATACTAGCCGCTTTTACCGTTTCCATTACAGCATGACAACAAAAATTTAGCTTTCGTCTGGTTATTTCAGCCAAACGTATGAAGTTTACTGCCTTAATCATTCTTTTAGCGCTCAAAATCCCCGCTCGCGCCGTTATCAATACCAAATCGGACATTACGACGAATTTACCTGCGTTGACCACTTCCCCTCGCCGTTAGCGGTGTTATGATGGCGGGAATTTTTACCTATCACGTTTTAAGCGTCATTGAGAGCCTGAATATGTTAAAAAAACTTCTCTTTCCGTTAGTCGCTCTGTTTATGCTGGCAGGATGCGCCACACCGCCGACGACCATTGACGTCGCGCCGAAGATCACCTTGCCACAGCAGGACCCGAGCCTGATGGGCGTCACCGTTAGCATTACCGGCGCGGACCAACGCCAGGATCAAGCGTTAGCGAAAGTCACGCGTAACAACCAGCTGGTAACGTTAACCGCCTCCCGCGATTTACGCTTCCTGTTACAAGAAGTCCTGGAAAAACAGATGACGGCACGGGGCTATATGATCGGGCCTAACGGCGCGGTTAATCTGCAGATAATTGTTAACCAACTGTATGCTGATGTTTCCCAGGGCAGCGTGCGCTACAACATCGCGACCAAAGCGGATATCGCGATTATTGCGACCGCTGCAAATGGCAGCAAGATGACCAAAAACTATCGCGCCAACTACTCTATTGAAGGGGCGTTCCAGGCCTCTAACCAGAATATTGCCGACGCGGTGAACAGCGTTCTGACCGATACCATTGCTGATATGTCTCAGGACACCAGTATTCACGATTTTATCAAGCAAAACGCCCGTTAATAGCAACAACAAGACCCGGCAGAAGCCGGGTCTGTAGATGCCTATGTCAAGTCAATATTTACGTATTTTCCAGCAACCGCGTTCAGCCATTCTGCTGATATTGGGTTTTGCCTCTGGCCTCCCGCTGGCGCTCACCTCCGGTACGCTACAGGCGTGGATGACCGTCGAGAATATCGATCTTAAAACGATTGGCTTCTTCTCGCTGGTTGGTCAGGCCTATGTGTTTAAGTTTCTCTGGTCCCCGCTGATGGACCGCTACACGCCGCCTTTTTTAGGTCGTCGTCGCGGTTGGTTACTCGCCACCCAACTGTTGTTACTGGCGGCGATTGCGGCGATGGGCTTTCTTGAACCCGGCACGCAGCTACGCTGGATGGCGGCGCTGGCGGTGGTGATTGCTTTTTGCTCCGCCTCGCAGGATATCGTGTTCGACGCCTGGAAAACCGATGTTTTACCCGCAGAAGAACGCGGCGCTGGCGCGGCAATCAGCGTGCTTGGCTACCGGTTGGGGATGCTGGTTTCCGGCGGACTGGCGCTATGGCTGGCCGATCGCTGGCTCGGCTGGCAGGGCATGTACTGGCTGATGGCGGCATTGCTGATCCCCTGTATTATCGCCACCTTACTGGCGCCGGAACCGACCGATACTATCCCGTCCCCGAAATCGCTGGAACAGGCCGTCGTCGCGCCGCTACGCGATTTCTTTGGCCGTAACAACGCCTGGCTGATTTTACTGCTCATTGTGCTTTATAAACTGGGTGACGCCTTCGCCATGAGCCTGACCACCACCTTTTTGATTCGCGGCGTCGGCTTTGACGCCGGCGAAGTCGGCGTGGTCAATAAAACGCTGGGCCTGCTGGCGACGATCGTCGGCGCGTTATACGGCGGCATATTAATGCAGCGTCTTTCGCTGTTTCGCGCGCTGCTGATTTTCGGCATTTTGCAAGGCGCGTCCAACGCCGGTTACTGGTTGCTCTCCATTACCGATAAAAACATGTTCAGCATGGGCGCGGCGGTCTTTTTCGAAAATCTGTGCGGCGGGATGGGTACTGCCGCCTTTGTCGCCTTATTAATGACGCTATGTAATAAGTCGTTTTCCGCAACACAGTTTGCCCTACTGTCGGCCCTCTCCGCAGTAGGCCGGGTTTATGTTGGTCCTGTAGCGGGCTGGTTCGTTGAAGCGCACGGCTGGCCGACATTCTACCTCTTCTCGGTTGTTGCCGCCGTTCCCGGGCTGTTACTGTTGCTGGTCTGTCGGCAAACGCTGGAATATAGCTGGCAGAACGAGCGTTTCATTCCCCGCACGCAATACCGTGGCGCCTACAATTTCGCGCTTTCAATCCTGCTCGCGGGCGTCGCTTTGCTGGCAGTCTGGGTACTCCTGCTGACCATGAACGCGTTGGATTACACTAACTTCTCATTCCTGTCCGGATTGCTTGAAACTGCGGTAGCGATTGCCGTGTGCGGCATTGTCTTTGGCGGGTTGCTGGACTACCTGGCGCTACGAAAAACACGCCTGCTCTAAAACATTATTTGCCGTTGTAATAACGACCCGGAATTATAACGGCTAAATAACCATCAATTGATAAAAAATATATTTGTCTTTTTGTGCGCAACAGAATTTTGGAAATTATTGGTAATTTCTACGCTACCTATTTTCTTTACACGATTCAGCCGATTAAATTTAAATTTCTGCCGTTGATTGTCCTTTTATTGATAATAAATTGTTAAGTAATTGTTTTATTTTTACATTGGTTATACCAATTATCCCTCAACATCCCACTTACAGACCTCATCCGTTATAACGCAAAGTTTCAACAGTGTCTTAAAGTTATTTCGACATACTTGGCAACATATGTGACATGCGCGGCAGAACTTGGTAACACAGAACCAATCATGTTTACAGTAATGTAACCTTACCGTAAAATGCCCCTACACTTTAAACGCCACCAGGTCCCGTGGAATTGAGGTCGTTAAATGAGACTCAGGAAATACAATAAAAGTTTGGGATGGTTGTCATTAATTGCAGGCACTGCATTACTCAGTGGCTGTAATTCTGCGCTGCTGGATCCCAAAGGACAGATTGGACTGGAGCAACGTTCGCTGATACTGACGGCATTTGGCCTGATGTTGATCGTCGTTATTCCCGCCATCTTGATGGCTGTTGGTTTCGCCTGGAAGTATCGTGCGAGTAATAAGGATGCGAAGTATAGCCCGAACTGGTCACACTCCAATAAAGTGGAAGCCGTGGTCTGGACGGTGCCTATCTTAATCATCATTTTCCTTGCCGTACTGACCTGGAAAACCACGCACGCGCTTGAACCAAGCAAGCCGCTGGCGCATGACGAAAAACCGATCACCATCGAAGTGGTTTCCATGGACTGGAAATGGTTCTTCATCTATCCGGAGCAGGGTATCGCCACCGTCAACGAGATCGCCTTCCCGGCGAACACGCCGGTTTATTTCAAAGTGACCTCCAACTCCGTGATGAACTCCTTCTTTATCCCGCGTCTGGGTAGCCAGATTTATGCCATGGCCGGTATGCAAACACGTTTGCATCTGATCGCCAACGAACCCGGAACCTACGATGGCATCTCCGCCAGCTATAGCGGCCCGGGCTTCTCTGGTATGAAGTTTAAAGCTATCGCCACCAAAGACCGCGCAGAATTCGACCAATGGGTCGCAAAAGCGAAGCAGTCTCCGAACACCATGAATGATATGGCGGCGTTCGAGAAAGTGGCTATGCCAAGCGAGTACAACAAGGTGGAATATTTCTCCAGCGTGAAACCTGATTTGTTCAAGGACGTTATTAACAAATTCATGGGCCACGGTAAGAGCATGGACATGACCCAACCTGAAGGTGAGCACAGCTCGCATGAAGGAATGGAAGGTATGGACATGAGCCACGCGGAATCCGCCAACTCCAAGGGTTGAGGAAGATAAGATGTTCGGAAAATTATCACTGGATGCAGTACCGTTCCATGAACCTATCGTCATGGTAACGATCGCTGCAATTATCGTCGGGGGACTGGCGATACTGGCAGCGATTACTTACTTCGGTAAGTGGACCTACCTATGGAAAGAGTGGTTAACGTCGGTTGACCATAAACGCCTCGGCATCATGTATATCATCGTCGCGATTGTGATGCTGTTACGTGGTTTCGCCGATGCCATCATGATGCGTAGCCAGCAGGCGCTTGCCTCCGCAGGCGAAGCGGGTTTTCTACCGCCGCACCACTACGATCAGATCTTTACCGCTCACGGCGTAATCATGATCTTCTTCGTGGCGATGCCCTTCGTTATCGGTCTGATGAACCTGGTGGTTCCGCTGCAGATCGGCGCGCGCGACGTTGCGTTCCCTTTCCTGAACAACCTGAGCTTCTGGTTCACCGTTGTCGGCGTTATTCTGGTTAACCTCTCGCTGGGCGTGGGTGAATTCGCGCAGACAGGGTGGCTGGCTTATCCGCCGCTATCGGGAATAGAGTACAGTCCCAGCGTCGGGGTCGATTACTGGATATGGGCGTTGCAACTCTCGGGTATTGGTACGACGTTAACCGGTATCAACTTCTTCGTGACGATCCTGAAGATGCGTGCGCCGGGTATGACAATGTTCAAGATGCCGGTCTTTACCTGGGCCTCTTTGTGCGCCAACGTACTGATCATCGCCTCTTTCCCGATTCTGACGGTTACCGTCGCGTTGCTGACCCTGGATCGCTATCTGGGCACCCATTTCTTTACCAACGATATGGGCGGCAACATGATGATGTACATCAACCTGATTTGGGCCTGGGGCCATCCGGAAGTGTACATTCTGATTCTGCCGGTCTTCGGGGTATTCTCCGAAATCGCAGCGACCTTCTCGCGTAAACGTCTGTTCGGCTATACCTCGCTGGTTTGGGCGACCGTCTGTATTACCGTACTGTCGTTTATCGTTTGGCTGCACCACTTCTTCACGATGGGCGCAGGCGCGAACGTTAACGCCTTCTTCGGTATCACCACCATGATTATCGCCATCCCGACCGGGGTGAAGATCTTCAACTGGTTGTTCACCATGTATCAGGGCCGTATCGTCTTCCATTCCGCAATGATGTGGACCATCGGCTTTATCGTGACCTTCTCGGTCGGCGGTATGACCGGTGTTCTGCTGGCGGTACCGGGCGCGGACTTCGTCCTGCACAACAGCCTGTTCCTGATTGCGCACTTCCATAACGTGATCATCGGCGGCGTGGTGTTTGGCTGCTTCGCGGGTATGACCTACTGGTGGCCGAAGGCGTTTGGCTTCAAGCTGAACGAAACCTGGGGTAAACGCGCCTTCTGGTTCTGGATTATCGGTTTCTTTGTAGCCTTTATGCCGCTGTACGTACTGGGCTTCATGGGCATGACCCGTCGCCTCAGCCAGCAAATTGATCCGCAGTTCCATACGATGCTGATGGTTGCCGCCGCCGGCGCCGCGCTGATTGCGCTGGGTATCCTGTGCCAACTGATTCAGATCTTCGTTTCTATTCGCGACCGCGATCAGAACCGCGATCTGACCGGCGACCCATGGGGTGGCCGTACGCTGGAGTGGTCAACCTCGTCTCCGCCGCCGTTCTATAACTTTGCCGTTGTGCCGCACGTTCACGAACGTGACGCCTTCTGGGAAATGAAAGAAAAAGGCGAAGCGTACCAACAGCCTGGACAGTATGAAGAGATTCATATGCCGAAAAATAGCGGTGCCGGTATTGTTATCGCCGCCTTCGCGACGGTATTTGGCTTCGCCATGATCTGGCATATCTGGTGGCTGGCGATAGTGGGTTTCGCAGGCATGATCATCAGCTGGATTGTAAAAAGCTTTGATGAAGATGTGGATTACTACGTGCCGGTCCCGGAAGTCGAAAAACTGGAAAACCAGCATTTCGATGAGATTACTAAGGCAGGGCTGAAAAATGGCAACTGATACTTTAACGCACGCGACTGCCCACGCGCACGAACACGGGCACCATGACGCAGGCCAGAACAAAATCTTCGGATTTTGGGTCTACCTGATGAGCGACTGTATTCTGTTCTCTATTCTGTTTGCTACCTATGCCGTTCTGGTGAACGGCACCGCTGGCGGCCCGACAGGTAAGGACATTTTCGAACTGCCGTTCGTTCTGGTTGAAACCTTCCTGCTGTTATTTAGCTCCATTACCTACGGCATGGCGGCGATCGCCATGCACAAGAACAACAAGAGCCAGGTTATCTCCTGGCTGGCGTTGACCTTCTTGTTCGGTGCCGGATTTATCGGGATGGAACTCTATGAATTCCATCACCTGATTGTTAACGGTATGGGCCCGGATCGCAGCGGCTTCCTGTCTGCGTTCTTCGCGCTGGTCGGCACGCACGGTCTGCACGTCACTTCCGGTTTGATCTGGATGGCGGTGCTGATGGTGCAAGTTGCCCGTCGCGGTCTGACCAGCACTAACCGTACCCGCATCATGTGCCTGAGCCTGTTCTGGCACTTCCTGGATGTGATTTGGATTTGCGTATTCACTGTTGTTTATCTGATGGGGGCGATGTAATGAGTCATTCTACCGAGAGCGGCGGCGCATCCCACGGCAGCGTAAAAACGTACATGACCGGCTTTATCCTGTCGGTCATCCTGACGGTTATTCCATTCTGGATGGTGATGACCGGCGCTGCCTCTCCGGCCGTTATTCTGGGATCTATCCTGGCAATGGCAGTGGTGCAGATTTTGGTGCATCTGGTGTGTTTCCTGCACATGAACACCAAATCTGATGAAGGCTGGAACATGACGGCCTTCATCTTTACCGTGCTGATCATCGCCATCCTGGTTGTGGGCTCCATCTGGATTATGTGGAACCTCAACTACAACATGATGATGCACTAAGAGCGGCGAGTATGATGTTTAAGCAATACCTGCAAGTAACGAAACCAGGCATCATCTTTGGCAACCTGATCTCGGTGATCGGGGGATTTCTGCTGGCCTCAAAGGGCAGCATTGACTATCCCCTGTTCATCTATACGCTGGTCGGGGTGTCACTGGTTGTGGCGTCGGGTTGTGTATTTAACAACTACATCGACAGGGATATCGACAGGAAGATGGAAAGGACCAAGAATCGGGTGCTGGTCAAAGGCCTGATTTCTCCTGGCGTCTCGCTGGTATACGCCACCCTGCTGGGTATTGCTGGCTTTATGCTGTTGTGGTTTGGCGCCAATCCTCTGGCCTGCTGGCTGGGGGTAATGGGCTTCGTGGTCTACGTTGGCGTGTACAGCTTGTACATGAAGCGTCACTCCGTCTACGGAACGCTGATTGGTTCTCTCTCCGGCGCAGCGCCGCCGGTGATTGGCTACTGCGCCGTAACGGGCGACTTTGACAGCGGCGCGGCGATCCTGTTGGCTATTTTCAGCCTCTGGCAGATGCCGCACTCTTACGCCATCGCCATTTTCCGCTTTAAGGACTATCAGGCGGCCAATATCCCGGTTCTGCCGGTGGTAAAAGGAATCTCAGTCGCTAAAAACCACATCACGCTGTACATCATTGCGTTTGCCGTTGCAACGCTAATGCTCACGTTGGGCGGTTATGCCGGTTACAAATACCTGGTGGTCGCCGCGGCGGTCAGCGTTTGGTGGCTCGGCATGGCGCTACGCGGTTACAAAGTGGAAGATGATAAGGTCTGGGCGCGCAAGCTGTTCGGCTTCTCTATCATTGCGATTACCGCGCTGAGTATCATGATGTCCGTTGATTTTATGGTGCCGAATTCGCAGAATCTGCTGACTTACGTCTGGTAACAAGCGTTGCTATTGAAAAAACCGCTGTGTCGCAAAACGGCGGTTTTTTTATTCATTTCATCAGGCAGTAACACCCCACGAGTTATCAATTCTGAATAATATGTAAATTATCCGTTTTCAGTAAATCAACTTTTTTACCATTGATTGTTGCCGTCGCTGACTTCACGGTGAAAGTAAGTTTATGGTAATCACATAAGTCACCGTTTTTCATCAGGAGATATCCCATCGACTTAAAAGAATCCCCCATACCCTGTTCAGTACCCAGAGTATTGAGACCCAAAGGAGGAAAAGCGACCACTCTTTCGTCGCTAACTCCAGCATCATTTTTTAATATCAATTCCACATGTAAGTTCGCAACATGAATTAACTTTTTCGTATTGACAACAAATCCAATCTGACACAGTGGAATATTATCAATCCTGCCAAATAATCCCGCATATTTTTCTAATGTTAACTCAGGAAGTTGCTGACTAAAATCATTACGACTCTTTCGATCTTTTTCACAATAATCAAGATAATCGCGTTGTGTCATCTTTTTTATATAGCTGTTATCGTAATAGTGCCAGGATTGTTGGCAATCGACATCTACACCCTGGCCATTAAAATACATCTGTGCTAAATAATCAGCGGCCGCCTGTAATTCTTTCTCATAAGCTTTTTTAAAAAAATACAGCGCTTTATCGTAATCAACGTTAACCAGTACGCCAGAATAGTACACACGACCTAACGTATACAATGCTTCTCCATTACCTTGCTGCGCCGCCATTTCATACCATTTCCTGGCTTTCTCTCCATCTGGTTGTAATCCCAATCCGGCGTGTTCATAAAGAAAACCTAACAGCGTCTGTGAGTCGGCATCCCCCTTCTCGGCCGAAATTCGGAGCCATTTCAGGGCTTCAGCAATATCTATCGTTTTCGTTGCATTATTAAAATATAAAGTAGAGACCAGTTTTGCCGTCTGATACGCGACCTTAGGATCACCCTCTCTCGCCCAGAGTATCGCTATCCGCGCAAGATGTGATGAGTCAAAACCTATTCGACTCAGCAGTTTTCGCTCATCTGATTGCGGGGCATAAAAATAGAAACTTAAGCCTTGAATAAAATGAGGACGAAATGAAAGGTCTCGATATGCCTCAAGTTTATTACTATAAACACTCCCAATTATACGTTCAATCACCTTTTTATCGAGATTGATATTGGATAAATTAATTTTTTCTCTAAGCTGTTTTGCTAATGTTTTCGCTTGTGTAATATCCTTTTGGGTACCGATGCCATACTCATAGAAATAAGCCGCATTAAAGCAACCATAATCACCGTCCAAATTACAAGCCTGTTCGTAGTACTTTATTGCCTGCGGAATATCCACAGATACTGAAACGCCGTACTCATAAATAAACCCCAACTCCGCCAACGCTTGAGCGTTATTATCTTTGGCTAACGCCTTTAGCTCATTTAGCGCCTGAACATCTTTCTGCGCAATACGGCTATACAACGCGTCAATATCATCACCTGCCTGGCATACCGATGCGAAAGAAAGCCCAAGCAGAAGCAAAAGATTCCATTTCCGTTTTATCATTTTTCATTCCCTTATTTTTTATCTAAAAAGCGCACACTGTCAGCTTTCAGCAAATCAACATTCTTATCGTTAATCGTTGCCGTAGCGGATTTCAGCGTAAAATGGATATCGCCGATCCCGTGACAAAAATCTTGAGTATACAGAGGGAGATCGTATGAGGTAACGAGAGGATCAACAGCATGATTTTGCATATCTATCCCCAGAGTATTCAAACCGAATGGCGGAATCATTAACGTTTCCTCAGTTGCCACTCCATCATCATTTTTCAGCTCAAGCGTAATATGCAAATTCGCCATGTTACGGATTTTATCTGTGCCAATCTGAAAAATTAGTGCGCATTCTTTCGGTTTAGCCGTTATCCCGCGAGAGAAAATACTCTCTTTTTTTAGGGTTACTTTGGGTAAAGCATCCGCGTTGTTTTTTCGACTCTGAATATCCGCTGCGCATTTACTTAAAAATATTTTTTCCTCAACCTTCTTACCTACATATCGAGATGCTTTCTTGTAATACGACCAGGCTTTATCACAATCAGGTGCAGTACCTAAACCGTTATAATACATCCAACTCAACGGCATCGTTGAACGCGAATTAGTACCATCATTTTCAACCTGCGTAAATAATGCCAGCGCTTTAGCGTAATCAGTGCGCCCTGTTGCGCCAGAATAATAGATTTTACCTAGCGCAATCTGTGCATCGCTGTCACCCTGCTCAGCCGCCTGCCCATACCATTTTTGTGCTTCCTGAATGTCTGGCTTAATCCCCCACTCATCGCCCTCTCCCCCCGAATAAATACCCCCCAAGAGAGATTGGGCCTCAACGACGCCTTTTTCCGCGGCGGCGCGAAACCATTTCAACGAGGCTGGCCTGGCCTTATAAGGCTCATCCACATAATGACCGGAGAAATCATTAAGGGCGAGTAACCCCAGTTGATAATCCATTTGTGGATCGCCGTCCTGCCCCCATAGCGTAGCAAGGCGGAACGTTTTTTCCTGATTAAATCCGATACGACTAAAAAAAAGCGCATCGCTCTCTGGCCTATTATTTAGAAGATTAAATAGTGCATTAATAAATTCTGGCCGCTGCGATTTATCCGTATCGGCCAATGCTTTTGCCGCGTAAATTTCTTGCGAAAACTTATCGATATACTCTTGCTCAATCAATAAATTATCCAGATTCATTTTCTTAGCATACATATTGGCCTGAGCGCTATCTTTCGCCACTCCGTCGCCATACTGATAAGCATACTTCACATTATAACAGCCGTAGTTACCGCCAAGCTCACAGGCCTGCTTGTAATACTGCAACGCCTGTTCGCGATTCATCGGTACATTAAGGCCGTATTCATGGATAAACCCCAGTTCATCCAGAACCGAAGCTCTTTTTTCCACAGGCAAAGCATCAAGATCCTTCTGGGTAAGCGCAGCATATTTTACATCATCTTTACCGTTGTTCTCTGATGCATTTACCTGGCTAACAAATAAAATACCCGCTAAAATACATAATGATAAACATTTAATTTCCATAACGAATTCACTCCTTGAATAATATAATAAATGCGACTGCTGACGAATTTTCTACCTGATAAACGCGCGCCATCACGCGGAAAGTTTGCTATCAGTCTCGGCGTTGTTGAATAAATCAAATTTTCAGAAGATGGACGAATCTGATCATTGCAGTCGTTTCAGAATCGGGCCCCTATGGCAAAGCAAAAGTTTAAAGTCACCCACCGGCCAGCCACACTCAGGCAGCGCGGTTCGCTGACAGTCTGGCTTGACGAGTTCTGCTATTGCAACATGGAGCAACAGCGCACACCGCCTGAAGGCCGTGGCTAACCGCTACACTATACTGATATGGCTCAGATAGCCACTACAGCTCAAGGAGATCGGAATATGAATGAGCACAAGGCTATGCTGACTCTCCCGATCGTCCCTATCGTGTTAACAATTTATCTCTTTTTTAGCTCAACTGTTTCAAAAACATAATATTTGCTAATTAACCCTCTATTTACCCGACACACTCCCCGCACTACACTACTCCCAGCTTTTATACAGAGGTGGCAATGAACGATTATAAAATGACGCCAGGGGAGCTGCGCGCCACATGGGGTTTAGGGACCGTCTTTTCGTTGCGTATGCTGGGCATGTTTATGGTTCTACCAGTACTGACCACATACGGTATGGCGCTACAGGGCGCCAGCGAAGCATTAATCGGCATTGCGATCGGCATTTACGGGCTGGCGCAGGCTATCTTTCAAATTCCCTTTGGGCTGCTGTCCGACCGCATTGGCCGCAAACCGCTGATTGTCGGCGGACTGGCGGTATTTGTCGCGGGCAGCGTCATTGCCGCGCTCTCCCACTCAATCTGGGGCATTATTCTGGGGCGAGCGCTACAAGGGTCCGGCGCTATTGCCGCCGCCGTCATGGCGCTCCTGTCTGACCTCACCCGCGAGCAAAACCGTACCAAAGCGATGGCGTTTATCGGCGTCAGCTTTGGTATCACCTTCGCGATTGCGATGGTATTAGGGCCGATTGTTACCCATAGTCTGGGATTGAACGCGTTGTTCTGGATGATCGCCGCCCTCGCCACTCTGGGCATTCTTCTGACGATCTGGGTGGTTCCCAACAGTACTAACCATGTGCTGAATCGCGAATCCGGGATGGTCAAAGGCAGCTTCAGTAAAGTGCTGGCGGAGCCGAGGCTGCTCAAGCTCAATTTCGGCATTATGTGTCTGCATATTTTATTGATGTCCACCTTTGTCGCCCTGCCCGGCCAGCTTGCCGATGCCGGTTTCCCTGCCGCCGAACACTGGAAGGTGTATCTGGCAACCATGGTGATCGCCTTTGCCGCCGTCGTGCCTTTTATTATCTATGCTGAAGTCAAACGGCGGATGAAGCAGGTATTCCTGTTCTGCGTGGGGCTCATTGTCGTCGCAGAAATCGTGTTGTGGGGAGCGGGCCAACATTTCTGGGAGCTGGTGATTGGCGTACAACTCTTTTTCCTCGCCTTTAATCTGATGGAGGCGCTGCTGCCTTCGCTTATTAGCAAAGAGTCGCCCGCGGGGTATAAAGGAACGGCGATGGGCGTCTATTCTACCAGTCAGTTTCTTGGCGTGGCGCTTGGCGGCTCGCTGGGCGGCTGGATAGACGGCACGTTTGATGGGCAAACCGTTTTCCTTGCCGGGGCCGTACTGGCGATGGTATGGCTGGCGGTGGCAAGTACCATGAAAGAGCCGCCCTATGTCAGCAGCCTGCGTGTGGAAATTCCAGCGGATATCGTTGCTGACGACAGGCTAAAACAGCGGCTGTTAGCAATGAAAGGCGTAAGCGAAGCGCTGATCGTGGCGGAAGAGCATTCCGCTTACGTCAAAATCGACAGCAAAGTGACCAATCGCTTTGAAGTTGAACAGCTTATCAGCAAAGGATGAATACTGCATTGCCGGATGGCGGCGAGGCTCTATCCGGCATAACAACTTAATCGCGGAAGTTTTTGAACTGGAACGGCTGGCCCAAATCGCCGCCGCGAACCAGCGCCATTACCGATTGCAGATCGTCACGTGATTTGCCCGTCACGCGAATCTCTTCCCCCTGAATTTGCGCCTGCACCTTCAGTTTGCTGTCTTTAATCAGCTTGACGATTTTCTTCTGCACGGCGCTTTCAATGCCCTGCTTCAGCTTCGCTTCCACATACCAGGTTTTACCGCTATGCACGAACTCGTCCGGTACATCCAGCGAAGCGCCTTCAATACCGCGTTTAAGCAGCTTGGCGCGCAGAATATCGAGCAACTGATTGACCTGGAAATCGGACTCGCTCAGCACCTTGATGGTTTTATTGGCATCGTTTAGTTCAATAGTCGCCTCTACGCCACGAAAGTCAAAACGAGACTCAACCTCGCGAACCGCGTTATCCACGCCGTTACGCGCTTCCTGCAGATCAACTTCAGAAACAATATCGAAAGATGGCATCTTTTCTTCTCCCTTCATTTTCGTTGCGTTGCATAATACCTGCAACGAGGCTTAACGAGAAGCTTAGCTGATGACGCTATAATTAGCGCCATAACACCTGGCGCTGTTGCAGGTGAGGAGGAACAATGAAAATTACTGTACTGGGATGCGGAGCCTTAGGACAACTTTGGCTTTCGGCACTGTGCAAACACGGACATGACGTACAGGGCTGGCTACGGGTGCCACAACCTTATTGCAGCGTAAATCTGATCGATACCGATGGTTCCTTTTTCAACGAATCACTGACGGCAAACGATCCGGATTTTTTGGCGAAGAGCGAACTGTTATTAGTCACGCTGAAAGCGTGGCAGGTTTCCGACGCAGTACGAACTCTGGCGTCAACCCTACCGGTGACGTCGCCTATCCTGCTCATTCATAATGGAATGGGAACCATAGAAGAACTGCAAAATATCCAACAGCCGATGTTGATGGGGACTATCACCCATGCTGCGCGCCGCGACGGTAATATCATTATTCATGTCGCTAACGGTACTACGCATATTGGCCCGGCACGCGAGCAAGACGGCGATTACAGTTATCTCGCCGATATCCTGCAGGGGGTACTGCCCGATGTCGCCTGGCATAACAATATCCGCGCAGAGATGTGGCGCAAACTGGCGGTCAACTGTGTTATCAACCCGCTCACCGCGCTTTGGAACTGCCCGAACGGCGAGCTGCGCCATCATACTGATGAAATCAACGCGATTTGCGAAGAGGTCGCCGCCGTGATTGAACGTGAAGGCTACCACACATCGGCAGACGATTTACGCTATTATGTTGAGCAAGTGATTGACAGTACGGCAGAAAACATCTCATCCATGTTGCAGGACGTGCGCGCCATGCGCCATACCGAAATTGACTACATCACCGGTTATTTACTCAAGCGCGCCCGCGTGCACGGTCTCGCCGTTCCGGAAAATAGCCGCCTGTTTGAAATGGTAAAGCGAAAGGAGAGTGAGTATGAGCGCTCAGGCACTGGTATGCCTCGCCCCTGGTAGTGAAGAGACCGAAGCGGTCACCACTATCGATCTGCTGGTTCGCGGCGGAATCCACGTCACTACCGCCAGCGTCGCCAGCGATGGCAACCTGACGATTGTCTGCTCGCGCGGTGTAAAGCTACTGGCGGATGCGCCGCTGGTTGAAGTTGCCGACGGCGATTATGACATCATCGTGTTGCCCGGCGGAATTAAAGGCGCCGAGTGCTTTCGTGACAGCCCGCTGCTGGTCGAAACCGTAAAACAGTTTCACCGCTCCGGGCGCATTGTCGCAGCCATTTGCGCCGCAGCCGCCACAGTGCTCGTGCCGCACGATATATTCCCTATCGGCAATATGACCGGTTTTCCGGCACTGAAAGATAAAATCCCCGCCGAACAGTGGCAGGATAAGCGTGTGGTGTGGGATGCGCGGGTAAAATTATTAACCAGCCAGGGACCGGGTACCGCTATCGATTTTGGTTTGAAAATCATCGACCTGTTGGCTGGTCGTGAAAAAGCGCATGAAGTGGCTTCGCAACTGGTGATGGCGGCGGGGATTTATAACTACTACGAATAAGAATGATTGCCGGATGGCGGCGTAAACACCTTATCCGGCCTACAAAACGGTACAGTCTGTAGGCCGAATAAGCGACAGCGCCATCCGGCAGTTATTTTACGGGCGTTCGCCCTGCGCCAGACGCGCATTAATATGCGCAATCACCCCAGGTAAATCCGCCAGTGAATCCACCACGTAATGCGCCCCGGCGGCGTACAGCTTGCTGGCCGCGTGCTCGCGGCGGACCGCAACGTCCTCTTTCGACATAGTCTGATAGGCGTCCCATGTTGCGCCGAATTCGTTACCCGATACCGCCAGCCCCACCGTCCACATCCCCGCGTTAAGCCCCTCGCTAATGCCCGGCGCGGCATCATCTACCTTCACACAGTGCGCGACCGCATCAATGCCCAGCGCAATCACGTTTTGCAGCGCCATCCACGGCCCCGGGCGGCCACCCGCGGCCAGGTCGTCCGTTGCCACCCAATGATCCGGACGATAACCATGCTCAGCGGCGGCGGGGACCAGGCGCTCCATCACCGCTCGTGGGTAACCGGAGCAGGAGCCTATCTTAATGCCCTCGACTCGTAGCGCCGCGATCGTGTCGATAACTCCGGCAATAGGAGAAGAAAAATCGACAACTTTAGCAATCTGTAACGGCATGAAAGCGGCGTAGATGGCATCAATATCTGCTGCGCTCATGGAGCGGCCAAACTTTGCCTGCCAGCGCGCGTCAACAGCAGGTAATTTTCCCAGCGCTTCAATGTGTTGCCATTTACCCAACCCCATTGGCACGCGTGCTTCGGCGAGGGTGATCTCCACATCAAATGCCTGACGGAACGCCTCGACGAAAATTTGCGTCGGCGCGAAGGAGCCAAAATCGACGGTGGTGCCCGCCCAGTCGAGAATAACAGCGTGAATACGGTTCATCATGGTTCCTTATTTCGTCCAGTACATGGCGGTACGAATGGCGGTCAGCAGGGCCGTGATATCGGCGGCATATACTTCGCCAATGTTGCCGATGCGGAAGCAGTCGCTTTGCGACACTTTGCCAGGATAGATAACAAAGCCCTGCTCTTTGAGGCGGCGATAAAATTCGCTAAAGCGATACTGCGGGTCTTCCGGTGAATAAAAGGCGGTGATAATGGGCGAGTGAAGTTCGTCATCCAGCAGCGTGTTAAAGCCCAGCGCCCGCATTCCGGCCACCAGGCTGCGCTGATTTTGCTGATAGCGTTGATGACGTGCCGCCACGCCACCTTCTTCCGCCAGCTCTTTCAACGCCTGGGCAAACGCGAGGACGGTATGAGTGGGCGAAGTAAAACGCCATTTGCCGTGGTTATCCTCCATGCAACGCCACTGGGCGTAGAGATCTAACGACAGCGAGCGGGAATGCCCTTTGCACGCGGCCAGTTTTTGCTCGCGGGCAATCACGAAGGCAAAACCCGGCACGCCCTGAATGCATTTATTGGCGGAGCTGATCAGATAGTCGATGTGTAATGCTGCAATATCCATAGGGATGCCGCCGAAGCTGCTCATGGCGTCAACGATGTAGGTTTTGCCATAGCGATGCGCCAGAGCGCCCACCTCATCAATGGGGTTGAGCATCCCGGTGGTCGTTTCGCTATGCACCATGGCGATATGGCTGATCGTCGGGTCGGCGTTGAGGATCGCGTCGATCGCCTGCACGTCCGGGCGCGCAACTTCGCCGCAGTCGTAAGCGTGATGGGCGATACCCATAAGGCCGGCCATCTCGACCATTCGTGCGCCGTATGCACCGTTGCTGACGATCAGCACCTTATCCTGCGGCCCCAATGCGCTGCCCAGTACGGCTTCCACAGCATAGCTACCGCTGCCTTGTAGCAGTACGGAGGTGTAGCCTTCGGAGGCCGTTGCCAGTTCGGTCAGCTGCTGGCGGATCTGTTCCACCACGCCGATATTGTAATCATCATCCCAGGTACAGCTATCGAACAACATCGCTTCTTTCACGGTACGAGAGGTGGTGAGCGGGCCAGGAGTCAGCAACAGATAGTTACGCGAAGTCATGTTATTTACCTTTGGTCTATACCAGATTGCATTTATCATGACGATCTTTGCCGCGACGGGTCAAAGAGAAAATCGCGCTGCAACAAAAAATTCATCTCTGCTTGTATAATGGCGGCAGGCAAAACGGAAGCGAGTAAGCATGAAATCTATCCCGGGCGATATCCCGCAGTACCTGTTGATCAAGGCGCAGCTTCAGGCGCGTATTCAGAGCGGTGCGTTGAAAAGCGGTGATAAACTGCCGTCTGAACGCGAACTGTGCGCGATCTTCAACACCACGCGCATTACTATTCGCGAAAGTCTGGCACAGCTGGAGTCCAGTGGGCTTATCTGGCGCGCCGATCGTCGCGGTTGGTTCGTTACGCCGGAACGCCTGTGGCTGGATCCGACCCAGAACACCAACTTCCATAAGCTTTGCCGCGAGCAGGGGCGGGAGCCAAAAACCGCGCTACTGAGCGGCGTGTTAACCACCGTGCCTGTCGAGGTCATGGAGCCCCTCCAGCTCCAGCCGTTTGATCAAATCTATCTGCTGACCCGTCTGCGTTACGCCGATGGCCGCGCCGTGTGCTACTGCGAAAACCATTGTTTGCCCGCCCGCGTGCCTGAGCTGCTGCAGTACGATCTCAACGGCAGCCTGACCGAGGTATACGAGTCGCACTACAACCTCGTCTATACCAGCATGCATCTGTCGTTCTACCCCACCGCCATGCCTGCGCAGGCCGCACAGGCGCTGGGAGTTATGGAAGGACGCCCGGCGCTGTTGCTGCGCCGTCTGAACTACGATCAACACGGGCGAGTGCTGGATCTGGATATCGAATACTGGCGTCACGACAGCCTGCGCATTGAGGTAGATACCCACTAGCGGGTGCGCCGGATGTTGGCTGCGGGCCTTATCCGGCCTGTCAATCGTATCGTCTCACGGCTATCCGGATAAGCGCAGCATCCTCCGGCGTGGACTGATTTATTTCTCTTTCATCGTTTTGTCATATAAGCCGTTTAGCGTAAAAAGCAAACCTGGTATAGGCCAGGAAATGCAACGTACGCTATGAGGCTATTACGATGAAACTTTCCCGACTTGCTCTGCTGCCTGTCTTCGCTCTCGCCAGCGCCCCGTCATGGGCGGAATCGGTGGTCACAGTGTACTCCATCGACGGGCTGCACGATGGCGATAACAGCTGGTACCAGGTGCAGTTTGACGCATTCACCAAAGCGACCGGCATTAGCGTACGCTATGTTGAAGGCGGTGGTGGCGTGGTAGTGGAACGCCTGGCAAAAGAGCGTACGAATCCGCAGGCCGACGTGCTGGTAACCGCGCCGCCATTCATTCAGCGCGCCGCCGCCGAAAAGCTGCTGGCGAACTTTAACACCGACGCCGCATCGGCTATCCCCGATGCCAACAACCTTTATTCGCCGCTGGTAAAGAACTATCTGAGCTTTATCTACAACAGCAAGCTGCTGAAAACTGCCCCGGCGAGCTGGCAGGATCTGCTTGACGGTAAATTCAAAAATAAACTCCAGTATTCCACGCCAGGTCAGGCCGCTGACGGCACGGCGGTGATGCTGCAGGCTTTCCACAGCTTCGGCAGTAAAGATGCCGGTTTTGCGTATCTCGGCAAGCTGCAGGCCAATAACGTCGGGCCATCTGCCTCTACCGGCAAGCTAACCGCGCTGGTTAATAAAGGTGAAATCTACGTCGCTAACGGCGACCTGCAAATGAACCTCGCGCAGATGGAACGTAACCCGAACGTGAAAATCTTCTGGCCGGCCAACGACAAAGGCGAGCGCAGCGCGCTGGCCATCCCTTATGTCATTGGCCTGGTCCAGGGGGCGCCGCAGAGTGAAAATGGTAAAAAGCTGATTAACTTCCTGCTGAGTAAAGAAGCGCAGACTCGCGTCAGCGAACTCTCCTGGGGAATGCCGGTACGCAGCGACGTGACGCCGAGCGACGAACATTACAAGGCCGCCACTGCCGCGTTAGAAGGCGTGCAGAGCTGGCAGCCAAATTGGGATGACGTAGCCGTTTCGCTGTCGGCAGATATTAGCCGTTGGCACAAAGTGACCGAAAGCGAGTAAGCCTGATGCTGATGAAAACGACTGCCGTTCACGTCCCTGCATCGCAGGGGACATCGGGGATAGTCCTCGACTCGCTGCGCGTTGCGTATCACGGCAACGTGGTGCTTAAACCGCTCTCTTTGACGATTGAACCTGGCGAAGTGCTGGCGCTGATTGGCCCATCAGGATCTGGAAAAACGACGGTGCTGCGTGCGGTTGCGGGCTTTGTGCAACCTGCAGGCGGTCGTATTCTGATTGGCGATACGGACGTCACCCATCTGCCACCCTATAAACGCGGGTTGGCGATGGTGGTGCAGAACTACGCCTTGTTCCCGCATCTGAAAGTGGAAGACAACGTCGCTTTTGGCCTGCGTGCGCAGAAGCAGCCAAAGGCGCTAATTAATGAGCGTGTAACGCAGGCGCTGAAAACGGTTGGCATGAGTGATTACGCCACCCGTTATCCGCATCAACTTTCCGGCGGCCAGCAGCAACGCGTGGCCATCGCCCGCGCGATTGCCGTGCGCCCGCGCGTGCTGTTGCTGGATGAACCACTGTCAGCGCTGGACGCACAGATTCGTCATAATATGGTGGAAGAAATCGCCCGTCTTCACCGTGAGCTGCCGGAACTCACTATTCTCTACGTCACCCACGATCAAACGGAAGCGCTCACCCTTGCCGATAAAATCGGCATTATGAAGGATGGCTCGCTGATTGCTCACGGCGAAACCCGCGCGCTATATCAGCATCCGCCCAATCGTTTTGCCGCCGAATTCTTAGGCCGCGCCAATATTCTCTCCGCCATCGCGCTGGGGATAACGGAGGCTCCGGGGCTGGTGGACGTCAGCTGCGGCGGTGCGGTGATTCGCGCGTTCAGCCGGGGCAGCCACCACGGTTACAACAAACTGCTGTGCATTCGTCCTCAGCACCTCAGCCTGACGCCGCGTTCGGCCGACAGCAACCGCTTCAACGCCACACTGCAATCGGTACACTGGCAGGGCGATTTAACCCATCTGTTGTGTGACGTTGCTGGCGAAACGGTGCGGATGGTGTTGACGCATGTCAATCCGCTGCCGCGCGTGGGCGACAAGCTGGCGCTGTGGTTCGAACCGGATGATGCGGTCCTGATTGAGGTATAACCATGTCACTCATTTTACCTCTGGAAAAACCGGCGCTTAACCTACGCCCGCTGCTGTGGCTGCTGCTCCCGTTGCTGGTGCTGGCGACGCTGTTTTTCTGGCCTCTGTCGCTCATCGTTGAACAGGCGCTACGCGGTGCCAATGGCGACATCGGGCTCGAGACCTTCCGCCAGGTGGTCGACTCGAAACGCTTTGTCGGCGCGTTGCTGAACACGTTGCAAATCGCCTTTTTCGCCACCGCCGGTTGCCTGCTGCTGGGCAGCGTGATGTCGCTGATTCTGGTGTTTATTCCTTTCCCCGGAAGCGAGTTGATTGGTCGGGTCGTCGATACTTTTATTGCGCTGCCGACCTTCCTGATTACGCTGGCGTTCACCTTTATTTATGGGTCAGCGGGTCTGCTCAACGGTACGCTGATGAGCCTGTTTGCCTTTGAGCTACCGCCGGTGGATTTTCTCTACTCGATGCAGGGGGTCATTCTGGCGGAGATCACGGTGTTCACTCCGCTGGTGATGCGGCCACTGATGGCCGCGCTGCGGCAAATTGATAAAAGCCAGCTAGAGGCAGCCAGCATTCTGGGGGCGCACCCGTTACGGGTGATTGGGCAGGTGATTTTCCCGGCGGCGCTACCGGCGCTGATGGCTGGTGGCAGCCTGTGCCTGCTGTTGACCACTAACGAGTTTGGCATCGTACTGTTTATTGGCGCGAAAGGGGTTAACACCCTGCCGATGATGGTTTACAGCAAAGCGATTCTGGAGTCCGACTATACGGTCGCCTGCATGATTGCGTTGATTAACATTGTCTTGTCGCTGGGGCTGTTCTCTCTCTATCGCCTGGCGGCATCGCGTACCGGCGTAAGGAGCCAGCCATGCTAATTTGGTCACCTAAAGGACGCGCAGCGGCGGGCGTTGTGGCTAGCGTACTGTTTATCGTGTTCTTTTTCCTGCCGCTGGCGGTGATTCTGATGTCCAGCCTTAGCCAGCAGTGGAACGGTATTCTGCCGAGTGGCTTCACGCTGAACCACTTTGTTAACGCTCTGCACGGTGCGGCATGGGATGCCCTACTTGCCAGCCTCACGATTGGCTTTTGCGCCAGCCTGTTTGCGCTGCTTTGCGGCGTTTGGGCAGCGCTGGCGCTGCGTCAATATGGGGTGAAAACGCAGAAATGGTTAAGTATGGTGTTCTATCTGCCGAGTGCGATTCCGTCAGTGTCCGTGGGCCTGGGCATTCTGGTTGCTTTCAGCCAGGGGCCATTGCAAATGAACGGCACCCTATGGATTGTGCTGACAGCGCACTTTGTGCTGATTTCCGCCTTTACCTTCAGTAACGTGTCGACCGGACTGGCGCGAATTTCCGCCGATATTGAAAACGTCGCGTCGAGTCTGGGGGCATCGCCCTGGTATCGTCTGCGTCACGTGACGTTGCCGTTATTGATGCCGTGGATGATGTCAGCGCTGGCGCTGAGTTTATCGCTCTCCATGGGGGAGTTGGGCGCGACGCTGATGATTTATCCGCCGGGCTGGACGACGCTGCCGGTGGCTATCTTTAGCCTGACCGACCGTGGAAATATCGCCGATGGCGCGGCGCTGACTATTGTGCTGGTGGCCATGACGCTGCTGCTGATGATGAAGCTGGAGCGCATTGCAAAACGGTTGGGACAGAAATAAAACGGTAGGCCGGGAGGACATAGCCGCCACCCGGCAAAGGAATTACGGGCGATACACCTTCACATTGACAAACCCCTGCTCGCGCAGATAGAGCGCCTGCAGGCGACTCATTACGCCGCGTTCGCACCATAGCAGCCAGGTTTTGCTCTGATCGAGATCGCCAAATTTAGTGCTCAGCTTGTAGAAAGGCAGCGAAACCACGTCCACACCTTCCACTTTCAGCGGCTTGTCATCCTGCTCGTCGACAGAACGGATATCCAGAATCACATCGTTGGCGCCAAAACCGCTAACGGTTTCTACTTCCACCACCTCCTGCTGGGTCTGCTGGGCGATTTCACGAATATCGACGTTGTTCGCTTCTTCTACCACCTTATCGAGAATACTGAAGTCGAAATTTTCTTCTTCGGCTTCAATTTTCGCTTTAATGGCTTTCACCGTCGGACTTTTTGAAATCACGCCACAGTATTCCGGCATCGTACGGGCAAAATCTTCCGTACCAATCTGGCGCGCCAGGTTGATAATGTGCTCTTTATCGTAAGAGATCAGCGGGCGCAGGATCAGCGTGTCAGACACGTTATCGATCAAGCGCAAATTGGTTAGCGTCTGGCTGGACACCTGGCCCAGCGCTTCGCCGGTCACCAGCGCCTGTACGCCGTAACGTTCCGCTACTTTCGACGCCGCGCGTACCATCATACGTTTGAGCACCACGCCCATCTGGCCGTCGTCAACTTTCTCCAGAATCTCGCCGACCACCGGTTCGAAGTTAATCGCCACAAAACGCACGCGATGGGAGCTGCCAAAGCGGTTCCACAGGTAATGCGCCACCTGGCGAACGCCGATTTCATGCGCCGCGCCGCCAAGGTTAAAGAAGCAGTAGTGTACGCGGCAGCCGCGACGCATCAGCATATAGCTGGAGACGCCGGAGTCAAAACCGCCGGAGATCAGCGACAGCACATCTTCCTGGGTGCCAATCGGGAAACCGCCAATACCTTCATAACGCCCTTTGATCAGCAGCAGGCGATCATCTTCCACTTCCAGATGCACCGTCACATCCGGGTTAGTGAGCTTCACGCGCGCCGATTCAATATGCTGATTTAATCCGCCGCCAACATAGCGCTCCACCTCAATGGAGCTAAACTCATGCTTACCGCGACGTTTTACGCGCACGCAGAAGGTTTTGCCTTCAAGCTGCTCGCGATACTGCGCCAACGCTTTCTCGAAAATGTCGTGCATATCGGTGAACGGCACATCTTCGACTTCAAGAATATGGTGAATCCCCGGAATGCGGGTCAGCGCGTCGCGAATCGCCAGACGCTGGTTTTCATCTTTGGCGCGAACTTCAATGTTATCCCAGTGACGGACAACCGCGAGGGTCTCATCGTAGTGCTTTAAAACGTTACGGATGTTCCCGGTTAAAATTTTTATAAAGCGCAAACGCACAGATTGGCTTTTGATAGTGATTTCCGGGAACAATTTAATGATAAACTTCATGGCGGCAATGGTTCTTTAGCAAGCTATCTAAGGCTTGTCGTGGAGAAATAGTACAGCAGCCCATACCTACGGCTGCATCCAGGCGCGGAAGTATATCACTATCACGGACATCTTGCGCATTTCCCCTTACCATTGCGCGTTATTTGCTTATCAGTGTGAGTCCGTTACCATAGACTTGTGCTGCCATTACAGAGAGTCAAACAGTCATCATGCCGAAGAAAAATGAGGCGCCCGCCAGCTTTGAAACTGCGCTGAGCGAGCTGGAACATATTGTTACCCGCCTGGAAAGCGGCGATTTGCCGCTGGAAGACGCGCTGAATGAATTCGAGCGCGGCGTACAACTGGCGCGTCAGGGGCAGGCAAAACTTCAGCAGGCGGAACAGCGCGTGCAAATTTTGCTGTCTGATAATGAAGAGGCTTCACCTGAGCCTTTTATCGCGGATAATGAGTAAATGGACTTTACGCAGCAGCTACAGGCTTGCGTAACGCAAGCGAATCAGGCGCTGAGCCGTTTTATCGCGCCACTGCCCTTTCAGAACACTCCCGTGGTCGAAGCCATGCAGTATGGCGCATTATTAGGCGGTAAACGCCTGCGGCCATTTCTGGTTTACGCCACCGGTCAAATGTTTGGCGTCAGTACGGCAACGCTGGATGCGCCAGCTGCGGCGGTCGAATGCATTCATGCCTATTCGCTGATCCATGACGACCTGCCAGCAATGGACGATGACGATTTGCGTCGCGGCCTGCCGACTTGCCATATTAAATTTGGCGAAGCCAACGCAATCCTGGCGGGAGACGCGTTGCAGACACTGGCGTTTGCCATTATCAGCGACGCGCCGATGCCGGAAGTCGCCGATCGCGATCGTATCGCGATGATCGCCGAACTGGCGAACGCCAGCGGCATCGCCGGTATGTGCGGCGGTCAGGCATTGGATCTGGCGGCAGAAGGCCAGCGGATCACTCTGGACGCGCTGGAACGCATTCATCGCCATAAGACCGGCGCGCTCATTCGCGCCGCCGTTAGACTTGGCGCGTTGAGCGCGGGCGATAAAGGACGGAATACTCTGCCGATACTTGACCGCTATGCAGAGAGTATCGGCCTTGCCTTCCAGGTTCAGGATGACATTCTGGATGTGGTGGGCGATACTGCAACGTTAGGTAAACGTCAGGGCGCAGACCAGCAGCTTGGCAAAAGTACCTACCCTGCACTTCTGGGTCTTGAGCAAGCCCGGAATAAAGCCCGGGACCTGATAGAGGACGCCCGTCAGTCGTTACATCAGCTGGCCGCGCAATCACTGGACACCTCGGCACTGGAAGCGCTAGCGAACTACATAATCCAGCGTGATAAATAAACCCCATATCCAATGAGCTTGCGATGAGTTTTGATATAGCCAAATACCCTACCCTGGCATTGGTCGACTCCACCCAGGAGTTACGACTGTTACCGAAAGAGAGTCTGCCGAAACTCTGCGACGAGCTACGCCGCTACTTACTCGACAGCGTAAGCCGTTCCAGCGGGCACTTCGCTTCCGGGCTGGGCACGGTAGAACTTACCGTGGCGCTGCATTATGTCTACAACACCCCGTTTGACCAGCTAATCTGGGATGTTGGACACCAGGCTTATCCACATAAAATCCTTACCGGTCGTCGCGACAAAATCGGCACCATTCGCCAGAAAGGCGGTCTGCATCCGTTCCCGTGGCGCGGAGAAAGCGAATACGATGTGCTGAGCGTTGGGCATTCCTCCACCTCCATCAGCGCCGGTATCGGTATTGCCGTAGCGGCGGAGAAAGAAGGCAAAGATCGCCGCACCGTCTGTGTGATTGGCGACGGCGCCATCACCGCCGGTATGGCGTTTGAAGCAATGAATCACGCAGGCGATATCCGGCCCGACATGCTGGTCATTCTGAACGACAATGAAATGTCGATTTCGGAAAACGTCGGCGCGCTCAACAACCATCTGGCGCAGCTACTTTCCGGTAAGCTTTACTCTTCTCTGCGCGAAGGCGGAAAAAAGGTCTTCTCCGGCGTACCGCCAATTAAAGAACTGCTCAAGCGTACCGAAGAACATATTAAAGGCATGGTTGTGCCGGGCACACTGTTCGAAGAGCTGGGCTTTAACTACATCGGGCCGGTCGATGGTCACGATGTCATGGGGCTTATCAGCACATTGAAGAACATGCGCGACCTGAAAGGCCCGCAGTTCCTGCATATCATGACCAAGAAAGGCCGCGGCTATGAGCCCGCGGAAAAAGATCCGATCACTTTCCATGCGGTGCCTAAATTTGATCCTTCCAGTGGATGTTTGCCGAAAAGCAGCGGCGGTCTGCCAGGCTATTCAAAAATCTTCGGTGACTGGCTGTGTGAAACCGCCGCCAAAGACAGCAAGCTGATGGCGATCACCCCGGCAATGCGCGAAGGTTCCGGCATGGTGGAATTTTCACGTAAATTCCCGGATCGCTATTTTGACGTCGCCATCGCCGAGCAGCATGCCGTCACCTTCGCCGCAGGTCTGGCGATTGGCGGCTATAAGCCCGTCGTGGCGATCTACTCTACTTTCCTGCAACGCGCCTACGATCAGGTTATCCATGACGTCGCTATCCAGAAACTGCCGGTCATGTTCGCCATCGATCGCGCCGGTATCGTTGGCGCGGATGGACAAACACACCAGGGCGCGTTCGATCTCTCCTATCTGCGCTGCATCCCGGATATGGTGATCATGACGCCAAGCGACGAAAACGAATGTCGCCAGATGTTATTTACCGGGTATCACTATAACGACGGCCCGACGGCAGTACGTTATCCACGCGGTAATGCGCAGGGCGTGGCGCTAACCCCGCTGGAAAAACTGCCTATTGGTAAAGGCCTTGTGAAGCGTCATGGCGAAAAACTGGCGATTCTGAACTTTGGTACCTTAATGCCTGAGGCGGCGAAAGTCGCCGAAGCGCTGAACGCCACGCTGGTCGACATGCGCTTTGTTAAGCCGCTGGACGACACGTTAATTCTGGAGATGGCCGCGCAGCATGACGCGCTGGTGACGCTGGAAGAAAACGCCATTATGGGCGGCGCTGGCAGCGGCGTAAACGAAGTGCTAATGGCCCATCGTAAACCTGTACCTGTGCTGAATATCGGTCTTCCGGATTTCTTTATCCCGCAAGGAACGCAGGAAGAAGCCCGCGCGGAACTGGGGCTCGACGCCGCAGGCATTGAAGCCAAAATCAAGGCCTGGCTGGCATAATCCCCTCTTTGCTCCTGCTATGCTTGAAGAGTGACGGGTATAACAGGAGCGGAGTCATGCAATACAACACGTTAGGAAATACAGATCTTCGGGTTTCCCGCCTTTGTCTGGGCTGCATGACATTCGGCGAGCCGAGTCGCGGCAATCACGCCTGGACGCTTCCCGAAGAGAGCAGCCGTCCCATCATCAAGCGCGCCCTGGAGGGCGGCATTAACTTTTTTGATACCGCCAACAGCTACTCCGACGGCAGCAGCGAAGAGATTGTCGGTCGCGCGCTGCGTGATTTCGCCCGGCGCGACGAGGTGGTGGTAGCGACGAAAGTCTTCCATCGCGTCGGCGATCTGCCGGAAGGATTGTCCCGCGCGCAAATCCTGCGCTCTATTGACGATAGCCTCACCCGTCTGGGAATGGAGTATGTCGATATCCTGCAAATCCACCGCTGGGATTACACCACGCCGATAGAAGAAACTCTGGAAGCGCTAAACGACGTGGTAAAGGCGGGTAAAGCCCGCTATATCGGCGCTTCCTCAATGCACGCCTCACAATTTGCCCAGGCGCTGGCGCTACAAAAACAACACGGCTGGGCGCCGTTTGTCACCATGCAGGATCACTATAACCTGATCTACCGCGAGGAAGAGCGTGAGATGCTACCGCTGTGCTGGCAGGAAGGCGTCGCCGTGATTCCGTGGAGTCCGCTGGCGCGCGGGCGCTTAACTCGCCCCTGGGGAGAAACCACGGCCCGGCTGGTCTCGGATGACGTGGGTAAAAATTTATACGCTGAAAGCGATAAAAATGATGCGCAAATAGCGGAACGGCTGGCTGGCGTCAGCGAGGCGCTTGGCGCAACGCGAGCGCAGGTCGCGCTGGCCTGGCTACTCAGTAAACGAGGCGTCGCCGCGCCGATTATCGGCGCTTCGCGTGAAGAGCAGTTAGATGAGTTGCTGAATGCCGTTGATTTAACGCTCAAACCGGAGCAGATTGCCGAACTCGAAACGCCGTACAAACAACATCCGGTGGTGGGATTTAAATAATCTGCCATTGCCCGATGGCGCGGCGCTTATCGGGCCTGCGAAATCGACATATTGTTCGGGGATAGGCCGGATAAGGCGTTTACGCCGCCATCCGGCAAACCCTTTAAATAATACCGAGCGGCCAGTGATGACCGATAAAATACAGTATGCCAGCGGATATCACGCCGGCGACGATATCATCGATCATAATTCCCATGCCGCCGTGCACGTTGCGATCAAACCAACGGATCGGCCAGGGTTTCCACATATCCAGAATGCGGAAAATAACGAACCCGGCAGCCACCCACTGCCAGTCCGTCGTCGGCAACGCCATTAGCGTTATCCACATACCGATAAATTCATCCCAGACAATACTGCCGTGGTCGTGTACGCCCATATCTTTCGCCGTCTGATGGCAAAGATAAACGCCAATGCAGATCCCAAACATCACAACCAGCGAATAAAGCTGCCACGGCAGAAACGTCATCAAATACCAGAAGGGGATCGCCGCCAGCGAGCCCATCGTGCCCGGCACCACGGGGCTCAGCCCGCTGCCAAAGCCGGTAGCGAGCAGATGCCACGGGTTGCGCAAATTCAAGCGGCTTTTCGCAACATCTTTATGGCGTGGCAAAATGGTCATATCCTTTCCAGTCAAAAGTGACAGGTTCTCCGTCACGCACAAAGGCGATCCCTTCGATATCCGCCGTCATTTGCCCGATACAGGTAAACGGCACGCCCAGATGACCAAGCGCGACATCCAGCGCGCCACGGTTCAGCTCCGGGACGGTAAAGCACAGTTCATAATCTTCGCCGCCGGATAACATCCAGCGAAGCTTTTGTTCGGGATCATTGGCATGTCCCCACAGTTCTTCGGAGTCAGGCAGCGCCTCCAAATCGATTCGCGCGCCGCAGTTGCTGGCTTGCAGAATGTGACCAAGATCGGAGATCAAACCGTCGGAAAGATCGATCGCCGAACTGGCGAGATCGCGTAGTGCCTGTCCTTGTAAAATACGCGGCGTCGGGCGCAGATGGCGTTTGACCAGATAGTCGGCATCCCCCCAGCTTCCCACGCGAAAATCACCCCGTAGAATCGCCAGCCCGGCAGCGCTATCGCCCAACGTGCCAGTAACATAAATCCAGTCGCCCGGTTTTGCGCCAGAACGTTTCAGCGCCCGACCGGCTGGCACAAGGCCATGAATACCGAGCGTCATCGACAGCGGGCCGCGCGTGGTATCGCCGCCAATGAGCTGCATGTCGTAGTAATCCAGTTGTTCAAACAGGCTGTCGCTGAACGCGGCAAGCCACGCCTCATCGACGTCAGGAAGCGTGAGCGCCAGCGTTAACCATGCCGGATCGGCGCCCATCGCCGCCAGATCGCTTAAATTCACCGCCAGCGCTTTATACGCCAGATCGGCAGGATCGATATCGGGTAAGAAATGGATGCCCGCCACCAGCGTATCGGTACTGATCGCCAGGGTCTGCTTTTCAGGAATATTCAGGAGCGCGCAATCGTCGCCAATACCGGTTTCAACATCAAGACGAGAGCTTCTTACACGGTCAAAATAACGGGCAATCAGGGAAAACTCGCCACATGCCATACGTTATGCCTCAGCAGAAAAAAAGAAAAGGCCGGAGACGGCGGGTATCATCCATCGCCCGCTATCTTTCCGGCCTGTGAATCACTTTTTGTTGGGACGAATCACCGGAGCTGCTTTATCCAGTACGCCGTTGACGAATTTGTGGCTGTCTTCAGCGCCAAAGGTTTTCGCCAGTTCAATCGCTTCGTTGATGGCCACTTTATAAGGCACATCGCTGCGTTTTGACAGCTCAAACAACGCAATACGCAGCACGGCTTTTTCAACCTGTCCCAGCTCTTCAAGCAGGCGGGACAGATACGGTTTCATTAAACCATCCAGGTACGCGCTGTTAGTCGCCACCCCGGATAGCAGTTCACGGAAATAGAGAACGTCGACGTCTTTTACGTCCTGTTCCGCCAGGAACTGGTATTCAACATCAGCGATGTCGTTCTGGGACAACTGCCAGGAGTAAAGCGCCTGGACGGCACACTCACGGGCGCGGCGACGAGCAGCAGGTTTCACGGAATTCCCCTTACAAAAAATCAGGCCTTAATGGCTTTCAATACATTAATCATTTCAAGCGCGGTCAGCGCAGCTTCTGCGCCTTTATTACCGGCTTTTGTACCAGCACGTTCGATGGCTTGTTCAATACTCTCGGTGGTCAGAACACCAAAGGCTACCGGCACGCCGCTGTCCTGGGCAACGCTTGCCAGGCCATTGCTGGCGCCGCCTGCCACATATTCAAAGTGCGCAGTCCCCCCGCGAATCACGGTTCCCAGCGCAACCACGGCGTCGTATTTACCGCTTTTCGCCAGCGCTTCGGTCGCCAGCGGCAGTTCATAGGCGCCAGGCACCCACACTACGGTAATATTATCATCTTTTACCTGACCAATACGCGTCAGGGCATCAACCGCGCCATCCAGCAGGCTGTCGTTGATAAACTGATTGAAACGCGCAATAGTGATGGCGACACGAGCGTCAGGGGCTGCAACGTTAGCTTTAATAATGTTCATATTCTCTCTTCCAGGGTTCATTTGGCCCCGCAGGGGGGCGGATTTTATCATAATAATTTGAGCGCTGCTCCCCTTTCGACGGGAGAACTCATGCGCTCACCATATGCAGGCAAACATCCGGGCCGACATGACGTATTTCGCTGAAGGTAAATTGCGGCGCGTCGGCGAGCTTCTCAAGCCCCGGCAATTCGCATAATCCCCGCGCCTGGGTTCCCAACAATTTAGGCGCGACATAGACAATCAGTTCATCCACCAGCCCGGCTTGCAGCAACGCGCCCGCCAGTCCCGGTCCGGCTTCAACCCATATGCTATTAATCTGCTGCCTGCCTAACTGCATCATCAGCACAACCAGATCCAAATGTCCGTTGTGCGCCGGCACGCTGATAGTACGAACCGAATCGGGCCACGCGCAGCTATCTTCCTGGGTACGCGCGATCCACGTTTCGCCAGGCTGCTGCACAATACGATGCGCAGGCGTTACCCGGTTTTGGCTGTCGATAACAATTCGCACCGGCTGGCGCAGATTTTCCTGCGGGTAAGACGCTTGCGTAGAGGCGTCTAACTCCGCCCAACGCACCGTCAAGGCCGGATCGTCAGCCAA
Organism: Salmonella sp. SJTUF15570; assembly: GCF_043357055.1. Taxonomy (NCBI): domain Bacteria; kingdom Pseudomonadati; phylum Pseudomonadota; class Gammaproteobacteria; order Enterobacterales; family Enterobacteriaceae; genus Salmonella; species Salmonella sp. SJTUF15570. The sequence goes on along the minus strand of NZ_JBEUKJ010000002.1, from coordinate 202,767 downwards.
TACCGTCGCGCTACTGGTTAAGATAGCGTGGCTTTGCGCACGCAAGCGCTGAACGTCGCGCCGGGCCTGCGGCGAGGTGATCCACTGGCTTTCGCCGCTGGCCATCGCCGTCCGTCCGTCGACGGAGGCGCCCAGTTTAAGCTGAAGATAAGGGAATCCGGTACGCATCCGTTTGAGGAAGCCTTTATTGAGCGCCTCCGCTTCACTCATCATTAACCCGTGGCTGACCGCAATACCCGCCTGTTGCAGGCGATACAGTCCGCGCCCGGCGACCTGTGGGTTCGGGTCCTGCATCGCGGCGACCACGCGCGCGACGCCAGCCGCAATCAGCGCATCACAACATGGCGGCGTTCGCCCATGATGGCTACAGGGTTCAAGCGTGACATAGGCGGTTGCGCCTTTGGCTTTTGCGCCCGCCATCCGCAGCGCATGGACCTCGGCGTGCGGCTCTCCGGCGCGCTGGTGATAACCTTCGCCGACGATGTCGCCATTGTTAACAATGACACAGCCGACATTAGGGTTCGGGTGAGTGGTGAAACGTCCACGCTGCGCCAGTTTTAGCGCTCGCGCCATGTAAAACTCATCCTGCATGGCTTAGTCCTGTAGGCGAGCGATTTCTTCGCCAAAGTCTTTGATATCTTCGAAACTGCGATAGACGGAGGCAAAGCGAATATACGCGACTTTATCGAGTTTTTTCAGCTGCTCCATGACCAGGTTGCCAATCATCTTGCTGGGAACTTCACGCTCCCCAGTGGCACGTAATTGTGACTTAATATGGTTCAATGCCATTTCAACATCATCTGCGCTGACGGGTCTTTTTTCCAGCGCTCTCAACATGCCGCTACGCAGCTTATCCTCATTAAAGGGTTCGCGCACATCGTTGCTTTTTATCACGCGCGGCATGACCAGTTCAGCCACTTCAAAGGTCGTAAAGCGTTCATTACACACCAGGCACTGCCGACGGCGGCGCACGGACGAGCCCTCGCCTACAAGACGAGAGTCAATGACTTTGGTATCTACGGCGAAACAAAATGGGCAATGCATACGGCGTCCTGACCAGATGATTTAGGAAATGCTATTTTACCCTGAACTGGCGCGACAACAAAGGCGGAGCGCTTTTGAGATAAAGGATCGGTGCCTTTGTGCGTATAGCGCACTACCATTACGCTATCGAACCATGAAGGAAATGATCGACATGACAAGACGTTACCTAAGAATTCTCCTGGTGGGAAGTCTCTTGAGCCTGACCGCCTGCGCGCCGCAGAGCGAAGTTCGCCAGATGCATCAAAGCATTAGCACCCTGAATAAAGAGATGACCCAACTGAATCAGGAAACAGTAAAAATTACCCAACAAAATAAGCTGAATGCGGAGTCAACCCGCGGCGTCTATTTGTTGCCTGGCGCCAATACGCCTGCCCGGCTGGAGAGTCAGATCGGTACGCTACGTATGACATTGCTGGAGATTACGCCTGTCGCAGACGGCGCTCACGCAACGTTACGCATTCAGGGCGAGTCCCGCGATCCGCTGCCGGCATTCAGCGCTACCGTAGAGTACGGGCAAATTCAGGGCACTACGGAGAACTATCAGGAGGTGAATGCACAGAGCCTTCTGGTAAATGCCCCTGCCAGCTTGCTGGCGCCCAGTGATGTCAATATTTCGTTACCGTTGAAGGGGATCACACCGGCGCAGTTAGGCTTCATTCGCATCCATGATATTCAGCCTGTTAATCAATAAACGTTCTGGCGGAGCGTTTTGTGCGTTCCGCAACATCCCCCGCGCGACTTTTGTTGCCCTACTGACATTTCCGTCATTTATGACATGGATTGGTAATATTCATGAAAGATAGTACTGTCGCCGCGCCTAAAATGCGCAAACGTGAACGCAATCGATTACGTAAATGATAGATATGTGAAACAAGACATATTTTTGTGAGCAATGATTTTTATAATAGGCTCCGCAGAAACACGAAATATTTAGAAACGCAAATTGCGTTCTTTTCACTCCCGTAAGGGATTTCAAACAGTGGCATACATATGAAAAAAACTTTACTCGCAGTCAGCGCAGCGCTGGCGCTCACCTCATCTTTTACTGCTAACGCAGCAGAAAATGATCAGCCGCAGTATTTGTCCGACTGGTGGCACCAGAGCGTAAACGTGGTAGGCAGCTACCATACCCGTTTCTCGCCGAAATTGAACAACGACGTCTATCTGGAATATGAAGCATTTGCCAAAAAAGACTGGTTTGATTTCTACGGCTATATCGATATTCCCAAAACCTTTGATTGGGGTAACGGCAACGATAAAGGTATCTGGTCCGACGGTTCTCCGCTGTTCATGGAAATCGAACCGCGTTTCTCGATTGATAAGCTGACCGGCGCAGACCTGAGCTTCGGCCCGTTTAAAGAGTGGTATTTCGCCAACAACTACATCTACGATATGGGCGATAACAAAGCCAGCCGCCAGAGCACGTGGTATATGGGTCTGGGGACCGATATCGACACCGGCCTGCCGATGGGCCTGTCGCTGAACGTGTATGCGAAATATCAGTGGCAAAACTACGGCGCGTCCAATGAAAACGAATGGGACGGCTACCGTTTCAAAGTGAAATACTTCGTCCCCATCACCGATCTGTGGGGCGGTAAACTGAGCTATATCGGCTTTACCAACTTTGACTGGGGATCTGATTTAGGCGACGATCCGAACCGTACCAGCAATTCCATCGCTTCCAGCCATATCCTGGCGCTGAACTACGATCACTGGCACTACTCGGTCGTTGCGCGTTACTTCCATAACGGCGGACAGTGGCAGAATGGCGCAAAACTGAACTGGGGCGACGGCGATTTCAGCGCGAAATCTACCGGCTGGGGCGGCTACCTGGTCGTGGGTTACAACTTCTAAACCTGCAAAAAAGGCCAGAGGTCGCCCTCTGGCCCGTTTCGGGCGCATGCTGCCATGCGGCGACGAGTCGCGCCCACTTCACATTACTTCCGGCGATGCCACCAGCCTAAAAACAGACCTGTCGCAATCCCGACCAGCGTTGGTGCCGCCAGATCGTGCCAGATAGTAATGCTCAACTCTGTGAGCGTCATATTGCCGCCTTTGTTGCAATGGCAACGGTTCGCGGCTATCCTCAACTTGTCTAGGGTCAAGTTAGCCCCCGTAATGTTGCCGGTGAATACCGAACAATGTGCGGGGGTTTTCTCTTTCCAGCGACAAGGCCACCGGGGATCAAGCCCCCGCAACATTGCGCCTCACCGGGTTGCCCCGGCTTACCGCTGATTCTACTCTGCTCGCCAGTATCGGCAGGACTTAAAAACAAAAAAATCCCAACCTTGCGATCGGGATTCCAGTGACAATGTATGCGTTACAGGACGTTTGGGTCTGGCGACAAACTCCGGGGCTGAAAAAATGTCGGATTGCATCCGACCTACGAAAACTAATAATTCATTTATATTGCGGATTCCGTTGGGTGGAGCGAAGCGTAACCTAACATTCAACAGCACCAACAGCTTTGTCAGCAGCCTGCTTATTTCTTTTTGTTCATCATCGCTTTCAGATCGGCAAACGGGTTATAAGTCGCCTCGCCGACATCTTTTTGCGCATCTTCCCCGGCAATGACCGTCGAACCGTACTGATCGGCTTCGGTATATTTAGAATGCTCATGATCGTGGCAGTAGAGGCACAATAGCTCCCAGTTACTGCCGTCTTCCGGGTTATTGGTGTGGTCATGATCGATATGATGCACCGTCAGCTCACGCAGATTTGAATACACAAACTCACGGGAACAACGTCCGCACACCCACGGAAACAGCTTCAGCGCTTTTTCACGATAGCCGCTTTCCAGGCGCGCGTAGTTTTTGGGGATGATAGCCATGATAGTTCCTCATGCAATCGAGTTTATTCTGGATAATAAAAAGCCGCAGCACCCTGCGATGTTGCGGCTTTTTTCAGTCATGTTAACGCCAGCTTACGGCAGAATGGACGGCTGATCCGCCCCTTCTTTTTCGACTTTCTGCTGCAGCATATGCTCGCGCTTCATACCGAGTTTCAGCGCCAGCGCCGATGCGACATAGATAGAAGATGCCGTACCAATAGAGACACCGATCAGCATCGTCAGCGAGAAGCCTTCCAGTACCGGACCGCCGAAGAGGTACAGCATCAGAATTACCACTAACGTCGTACCGGAGGTAATCAACGTACGGTGTAGCGTCTGGGTCAGCGACACGTTAAAGATTTCGTAAGGCGTCCCGCGACGGATTTTGCGGAAGTTTTCACGAATACGGTCGGAGACCACGATACTGTCGTTCAGCGAGTAACCGATCACCGACATCAACGATGCCACAATGGTCAGGTCAATCTCGATATGGAAAAGCGACAGTATCCCCAGCGTAATGATCACGTCGTGCGCCAGCGCGATGACCACCCCTGCCGCCAGTCGCCACTCAAAGCGGAAACCGACATAAACGAGGATAGAGATCAACGCCACCAGCAGCGCCATGGCGCCGGTTTGCGCCAGATCGGCGCCCACGCTTGGCCCCACGAATTCAATACGCTTCACGGCCGCGTTCTGGTTGGTGGCTTCATTAATGATCGTCACCACTTTGCTACCCAGTACCTGACCGCCGGTTTCACCTTCGGTTGGCGGCATACGCACCATAATGTCGTGACTGCTGCCAAAGTTCTGCAACTGCGGCTCTTCATAGCCCGCTTTTTGCAGCGCTTCGCGCATCACGTCCATTTCAGCCGGTTTTTCCAGCGTGATTTCAATTACCGTGCCACCGGTGAAATCCAGCCCCCAGTTAAACCCGCGTACGCCCATAATGACAATGGCCGCGATCAGCAACAGCCCGGAGATGCCGAATGCCCAGAAGTCCCAGCGCATAAAGTCATAGACTTTACGGCCGTGGTTTAGTTGTTCAACAGTGTATTCCTGTGCCACATCGCACTCCTCAGATTGACAGCTTAGTGACGCGCTTGCCGCCATATAGCAGGTTTACGATAGCACGCGTACCGATAATCGCGGTAAACATCGACGTCGCCACACCGATACCGGTCGTAATCGCGAACCCTTTAATTGCCCCGGTACCGACAGCATACAGAATGATGACTTTAATCAGCGTCGTGATGTTCGCATCGAAGATGGAACTGAACGCGCCGGCATAGCCTTCGTTTATCGCCTGCTGTACCGTGCGGCCATTACTCAACTCTTCTTTGATACGTTCGTTAATCAGAACGTTGGCGTCGACCGCCACCGCAAGGGTTAACACGATACCCGCAATCCCCGGCATACTGAGCGTTGCCCCCGGCAACAGCGACATGATACCGACAATCAACACCAGGTTAGCCACTAACGCGCTGGTCGCAATCAGACCAAACTTCTTATAGAAGAAGATCATGAACAGGATGGAGACCACCAGACCGGCCAGACAGGCTTCCAGGCCCTGCTTGATGTTCTGCATACCCAGAGTCGGGCCAATGGTGCGCTCTTCAACGATCTGAATCGGCGCAATCAGGGCACCCGCACGCAGCAACAACGAGAGCTGACGCGCTTCGTTCGGGTTGCTGATACCAGTAATACGGAAGCTGTTACCCAGCCGGGACTGGATGTTGGCAATGTTAATCACTTCTTCCTGTTTCACCAGTACGGCGCGACCGTTAGCGTCTTTCTTACCGCTGTCTTTATACTCCACAAACAGGGTCGCCATCGGTTTGCCGATATTGTCCTTAGTGAAGTTAGACATGATATTGCCGCCTGCGCTATCCAGCGAGATGTTAACCTGCGGTTGGTTATATTCATCCTGGCTGGACGTCGAGTCGGTGATATGGTCGCCGGTGAGGATCACGCGTTTGTACAATACCACCGGCTGACCTTCGCGGGTCTGTTTCACTTCGGAATCGCCCGGTACGCGCCCGGCAGCAGCGGCGGCCTGGTCAACGTTGGTATTCACCAGACGGAATTCCAGCGTCGCGGTCGCGCCGAGAATTTCTTTCGCGCGAGCGGTATCCTGGATACCCGGCAGCTCAACCACAATACGGTCTGCGCCCTGGCGTTGTACGACAGGCTCCGCGACGCCCAGTTGGTTAACACGGTTACGCAGAATATTAATGTTCTGCTGAACGGCGTATTCGCGCGCTTCGCTCAGGCGCGCATCGGTCATTACCGCGCGAAGTTGATTGCCGCTCTGGCTGGAAATCACCAGGTCACGATGACGCGGCGTCAGATAGGCGATCGCCTCATCACGCGCTTTGCTGTCACGGAACGTGATGCTCAACCCATAATTATTTTCTTTACGAACGGTGGTATAAGGAATGCCTTTTTCACGCAGATCGCTGCGCAGGCTATCGATATTTTGTTCCTGGAGTTTACCTAACGCGGTATCCATATCCACTTCCATCAGGAAGTGAACGCCGCCGCGCAGATCAAGACCGAGCTTCATCGGATCGGCGTGAATAGCCGCCAACCAGCGCGGCGTAGCCGGCGCAAGGTTAAGCGCCACGACATATTTATCCCCCAGCACGCTCATCAGCGCTTCACGGGCGCGTAGCTGGGTATCGGTGGTGTCGAAGCGCGCAAGAATAGCGCCCTCTTCCAGTGCCACAGACTTAGCGGGAATTTTTTCTTCTTGTAACGTTTTCTGGACCTGGATCAGCGTTTGCTCACTGGCGGCGACGCCGCGCACGCCAGTGATTTGAACAGCCGGATCCTCACCATACAGGTTGGGAAGTGCGTAAAGCAGGCCGACGATAATTACGACGACCAGCATGATGTACTTCCACAAAGGATAACGGTTTAACACGGCAGTTCCCTTTGGGAAAACGAAATATTACAGCGCCTTCATGGTGCCTTTCGGCAGAACGGCAGCTACGAAGTCACGTTTGATAACCACTTCCGTGGTGTCATTCAGCGCGATGGCAATGTAGCCGGCTTCCGCTACTTTGGTCACTCGACCGACCAGACCGCCATTCGTCAGAACTTCATCACCTTTCGCAATGGAGTCCATCAGCTTTTTGTGCTCTTTGGTGCGCTTCTGCTGCGGGCGCAGGATCATGAAATAGAAAATCAGACCAAACACCACCAGCATTAAAATCAGAGACATCGGGCTGCCCTGCGCTGGAGCACCTGTTGCCGCTACCGCATCAGAAATAAAAAAGCTCATTCAAATTCCCTCATTATTAAAATTAATCAACGTTCAAAGGTGGAACGGGTCGCCCCTGACGTTGGTAAAACTCGGTTACGAAGCTCTCTAATTTACCCTCTTCAATAGCCTTGCGTAAACCCGCCATCAAACGCTGGTAGTAACGCAAGTTATGAATGGTATTGAGACGCGCACCTAATATTTCGTTGCAACGGTCGAGATGATGCAAGTAAGCGCGTGAATAATTGCGACAGGTGTAGCAATCGCACTCGGCGTCAAGCGGGCTGGTGTCGCTTTTATGCTTTGCATTACGAATCTTCACCACGCCGTCGGTCACAAACAGATGACCATTGCGGGCATTTCGCGTTGGCATGACACAGTCAAACATATCAATACCGCGACGCACCCCTTCCACCAGATCTTCCGGTTTGCCCACGCCCATCAGGTAACGCGGTTTGTCAGCCGGGATCTGCGGGCAAACGTGCTCCAGAATGCGGTGCATATCTGCTTTCGGCTCACCGACAGCCAAACCGCCGACAGCGTAGCCATCAAAGCCAATCTCTACCAGACCTTTCACCGAGATATCGCGTAAATCTTCGTAAACGCTGCCCTGAATGATGCCAAAAAGCGCATTCTTATTGCCAAGGCTATCAAAACGGTCGCGGCTACGCTTCGCCCAACGCAACGACATCTCCATCGAGCGTTTAGCATAGTCCCAGTCTGCCGGGTACGGCGTACATTCATCAAAGATCATCACGATATCGGAACCGAGATCGTACTGGATCTCCATCGACTTTTCCGGATCGAGGAAAATCGGATCACCGTTGATCGGGTTACGGAAGTGCACGCCTTGCTCGGTAATCTTACGAATATCGCCGAGGCTGAAGACCTGGAAGCCGCCGGAATCGGTAAGAATCGGCCCTTTCCACTGCATAAAATCGTGCAGGTCGCCATGCAGCTTCATGATTTCCTGACCCGGGCGCAGCCACAGGTGGAAAGTGTTGCCGAGAATAATCTGCGCGCCGGTCGCTTCCACTTCTTCCGGCGTCATGCCTTTCACGGTACCGTAAGTACCCACAGGCATAAAAGCAGGCGTTTCCACTACGCCACGATCAAACACCAGACGACCGCGACGCGCGCGACCATCGGTGGTATCTAACTCAAATTTCATTATCACTCCTGCGTCAGAAAAACAGTCCGACGTTTAACGACTCGCTACGGAATGATTCCATAGCTAATAAATTCCCGAAGGCGTCATCGGCGCAGCCAGTTTGGGGTCGACCAGCGCACAACCACCGGAGCGTACACGCAGTACGTGAGGATGGCGAGCACTGCCCGGCGTCAAAATGGCAAGTGAGATAGCCTTCTTACGGACGCTCAGAAATAGCCTGCGGATTGTACGTGATAAACATCGCGTCCCCGTAGCTAAAAAAGCGATATTTTTGTTCTACCGCAGTCTTATAGGCATTCATGGTGTGTTGATAACCGGCAAATGCGGAAACCAGCATAATCAACGTCGATTCCGGCAGATGGAAGTTGGTGATCAGCGCATCAATCACTTTGTATTGATAACCTGGATAAATAAATATTTGCGTATCGCCGAAGAACGGCTCTATCAAATCGCTTTTTGCCGCCTGCGCCGCGCTTTCCAGCGAGCGTACCGAGGTCGTGCCGACGGCGATAACCCGGTTGCGGCGCGCTTTCGCCGCCAGCACCGCGTCGACCACCTCTTGCGGCACCTCAGCATATTCGGAGTGCATGATGTGATCTTCAATGGTATCGACACGCACCGGCTGGAAAGTGCCCGCGCCGACGTGTAGCGTAACAAACGCCATTTCGACACCTTTCTCACGAAGCGCCGCCAGCAGCGGCTCGTCAAAGTGCAGCCCGGCGGTCGGCGCGGCGACGGCGCCCGGTTTTTCACTGTAGACCGTCTGGTACAGTTCGCGATCGGCGTCCTCGTCCGGACGGTCGATGTACGGCGGCAACGGCATATGGCCGATGGCGTTGAGAATATCCAGCACCGGACGCGGGTCATTAAACTCAACTTCAAACAGAGCGCCGTGACGCGCGGTCATGGTCGCGTGGATACTTTCGTCGTCGCCCAGTAGCAGTTCCGTGCCCGGTTTTGGCGCTTTAGAAGCGCGAATATGCGCCAGGATGCGTTTATCATCGAGCATACGTTCGACCAGCACTTCTATCTTGCCGCCGCTGGCTTTACGGCCAAAGAGCCGCGCCGGGATCACGCGGGTATTATTGAAGACCAGCAAATCGCCAGGGTTGAGCTTATCGAGCAGATCGGTGAAAGTACCGTGCGTCAGCGCGCCCGTCGGCCCCTCTAATGACAGCAAACGGCAGCGACTGCGTTCCGGCTGTGGGTAGTGGGCAATCAGGGATTCGGGTAGTTCAAAGGAAAAATCGGTAACGCGCATGACTCTGACTCAGACTAAAATAAGAGGCGGGTAGTCTAGTGCCGGGGCGTTCCCGCTGCAACCGTTACCCGCTTTTTGGACAGAGAATCAATAATGAATTTTCTTGCTCACCTGCATCTGGCGCACCTTGCCGACAGCTCGCTTTCCGGTAATCTTCTGGCCGATTTTGTCCGCGGTAACCCGGCAACGCATTATCCTCCTGACGTGGTAGAGGGTATTTATATGCATCGGCGTATTGACGTCATGACCGACAACCTGCCGGAAGTTCGTGAGGCGCGAGAGTGGTTCCGCCATGAAACTCGGCGCGTGGCGCCCATTACGCTGGACGTCATGTGGGATCATTTTTTATCGCGCCACTGGACGCAAATCTCCCCTGATTTTCCACTTCAGGCGTTTGTCGGCTACGCCCATGCGCAGGTCGCGACGATTCTGCCCGACTCCCCGCCGCGCTTTGTCAACCTGAATGATTATCTTTGGTCAGAAAAATGGTTAGAGCGGTATCGCGATATGGATTTCATTCAAAACGTGCTGAATGGCATGGCGAATCGCCGTCCCCGGCTGGATGCCTTGCGTGATTCCTGGTACGATCTGGACGCGCACTACGACGCGTTAGAAGAGAGCTTCTGGCATTTTTATCCGCGTATGATGGCACAGGCCGCCCGCAAAGCGCTGTGACGGCCTGATAGCGAGGGCGTGCGTCAGATCCGCCGTTGGCAGAAAGATGGTTCGCTGTCATAAAGGGGTCATCATTACGATTTATAATGACCCGATCGATAGGCAAAAGCTGTCTCATTGATTGTCAAGACCGCATTGTTTTGTCGCTTCGCCCTCCCTATACTGCCCGCGTTGCGTTCTAAAACCCTTAATATTGCAGGAGAATTATTATGGTACTGGTTACTCGTCAGGCCCCGGATTTCACCGCTGCGGCGGTACTGGGTAGCGGTGAGATTGTTGATAAATTCAACTTCAAACAGCACACCAATGGTAAAACGACCGTTCTGTTCTTCTGGCCGATGGACTTCACTTTTGTTTGCCCGTCTGAGCTGATCGCCTTTGATAAACGTTATGAAGAATTCCAGAAGCGCGGCGTTGAAGTAGTCGGCGTTTCTTTCGACTCTGAGTTTGTCCACAACGCATGGCGTAACACCCCTGTCGATAAAGGCGGCATTGGCCCGGTGAAATACGCAATGGTCGCCGACGTGAAGCGTGAAATTCAGAAAGCTTACGGTATCGAACATCCGGACGAAGGCGTTGCGCTGCGCGGCTCTTTCCTGATTGACGCAAACGGTATTGTTCGCCACCAGGTCGTAAACGATCTGCCGCTGGGTCGTAACATCGACGAAATGCTGCGTATGGTCGACGCGCTGCAGTTCCACGAAGAGCACGGCGATGTCTGCCCGGCGCAGTGGGAAAAAGGCAAAGAAGGCATGAACGCCTCTCCGGACGGCGTGGCTAAATACCTGGCTGAGAACATTTCCAGCCTGTAAGTCAGTGCATTGATAAAAGGCTCGCGAATGCGAGCCTTTTTTATGCGTGAGGTGTTACGAACCACCTCGCCTCAACGATTCATCCATACGGTCGCGGAAATCGCGGGTAAACGAAGTCTTCCCTCGCGGATGTCACCGCTTCCCGTTTTACATTGCCATCCGGCCACGTTCAGCAACAGCAACGCTTCCAGCGCCACTTCACAGGCCTCGCCCCGGTTAATCGCCACCAGCGCCCGCTGCTGCTGATAAACTCGCACGAATACCACTACGTCACCTTCGGCATACAGCGCCTGGCATCCGCCACGACGCAGCGCCAGGCTGCGCTGACGCAGTTTCGCCATACGCTGGTACAGCGCCAGCAAGCTGCCGTCCTGCTTGCGTTCATCCCACGGGAACGGTTTGCGGCACATGGGGTCATTTGCGCCGTCCACGCCGACTTCATCGCCGTAATAAATACATGGCACGCCGGGCCAGGTAAACAGCCAGACCACCGCCAGCGGCAGGCGCGCCGCGTCTTTACCCAGCAGGGTTTTAAAGCGCGCAGTATCATGGCTGTCGAGTTGATTAAACATGCGCAGTTGTTGCTGATGTGACAGCCCGGCGCGGTAGTTATCCATCCACGCGATACAGGTCCTGGCATCGATATGCTGTGGTTCGTAAGCGATATCAGTATTGGCGAGAAATCCCCACAGCGGGAAGGTGAAGCCGCGATAATTCATGGCGGCATCTTCCGCATCGGCCTGTAGCCACTGCCGCGCATCGCCGAAATGTTCCCCCACAATATAGGCTTCGGGCTGCGCCTCTTTTGCCGCCCGGGTAATACCGGCGACGTGCTGCAAATTATGACGCGCCCCGCCCGCCTCGCCCAGCATATGTACGACATCCAGCCGCCAGCCGTCCATATTCCACGGAGCCTTTAGCCAGTGACGAACGATACTGTCCTCACCGCGATAGATCTCATCCACCAGCGTTTCTGATTGATAATCGAGTTTCGGCAGGCTCGGATAACCCAGCCAGTCCAGCGCCACGCCTTGTGGTGAAAAGGAGTACCAGTCGCGCCACGGCGAGTCCGGGTGATGGCACGCGCCGCCAGTGCTGCGGTTATGCCTGTCAAACCACGTATGCGAGTCGCCGCTATGGTTAAACACGCCATCCAGCACCAGCCTCATGCCCTGCGCCTGGGTTTCACGCCGCAGGCGTAGCAGCGCCCGATCGCCGCCAAATTGCGGATCGACATGACGATAATCTTCCGTATCGTACTTATGGACGCTCGGCGCGGTAAATACCGGATTCAGATATAGCGCTGTGACGCCCAGTTTTTTCAGATACGGCAGCTTCTCACAAATGCCATTCAGACAGCCGCCGTAAAAGGTGGAACCACCCGCCTGGGGGGTGAGCGGTTCATCCCACTCTTTACGCACGATGTCGTGACCGGCAGCATGGTGGTAATACACCTTATCCTGCCCGGCTTCACGAGACTGGCTGCGGGCAAAACGATCCGGGAAGATCTGATAAAAAATTTGATCGGCGACCCACTGCGGGCCGCTGTCCGGAACATCAACGGCAAATTGTTCCAGACGCGCGGGCGGAAAGCAGCTAAATCCCTGCGGCGTAAACCAAAGCTGGCGGTCGTGCCAAAGCAATTTAAAGCTGTAACGGCGACGGGGTTGCCCTAACGCGATATTGAGCGTCGCTCGCCACGCCGTCACGCCCGGCTGCGGCTGGCGGCGCTGTTTGCGCATCGCCAGTGAGATTTCTTCATTATCGAATTCTGAGCGCAACGTCACGCGAGACGGCGGATTTTCTCCGCTCAGCCACAGCGTAATGGTTAATTTATCGTTATGTTGCTTCACAAATGGGGCAACCGGTAAGTGCCAGGCATTCAACATCTCGTATCCCCTCTACTGAAAATGGGGCCACCTTGCCATAGAGATTTAAAGGATAACTCATCATCCAGGGGTTTATTAGGGGAGGAGACTCCAGGAGGAGAAGCGGCTCCGCTTATCCGGTCTACCGTTGCCTACAGACCGGATAAGGCAGAGAAAAACGACTACGCCTGCGCCAATTGACGGTCGCGACGGCGTTTAAATATCCAGCCAATCAACAGCAGAACTATCCAGGCGAAGCCCACATACAGTGAGATGCGGGTATCCGGATGGTAGCCGATAAGCGCAATAATGAAGACCAGGAAAATCAGACCCGCTATCGTCGTTACGACACCGCCCGGCACCTTAAATTTCAGCGCTTTTACCTCTTCCGGCGGTAAACGACGACGGAAGGCGATTTGCGACAGCAGGATCATAATCCATACCCATACCGTCGCAAACGTCGCCAGCGAAGCAATCACCAGGAAGACGTTTTCCGGCATGATGTAGTTCAGGTAAACCGCAAACAGCAGCGCAATCGTCATCACCAGCACAGTAACCCACGGAATACCACGGCGTGACGTTTTGGCAAAAATTTTCGGCGCGCTCCCCTGCTCCGCCATACCATGCAGCATACGGCCTACGCCAAACACATCGGAGTTGATAGCGGAAAGCGAGGCGGTCAATACCACAAAGTTCAGAATGCTGGCGGCAAAGGTAATCCCCATATGCTGGAACGTCAGCACAAATGGGCTGCCGTTTGTGCCGACCTGATTCCACGGATAGATAGACATAATGACGAACAGCGTGCCGACATAAAATACCAGGATACGCATCGGTACTGAGTTAATGGCGCGCGGAATGGATTTCTCCGGGTCTTTCGCTTCCCCGGCGGTGATACCGATAATCTCAATCCCGCCGTAAGCGAACATCACCATTTGCAGCGACATGATCATTCCCAGCCAGCCATTGCTGAAGAAGCCGCCGTTGCTCCACAGGTTATGAATGCCGGTCGGCTGCCCGCCGTTGCCAATTCCCCACACAATGATGCCGATACCCGCGACAATCATGATAATAATGGTGGCGACTTTGAAGAAGGAGAACCAAAACTCCAGCTCGCCGAACACCTTGACGCTCATCAGGTTGATGGCGCAAATGATCAGCACCACGCTAAGTACCCAAATCCAGTGCGGCACGGCGGGGAACCAGACTCCCATGTAAATGCCGAACGCGGTCACGTCGGCAATGGCGACGATCAGGATCTCAAAACAGTAGGTCCAGCCGGTAATGTAGCCCGCAAGCGGGCCGAGGTTTTCCTGCGCATAGCGCGAAAATGAGCTGGCGGCAGGGTTGTGAACGGACATTTCCCCCAATGCGCGCATAATGATATATGCCGCGACCCCGCCAATAATATAGGCCAACAGCACGCTCGGCCCCGCCATTTTGATGGCGTCCGCCGAGCCGTAAAACAGGCCGGTGCCGATTGCCGAACCTAATGCCATAAAGCGAATGTGCCGGGTGCTCAGCCCACGCTTTAGCTTATTATTGCTTTCCATCAATTTCTGACCTATCAACACAATAAAAAACCACGGGGCGTTAAGCCCCGTGGTGTACACATATGTCAGCGATTTTAGTGAGCGCTGGAGGTCACCTGCCGACCCGCCGCGCGATCCCAGATAATCGCCAGGATCACCATCACCACCGTTGGCATCAACCACGCCAGTCCCTGTTCCGCCAGCGGCAAACGCTGACTCCAGGCTGGCAGCATATCGCCAAAAGCAGATGCTTTGATGCCGTCAAGGATACCAAAAAGCAGACTGATAAACATTGCCGGCGCGATGATACGGGTGGAATTATGCCACCATGAGCGGGTAAAACTTAATACAACCAGTGCGATACACGGCGGATAGATAGCCGTCAGCACCGGAATGGAGATTTGAATCAGATGGCTCAGTCCAAGGTTTGACACCACCATAGAGAAGCCGCCGAGAATAAAGACCAGCGTGCGGTAAGACAGCGGAATATACTGCGCGAAAAACTCAGCGCAGGCGCAGGTCAGCCCCACCGCCGTCACCAGACACGCGATAAAGATCAGCGCCGCCAGCAGGAAGCTTCCCGCGCCGCCAAAGGTATGCTGAACGTAGGCATGAAGAATCGCCGCGCCGTTCGCTGACTGATCGACCAGCGTCGCGCTGTCAGAACCTAAGCGGAACAAGGCAAGGTAAAGCAGCGTCAGCCCCACGCCCGCCATCAGGCCGGCCCAGACCGTGTAACGCGTCAACAGGCGCGCTTCGGTCACGCCGCGAGAACGCGCCGCGTTCACAATAACGATACCAAACACCATCGCGCCCAGCGTATCCATCGTCAGATAGCCGTTCACAAATCCGTTAGAAAAGGCCGCATTCTGATAAGCGTCCAGGGCGTTGCTGATTGGACCGGCAGGCCAAACGATAGCCGCGACGGAAAGGATGACCAGCGCAATAATTTTCAACGGCGCCAGAAAATTCCCCACCGTATCCAGCAGCTTACCCGGATAGAGGGAAACCAGAATAACGATAGCGAAATAGACCACGCTGTAAATCAGCAACGGCATTGCAGAATCGCCGGTCAACGGAGCAATACCGACCTCAAACGACACCGTCGCGGTACGCGGCGTCGCAAATAACGGCCCGACGGCCAGATAGCAAACGGTCGCCAGCAGGAGTCCCGCCACTTTACCAATCGGCGTACTGAGGCTGTCTACGCCGCCGCCGACTTTCGCCAGCGCCACAACAGTAAGAACCGGTAGCCCTACGGCGGTAATCAGAAAGCCAATAGCGGCTGTCCAGACGTGTTCACCCGCCTGCAAACCGACCATAGGAGGAAAGATAATATTGCCTGCGCCAACGAACAGCGCAAATGTCATAAAGCCCAGGGCGATGATATCGCGCGATTTTAACTGATGGGTCATAAAGTCTTACTGCCTGTGGATGGTGATGTTGTAAACATTAAAATTTTTGCCTTTCCCGGAGGATTATAAAGCGGCGTTTTTTATCAATTTCAGCGGGAAAAGCTCCCGGACCGATGCGGCGAAGAATTGTTTTTCGATTTACCGCGCAAATGCAGTCGTAATGACAGCACCTGAAGCGCAATTTAAACGCTTATAACGTTTTAAAGCAAGGTGGGATCTAAAAACCAGATGAATATAGCGATATGAAATTTACAACCAGAATAAAACACCATTCTCATGAAAAAGTTATGGCTAATCATGCGAACAAAAAATCACCAAACGTTGAATGTTTCAACGAGCCCGTCTTAACTGCAAAGAAAATAAGCCAGCATCCGCTGGCTTATGGAAAGTTATACTTACGAAAGGCAATTAATCACTATTTTTGGCAAGTAAACGTTCCGGCAGCACAAAGCTAAATCGCGTTCCTTTGCCAGGCGAACTGTCGATTTCAAGGCGGCTTTCATGGTGATTCAACGCATGTTTCACAATCGCCAATCCCAGGCCGCTGCCGCCCGTTTGCCGCGAACGCGCTTTATCGACGCGGTAGAAGCGTTCGGTCAGACGAGGAATATGCTCGGCAGCAATCCCCGGACCGTTATCTTGAATGCAAAATTCAGCGCCATGCGCGGCACGTCGCCAGCTCACCGTAATATGCGTTCCCGCCGGCGTATGGTTTACCGCGTTATACACCAGGTTTGAGATCGCGCTACGTAGCTGCTCTTCATTGCCCAGAACGCTAAGACTATCGTCGACCTCAAACGTAAAGGTATGTTTCTGCTGGCTGAGCGTCTGCGCTTCACGCTCCACGACCCGCAGCATCATCGGTACATCCACTTTTTCATTTAATAACAGCGCCGGAGCCGCCTCAATTTTAGACAGCGTAAGCAGTTGTTTTACCAGCCCTTCCATACGATACGTTTGCTCGCGCATCGTATGCAGCGCTTTCTCTCGCGTCGCCCCTTCCAGCGCCTGTTCCTGCATCATTTCCAGATAGCCTTGCAATACCGTCAAGGGCGTACGCAACTCATGGCTGACGTTGGCGAAAAAGTTACGTCTGGCGCCTTCAAGCTGATGCATTTGCGTCACATCGCGCGCCACCATCAGGAGTTGTTTATCGGTATAAGGCATGACGCGGATCTCCAGGTGCCGCCCGGTATTGAGCACCAAATGAAGCGGACGGGTGAAATCACGCGTTTTTAAATACTGGGTAAACTCCGGATAACGCAGTAGATTGAGAATATTCTGCCCGTTGTCATCCGGCCAGCGTAGCCCCAGTATCTGTTGCGCCAAACCGTTACACCAAAAAATGCCGCCCTCTTCTGTGGTCAGTACCACGGCATCAGGCAGCGACTCCGCGCCGCTGCGAAAACGTTTAATCAAGTTCCCCAGCTCGCGACGACGCTTCTTATTTCGCAACTGCATCTGGTGTAAACCGTATAACAGCGGTTCCCAACTTCCCCGTCCCGGCGGCGGCGTCATACTTCTGTCGACCCAAAGCCACCAGGAAAGACGTAATAAATTCCAGAAATGCCAGACAAGCAGTCCCGTCACCGCCGCCAGTAAAAACCACGGCAGATAACCAAAAAAAGCGCTAAGGATAAGCGCGGGGATGCAACAGAGCACCAGCTCCAGCACCAGCCTTTTCCATGACAGCCGTTCCAGCACGCGTCATACTCCCTCAAGAATGGAAAGCCTTCTCCGCCAGAAACCTGTGTTCTACTGGCGGAAAAGGCATTAAAAGCGGGTCGAAAAACGATACCCTGTCCCGCGTACCGTTTGCACCATCCGGTCGTGGCCGCTGTGCTCCAGCGCCTTACGCAAACGGCGAATATGCACGTCGACCGTCCGGTCTTCAACGTACACATTGGTGCCCCAGACATGATTGAGTAGCTGCTCGCGGCTGTAAACCCGTTCCGGGTGCGTCATAAAGAAATGGAGTAATTTAAATTCGGTCGGCCCCATATCCAGCGGGCTGTCGCCGGTCATCACGCGGTGAGAGCCAGGATCAAGGCTCAATCCCTGCATCTCGATCACCTCTTCGACCGCCATCGGCGAGATACGCCGCATAACGGCTTTAATGCGCGCCACCAACTCCTTGGGGGAAAACGGCTTGGTAATGTAATCGTCAGCGCCGGTTTCCAGCCCGCGCACACGATCTTCTTCCTCACCTCTCGCGGTCAGCATAACCACAGGAATATCCCGGGTCATGGCCTCACGTTTGAGATGTTTAATAAACTGTAACCCTGACCCGCCGGGCAACATCCAGTCAAGAAGGATGAGATCCGGCCAGGGTTCATTAAGTTTATTCACCGCACTGTCGTAATCTTCGGCTTCTACGGGCTGAAAGCCATTTTGTTCGAGCACGAAGCACACCATTTCACGGATCGGCGCCTCATCTTCTACGACCAGAATACGTCTCGCCATAATTTGCCCTGTTAGTCGTTAGTTATCAATGCCGCGCCATTATGCGTCAGATTTATGACAGATTTATGAAAAAAAAAGGCGGCATTGACAGCATGTTGATGATTTATGACACCGGTGAAACCGTGCATTACCGTGTACCGGCGGTAAATTGCGCCCAAAAATGGAGGGGCTGACGTGTATAATCCCGTTCACGCTTTTTTTGCATGGAACAATTATGCGCATCCTCCACACCTCTGACTGGCATCTGGGACAAAACTTCTACAGTAAAAGCCGCGCCGCGGAGCATCAGGCTTTTCTGGACTGGCTGCTGGAGACCGCGCAGGCCCATCAGGTGGATGCCATTATTGTCGCTGGCGATATTTTTGATACCGGTTCGCCGCCAAGCTATGCCCGAGAACTTTATAACCGTTTCGTCGTTAATTTACAGCAAACGGGCTGTCATCTGGTGGTGCTGGCCGGTAATCATGATTCCGTCGCCACGCTAAACGAATCGCGCGACATTCTGGCGTTTCTCAATACAACCGTGATCGCCAGCGCGGGCTATGCGCCGCGGCTACTTCATCGTCGCGACGGGTCTCCGGGCGCCGTACTGTGCCCCATTCCCTTTTTGCGCCCGCGCGACATTATTACCAGTCAGGCGGGGTTATCCGGCAGCGAGAAACAGCAGCAACTTCTTCATGCGATTGCCGATTATTATCAACAGCAGTATCAGGAAGCGTGCCTGCTACGCGGCGAACGAAAGCTGCCGGTTATCGCGACGGGACATTTAACCACCGTCGGCGCCAGCAAAAGCGATGCGGTTCGCGACATTTATATCGGTACGCTGGATGCCTTTCCGGCGCAGCATTTCCCCCCCGCGGATTATATCGCATTGGGACACATTCACCGCGCGCAATGTGTCGGCGGCACAGAGCATATCCGCTATTGCGGCTCGCCCATCGCCCTCAGCTTTGATGAGTGCGGCAAAAGCAAATGCGTGCATCTGGTGACCTTCGAGCAGGGGAAATGGCAAAGTACCGAAAGTCTGGCTGTCCCCGTGACTCAACCGTTGGCGGTTTTAAAAGGCGACCTGGCATCAATTACCGAACAGCTTGAGCAGTGGCGCGGCGTTGAGCAATCGCCCCCCGTCTGGCTGGATATTGAAATCACCACCGATGATTATCTGCACGATATCCAACGCAGAATACAGACATTAACGGAGTCACTCCCCGTAGAGGTATTACTGGTGCGCCGTAGCCGCGAACAGCGCGAGCGCTCGCTGGCGAACGAGCGGCGGGAAACATTAAGCGAGCTTAGCGTGGAGGAGGTTTTTGCGCGGCGTCTGGCGCTGGAAGCGTTAGATCCCCCGCAGCGCGAGCGCCTGAATCAGCTCTTTTCCAGCACGCTCTACGCGTTGAATGAGGAGCATGAGGCATGAAAATTCTCAGTTTGCGTCTGAAAAACCTGAACTCGCTGAAAGGAGAATGGAAGGTCGACTTTACCGCCGAACCGTTTGCCAGTAACGGGTTATTCGCCATTACCGGCCCGACCGGCGCGGGAAAAACCACCTTGCTTGACGCCATCTGCCTGGCGCTGTACCACGAAACGCCGCGCCTGAATACGGTATCGCAATCGCAAAACGATTTGATGACGCGCGATACGGCGGAATGTCTGGCCGAAGTGGAGTTTGAGGTAAAAGGCGAAGCCTGGCGCGCGTTCTGGAGCCAGAACCGAGCCCGAAATCAGCCTGACGGCAATCTCCAGGCCCCACGCGTAGAGCTGGCGCGGTGTTCAGACGGAAAGATCTTTGCCGATAAGGTAAAGGATAAACTGGAGATGATCGCCACGTTGACCGGGCTGGACTACGGGCGCTTCACCCGTTCGATGTTGTTATCACAGGGGCAGTTCGCCGCCTTTCTTAACGCCAAAGCGAAAGAGCGCGCAGAGCTTCTGGAGGAGCTCACCGGCACTGAGATTTACGGGCAGATCTCCGCACAGGTATTTGAAAAACATAAATCAGCCCGTCTCGAACTGGAAAAGTTACAAGCGCAGGCCAGCGGCGTCGCCCTATTGGCGGACGAACAGTTACAGCAACTGGAAGCCAGTTTGCAGGCGCTTACTGACGAAGAGAAACGCCTGCTGGCCGACCAGCAGGGACAGCAGCAGCACCTTCACTGGCTGACCCGAAAAAACGAGCTCCACACTGAATTACACGCCCGGCAGCAGGCGCTGTACGCGGCGCAAGAGGCGCGAGAAAAAGCGCAGCCGCAGCTCGCGGCGTTGACACTGGCGCAACCTGCTCGCCAGTTGCGCCCGCACTGGGAGCGCATTCAGGAACAAACCCGCGCCGTTGAGCGTGTTCGCCAGCACAGTGATGAAGTGAATGCTCGCTTACAAAGCGCATATCGCCTGCGCCAGCGTATCCGCGCCTGCGCGCATCGACAATTCACGCAACTGAACGCCACAGGGCAGCGGTTGAAGACATGGCTGGCGGAACACGACGGCATCCGCGTCTGGCGCAGCGAACTGGCGGGGTGGCGAGCATTATTAACACAACAATCCCACGATCGGGCGCAACTGAGCCAATGGCAACAGCAGTTGCTGAGCGATACGCGTCAGCGTGATGCGCTACCGCCGCTCACGCTCGACCTCACGCCACAGGCGCTGGCGGAAGCCAGAGCATTGCATACCCGGCAGCGTCCGCTACGCCATCGTCTCGCCGCGCTTCAGGGGCAAATTCTCCCGAAACAAAAGCGTCAGGCGCAGCTACAGGCAGCTATCGCGCGTCATCATCAGGAGCAGGCGCAATACACCCAACGTCTGGCGGATAAGCGTTTGAGTTATAAGACTAAAGCGCAGGAGCTTGCGGACGTTCGCACTATTTGCGAGCAGGAGGCGCGCATCAAAGATCTGGAAAGCCAGCGGGCGCACTTACAGTCCGGCCAGCCGTGTCCGCTTTGCGGCTCGACGACGCACCCCGCCATCGCCGCCTATCAGGCGCTGGAACTGAGCGCGAATCAAACCCGCCGCGACGCGCTGGAAAAAGAGGTCAAAACGCTGGCGGAAGAAGGCGCCGCGCTGCGAGGACAGTTAGATGCCTTAACGCAACAATTACAGCGGGATGAAAGCGAGGCGCAGTCGTTGTTGCAGGAGGAGCAAGCGCTTACTGAGGAATGGCAAACGCTGTGCGCTACGCTGGGCGTTCAGCTCCAGCCGCAAGAAGACCTCGCGGGCTGGCTGGCCGCCGCGGAAGAGCATGAGCAACAGTTGGATCAGCTCAGCCAGCGTCATGCTCTACAAACGCAAATCGCGGCGCATACTGAACAGGTAGCGCGCTTTACCGCGCAGATTGCGCAGCGTCAGGCGTCGCTGACGGCTGATTTGGCGCAGTATACGCTTTCCCTTCCAGCGCCAGAAGACGAAGCCTCATGGCTGAATGAGCGCGCTGACGAAGCGAAAATATGGCAACAGCGTCAGACCGAGTTCGCGGATTTGCAAACGCAGATCGACAGGCTTGCCCCGTTGCTGGAAACGCTACCGCAAACGGATACCGCGGATTCCGACGACGACGTGCCGCTGGATAACTGGCGGCAGGCGCATGATGAGTGCGTGTCATTACAAAGCCAGTTGCAAACCCTGCAGGAACAGACGACGCAGGAACAGCAGCGCGCCGCCGAGGCGATAGCGCACTTTGATGCGGCGTTAAAAAATAGCCCGTTTGACAGCCAGGCAACGTTCCTGGCGGCGTTGCTGGATGAAGAGACGGTGACCCGTCTGGAAAAACAACAACAAACGCTGGAAAGTCAGCTACAACAAGCGAAGGCGTTAAGCGCGCAGTCCGCGCAGGCGCTGGCTGACCATCAGCAACAGCCGCCCGCCGGTCTGGACCCAACGTGTACGGCGGAGCAGCTCGCGCAGCGGCTGGCGCAGTTGGCGCAACAACTGCGTGAAAACACGACACGCCAGGGGGAAATCCGCCAGCAAATTAAACAGGATGCAGATAATCGGCAGCGCCAACGGGCGCTGATGGCGGAAATGAAACAAGCCTCTCAGCAAGTGGAAGACTGGGGCTATCTCAATGCGCTGATCGGCTCTAAAGAAGGTGA
Organism: Salmonella sp. SJTUF15570; assembly: GCF_043357055.1. Classification (NCBI taxonomy): domain Bacteria; kingdom Pseudomonadati; phylum Pseudomonadota; class Gammaproteobacteria; order Enterobacterales; family Enterobacteriaceae; genus Salmonella; species Salmonella sp. SJTUF15570. The sequence goes on along the minus strand of NZ_JBEUKJ010000002.1, from coordinate 180,349 downwards.
TAAGTTCCGCAAATTCGCCCAGGGACTGACGCTGGATAATCTGGTCTGGCTGGCGAATCATCAGCTCACCCGCCTGCATGGCCGCTATTTATTGCAGCGCAAAGCCAGCGACGCGCTGGAACTGGAGGTTGTCGATACCTGGCAGGCCGACGCCGTGCGCGATACGCGAACGTTATCAGGCGGCGAAAGTTTCCTGGTCAGCCTGGCGCTGGCGCTGGCGTTATCAGATTTGGTCAGCCATAAAACGCGCATTGATTCTTTGTTCCTCGACGAAGGCTTCGGCACGCTTGATAGCGAAACGCTGGACGCCGCGCTGGATGCGCTCGACGCGCTGAATGCCAGCGGGAAGACCATCGGTGTGATTAGCCACGTGGAAGCCATGAAAGAACGTATTCCTGTGCAGATAAAAGTGAAAAAAATCAATGGGCTTGGTTATAGCAAACTGGACAAAGCGTTTGCTGTGGAGTAACGCGAGGTCATCCTGCGCACAGCATACTGTCATGACATAGCATAATAATGAATACACAAAGATGGATAAGGAATGGTATTACCTCGCGCTTATCCGCAAGCTATACGTTGATTGGCTGTGACAATTCACAGCCACAGCGCGCAACATGCGCCTTTATTTTCGGCAGGTGGTATGAAAAAAGTTATTTTTTCTTTGGCGCTGGGTACGTTCGGACTGGGGATGGCCGAGTTTGGCATTATGGGCGTGCTGACGGAGCTGGCGCGCGATGTCGGGATAACGATTCCCGCCGCCGGGCATATGATCTCGTTTTACGCCTTCGGCGTCGTGCTGGGCGCGCCTGTTATGGCGCTCTTTTCCAGCCGCTTTTCGCTTAAACATATACTGCTGTTTCTGGTCACGCTGTGCGTGATGGGCAATGCCATATTTACCTTTTCCTCGTCATATCTGATGCTCGCCGTCGGCAGACTGGTTTCCGGCTTTCCGCACGGCGCCTTTTTTGGCGTCGGCGCCATTGTCCTGTCAAAGATTATCCGCCCCGGGAAAGTCACCGCCGCCGTCGCGGGTATGGTTTCAGGAATGACGGTGGCGAATCTGGTGGGCATTCCGGTCGGCACTTACCTGAGCCAGGAATTTAGCTGGCGCTACACCTTTTTATTGATCGCGGTTTTCAACATCGCCGTGCTCACCGCAATTTTCTTCTGGGTGCCGGATATTCGCGACAAAGCCCAAGGCAGCCTGCGCGAGCAGTTCCACTTCTTGCGTAGCCCCGCGCCGTGGCTCATTTTCGCCGCCACGATGTTCGGCAATGCGGGCGTTTTTGCCTGGTTCAGCTATATCAAGCCATTTATGATGTACATCTCCGGTTTTTCGGAGACGAGCATGACGTTTATTATGATGCTGGTCGGGCTGGGGATGGTGTTAGGCAATCTGTTAAGCGGCAAACTCTCCGGCAGATATACGCCGCTGCGCATCGCGGTAGTGACTGACCTCGTTATCGTGCTCTCTCTCATGGCGCTCTTTTTCTTCAGCGGATACAAAACGGCATCGCTGACTTTCGCGTTTATCTGCTGCGCTGGCCTGTTTGCGCTCTCTGCGCCGCTGCAAATCCTGCTGCTGCAAAACGCCAAAGGCGGCGAACTGCTGGGCGCGGCGGGAGGGCAAATCGCCTTTAATCTCGGTAGCGCGATTGGCGCCTGGTGCGGCGGGCTGATGCTGACGCTAGGTTTTGCGTACCACTACGTGGCGCTTCCCGCCGCCCTGCTCTCGTTTTCCGCCATGTCGTCATTGCTGGTATACGGACGTCTAAAACACAAGCAGCCATCGGTCACGCCGGTTGCCGGATGACGCGCCATCCGGCTAAAAACGTTACGCCAGCGGCCACAGCCAGGCCGCGCCGCGCACGCCGCTTGAATCGCCATGCCGCGCCTTACGTACCGGCGTCTCGCACTCGCCGCCAAAAACAAACGATTTCATCAGCGACGGAACCGTCTTGTACAGGCGTTCAACATTGCTCATACCGCCGCCCAGCACAATGACATCCGGATCCAGAATATTCACGACATGAGATAATGCTTTCGCCAGCCGCAGCTCATAACGGCTTAACGCCAGTTCCGCCACGGAGTCCTGCGCGTCGACCAGACGAATAATCTCATCGCCTTTTAGCGCGTTACCGCTCAAACGCTGGTAATCCGTGGCAAATCCCGTACCGGAAATAAAGGTTTCGATACAGCCTTGTTTACCGCAATAACAGGGAATTTCTTCGCGGTAACGCAACTCATCGTCATCCATCCACGGCAACGGATTGTGGCCCCATTCACCTGCCGTACCGTTGCCGCCGATGTGCACCCGGCCATTTAGCGCTACGCCCGCGCCGCACCCGGTACCGATAATCACCGCAAATACCGTTTGCGCCCCCGCCGCCGCGCCATCTACCGCCTCTGATACCGCCAGGCAATTGGCATCGTTGGCTAACCGCACTTCACGCTTCAGACGACGGCTCACATCGCTATCGAACGGCTGGCCGTTAAGCCACGTAGAGTTAGCGTTTTTCACCACGCCGGTGTAAGGCGAGAGAGAACCGGGAATGCCAATGCCGACGCTACCGGTCTGGCCGGTCGCCTGTTCCGCCATGTCGACCAGCGTAGCGATGGTTTCTATCGTTTGCTGATAATCCTCCCGCGGCGTAGGCAGACGATGGCGAAACCGCTGCTCTCCTGCATCATCAAGCGCAATGACTTCCGTTTTTGTGCCGCCTAAATCGATACCAATACGCACATACCGCTCCTCATTTTTTGGGAATATCAACAGGGTAGAATTCACCGTTCTGATTGGCAATGCAAGCCTGCCGACAATTCGTTACTATACCGCCTGGATTTAACGACAAGGCCGTGGAAATTATCATGCTGTGGTTCAAAAATTTAATGGTTTACCGTCTTAGCCGCGATATCACATTACGCGCCGAAGAGATGGAGAAACAGCTCGCCTCAATGACGTTTACCCCATGCGGTAGCCAGGATATGGCCAAAATGGGCTGGGTTCCGCCGATGGGCTCTCACAGCGATGCGTTAACGCACACCGCCAATGGCCAAATTATTATTTGCGCGCGCAAAGAAGAGAAAATCCTGCCATCGCCAGTGATCAAACAGGCTCTGGAGGCGAAAATCCAGAAACTGGAAGCCGATCAGGGACGCAAGCTGAAGAAGACGGAAAAAGATTCCCTGAAGGATGAAGTGTTGCATTCGTTGCTGCCGCGCGCGTTTAGCCGCTTCAGTCAGACAATGATGTGGATTGATACCGTTAACGGCCTGATTATGGTTGACTGCGCCAGCGCGAAAAAAGCGGAAGATACTTTGGCGCTACTGCGTAAAAGTCTTGGCTCGCTGCCGGTCGTCCCGCTGGCGCTGGAAAATCCGATTGAGCTGACGCTCACAGAGTGGGTGCGCTCCGGTACGGTCGCTCAGGGTTTCCAGTTGCTGGACGAAGCCGAATTGAAAGCGATGCTGGAAGATGGCGGCGTGATCCGCGCGAAAAAGCAGGATCTGGTCAGCGACGAGATCGCCGTTCATATTGAAGCGGGTAAAGTGGTCACGAAGCTGGCGCTCGACTGGCAGCAGCGTATTCAATTCGTCATGTGCGACGACGGCTCCATTAAGCGTCTGAAATTCTGCGATGAGCTGCGCGATCAGAACGAAGATATCGACCGGGAAGATTTTGCCCAACGTTTTGACGCGGACTTTATCCTGATGACCGGAGAGCTGGCGGCGCTGATTCAAAGCCTGGTGGAAGGATTAGGCGGCGAAGCGCAGCGCTAACCAGAGGGTCCCTCTCCGCCGGAGAGGGGACTCACCGTTACAAATAGCGGCACAGATACGAGGTGGGCTCAGCAACCTGGAGATGAAACTCGCTGTGGCCAGGCACGTTAAACACCTCACCGGCTGTATACACTTTCCATTCGACAGCTCCCGGCAACAGTACCTTCAACGCGCCGCTCACAACCGTCATCTCTTCGGGTTCGGCGGTGCCAAATGTATACTCCCCTTCCGCCATCACACCAACGCTGGCCCGGCCGATGCTACTGCTGGTAAATCCAATAGACTTCACTTTCCCGGAAAAGTATTCATTGCTTTGTAGCATAATCAGGCCCCGTCTCATTATTAAATTAACACCCAATATAGAGTCCTGACGTTCGGCCTGTCACGTAAAATTAGACAAGCAGTTCTGAAGCTAACCGCGCAATCAAAACATTAGAGAGTAAAACCGGCACATCCAGCGCCTGCTGTAAAATATCCCGATGACGCTGATGAAAACCCAGACAATCCAGCATAATGACGTCCGCGCCTTGATCCAATAGCGCCTGCCCGGCATCAATTAACTGTTGCTCAGAACCGTGAACCGGATTCGCCAGCGAATACACCGGCGGCATTTGCAATACCTGCCATTTTTTCTCCTGGGCCGCCAGAAGTTCTGCAACAGGCACAATCACGCCCACCTGATGTCCATCCACAATAGAGGCGACAAGCGGTGGAATAATACGCAGCGGTTCAAGCAAAATAGAATTACGGGCTGCCATACTTTTAATCGCCGCGGTGCTCATCAGTATAATGACATCGTAACCCTGATTATCCAGCACCTCGACAACGCTCTGTAAATCTCGCTCCACTTTCTGGCGGGAAACATGGGCTATCTGGTTATCATTCAGCAACGTCAAAAGCGGATCGTCGCCAGGCTCTACAGCGTAATCCGCCATAACGTCTTCCCGGCTCATTTTTCCCAGCAGGCTATGATGGGTGATGTGTTGTTCGTCGATGTATTCCGTCAGAAGCGGTAACACTTCGCTCATTGGCACAACGCCGATTGTGAGGATTGCCAACGACGCACTCATTTTTATTCCACCTTATTACTTCGTCGTAATTCCCGGGCAAATATTCACACGCTCACCGCGCTACCTGCCCTACAAATCTCAGAAAGCGTAGCAGCAGATGAGCAACGTATTGTGTAAAGATTCCAAATAACTCCAATATTGTATTGTTATCGCTTAATTTACGGTTTTAGTTGCCAGTATAAATGTTTCAAGAATGTGATGGAGATACAATTTAGGGGTACTCAGAATCCCTTCCGAGTGGTTCATGCGTCTATGATTTATCCGGATCTTCGTAACGTTTTTTCGCATCCATCGCTTCTTCTGCGGTCGGATGCTCGCTGATGAGCGAATCAGGTTTCGGATGGTCAGCCCGTAGCTGATACCACGTCACCGTCTGGCCCGGCGTGCCTTTTTCAATGGTGACGATATAAGCTTCCCGCGGATAAGGTGGTCTGGTTGGCATAGCGTTTCCTTTATTCTGGGTGAGCGTTAAGTATAGACATCTCCCTGTAACCGTTGCGTCGAGGGCGGCAGCGCCGCGATAATTTCAGAAACGACCTGGGCCGGCGTTTTCGTCGCGTCAATAATGTAATGCGCCGTTTCGCGATACAACGCGTCACGCTGCTCAAGCACTTCCCGAACCTCTTCGCTCAACGGCTTGCCGGTGAGGGTCGGGCGCAGATCCGCTTCAGGTTCAGCCTCAAGCCGGTTAACCAGCGTGGATACCGGCGCGCACAGATAAATCACTACGCCAACACGGTGCATATAACGTCGGTTATACTCCGTGAGAATAATACCGCCCCCCGTCGCCACGACAGTCGAAGGCGCGCTTACCGCCTCCAGGGCCGCGGTTTCCCGGGCGCGGAACCCTCCCCAGCCTTCTTTTTCAACGATATCAGCGACGCTCATCTGCACGTGCGATTGCAGCCAGCGGTCGGTATCTGCAAACCGAAAACCGGTTGCCTGCGCCAGCGCCATACCGATGGTGGTTTTCCCACAGCCCCGCGGGCCAACAAGATAAAGAGGTTGCATCATAGCAGGCGTTCCCCCAGGAACTGCGCATACGCAGGATTTGATATCAGCAATGTTATAATCATATCATCTAACTAGTACAACGCATAAATGTAAATAATAATTTACACAAAGGTACTAAAGTCACAATATTAGTACTATAGCAAGAATCAGAAATGAATAAACTGTAAATTTTTCATTACAGGATTTATTTTTTACGCTGGCTTTCCAGCCACCACTTATCCAGCTCGGCGGCAAAATGCTGACGATCGCGCGGCGAGAGACTGTTTGGTCCTCCCGTTTGTACGCCGCTGGCGCGTAGCGTGTCCATAAAGTCACGCATCGTCAGACGTTCGCGAATCGTGGCGTCGCTATAGCGTTCTCCCCGGGGATTAAGAGCCGCAGCGCCTTTTTCCAGCACTTCAGCCGCCAGCGGAATATCCGCGGTAATCACCAGATCGCCCGCTTCGCATTGACGCACGATTTCATTGTCCGCCACGTCAAACCCGGCGGCCACGCGGAGCGTGCGGATAAAACGCGAAGGCGGCACGCGCAAGGCCTGATTGGCAACCAGAATAAGCGGCAACTGCATCCGCTCGGCGGCGCGGTACAAAATTTCTTTAATGACATTCGGACACGCATCCGCATCCACCCAGATGGTCATAATGTCTCCCGTACGGTATACAATCTTTTATTGTCTCGCGCTTTTGTCTTTCATCAAAGTGCTGTTTCTCCTTCTGCCCGTTTTCAATCCGCGTTAAGCTAACCATTCCCCATAACACACAAACATAGGGAGTGACGAGATGGAGAAGAAAATCGGTTTTATTGGCTGCGGTAATATGGGCAAGGCTATTCTTGGCGGACTGATTGCCAGCGGTCAGGTACTTCCCGGCCAGATCTGGGTCTACACCCCCTCCCCCGATAAAGTTGCCGCCCTGCATGACCAGTACGGCATTAATGCGGCGCAAAGCGCGCAGGAGGTCGCTCAGGTCGCGGATATCGTTTTCGGCGCGGTAAAACCGGGCATTATGGTGAAAGTGCTCAGTGAAATCTCCTCCAGCCTGAACAAAGACTCGCTGGTGGTCTCTATCGCCGCAGGCGTAACGCTTGATCAGCTTGCGCGCGCGCTGGGACACGACCGTAAAATCATTCGCGCTATGCCGAATACGCCGTCGCTGGTCAACGCAGGAATGACCTCCGTCACGCCCAACGCGCTGGTCACACCGGAAGATACGGCTGATGTGCTGAATATTTTCCGCTGCTTTGGCGAGGCGGAGGTGATTGCTGAGCCGATGATCCATCCGGTGGTTGGCGTGAGCGGATCTTCGCCGGCCTATGTCTTTATGTTTATCGAGGCGATGGCGGACGCAGCCGTTCTTGGTGGTATGCCTCGCGCTCAGGCTTATAAATTCGCCGCGCAGGCCGTCATGGGGTCGGCGAAAATGGTACTCGAAACCGGAAAGCATCCCGGCGAACTGAAAGATATGGTGTGCTCGCCTGGCGGAACGACGATTGAAGCCGTACGCGTTCTGGAAGAACGTGGCTTCCGCGCTGCGGTAATAGAAGCGATGACGAAGTGTATGGAAAAATCAGAGGCGCTCAGTAAATCCTGAAGCCCGGCTGGACGTCATGCCGCCACTTCGGTGCGGTTACGTCCGGCATTCTTTGCTTTGTAAAGCGCCATATCCGCAGACTTTAACCATTCCCGATAATGACCGATTTGTGGCGTTAACGGCGCCACGCCCACGCTGATACGTAACATGACTTGCGGCGCGCCCGGCAAGCGTAAGGTATTTAGCCGTTCATGCACTCGCGACATGGCGGTAATCGCGCTGTCTGCCGGCGTTCCGCACATAATCACCGCAAATTCGTCGCCGCCAAAGCGCCCGATAATATCACTCCCGCGTAGCGTTATCTGTAATTGACGCGTCAGGGCGATAATAGCCTCATCCCCAACATCATGCCCCCAGGTATCGTTAATGCTCTTAAAATGATCGATGTCGATAATCAATAATGTCGCCTCCCGATGGTGGCGTCGGCTGTGATCGAATTCATTACGTAATAAAATTTCCCAGTGGCGTCGGTTATAGACGCCGGTCATGCCATCCCGCGAGCTCATCGCCTGCAAGCGTCGCTTATGTTCCGCTAATTTAATGGCCGTTTGATAACTTACCCAGGCGAACAGAAGCGGATACAACATAATGACGGGCAAAGAGAGCGTGACTTCCAGCGATGAGCTTCGCATAGCGACGGGTAGCCCGGTAAGCTGCAACGTCACCAGACATGACGCCAGCAAAAGGCCCATTCCGACAGTGAATAGCCGCCGCCCGCCAGCCCCCATCAGATTCATGCTCATCATCATAAACAGCGCGGCGGCAGGCAACATATTGACGCCCATCAGCGCGATCCACATGCCGGAGAGGATCGCATCCACTTTCAGGTTGTAAATTTCCTGGCGTAGCGGATCAAGGGCTTTCGCCGCCCACTGCCACGCCAGATGCGGCCAGACAAAAGACCAGCCGACCAGCAATAGCCACCAGCCGCCAAAGACAGGTTGCGACACTAACACGGCGGCTACCGGTAAAAACATCCCCCCTAACCCCACCGCACGCGGTAGCCTGATGCGCCGGGCGAAGCGCAATCCGGAGCGCTGACGATCATCAGAAGGGTCAGGCGGCGCTACCGCCTGTTCAACCGCTTTTCTGTAAAAATTTTCATCATTCATTATTTTTGGGAACATTTAGAAACAATTTTCCCAAATTATAGAAACAGAGCGCATGGAGGGAGTATGAAATTTCGGGTGAGTGTTTTTCAGGACTCACCCGATAGCACTACGCCGCTTTTTTCAGGCAGGCGCTCATAAACTTGCTACGGTCATCGCCTTTCAGTGATTGTTCCGTCGCCTGAACATTGCATTCACGCATTTTCTGCTGTTGCGGCGTCAGGCTTTTCTCGCCAGGGGCTGACTGACTGTTTTTCAGGCAGTCGCTAAGGTAGGTTTTACGCGCATCGCCTTTCAACGCTTGCGCTGTCGCCTGCTGATTACAGGTCGTCATGCGCTGCTGTTGCGGCGTTAACGGTTTCTCGGTTGCGCCGACGGCGGTTAAAAAGACCAGGCCAAAAAGTAAAGTCACCAGTAATGTTATTTTCATAGCACCATCCTTTTGTCAGTGTACGCATTACACGTTGTCCCTTTGGGAAATATCCCAGGGACTTTATATAAGTCTGGCTGTTACTGGCAAAAATACCACCCGGCAGTAAAAGTATTACTTACCGTTAGCAATATATGTTTTATTGATTGACAAACCGTAGGCTAATGTGCAACTCGATTATCCACAGTCACGCAGGATGCAGAAGAACAACGCATAACGTTACACTGTTATTACCATAGCCGCTTCGTTTTTATTTCGCTCTGTATTACCCAGAAGAAAATAAAAACGAAGCGGCTATGGTATTTCATAAAAGTAACGTTATAACAACTGTATTGTTTTAAAATACGATTAGTGCCGGGGGTGTCTCAGCAACTTTTTTACATATTGGCGCAGCAATTCCGTATCGTGATCAGGAACGCTGGCATCCGGCTTTACGCCTTCAAGTGCCCCCTCTACCTGACGTATCAACATCTCCTGCTCGTTTTGCGCCATGTTACGTAACATTGCTGTGACGATAATCTCTAACGCTTCTACCTGAGCAACCAGTTCTTTCGACTCTTCTTCTTTTTGGGCTAGCTTAAGCAACAACTCTGCTATGAGATTTTTCATGACCATATTTCCTTATTAGTTCCAGGGTGACGTTATCACTATGAAGAACCACTGCCTAGAGGCTGAAAGTACTATTTTTATGATACAGGAAGAACTTTACACAAATAATTATCACTGTCGCCGCAGCGAAACGTTTCTCAGACCGAAAACGAGACGATAATAAACCATCAAAAAACAATAATCACGCTATATCATAATTTAAGGTTATGCCATCTATAGAAAAACTTCACGGATAAAGAATATATCTTTTAATTTAAACCATATCGTAACGGCAGAAGCGCCGTTACGATGCACCGCTATTGGCCTTTCGCTTTTTGCGCGTTACGCCGACGACGTAACGCCAGGGTCAGTTGCCCGATATTGATCAACACGATCGCCGCCGTAGCGATAAAAACCCAGCGGAAACCGGCCATCGCCGATACCGTCGCGCCCATCAACGGCCCAACCACGTTGCCCAGGTACATAAATGACTGGTTGTAGCCAAAAATACGTCCGGTAATTTGGTCACTGGAGTATTTCACCAATAACGTTTGTACGGCGGGTAACATCGCGCCATCGGCAAAGCCTAACAAGAAACGCAACAGCCCCAACTGGAACGGCGTGGTGACCCAGGACATCGCGAAGAAAAGCAGCACTGCGCAGATAAGCGTGGCCATCAGAATTCTTTCCGTGCCGATTCTGTCGCCAAGTTTTCCCAGGCGAGGCGCGGAGATAAGCGCGGAGATACCGGGCACCGAGGCAATTAACCCGCTAAGAAAGGCGATGTTATTACTGTCCGGCATCATTGATTTGATAAACAGCGCCAGAATTGGACTGATGGAACCATTACAGAGTTGAATGACCATCGTGGTAAAAAACAAACTGATCACCAGCGCAGGATAAGGTAACGATGCAAAAACGGCTTTACCGCTCAGGCGTTCGCTTTTCCTGATGACCGGACGCACGCCTTCTTTAATTAAAAATAGCGTGACCAGAAAGCTCACCACCAACAGCATGGCGGTAATCAGAAATACCGCCCGCAGCCCGATATGATCCGCGACAAAGCCGCCCATTAACGGCCCGCCGATAACGCCGCTAATCTGCGCGGTAGAAAGCGTACTGAGCGCCCAGCCGCTACGTTCGCGCGGTACCTGAGAGGCTACCAGCGCCATGGCATTGGGGATATAGCCTGACGTTAACCCCATGATTCCGCGCAGCAGGAAAAGTTGCCAGACATGGGTCGCAAATGCCTGCAGTAGAATAGCTATCGCCATCCCGAGCGACGCGCGCAATAGCATCAGTTTACGCCCTTTACGATCGGCGAGACTGCCCCACATCGGCGACACAATGGCGGAAATAAGAAACGTGATGCTAAACGTTAACCCCGACCACATTGATAACGCTTCATGGGAAGAGACGCCAAGCTGGGAAATATAAAGGGGTAAGAATGGCAGGATTTGGCTGATTGCCAGCCCGGTAAAAAAACATCCAAACCAAACGGAAATTAGATTAACTTTCCAGGATTCCATAAGACTCGTAACGGTAAGTAGCTGAAAATACGCGTTAGCTTAGCAAGTTCTCTTTTTCCTGGTGGTTCCAGAGGTGCGATACGTCACACTTTGCTATTTTGTCTCCCCGTTCATCATTTTTGTGAAACATGTCACATTATATAGCCGCGCAAGGCAGACGTTTATGCTTTAACGACACACGCCGTAGCCCCGCATTCCAAGATGAAAATGGTTAGCATGAGCAGCGTTATAGTCAGGCCCGAGCCCATTGCCATAATAATGGCAACTGGCGTTTAACATAGCGCGTAACCAGGGCCCCGTCTCCTGACGCCCCCAGCCGCGCAGAACAGTGATTTTTCGGCCATCTGATAGCTGAAACCCGCTGACATCCAGCGCTTCTGCGCTGGCATGTTCACTGCGACGCGCATCCGGGCGGTGATAAATATTACGGCAGGCATAGCTGCCCAGATGTTCGATGCGGGTCAGGCGGCGCTTCATCCACGTTTCTGTTAAAGGTTTTGCCTGCTGTTCGACAAACAGCGCGGAGCGCAGCGCCAGCGGGCAGGAGGCTAAAAAACTGCTGCTCAGTTTGACCTGACCAAAATCTCTGACGCGCACAACATGGGACAAGGGACATTCACCAGCGCTATCCGCAACAGGTTGTGATGAAATTAATCCCTGTTGATTGGCCGCCGTCAACAGCTCCCGGCACTGCGACGGCGTCAGGCGCTGTAGTTTGAAGGTAGTGATCCAGCCTGGCGGATCGGCAAGTTGTAGCGGAGCAAAAGGATTATAATAAGAGGGAAGATAACGATATCCCAGCCCGCCAATACCGCCCAACAGCACAATAATCAGAAAACCCTTACCTCTCACGCGGCCTCCGTTCTCACATCCCATAAACATTATGGCAGAACCCCGCGAAACCCGCGTTTTGTCGTGGTAATGTATACGCTTTGCATTCGATGGAATGGGTTTTTAAGATGGCGAAATTGCGGGTAGGAATAGTATTTGGCGGTAAGTCGGCGGAACATGAAGTGTCTTTGCAATCAGCGAAAAATATCGTTGATGCGATCGATAAAACCCGCTTCGACGTGGTGCTGTTAGGGATAGATAAGGCAGGACAATGGCATGTTAACGATGCGGAAAATTATTTGCAGAATGCAGACGATCCGGCACATATCGCGCTACGTCCTTCGGCAATCAGTCTGGCCCAGGTGCCTGGCAAACATCAACACCAATTGATTAACGCCCAGAACGGGCAGCCGCTACCGACGGTAGATGTTATTTTTCCTATCGTCCACGGTACGCTGGGCGAAGACGGCTCATTGCAGGGGATGCTGCGCGTCGCAAACTTACCGTTTGTCGGTTCAGACGTGCTGAGCTCCGCAGCCTGCATGGATAAAGACGTCGCCAAACGACTGCTACGCGATGCAGGACTGAATATCGCCCCGTTTATTACACTCACCCGAACGAATCGTCACGCGTTTAGTTTTGCCGAGGTTGAATCCCGTCTGGGACTGCCGCTGTTCGTTAAGCCCGCCAATCAGGGCTCTTCGGTCGGCGTCAGTAAAGTCGCTAACGAAGCGCAATATCAGCAGGCGGTCGCGCTGGCTTTCGAATTCGATCATAAAGTGGTGGTGGAGCAAGGGATCAAAGGGCGCGAGATCGAATGCGCCGTATTAGGTAACGATAACCCACAGGCCAGTACCTGCGGCGAAATCGTACTGAACAGCGAATTTTACGCCTACGATACTAAGTATATTGATGATAATGGCGCACAAGTTGTCGTGCCTGCGCAGATCCCTTCCGAGGTGAATGACAAGATCCGCGCGATCGCGATCCAGGCTTATCAGACGCTGGGATGCGCGGGTATGGCGCGTGTCGATGTCTTCTTAACGGCAGACAATGAGGTCGTGATTAACGAAATTAATACGCTGCCAGGTTTTACCAATATCAGTATGTATCCAAAACTCTGGCAGGCGAGCGGATTGGGCTATACCGATTTGATCAGCCGTCTGATTGAGCTGGCGCTGGAACGCCATACGGCGAATAACGCCTTAAAAACCACGATGTAATAGCGCACGCCCGATAGCGCAACGTTTATCGGGCGTCTTTTACCTCACCATCTTCGCGCCGGCGAATGATGAACCCCGCCAGCCAGAAGCTAATAATCCACGTTACCAGCCCAACACCATAGGTTTGCCATCCTTTCGCCTCAAATCCCAGCAATCCTACGACGCCATTCAAAATAAAGATAAGGCCAATAGAGAAGGCATAGTAGTGCCAGTCACGACGAATTTTTACAGGCAAACGCATAACGACTCCGACGTATTAACAGCAACAAAAACGTATTTTTGCATACTTCTGGCGAGCGAGTCTGTGGGGGATACGGAATTTCTTAAATGTTAATTGATTTTGATAAAAGTGATCGTTTTGTGACAACTAACAAAAATTTACGCGATGGATACATTCCATATGTGAAATTACCATGATTCTGATATTGACAAACACAATGACCTGTCAGACTTCACAGTAAGCCGATGGCATAACGCCAGATCGTAGCCGATCATCCTGGAGGTCTTTATGGCTGATTTCACTCTCTCAAAATCGCTGTTCAGCGGGAAGCATCGAGAAACCTCCTCTACGCCCGGAAATATTGCTTACGCCATATTTGTACTGTTTTGCTTCTGGGCCGGAGCGCAACTCTTAAACCTGCTGGTTCATGCGCCGGGCATCTATGAGCATCTGATGCAGGTACAGGATACAGGTCGACCGCGGGTAGAGATTGGGCTGGGCGTCGGGACGATTTTTGGCCTGGTGCCCTTCCTCACGGGCTGCCTCATTTTCGCCGTTATCGCCGCGTTTTTACGCTGGCGTCACCGTCACCAATAAACCTTAGCGCGCTGGAGAAAATATCCCAGCGCGAAATTTATCGCCCCATACACCGCGCCCGCCGCTCATCAACTCGTTTAGCAAACCAGGCGGTCGTCAGCTTGCGCGTGATCTTCGGGCTTTCCAGTTGAATACCGGGCAACATTTCCCGCGCAAGCGTCTTGCCCGTTTTGGCCTCGGCCAGTTTATAGACTTTCTTGTAGAGCGCCGTTTTTTCAAACGCCAGGCTATCGCCTTTCTCCAGTTGGCTGCGAATTTCGCGCTCACTCATTCCCAACTGCCCTGCCAGTTTGCGCACCGCTAACTCTGTTTTGCCCGGTTCCTTGCTGTTATAACGAATCAGATCGCCATCCAGCGCCAGTTTTACCCCACTGGCTTTACTGACGGCATTCTGGAACGCAGCGTTACGGCTGGCGTACCATCCCGCGTTGAAGTCGGCGAAGCGGAAAACAGGCGCGCTGTAGTTCGCCGGGTAATTCAGCAAATGGTAGGTTCCAAACCACAATCCGCCACGGCGCGTAAAGACCTCCTGACGTACCGTACCCGCCATATTCCACGGATAGCCTTTCGCGTGCTGTTCGGCAAAGGCAATGCTGACCTGCATCGGGCCGCCCGTATGCACCGGGTTATATGCGCCAAATAGCGTCTGCCCCATAGGGACCATATTGATAAAGTCGTCAAAAATAGCGCTAAGCTGTTTTTCGGTTTTTACCGTGTCCAGGCGTTCGCTATAGCTCTTGCCGTTGGGGGAGTTAATTTTCAGCGCGGTGTGCACCAGAAACAGCGGAATGTGTAGTCGTTCAGCGCGGCGATCAATCTCCTGCCAGGCGATTTTACTTAGCCCCGGCACGACAGGATCCGCCTGATAACCGGACTCCTGCTGGGCGACAGCCAGCACCGAACAGATATTTTCTACCGTCGGCGCCAGCCCCTGGCTCTTAAACGTTGTCGCGATATCTTTCGCCCAGGCCTCTCTGTCTTTGACACTGGCCGGCATTTTCTGACGTACTACGCTTGCCACGTCGACAGGCTTCTCGCCCTTGCTCACCGGCTGCCCGGATTGACTACTACAGCCAGCCAATATGGCGACCGCCAGAAAAGGCAGAGGATAAAGACGGGACGCCGCCGACATAACGTTTCCTTCTGTTAGCTAAAAGAGTGGGTCACTTCCTGAACTGGCTGACCATCCAACTGACGTTCAAAGCTACGTAAACGTTTATAAATAGACATCAGCTCCACCAGCGTCGTCCAGGAGTTAATCAAATACTGGAACGAACCGCGCACCTGGCCAAACACGTTGGTAATTTGCGTCATCAGACCCAGCGTAATCGTACCGGCAACAATGGAAGGAAACAGCAGGAACAAACCGAAAACGTTATCGACCTGCAAATAGAGAATGCGCGCGATGTTGAAATACATATAGTGAAAGTAGAGACGGAAGTAGTTATGGCGCACCGCGCTAAACAGTTCACGGACGGTGGGCGGCGTGGCGCGGCTGGCGTCATCTTCACCGTAGACCAGCTCCTTACGATAAGCGGCTTCCACTCGCTGATTTTTAAATTCCAGCCCCGGCAATTTGATCCCGACGACCGCCAGCAGGCCCGTCCCCATTAATGACCAGACTATGGCGGCAATGACCAGGCCGTAAGGGATATGCCCTACGATGGGTAAATCCGGCACATGTGCTGACAGGGTGACTAACACCGGCAGAAAGGCGATGAGCGTCATGATGGCATTGATAAAACTCACGCCCATATTCTCCAGTGTAGAGGCAAAACGCATGGTGTCTTCCTGCACACGTTGGGCGGCCCCTTCGATATGGCGCAGGTACTGCCAGTGCGCCATATAGTGCTCATTCATTGCGGTACGCCAGCGAAATACATAGTGGCTGACAAAGAAGTTGTTCAGCACACCGATCACCACGGCGATAAGCGCAATACCGAGAAACACCCCCACTTCATGATAAAATTGACCAAGAGTGACCTTGTGCGGCGAGCTGAGCGCCGTTTGAATCAAATCATAGAATGGTGCGTACCAGGCGTTAACCGCAACGCCAACCTCCACCAAAAACCAGGTGACAAAAATAATGAGCGAGGTGCCAAGTATCGACCAGTACTGCCAGCGGTGCGGGCTATAGATGAACCAGAACGTTGCAAATAATCCCACGCAAATCAGGTAATAAGCATAAAAAATCAGATAGTCCAGCGACCAGAAGCGCGCTGCGCTGATAGGCACTTCATCGGATGCCCCCACAAGTCGCGCCACCCAATCTCCTCCTCCCGCCTGCCAGAAAATGACGGCGATCAGCGCCCAAACAAACGCCGACATGAAAAACGGCCCTGGCTTTGGGAAAAAAGATTTAAACATCATGCTCTCCTGCTAACTTCTTCTCTTTATTACGGCTGCTGTGACGGCGGCAATATCACGCCATGCCCACGCAAATGAAAGGGCTAAACCAGGCATTGTGACCTACGTTGTGACGCTTAGTTCGCACTTCTGCTCAACAGAATTGTTTCGACGAGTTTCATCCTAAGCAGGCAGGCTGACGCTATCAGGTTATCACAAGCGCTCTATCACAAAAGTAAACATTCTCCATCACGAAAACCCGCCGTTACGTTTTTTCACCCACTTTTTTCTCTTTAACGTTTTGCAATGTGCCGCCGGGTAGTATAAATACGCATAACCACCGTTATTTCACTTATGGACATCACCGTTGAAACGTAGTCTGCTTTTTACTGCCATGCTGTTTGCGGCATCACTTACTTCTGTCCAGGCGGCTCAGCCGATTGCCGATCCGGTTTTTGCCTCTGATATCGTTGATCGTTATGCCGAGCATATCTTTTATGGTAGCGGTGCCACGGGCATGGCGCTGGTGGTGATCGACGGCAATCAACGCGTGTTTCGTAGTTTCGGTGACACCAGACCGGGCAATAATGTTCGTCCACAGCTTGATTCGGTCATTCGTATCGCTTCTCTCACCAAGCTCATGACCAGTGAAATGTTGGTAAAATTGCTCGATCAGGGAACGGTAAAATTAAACGATCCTCTCAGCAAATATGCGCCTCCCGGCGCGCATGTCCCGACGTATCAAGGCACGCCGATTACGTTGGTCAACTTAGCGACCCACACCAGCGCGCTTCCGCGAGAACAGCCCGGCGGCGCGGCGCATCGTCCGGTATTTGTCTGGCCAACCCGCGAACAACGCTGGAACTGGCTCTCCACAGCAACGTTAAAAGTCGCGCCCGGTTCACAGGCGGCCTATTCCAATCTGGCGTTCGACCTGTTAGCCGACGCGCTGGCGACCGCCTCCGGCAAACCTTATACGCAACTGTTTGAAGAAAAGATTACTCGCCCGCTGGGAATGAAAGACACCACGTTTACCCCCTCTCCCGATCAGTGTAAGCGTCTGATGGTGGCAGAGAAAGGCGCAAGCCCCTGTAATAATACGCTGGCTGCCATTGGCAGCGGTGGGGTCTATTCTACGCCAGGAGATATGATGCGCTGGATGCAACAGTATCTGTCGTCAGATTTCTATCACCGTAGCCAACAGGCCGATCGTATGCAAACGTTGATTTATCAGCGCACACAGTTAAAGAAAATCATTGGGATGGACGTACCGGGTAAAGCCGACGCGCTCGGTCTGGGCTGGGTCTATATGGCGCCAAAAGACGGACGTCCAGGCATTATCCAGAAAACAGGAGGCGGCGGCGGTTTTATTACCTATATGGCGATGATCCCGCAATATAATATTGGCGCTTTTGTGGTCGTAACCCGTTCCCCCCTCACTCGTTTTACCAATATGAGCGACGGGATTAACGATTTGGTTACTGAGCTAAGCGGCAATAAACCGATTGCTATTCCTGCATCCTGAGTCGTCGCGCCTCGCGCTATATCAGACGAGGCGCAACCTTTTGTTAATATTCGGAGGGCAAACGGTTAATACTGATCAGTTTGCCTTTATTCATTTCAATGTAATTACCCTTACGCAGGGCCGCGAGAACTTCCGCCACCACCGATCGCGATACGCGCGTTCGTTGATGAATATAATTCATAACACCAATACGTGAGCGAAGTTCTTCATCCCACTCAATCATTGTCATTAACGTCGCACGAATCTGGTCGTAAGAATTATTACCAATGAGCTGCTTGTCACGAAGTTCCAGTACCTGACTTTTCCATACTATCCAACAGAAGGCTTCACGCCACAGTTGGTTCTGCTCAATGATGGCGAGAGTTTGTGATGATGAGAGGCGATAACCGATGCAACCGCTCTCCGCAATTAATTTATATTGTGCCTCTTTTTTCGCCACACCATCGGCTAAGCCGAAAATAAAGGGGGCCTGCACAATACCAATAAGAACTTTATCACCCCGAACTAACGAAACAACCCCCTCTAAAATAACAAAGGTATGGGTATTACTTTCATCAGGTGAACAGATAATCTCTTTATCATTAACAAACTCGAAACGCGTACCATGCTTAGAAAGGCATTTATCGAGTCTGTAGAATTCCTGTAGTGGCTTGCTTAAAGATAACATATGCATTCCTTGCAATAATGCCCGTCAAGTCCTTGACGGGCATTTTTCAGTTTAAATTACCTTTATTTCTCCTGAGAGAAAATGATTACCAGGTATATTTAACACCAACGTTTGCAGACCAGTCTTGATCAACATCACCGCCGCCGAGGTAGTTAGCATCGGTGTAGGCGCTGAAGTTCTTCGTGAAGCTGAACTGAGTACCCAGACCAACACGTACCGCAGAACCTTCTACGCCGTTGTCGATAGAGTCGCCGTTTACGTCAGCATCGTTGTTGGAGTCGTCGTAAACGTAAGCCAGTTTGAAGTACGGGGTCAACGCCTGATCTTCGCTGTAAGTGAAGGTATAACCTGCATCTACACCGAGTTCATAACGCATGCTGTCGTAAGACTGACCGTCAACTTTCATGTCGTTGCTCAGCTGGTAGTCGTCGCCAGACTGGAACAGACCGGATACGCTGCCGTAAGGCGTTACGTAGCCTGCATCACCCAGCTTCAGATCATAACCCAGTTTCAAGCCGAAGCCCCAGGCGTCAGAAGAGGTGTTGCCGTCAACGTAAGTACCGTCGCTCATATTAGCAGACAAATCGTTGTTGAAGTGAGAGTAGCTCAAGTTACCGTCAACAAAGATGTTGTTTGCGAAACGAGCGGAAGAGTAGATGTAGGCAGACTGGCTGTCCTGATCCACCTGACCGGTACGATCGCTCAGATCGCCTTTCGCGAAGCCTGCTGCCGCACCAACGATCCACTTAGCGTTGTTACCGTCAACTTTGGTATCAACACCGACCATGATGCCATTAACATCCTGATCGTAGTTAATGGTGCCGTTGTCGCCGTTGAAGTTACCGCCGAAGTAGCTTACCCATGCGCCGCCGTTATCCGCCAGGCCATGACGAGCGTTGGTCAGACGAGTACCAACGGTGTCTTGTTCCAGGTTCCAGATATTGGTGTTCGCAGAAGGAATGCTCAGCGCCATGTTAGCGTAGTCGGTCAGTTCCATCTGTTCCAGCACGACAGTGTTGCCTTCCTGCTTAGCCTGATAGGTGTAAGCACCCAGGTCAGCTTTGTTTGCTGCAGAGAAGGTCGCGTCGGTGTTTACGTCATTGACACGAATCAGCTCGTTGCCTTTGTAATCCGCAACAGAACCGGCACCAGTAGCGTTGTCGATGCGCACTTTATAGTTACCAGTTGCGGCTACAACGTTGTCAGTGTAGCTATTATCCGCTTCACCGTTAGCACTGTAAGTAGTATCAGCAGTGTTATCACCGTTGTAATAATCACCATTACCATTCACGGTCAAATGACCGTCAGAAGTCATAGCGATGACACCGTAACCATAGGTAGCGTTTGATGTATCGGTTGTGTTGGTGTGGCCGTTAACCAAATCAGCATTCAGCACATAGTCGCTGTTGTTGATGTTAAATACACCAGCGTTGGTCAGTTCCAGAGTATCTGTACCGAAAGAATCGGCATCAAATTCACCAGCACCGATGCTGAATTCACCGCCGTTTGATACGGTAATAGTGTTAGCATACAGATAAGCAGTTTCGTTTGTCAGATCAACTTTACTGTAGCTATCAACCGTCAGGTGATCGGTATCAACTTCACCATAGGAACTGAGGTTCATCGTTGAACCATTGGTCAATGTGATGGTGTCTGCGATTAAAGAAGAACTATCAGCTACGTTAACCTGAGAACCATTATTAACAGTTAGGGTATCGACGTTTGAAGTGTTTACCGTATCCCATTCAGAACCGTTATCCAGCGCTACAGTGAAGATACCGCTCTGGAAGGTCTTGTCATCAACAACGTTGCCCCATTTATCCACAGTAGAACTTGGTTCTAAGCTGTTAGTACCATCTTCAAGATCGTACATATCAGCCGGTGCGATATACTCATAGCTAAAGTATGCGTCACCTACCCACTTACTACCGTTATCCAGTTTGAGGTTCAGTTCATCAACGTTATCGTTGTCGTGACTCCAACCGCCATTCGTATCTTCTACGCCATCATTGTTGGTGTCATAACCGATTGGGCTGAAACCATCGCTGGCGCTGATAACACCATCGCCATTGGAATCAGCATTCGCGTCGTCAGCATTGTTGAAGTTACTCGTAAACACAACATCACCCATCAACGTTGAACCGTTGGTGAATGTAACGTTGTTCTTCATCGAATAGTATGAGTCAGGATCATCTGAGAACGATAAAGCAGTGTCATTCGGATTATGGTACCAGGTTCCTGTCGTTGTATCATAAACAGCGTTGCCAGAATAATCGCTTGGCTCTGAAGAGTTACCAAACCAACCGCTACCCTCAAGCGGAGTCACAGCCCCTGATGTAACAGTGGAATTGTCAACGACAATAGTGTTGTCCCAAGTATGAACATAAGCGCTATCCCCACCAGTAGCATATGTTGCGTCGTAAGTATCGCCCTGGCTCAGAGTAATACCTGCAACACGAGAGTTATTGGTGATATTAATATTACTTTCGACATCCAACGTTACAGCAGTGCCTAAAGAAGCTAATTCGGAAGTACGCCAATCTTCCGTAGTAACTTTTCCATCAGCATTATTATAATCATCGGTGAAGTAGAAATATTCATAATCATCATCGATAGTGGAGTTAGCGATATTGAGGGTAAATGTATCGCCATCATCCCAGTCATGATCAACATATGCTGTGTCATCCCACATATGTTGGGAAGTAATCATGCCATGGATGGTAGAATTGGTGATATTCAGTGTATTCGTAGAATCTGCGGTGTAGTCATTGTTCAGATAATACGTAGAAATAACACCATTTACAGTATCGTTGTTAAAGGATTGATCGAAATCGGTAGTTGCAGGATTGTAATAAACATAACCACCGTAAGTTACATAATCGGTGTCAGTATTGATCCCAGCGTACTGGGTAGTTGCGTCGTCATGATACCCAAAAGTGTTATAAGTAGTAGCATTCGCCTGAGAAGTGATTGCCAGAGTGCAAGCCAATGCTAATTGTGAGACTACAAGTTTCTTTTTCCAGGAGTGCATTTGTCATCCCTCCTCAGGGACGTAATATAGTTGATCCATCAATTATCAATGCATAAAAACATACAGATGTTTAGCAAGAAGGATTATGCGGCGTCATTGCTAAAAGGTTCAATTATTCTTTATCCTCAGTCCGGATTCGGATATGAATTAAAAGGACGTAATAAAAGGAAAATTTATAATTGAAAAGCATTCTTTTTCATGGTCTTACAAGAAAATAAAAAAACAAAACACATATAAGATAAATATGGATTAAAGAAAAACAAAATAAACATGAATAATGTTGAAACCCACATTTACTTAAATGACGATGAAATAAAACTAAAAACAACGTAAAACTAATTCTTATTTAAAATGATATAGTGCCTGAGGTATTAATCTTCGGTATATAAAAGAAGCGCCATGTTCTGCCGCCGCCGGGGCTGCGCCTGCTACGTTAAGGACCGTTTTCGTAAAACATCTGCCTGCAGATTCAGGTATACTGGGCCTTCGATTCCACAAACATCAGGCAGACCATGACAGACCTTATCCATCGCCCTCGCCGCCTGCGCAAATCCGCTGCGCTGCGCGCTATGTTTGAAGAGACAACACTTAGCCTGAACGACCTGGTGTTGCCGATCTTTGTTGAAGAAGAACTCGACGATTACAAAGCTATTGATGCCATGCCCGGCGTAATGCGTATCCCGGAAAAGCAGCTGGCGCGAGAGATTGAACGTATCGCAAATGCTGGCATTCGTTCCGTTATGACCTTCGGCATTTCTCACCATACTGATGACACCGGCAGCGATACCTGGAAAGAAGACGGCCTGGTGGCAAGAATGTCCCGCATCTGTAAGCAAACCGTACCGGAGATGATCGTCATGTCCGACACCTGCTTCTGCGAATACACCTCGCACGGCCACTGCGGCGTGTTGTGCGAACACGGTGTGGATAACGACGCGACGCTGGCCAACCTCGGCAAGCAGGCCGTTGTCGCGGCGGCGGCTGGAGCAGATTTTATTGCGCCCTCCGCGGCAATGGATGGACAAGTCCAGGCTATCCGCCAGGCGCTGGATGCCGCCGGTTTTACCGATACGGCAATAATGTCCTACTCCACTAAGTTCGCCTCTTCTTTCTACGGCCCCTTCCGTGAAGCAGCGGGCACCGCGTTAAAAGGCGACCGCAAAACGTATCAAATGAATCCGATGAACCGCCGTGAAGCGATTCGCGAATCACTGCTCGACGAAGCCCAGGGCGCGGATTGCTTAATGGTGAAACCGGCCGGCGCGTATCTGGACGTGCTGCGTGAAATCCGCGAACGCACAGAGTTGCCGCTTGGCGCTTACCAGGTGAGCGGTGAATATGCCATGATTAAATTTGCTGCTATGGCTGGCGCCATCGATGAAGAAAAGGTCGTGCTGGAAAGTCTGGGCTCGATTAAACGCGCCGGCGCCGATTTGATTTTCAGCTACTTCGCGCTGGATCTGGCTGAGAAAAATATTCTGCGTTAATTCTGTTACAGGGCGGCGCGCTGCCGCCCTTTCCCGACTTTACACCCCACTATTCAGTCGCTGAGCCTGACCCGTTGCCGGACGCGGCTTATCCGGCTTACGGCTATTCCTCGATCGCCTGGCGAATTTGCTGCAACGACGCGGGATCGTCAATGGTTGTCAGATCGCCCGGATCGCGGCCTTCGCAGATCGCCTGGATCGTGCGGCGAAGCATCTTTCCGGAACGCGTTTTGGGGAGCTGCGAGACAAACCAGACATGCGCCGGACGACCAAAGTGACCGATCTGGTTGTCCACCAGCGCCATAATCGCGTTTTCCTCGTCGCGCGCCGCCTCGCGATCCGCCAGCGTATCGCTCTGCTTCGGAATGACAAACGCCACCGCTACCTGCCCTTTCAGAGCGTCTTTTATCCCCACTACCGCCACTTCCGCTACGTTCGGGTAGCTGGAGATACTTTCTTCTATTTCTCGCGTCCCCAGCCGATGACCCGCAATATTAATCACATCATCGGTACGGCCCAGAATAAAGTAATACCCCTCGGCGTCGCGGATTCCCCAGTCGAAAGTGGCATAAACCTGACGGTTAAACAGCGACCAGTAAGTCTTCACAAAACGCGCATCGTCGCCCCAAATAGTCTGAATACAGCCCGGCGGCAGCGGCCCTTCGATCACCAGCATCCCCTTTTCATTTATGCCGCAGGGCTCGCCGGTGACTTCATTGAGTAGCTGGACGTTATAACCGTACATCGGCACGCCGGGACTTCCCAGACGCGGCGGCCTGTCATCCAGCGCACGCGCCAGCGCCATGATCGGCCAGCCGGACTCCGTCTGCCAATAATTGTCGATAACCGGCACACCCAGCGTCTCCGTCACCCAACTGGCCGTCGGCTCGTCCAGCGGCTCACCGGCCAGATAAAGCGCCTCCAGCGAGGAGAGATCGTGATTGCGGATTTGCGCCGTCGGGAATTTTTTCAGCACGCGAATCGCGGTCGGGGCGGAAAACATCCGGTTAACCTGGTATTTCTCGACAATTTTCCACCAGACCCCGCAGTCCGGGTACGTCGGCAGTCCTTCGTAAACAATAGTCGCCATGCCTGCCAGCAGCGGCGCGTAAACGATATAGGAGTGGCCGACGACCCAGCCGATATCCGATGCGCAAAAGAATACGCCGCCCGCCTTGCCGCCAAAAATGGTGTCCATCGAGGTTGCCAGCGCCACCGCATAACCGCCGACGTCGCGCTGGACGCCTTTCGGTTTGCCGGTAGTGCCGGAGGTGTAAAGAATGCACGAAGTTTCATTGGATTCCAGCCACGCCACCGGCACTCTCGCGCCGAAATGCTGCTGGCGCAACGTGGCAAAATCCAGATCGCGCCCATCCACCCACGCCATTTTCGCCAGCCCTCTGTCCACCAGCAGAACGTGTTTCGGCTGATGCTGCGCCTGCGCAATAGCGTCATCAAGCAGCTTTTTATACGGCAGGATTTTACCGCCCCGCGCTCCGGCATCCGCCGACACAATCAGCGCCGGTCTGGCATCGTCAATGCGCGCCGCCACGCTGTGCGAGGCAAAACCGCCAAAGACCACCGAATGGATCGCGCCAATGCGCGCGCAGGCCAGCAGGGTTATCTGCGCTTCGGCAATCATCGGCATATAGACCAATACGCGATCGCCACGCTGCACGCCCAGCGACAGCAGCATGGCGGCCACAGCGTTGACTTCATCATGCAACTGGCTGAAGGTAAATGTGCGCTCTTCATCGGTCTCTGATGAGACGGCAATCAGCGCCAGCGCCTCCGGCTGTTTATCCAGCCAGCGGTCAACGGCGTTATGACATAAGTTAGTGGTGCCGCCGCAAAACCAGCGGGCAAACGGTGGACGGCTATGATCCAGCGTCTGCGTAAACGGCTGTCGCCAGTCGATACGTCGGGCCTGCTCGGCCCAGAACGCCTCCGGTTCGTTAATGGAACGCTGATAAAATTCGCTAAAAGACATCACGCTCTCCTGTTGAACTTACGCCTTACTGCTGGCTGGCTCAGATGACATATAAATCGAGGTATTCGTTAACCGGCATCTGCTCCAGGCGGGCTCTGTCCAGGGAGACATCCAGAATGCGTTGCTGCTGGCGAGTCGGGAACTGACGCGCCAGGTTAATTTTAAATTTTTCGATAAGCTTCGGAATACCGTCGGCGCGGCGACGCGCATGACCAATCGGATACTCCACGACAACCTCGCCAAAGCGTGAGCCATCAGTAAACTCCACGGTGATCGCATTGCCGATAGCTCGTTTTTCCGGGTCGTGATAGTCGGCGGTAAAAGCCGGGTCCTCATAACACACGATTTTCTCGCGCAGGGCGTCAATACGCTTGTCCTGCGCCACCTCGTCTTCATAATCCGCCGCGGTTAACCGTCCGAACAGCAGCGGCACGGCGACCATATACTGGATACAGTGATCGCGGTCCGCCGGGTTATTGAGTGGGCCTTTTTTATCGATAATGCGGAGACAGGCTTCGTGGGTGCGGATGGTCACTTTCTCGATATCCGCTGCCGTTTTGCCCGCGGCCTGCATCTGCTCATACAGCGTCATCGCCGCTTCGACGGCGGTTTGCGAGTGGAATTCTGCCGGGAAAGAAATTTTAAATAGCACGTTTTCCATGACGTAGGAGCCGTAAGGTCGCTGGAAACGGAACGTTTCACCTTTGAATGAAACGTCGTAGAAGCCCCAGGTTTTGGCGGTGAGCGCCGAGGGATAGCCCATCTCGCCGGTTTTCGCCATCAGCGCCAGACGTACCGCGCGCGAAGTCGCATCGCCCGCCGCCCAGGATTTGCGCGTACCGGTATTCGGCGCATGACGATAAGTGCGCAACGACTGCCCATCCACCCACGCCAGCGATACCGCGTTGAGGATCTCATCGCGCGTCAGCCCCAGCATTTCAGCGACCACCGCGGTCGAGGCCACTTTCACCAGCAGCACATGGTCAAGCCCGACACGGTTGAAGGCGTTTTCCAGCGCGATGCAGCCCTGAATTTCATGGGCTTTGATCATCCCGCTCAATACCTGTTTCATGGTCAGCGGCGCTTTGCCGGCGGCGACGGCATTGCGTGACAACCAATCCGCAATCGCCAGAATACCGCCGAGGTTATCAGAAGGATGGCCCCACTCGGCGGCAAGCCAGGTATCGTTAAAATCGAGCCAGCGGATCATCGCGCCAATGTTAAAGGCTGCCTGTACCGGATCGAGCTGGAACTGGGTGCCCGGCACGCGTGCGCCGTTGGGCACCACCGTGCCTGGCACGATTGGCCCAAGCAATTTTTTACAGGCCGGGTATTCCAGCGCTTCCAGACCACAGCCGAGCGTGTCGAGCAGGCAATAATGCGCGGTGTCGTACGCCACCTTTGAGGTGATCTCGTAATTCATCACGTAATCCACGATATCGACGATTTCGCGGTCAAATTCCGGGCGGATGTTCAGTTCTTGGGTAGACATAGGGTACGTTTCCTGCGTTTTATTTTTAATAAGAGTGAGTTAGCAACGATCGTCTATCGAGACAAACGGACGATCTTCCGGCCCGGTATAGTTGGCAGAGGGGCGAATAATCTTGTTGTCCTGACGCTGTTCAATAATGTGCGCCGCCCAGCCGGTTACGCGGGCGATGACAAACAGCGGGGTGAACATTTCGGTAGGGACGCCCATCATGTTGTAGGAGACCGCCGAAAACCAGTCGAGATTCGGGAACATCTTTTTTGTCTCCCACATCACCGTTTCCAGACGGTCAGCGATGTGGTACATCTTCAGCGAGCCGCCTTCTTCTGAAAGCTGTTTCGCCACCCGTTTGATCACCTGATGGCGCGGGTCGGCGATGGTGTAAACCGGATGTCCAAAGCCAATCACCACCTCTTTGTTTTCCACACGTTTACGGATATCCGCCTCTGCCTCGTCCGGCGTTTCATAACGCTGTTGAATTTCCAGCGACACCTCATTCGCCCCGCCGTGTTTCGGGCCGCGCAGCGCGCCAATCGCGCCGATAATCGCGGAGTAGACATCCGAGCCGGTTCCGGCAATCACCCGGCTGGTAAACGTCGAGGCGTTGAACTCATGCTCGGCGTACAGCACCAGCGAAATATGCATCGCCTTTTCCCAGCTTTGGGTTGGCTTTTCACCGTGCAGCAGATGCAGGAAATGGCCGCCGATGGAATCATCGTCGGTTTCCGGCTGAATACGTTCGCCGTTGTGGCTGTAGTGATACCAGTAAAGAAGGATAGAGCTGAGCGAGGCCAACAGCTTATCGGCAATATCGCGCGCGCCGGAGACGGTATGTGCCTCTTTTTCCGGCAGGGTGCAGCCCAGCGCGGAAACGCCAGTACGCATCACGTCCATCGGGTGCGAGGCCGCCGGTAACGCTTCCAGAACGGTACGGACATTGGCGGGTAATCCGCGCAGCGCTTTTAATTTGCTTTTATACGCGTTCAGCTCGTCGCGGGTCGGTAATTTTCCGTGGATCAGTAAATGCGCGACTTCTTCAAATTCGCAGTGCTCCGCCAGATCGAGAATGTCGTAACCGCGATAGTGCAGATCGTTACCGCTTTTTCCCACGGTACACAGAGCGGTATTTCCGGCAGGTACGCCGGAAAGCGCGACCGATTTTTTAGGCTTAATGACATGCGTGTTGTTTTGCAGGATCGTCGTGTCTGTCATATTGTCCTCGTCATTATTGTAATGTGTAGGGTATTGAGGTGTGTAGGCCGTACCGTAGGCGGGATAAACGTAGTGCTATCCGGCATTGCCTGATGGCGGCTTCGCCTTATCAGGCCTACAGGCTACGATTTTTTATTCCTGTACAGCGCGTCCAGCTTCTCTTCGAACTGGTAGTAATTGATGCTTTCGTACAGCTCGTTGCGGGTCTGCATGATGTCGATCACGTTCTTTTGCGTCCCTTCCTGGCGCAGCACGGTATAGACTTTTTCTGCGGCGCGGTTCATGGCGCGAAACGCCGACAACGGATAGAGCGCCATCGCCACGTTTGCGCTGCGCAACTCGTCGGTCGTAAACAGCGGCGTCGCGCCAAACTCAGTGATGTTGGCGAGGATCGGCACCTGCGCCACGTCGGCGAACTGGCGGTACATCGACAGTTCGGTGATCGCCTCCGGGAACAGCATGTCAGCCCCCGCGTCCACGTAAGCCTGCGCGCGATCGAGAGCCGCCTCCAGCCCTTCCACCGCCAGCGCATCGGTACGCGCCATGATCACAAAGTTCGGATCGGTGCGCGCATCCACTGCCGCCCGAATTCTGTCTACCATCTCCTCTTTCGAGACGATCGCTTTGTTTGGACGGTGTCCACAGCGCTTAGCGCCAACCTGGTCTTCAATATGCAGCGCGGCGGCGCCCGCTTTGGCTATGGACTTTACCGTCCGCGCGACATTAAAGGCGGAGGAACCAAAGCCAATATCCGCATCCACCAACAGCGGCAGCGGGCAAACATCCGTGATGCGCCGGATATCGGTTAACACATCATCCAGCGTAGAAATCCCCAGGTCCGGCAGTCCGAGCGAGCCCGCCGCTACGCCGCCGCCAGAAAGATAGATAGCCTGATACCCGGCCCGTTGGGCCAACAGAGCATGGTTGGCATTGATAGCGCCGACAATTTGTAATGGATTCTCTTTAGAGAGCGCGGCGCGAAATGCCAGCCCCGGCGAATGTAAAGACATATCTCGTCCTCATGTTAGTAAATTGTTACTCAGAATGTATTCACCAAAGCAAAGGCTATGCCAGGCAAAGAGGCTGCGAGAAAATTAAATACAATGAGATTTAAAAACAGGTAATTACAGTCATTCCTGTTATGAATAAGCGCGATTAAGGGAAAAGAAAAACGTGTCAGCTAACGTTTCATGAAACGAATCGCCCTGTTTCATTGCAACATTTATGAAACACGTTTAAAACAAAAAATCGCCCCTTAAAGATGAACCTACTGCGATGACGACTGCTCACAGCGCTCCGCGCGATAATAGCGATAAACCGGTGATCTGGACGGTCTCCGTAACGCGTCTGTTCGAACTGTTTCGGGATATCAGCCTGGAATTCGATCATCTGGCGACCATCACGCCTATTCAACTCGGCTTTGAAAAGGCGGTGACCTACATTCGCAAAAAACTGGCGACCGAGCGCTGCGACGCGATTATCGCGGCGGGTTCGAACGGGGCCTATTTAAAAAGTCGCCTGTCAATACCGGTGATCCTCATCAAGCCCAGCGGATTCGATGTATTACAGGCGCTGGCGAAAGCGGGAAAGCTCACCTCGTCTATCGGTATCGTGACCTATCAGGAGACCATTCCGGCTTTACTTGCCTTTCAGAAAACGTTTCACCTCCGTCTTGAACAGCGAAGCTATGTCACCGAAGAGGACGCGCGCGGGCAAATTAACGAACTTAAGGCCAACGGTATTGAAGCCGTCGTCGGCGCGGGATTAATTACCGATCTGGCGGAAGAAGCGGGAATGACCGCCATCTTTATTTATTCCGCGGCGACCGTTCGTCAGGCTTTCCATGATGCGCTGGATATGACCCGTCTGACACGGCGCCAGCGCGTGGATTACCCATCCGGCAAGGGATTACAAACCCGGTATGAACTGGGCGATATACGCGGCCAGTCGCCGCAAATGGAGCAGCTCCGCCAGACGATTACGCTCTATGCCCGCTCCCGTGCGGCAGTGCTGATTCAGGGGGAAACAGGGACCGGAAAAGAGCTGGCGGCGCAGGCGATTCACCAGACGTTTTTTCACCGCCAGCCTCACCGTCAGAATAAGCCATCCCCTCCCTTTGTCGCCGTCAATTGCGGCGCGATTACCGAGTCGTTGCTGGAAGCGGAACTGTTTGGTTATGAAGAGGGCGCGTTTACCGGTTCACGACGAGGAGGCCGGGCGGGGCTATTTGAAATCGCACACGGCGGCACGCTGTTTCTGGATGAAATCGGCGAAATGCCCTTGCCCTTACAAACCCGACTTTTGCGCGTACTGGAGGAAAAAGCCGTCACTCGCGTCGGCGGACACCAGCCGATCCCGGTGGAGGTCCGGGTGATCAGCGCTACGCATTGCGATCTGGATCGGGAGATAATGCAAGGACGTTTTCGCCCCGATCTCTTTTATCGCCTGAGTATTCTGCGTCTGACGCTTCCTCCTTTGCGCGAGCGGCAGGCTGATATTTTGCCGCTGGCGGAAAGCTTTTTAAAACAGTCGCTGGCGGCGATGGAAATTCCGTTTACCGAATCGATACGTCATGGATTGACACAGTGTCAGCCGCTTTTGCTGGCCTGGCGCTGGCCCGGTAATATTCGCGAACTGCGTAATATGATGGAGCGCCTGGCGCTTTTTTTAAGCGTCGATCCCGCGCCAACGCTGGACAGGCAATTTATGCGGCAGTTATTACCTGAGCTTATGGTGAACACAGCAGAACTGACGCCTTCAACCGTGGATGCGCACACGTTACAGGATGTACTGGCGCGCTTTAAGGGCGATAAGAGCGCCGCGGCGCGTTATCTGGGGATTAGCCGCACCACTCTGTGGCGTCGTTTAAAAGCTGGTGCCAAAGACCAGTCGGATAATTAAGACAAATGACAGCGTCCTGAATGCCTGATGGCGCTACGTTTACTGCAGGCCGTCATCCGGCAAAACGGATGACGGTTGCCTGGAATAAAAATACCCGCCGGAAACCCAGGCGGGTATTTTTATGATGCAACGCTTTTATTTCTTTTTATAAATATCAGCCGTACCATGAATTTTATTTTCTGTCTGCCCGGACGTCAGCACCACCACATCCGCCCCTTTTTCATCCGCCTTTTTGATTAAATCTTCTCTGGCATCCAGCGGCGACATTTCCCCGGTGGTGGAAATCGTGCCAATTTTCGTGTATTCGGAGGCGACTTTATCAAAGTCCGTTTTTTTCATGATTTCTGCGGCATAAACGTTTGTCACGACAAACGCTAATGCGCCAAGCATAACCTTGTAGCCAGTTTTCATAGCAAAACCCTCGTTTTATTATTACGCCATCATCGCTTTATCAGAACAAAAAGGCCGTTCGGACTGATTAAATAAGTAGTGTAGATTGCTGGAAAAATCCAGTCAGCCCCCGCTCTGTCGGCGTAACAACGCGGATTAAAACGCCCCTGCTTTGTGATCTCACTCGCAATCATCTGGTTTGACTATTAATAAGATGAAGGGTATTTCTTGAGGCTAAGAGAAGAGTTGCCTATGGAGCCGTTTCATGCCGTTGTGCTTACCGTCAGTCTGTTTGTGTTAACCTTTTTTAATCCCGGCGCGAATCTGTTTGTGGTGGTGCAAACCAGCCTCGCATCAGGACGCCGGGCGGGAGTCATCACCGGCCTGGGCGTCGCCACGGGAGACGCCTTTTATTCCGGGCTGGGGCTTTTCGGTCTGGCGACGCTCATTACGCAATGCGAAGCGGTATTTTCTCTTATCAAAATTGTCGGCGGCGCCTATTTATTATGGTTCGCCTGGAACAGTATTCGCCACCAGGCGACGCCGCAAATGAGCACGCTCCAGACGCCAATTGCCGCTCCGTGGACGATTTTCTTTCGCCGGGGATTAATGACCGATTTATCCAATCCGCAAACCGTACTGTTTTTTATCAGTATTTTTTCCGTAACGCTTAGCGCAGAAACGCCCACATGGGCAAGGTTAATGGCCTGGGCCGGAATTGTGCTGTCATCCGTTATCTGGCGTATTTTTCTCAGCCAGGCCTTTTCGCTCCCCGCAGTCCGCCGCGCTTATGGGCGTATACAGCGCATTGCCAGCCGTGTTATCGGCGCCATTATCGGGATGTTTGCGCTCAGACTTCTCTATGAAGGCGTGACGCACCGCTAATGTTTGCCCGGTAGCCTTTGCTACCGGACGATAAGCGTTATCAAAACGCCCATGACACGCTGCCTACAATGCTACGCTCGGCGCCAAAATAACAATAAGAGAGCGAATTACAGGCAGCGACATAGCGTTTGTCCGTCAGGTTATTTACGTTGAGCTGGGCGCTCAAGCCATTTAACCCAATGCTGGATAAATCATACCCTACCACCATATCGACCAATGTATAGGACGGCAACGTGTGGGTATTCAGGCGATCGCTGGTCACGCCGTTGACGTACCGGATGCCGGAGCCCAAAGTCAGCCCCTCTAACAGACCGCTTTTCACATCGTAGCTTAGCCAGGCGCTGGCCTGGTTCCGTGGAGCATAAACCGCGCGCTTACCCTGCTCTTGCGGGCTACTTTTCTTATAACGGATATCAGTATAGGTATACGCCGCCTGCAAACGGACGCTATCCGACAAATGGCTAATGGCCTCCAGTTCCACCCCTTTAGACTCAATTTCACCAATCGAGCGGTACGGATCGGTAGGTTCTTCTTTGGTCGCGATATTGGTCTGGTTAATACGATACACGGCGGCGCTAAACTGGCTGTTCCCCCCCAGCGGTTCGTATTTTACCCCCGCCTCCCACTGCTTGCCTTTCATCGGTTCCAGCACATTGCCGTTTTCGTCGGCGAAGCTGGTCGGCGTAAACGCGGTAGAATAACTGAGATAGGGGGCGACGCCATTGTCGAACAGATAAAGCAACGCAGCACGGGTGCTGACGTTGTTTTTATCGAGATCGCTGCGTGAATCATGAAGTTTGTCGATGTTAGACACGCTGACCCGATCGTAACGACCGCCCAACGTAAAGCGCCAGCGATCCCATGACATCTGATCCTGTAAATAGTATCCGGTCTGCCGCAGCTTATGTTTTTCACGGCTATACAACGTAATGTAATCCGGCTGAGCGCCATAAACGGGGTTGAAAGCGTCAATCGGCGGAAACGCGCCATAATAGCCAGTAGTATGGTTACTGCGATCCTGATAATCGATCCCCGCCAGCAGACGATGATTAATCGCCCCGGTATCCACACTGCCGTCGAGCTGATTATCCAGCGCGATAGCCGACATTTTCTCCCCGGAGCCGGAATAGCCGCGATTCAGCGCCGTTTCATTCAACCAACCTGCGGCATAGACCTGATTCAACGTCACTTTGGTATGCAAATAGCGCAATTTTTGCCGTACCGACCAGCCGCTATCGAACAGATGCTCAATGTTATAACCCACCATATTTTCACGGCGATCGTATTTGTCGTAGTCATCTTCACCTTCAAAGAAAGTGTTAGAAATTTTTCCGCCGTTATAAGGTACAACCGTGCCTTGATAAGGCAGTCCGGAGTGGCTACCGCCTTCCGGATCACGGTGCAGATAGGCCATAAGATCAAGGCGCGTCCGATCGGTAATTCGCCAGGTCAGGCTCGGCATCAGCGCATAGCGTTCCTCTTTCAAGGGGGTAAACTGCGAATCGGCGTAACGTGTCATGCCGCTAAGACGCGCCGCCACACGTTCATTGTCATCCAGTGGGCCGGTCACATCAAAAGCCGCCCCGCGCTGGTTGTGATTGCCGGCAAACAGCTTCACCTCTCCCCCGGCATCAAACGCCGGTTTTCGCGACGTCAGCGCGACAATGCCGCCTGGCGATGAACGTCCATACAGAACGGACGCCGGGCCGCGTACCACCTCGATATCTTCCAGAAACCAGGGGTCAACCACCAACGAACTGTGCGAATTGGTGTCGCCCATCATTTTTAACCCGTCGAGATAGACGTTATCCAGACTACCGTCCGAAAAACCACGCAATACGATGTAATCAAAGCGGTTAGAGGCGCCTATCTGATTACTGTATACGCCTGGGGTGTAGCTGACCGCCTGACGCACGCTGGTTGCGCCCTGCTCTTCAAACTGCTGGCGGGTAATAATGGATACCGACTGCGGCGTTTCAATATCTGGCGTCGCCAGCTTGGTCGCGCCACTCTGAACGGGCGAGGTGACAATGACGGTATCATTTTTTGTGGTTTCCTGGGCAAAAAGAGGAAAAGTCGCGCCGCCGATAGCTCCGCCTATCAATAGCGCCATACGCGTTGTCGCAAACATGAACATCTCCAAAGGCATCTTTATTGTAAATAAGAATTATTACCCTTTAGAGATGACGGACCACTATGCGTAACGCCAGATTGCCTATGCGCAATGATAAAAAATCACCCAAAGCGGCAGAAAACCGGGTTAGCGGCGGATATTACCGCTCTGGCGGAGCGCGTTACGCACAGTGTCGGGACGCCGTCAGAGACGCGTCACGCAGCTCGCCGGGCGAGCAGCCATAACGCCGACGAAATGCCGTCGCAAAGTTTGTGGCATGTTGATAGCCTGACATCCAGGCGGCCTGCTGCACGCTGTATCCCTCCATCAGATAACGACGCGCGCGCGCCAGGCGGCAATCACGCAGATAATCAAACACGGTACACCCATAGGCATGGCGAAACTTGCACCGCAGGCTACTTGGACTCATTGCCGCCCGACGCGCCAGTTCGTTCAGCGTGTAGGCTTTTTCCGGCGTCTGCTCCAGTAAACGCCGAATGAGCTCCAGCCGCTGATATTCACCGGTGACGGGAAGTCCGCGTTTTTGCGTTGCGGGCTGACATAGATTGAGCGCATAGCCCAGCAATTGCAGCATGATGCCTTCCAGCATTAACTGGCGTGACGCCGCATGAGGTCCGGGCTGCTGCGCATAACGTAGCCCCGAAAGCAGAAACTCCGGCACCTGCCAGACCCTCGCCGAGGCCGCGCTACGTTCCCACTCGTCTGCCAGCGAGACAGGCAAACGCTCCCGCCACCCGCCGTCCGGGTACATTCCCAGCGATAAGGTGCGCAATTTGCTGTCTGCGCCGTGATGGGCGCGTATCGTCTGCTGCTCACTCAGTTGCGAGCAAAACGCCATCCCCGCGCTCAACAAAAAGGTCTGCTCATTGACAGCCAGCGCAACGTTACCTTCCAGCACCACCAGCATATACAGCGGACTGCTATGGCGAGAGGTGGTTTCATAAGGTTGTAACACGTGAACATCCGAGCGTGTAATGCAAATCCCGCCGGGAAGCGCTATCTCTTCGATATCGCCATGAAGTACGGGACTACTCTGCGTATACTGCGGTAACGCAGGGAAGCGGTAATCAATGCCATAACGCTCGCCAAACGCGATGAAGTCACTGACGGAAAAGATCTTTTTCATCGCCGGGGCGGCGGAAGAGTGACAGGAGATCGGAGACATTATCAATACCGTTTATCTGCGTTATACCAGAGCGTTAGCCACTGTGTAACCATATCACTGCGGCCCGGGAACGACAATAAAGATGAGAATAATTATCAACCGCTATTGAGGGGAGAAATAAGGCGAACAAAGGTGATCGATAAACGCCGATCTGTCGATAAAAACGCGCTTTCGCGAGAGACGAAAGCGCGTCCGGGGGGTATCAGTCAGGAGCGAAATCCTGCGGAGGTCATGAGCAGTCTGAACAACATTCCGACGCCCGCCAGCAGAAGCACGCTGGCGCACCATATCGCGACCATCCATACGACTCGCCGCGACCATTTTTTCACTTTAACCATCAGTGATATCCCTCTCCATGTCGCACTTTTCCACGGAAGACGTAGTAGCTCCAGAAGGTATAAGCCAGAATAATCGGGATGATTATCAGCGCCCCAACCAGCATAAAGCTTTGACTTTGCGGCGGCGCGGCGGCGGCATACAGCGAAATATCCGGTGGAATAATATTCGGCCAAATACTGATGCCTAACCCGCTGAACCCCAGAAAAATCAGCCCTAGCGTGAGAATAAATGGACGCGCATGGGATTCTGGTTTTTTCACGCTGCGCCATAGCCAGACGCTAAAAGCCAACACCAGCACAGGCACCGGCAGGAAGTAGTATAAATTGGGCAGCGTGAACCAGCGCTCGGCGATGTCGTCGTGGGTGAGCGGCGTCCACACGCTGACGCCTCCCATCACCAGCAACAAGACGATCAACAACGGGCGCGACAGCGCGCACATCCGGCTATGCAGCGGATCTTCGCTTTTCATAATCAGCCAGGTAGCGCCCAGCAGCGCGTAGGTGACAACCAGACCGACACCGCAGAACAGGTTAAACGGCGTCAGCCAGTCAAGCTGCGAACCGCTAAAGGTTCGCCCTTCCACCTGAAAACCGCTCACCACCGCGCCCACCACAACCCCCTGGGCAAAGGTCGCCAGGATTGACCCGACGATAAAGGATTTATCCCAGAACGCGCGATGCGACTCGGTGGCTTTAAAACGGAATTCAAAAGCGACGCCGCGAAAGATAAGACCAAGCAGCATAACCACCAGCGGGATAGTCAGCGCGTCGGTGATGACGGCATAAGCCAACGGGAACGCGCCAAAAAGCCCGGCCCCGCCCAGCACCAGCCAGGTTTCGTTCCCGTCCCATACCGGCGCGACCGAGTTCACCATAACATCGCGATCGTGTTTATCGCGAATAAACGGAAACAGGATACCGACGCCCAGATCGAACCCATCCATTACGATATACATCAGCGTGGCGAACACGATAATAGCAAACCAGATAACCGGAAGATCGATGGTCATTCGCGTTTCTCCTGCTCAAGCGATTCTCCCACGGCAGAGATAGGACGCGCGGGTCTGCCATCGGTTTCAGCGGTCGGTGTCTCCGCCGGCTGCGGCCCTTTCTGGATAAGGCGAATCATATAAATATAGCCAACCCCAAAGACCAGGGAATAGACCACAAAGAAGGCCAGCAAACTGATGCTCATCTGCAAGGTGCTGTGCGCGGAAACCGCATCACGCGTTCGCAGCAGGCCATAGACCACCCACGGCTGACGTCCTACTTCAGTCGTCACCCATCCGGCAAGGATGGCGATAAGCCCGGACGGCCCCATCCACAGCGCAAAGTGCATAAAGGGCCGCGAATGATACAGGCGGCGTCGGTAGCGCAGCCACAGGCTGGCCAGCCCCAGGAAGATCATCAGTACGCCCATGCCCACCATCAGACGGAAAGACCAGAACACCACGGTAGAGTTGGGGCGATCCTCTTTGGGATAATCTTTTAGCGCAGGCACCTGTTTGTCCAGGCTATGCGTCAGGATCAGACTGCCCAACACCGGGATCTCAAGCGCATAGCGGGTCCGTTCCGCCTCCATATCCGGCCAGCCTACCAGCGTAAGCGGCGTTGGCTCGCCGGGCGTATTTTCCCAGTGCCCCTCAATCGCGGCGATTTTGACCGGCTGATGCTTCAGGGTATTAAGGCCGTGCATATCGCCAATCAATGCCTGAACGGGCGCCACCACGACCGCCATCCATAACGCCATCGAGAACATACGGCGGATAGCCGGCGTATCGTTACCTTTCAGTAAATGCCAGGCAGCGGACGCGCCGACAAACATCGCGCTACTTAAAAACGCCGCAACGGACATATGCAACAGGCGATACGGGAACGACGGGTTGAAAATCACCGCGAACCAGTCCACCGGGACCACCTGACCGTTGTGAATTTCAAATCCCTGCGGGGTATGCATCCAGCTGTTAGACGCCAGAATCCAGAACGTCGACATTAACGTGCCCAACGCCACCATACAGGTAGACAAGAAATGCAGGCCCGGCCCGACTTTGTTCCAGCCAAAAAGCATCACGCCTAAGAATCCCGCTTCCAGGAAGAATGCGGTGAGCACTTCATAGGTTAATAAAGGCCCGGTGATACTGCCGGCGAACTGGGAGAAACCGCTCCAGTTCGTTCCGAACTGGTAAGCCATGACCAGACCGGAGACCACGCCCATCCCGAAGTTGACGGCAAAAATTTTGAGCCAGAACTGATAGAGCGAGCGCCAGACAGGATTACGCGTTTTTAGCCATAGACCTTCCAGTACCACCAGGTAACTGGCTAAGCCAATCGTAATCGCGGGGAAAATAATATGAAAAGAGACGGTAAAGGCAAACTGGAGTCTCGCTAAAAAGAAGGCATCAAACTCCATGTTCCCTCCCGTTTATATATAGTCACTTCGTGTAAAATATTCACTGTTCGCAACCAGGTTGAAACGAAACGGTTATTTTCCCCAAACGTAAAAACGTCGGGGAATATCCAGATAAATTACGATTTTTTTTGCGGCTGGCTGTCAGGCTTATCGCCCGACTCTGGCGCTTCGGAGGGGTCGTCTTTTTCGACAGCGAAACGGTAGTATCTATTTAGCATAACATGTCTCCCTTAGTTACATTCACTTGGCAATATCTACCTGGCCGTTATAAAAATAACGGCAAAACAAAAAAAAGCGTCTTCAAGACTATTTGCAATTTCAGCAAAATACGCGTAGCTGAAAGTTAAGAATAGACGTAAAACGATAACCTTCAAGTCAACGCGGTTTACGGGACGGGGGATTAGCACAGGGAGAATGACCGCAACGCTCGCTGCGCGGCGGCCATTTTATATGGTCTATCAAAAAGATAACCGTTAAGGTTCATTCAAACCCGTTAGTTTGCCTTCCCCTCAATCAAGCCATTGATGGTAGAAAATACCGCCGGCGCGCTGGTCGCTTCCGCAAACTCGACATTGATATTTTGCCGACGCAGCATATCGAAGAATTTACGTTGCGCATCAAGAATAACCTGATCGCCTACGCGCATATTTTCTGCTTTAGTTTCAACCAGTAAATAAACGCTGTCGGCGTCCTGACGCTCAATACGGTACACAAAATCCGGCGTAGTAGAGCCCCCCGTATATTTGGGGATCTGAATGGCCCGCTTAGGCAGTTTGCCAAACACAGAAACCTGTTGCGGATAATCGTATTTTAATAGCGGCAATTCTGGATCGACGCTGTCATAACGCAACGGCGGTATTTGATAGAGAGAACGGGGATCGTCTATCGCATTCTCATCCACATTTTTCCCCACAATTTCAGCGCTAATCTCCTCTCTGAACTGCCGTGCCGTGGAATCAAATACCGACGTTGAAGCCTGAAAATCGAGAGGCAGATAATCGTGGCGCTGCGCAAAATGCGCATTAATCCGCGTCTGTAATGCGCGGGTCATATTGTCCAACGAGATCTCGCTTAAATAGCGTGAATCTCCGTGCAAAACATCACGCAGCATCGCCATTAACACCGGGTGCAGGACGTTAACCGGCAGACTGGTGCGTAACGCCAGTTGCTTAAGAAAATGGCCATATTTCATGCCCGCCATAAATTCGCTGGCGGCTAATTCGCCTTCCCGCTGCGCCACTTCAAAACGGCCATTATCTTCATTCGATACCAGCCGTTGTTGAACCTGGCTTGGCTTCTGGCGTATATACAGCGCCGGATCGCGCAGCACCTCGGCGGCAATCTGTTCCAGAGACGCGCCGCTACGCTCGAATTGCAGCATATAACGGCGGGAAAACTGCTCCCAGATACTGCTAAGTTGTTCCCAATTCTCTTTGCGTAACCTGACTCGCAGTCGGGAGGCGGGCTTATTGTCACGAATGCGATCCGCTCGCACCCGCGCCTGCGTCAGCTCAGGGTAGAACTCCAGTAGCCACGCAAAGCCACTTTTGGTTTCCCCGTTAAGCGTGACGCTGGGTTTAAACTCATTACTCCGGTTGATCAGTTTTTTATCATCCAGATCTTCCAGCAAACGAAGCTCCGTAAACGCAGGATCGACTTTTTGCCGCTCGGTGACGATGAGTGTGATCATCGCCTCATCCAGTTTCTGCTCGTTAAGCTGAACTTTGCTGTCGCGATTAATCTCATCAACCAGCATACTGGCAAACGCTTTTTCATCATAACCAATCAGAAACGACAGTCGGGACGGCCACTCTTCCTGATGAACGCGATGGCCGTTTTCATCTACCGGTAGCCGCAGGCCGCGCCCCACTTCCTGAATTTTGCTCGACTCGCTACCGGAAGAACGTAATTTAGCAATGACAAAAACATTCGGGTTATCCCAGCCTTCGCGAAGCGTCCATTTTGAAAACAGAAAGCGGCGCGTTTCCCAGTTGCCGTGATGGTCTGAAAAACTGAGCAACTTCTCTTTATTTTTCAGAATATCATCTACCTCAGCCTGGATCGCCTCATCGCCGCTTCCGCGGTCTTCGCCAAAGTAACCAGCGTGGACGTTTTGGTTATCCGAGTGCAGGCTGGCGAGCGTGGCCTGCAGAAACGACAGATACTCCACTTCTCGCGGCAGGGTCTTGCGCTGATAATCGTCAATCAGTTGCGTCAGTTTCTTTTTCAGCAAACGCTCAAAAGTGACTTTCAACCAGCCTTCGTCATCACGATAGCTTTTAATACTGTCAATAAAGAAAAGGCTTAAGGTCTTAATACGCGGGGCATTATTTTCTGGCTCATTGCTGCGTAAGAAATTTGCCTGCTCGGTATCAAAATGCTTATCAATGGCGTCCTGAATAATCAGTTCCTGGTAGCTCGCGCCAAAGGTTCCTGGCACCAGCGCCATCCCTGCCTCCAGCTCCAGATCGTTCGACAACATTTTACTGCCGGCATATTCAATACTGCCCTCAAATCCTGCATCGACATCGGCGAGATTTTCGCCCACGCCAACCTCGGCAATTTTGCTCCCCCGTCGGAGGATTAATTTCTTTGCCGTGACGCTGTCAACGATATAACGATTGTTGGCCTGTTCTTCGGGGAGATTCGGGTAATAAATATCAATACCTTTCACCAAACCATCGTTAAAACTGTCCACCGCGTTGAGATCAAACTGCGGTTGCCGGCGATAGTAATCTTTACGTACACATTTATTTTTACCCTTACCTTCGACAATATCCGGGAAGGTAGCGCCAAAGCGGACGATCATTTGCGGCTGAATGGCCTGAATCGCTCGATAAAATTTGTTATCTCGCGCAAAACGATGCGGTTCATCAATAATGACCACCGGTCGCGTCATTTGCAGCCCTTTAACAGGCGACGTCAGCCCACCCAGGAGCGTTTGATCGTAATCGTCTCGCGTCATACTGGCGGAATTGAGCATTTGCGCATTGATCAGCAAAACCTGAATCGTATGGCTATCACGACGGCTGGCATCAGTAAAACTTAATAGCTGGGCCGGAAAATTTTTACGCCCCGACTTTACTTTAAAATCACCGGCGTTAATGGTGCAAAGTTCCATCCGCGTATTTTCGTAGAACTGTGAAAAATGCTGTCTGGCGTAATCGCTGGTGATAAAGTTCCGCGCGCCTTCTTTAATGGCTGGCGTCGGCACCACCAGCACAAATTTGAAGAGGCCATACTTCTGATGCAGTTCATACATCAACCGGGTATAGACATAGGTTTTGCCCGTCCCGGTCTCCATTTTAACGTCAATATTGGCCTTATCGTCGTAACGTTCCTTAATCAGCGGATTAGCATAGTGATTATGATCGGCCTGCGCGTGATCGATACCGGTGAAACTCGCCAGAATCGCCGCTAACGCCTGTTCCTGATGGGGAAGTTCTTCCAGTAAAATATTCATCATCATCCCCTCTTAATAACGCTTCACCAGGTTCACTTTTTGATCAAGCTGTTTTAAGCCGATTTCCAGTTCACGAATGGATTCAAGGTCGAAAGAGTAGCCGTAAATGACAATGGTCTGAACCGGAAGCTGGTGCGTACCAATGTGGTTGAGAAGATCGCGGGTCTGCTCGGTTCCCCATCGTTCA
This sequence comes from Salmonella sp. SJTUF15570, assembly GCF_043357055.1. Taxonomy (NCBI): domain Bacteria; kingdom Pseudomonadati; phylum Pseudomonadota; class Gammaproteobacteria; order Enterobacterales; family Enterobacteriaceae; genus Salmonella; species Salmonella sp. SJTUF15570. Next base: position 138,749 of record NZ_JBEUKJ010000002.1, on the reverse strand, counting down.
TCAATCAGATACAGGCGCGTATTATCAACATACCTGGCGCAATAGCCGGAAAAATCAACGGTCTGTACGTCAATATCCATTTTATAACCATCGGCGACCAGCCATGTCGTTAATAAGGTCTCTTCGCCGCTTGCGCCGCCCGGCACGCCCAATCCTCTGGCGGAAAAAGGATTGATCATGTCGGTAAATCCTGACTCGGTAAAAGCGGCCAGTTGACCGCTGGTATTGATAAAATGGCCGGTAGCAATATCGAAGCTATCCAGATCGTCCAGCGTCTGCTGTGTCGGAGTGGCAAAACGATAATGTTTAAAACCGAGATCGCTATTGGTCGCGGGATTGTTGGCGCGGATCTTCGCCGCAACGCGTGTAATTCGCTCGCGGCTGATTTCATCAATAGTGTTATAACCTGCTTTTTTCGCGATAGTGTTATTGCTTAATGCCTGATCGATAGTACACAGAATAAACGTGCGCTGCCCCCCATCTTCTTCATTCAGCGCCATCACCGCATGGGCCGAAGTACCGGAACCGGCAAAAAAGTCCAGAACGACGCCGTCTTTATCGATAGCGAGCTTAATGATTTTCTTCAATAATGCGGTCGGTTTCGGCGTATCAAAAACGTTGTCGCCGAAGAGATCCAGAATCTCCTTTTTCCCCTCTTTATTCGACGCTACGTTATCCCAGTAATTGGTCGTTGGCTGCCCTTTACTGTGATGCGCGTACATGACTCGCTGGGGAATACCGCCGTTATCTTTGCCAAAATAGACCAGATTATCGGCCACCAGTTTTTGGTAACTGGCTTCAGGATAAGCCCATAGTCTTTCGTGTACCGTACCGTTCGGCGTGGTAATTTTATAGGTATAGCCGCCGCCGCTCAGCCCTTTTGACACCGTTAACGGCACCGGGCGCCATTTCCCTTCTGGAAACTGTTCGGTCGGTTCTTTATAGGATTTCTGAATATACTCTTTAGAAAGCGGTTCTAAACGTAAAGCGCCCTGACCGGTTTTGGCATAAACAAGAATGTATTCCCCCTGGATGGAAACGTTATCAGAGTCGTTAGAAATCTCTTTTTTGCGCTTCCACATCACATTGGTGACAAATCCGCCTTCGCCAAAAATCTCATCCATCATTAATTTAAGATTGGCGTACTCATTATCGTCGATAGAGATAAAAATAAATCCGGTATCTTTCAGGAGCTTCCTGGCCAGGAAAAGACGCGGATACATGAAAGATAACCACGCGGAGTGCGTCGATTTACCCTGAATGGATTTTAAACGTGCCAGTTCAGTATCATTAAGACCAAACATATCCTGCAACGCCCGATCGCTATATTCAAAATGATCGGGATAGACAAACCCGTCCGATCCGGTGTTATAAGGGGGATCGATATAGATCATATCGACGGTATCGGCGTAATTATTTTGCAGATGGCGTAACACATCCAGATTATCTCCGGTCAGAAAAAGATTATGGCTGTTTTTATTTTCTGCCAGAGTATTGTGTTCCACGTCAGGAACGATAACGGTAACGGATTTTTCACCCGCCTGTTTTTTTGCGTAATCTTTGCCAATAAAATCAATCTGATAACCGCTAGTCAGCTCATCAATATTACGCGCTTTCAGCGCGCGCTCAAATCTGGCGAGATCAAATCCGCCTTTCGCGATCAGTTCGCCCTGCTCGTTATAGCGATCGGCGATAAAAAATTCCGGTAATGCACGTTGTAACTCAGACAGAAAGGCGCTATTCGGGGCAACAGACTCGTTGTGTTTTTGGTTATCTTTCAACATGATATCTTCGCTCCGTTGACAATTTTAAGGTCCAACAATCAATTTCTTATAAAGAAAAAAGTAAGCGATGATTGTAATGGTCACGAAAGGCAGATGCCATCATTAACCTTTGTTGTTCGTTGAAAGGGCGTAAAAACCACAGGAGGAAGGAGCGCTCCCGGCGACAGTATGCGCCAGGAGCGTAGTGTTTACGAGCGATGACCGATGGCCGACTCCGGGAGGGCGTCGCTATCTGTACCGGAGATGACGACTCCCCGGGTCTCGCGACCAAATGCCACAAATACACAGATTAAAATAGCCACCGCGCCAGCCACGATCGCCATTGCCAACCCGTAATTGCCACCATGCGTTTCCGCGATGCGGGCCTGTAACGTCGCATTAACCGACGCCAGTAAATTACCGAGTTGGTAAACAAACCCTGGCAGCACGGCGCGCGCATTCGCCGGAACCAGCTCGTTCAGCCAGGTCGGCACGACACCCCAGGCGCCCTGCACCATAAACTGCATCAGGAACGCGCCCAGGCCAATCGTGAATGATCCGCTGGAAAATGCCCATAGCGGGAGTACCGGAAGCGCAAGAAAGGCGGCGATCATGATCGCTTTTTTACGCCCAATACGTTCCGATAGCGTACCGTAGAAAATACCGCCGAGCATGGCGGCAATGTTATAAAAAATCGCAATGATACTGATCAGATGCGGATCAAAACCATGCTGCATCTTCAGGAAGGTAGGATAGAGATCCTGCGTGCCGTGACTGAAAAAGTTAAAGAACGCCATGACCAGCACCAGATACAGACACAACTTCCACTGTTTGCGCAGAACAGGAAGCAGCGCGGTATTCTCTTTACGCGCTCTGGCCGCCAGCCAGACGGGGGATTCCGGCACTTTAAACCAGATATAAGGCAGCAAGACAACAGGCAGGGCGCCAATCAGGAACATGCCGCGCCAGCCTACCATACTGTAGAAGAGGCCAAAAATAACCGAGGCGAACAGATAGCCGCAGGGATAGCCCGCCTGAAAAATGCCCGACATCAGGCCACGCGAACGATCGGGAATGGTTTCCATCGCCAGTGATGACGCGACGCCCCATATCCCGCCCATCGCCACGCCGTACATGACCCGAAAAATCAGAAATGCCATGAAGGTGGGCGACCAGGCGGAAAGCAGTTCAAATACCGTAAAGAACAGAATATTGAGCATCAGTATCGGTCGACGTCCGTACTTTTCCGCCATTCGGCCAAATAGCAGCGCGCCAATGGGACGTACCGCCAGGGTCAGCATAATCGCAATGGAAACGTCCGATACGGAAGCGTGAAACCATTCGGCGAGATCGCTAAGTACAAAGACAAGGATAAAGAAATCAAACGCATCCAGCATCCAACTGGTAAAGCTGGCAAACGCCACATGTCGTTGTGTCGTCGTCCAGTTCAGGGGGGTGTACATAGGTAGTGTCCTGCATCAAAAAATAACATCAAGCTTTGAAGCGGCGAAACGCTGGAACGCTCCCGTCGTCAAAGCGACGTAACAAGGTAGCGTTGCGCTACTTATTTGTTATCTTTTTGTATATAGCAGGTAAAATGTTAGCAAAAATAGACAAATCATTACATATTATTAACAAAGCTTACTGGCACATGATTTGTCACATTTTTTATGGGGATTATCTCACGCCAAGAAAAGCGAAGCGTGGCTAGCGTATCGCGACCGGCCTGTCGCCAGACCGATCGCCATTGCCGATTACCTTTCGCGCGGCGGGAAACCGGCCTTTTGCAGGGCGGCGGCAATCTGCTCCGCGGATAGCGACGTTTCAACGTCAACCAGACGCGTCGCCGGGTCGGTTCTCACCGTCGCATTAGCATCAAGAGTCAGAATCGTCTTTTTTACCGTACTGGCGCAGCCGCCGCAGGTCATGTCATCAATATGGAACTGCATAGTGAACTCCTTTTGTTTGGGAACTGTTGCCAGTCTGGGCCTTGCCAGTGTTGGAAGGTCAAGCGTAATCTCAGGACTTACAGACGCTTTGCCAGTCCGTGGCGACGAGGACGGCGCAATACCGCTCCGGTACGCGCCTCCGGCTCGCTATCGTCAGGTTGTCCAAGCGTATGCAGAATGGGGCAATCTGGCAGCGCGTCGCCGGCGCAGCAGTGAATCAGCGCTTTGAGGGTTTGCGCCATGTGCTGCATGTTCTGGATACGTCTGTCCAGTTCATCAATGTGCGTCTGCGCCAGGCGTTTGACGTCAGCGCTTTGCCGCGACTGGTTATTCCAAAGATTCAGTAAGTCGCTGATTTCAGCAACTGAAAAACCGAGGTCGCGCGCGCGGCGTATAAAATGCAATTGATTAACATCAGCCTGGGTATAGGCCCGATAGCCGGAATCCGTCCGACTTGCCGCGGGAATCAGACCAATCTGTTCATAGTAGCGAATCATTTTGGCCGAGACTTTCGATGCTTTAGCTGCTTTACCGATGTTCATGACGCTCCTCCTCATGTCGTGGATGTGTCGGATGGGGTTGCCATCGGCGCCCGGAAACGGCGCAGCCGCAAAGCGTTGCCCAGCACGAACACGCTCGACATCGCCATCGCCCCTGCGGCGAATACCGGTGACAATAATATGCCCCAGACCGGAAATAGCGCGCCTGCCGCGACAGGAATCAGCGCCGTATTGTAAGCAAAGGCCCAGAACAGATTCTGGTGGATATTGCGTATGGTCGCTTTAGACAGCGCGATGGCATTCGGCACGCCTTGCAGGTTGCCGGACATTAGTACGACGTCGGCGGATTCCACCGCCACATCGGTGCCGGTGCCAATCGCCAGCCCCACGTCGGACTCCGCCAGCGCTGGCGCATCGTTGATGCCATCGCCGACAAACGCCACCTGCCCATACGCCGCTTTCAGGCGCCGTATCGCCTCGACTTTCCCTTCTGGCAATACCTCGGCAACCACGTCATCAATTCCTAACTGTCTGGCGATAGCCTGTGCCGTGCGGGCATTATCGCCAGTGATCATGGCGACCTTAATCCCGAGCTGATGTAAAGCGTTAATCGCGGCGGGCGTACTGGGTTTGATCGGATCGGCCACGGCGATAATCGCCGCCAGTTGACCGTCAATAGCCGCATAGAGCGGCGATTTCCCTTCCTGTCCTAACCGTTCGGCGGTGGTGGCGAAGCCGCTAATATCCACGCCAATTTCGCGCATATAGCGATCGGCCCCCACGTCAACACGCGTACCGGCAACGGTAGCGTATACGCCCATCCCGGTCACCGATTCGAAGCCGCTCATGCCTAGTAGCGCGATCCCTTCCTCTTCTGCCGACACGACAATCGCACGGGCAATCGGATGCTCTGAACGCGATTCTACCGCCGCGACTTTCGCCAGCACCTCACGGCGTTCAAAGCCGCTGGCCACGTCGAGATCGGTCAGTACCGGGCGGCCTTCGGTAAGCGTCCCGGTTTTGTCTACGGCCACCACCTTAGCGTCTTTGAGTAGCTGTAACGCCTCCCCCTTACGGAACAGCACGCCCATTTCCGCCCCACGACCGGTTCCCACCATAATAGAGGTCGGCGTCGCCAGGCCCATCGCGCAAGGACAGGCGATAATCAGAACCGCAACGCCATTGATCAGAGCGAAAGTCAGCGCTGGCGACGGCCCAAACGCCAGCCATACCACAAAGGTCAGCGCAGCAATAAGCATTACCATTGGGACAAACCACAGCGTCACTTTATCCACGACGGCCTGAATCGGCAGTTTTGAACCTTGCGCCTGTTCCACCAGACGAATGATTTGCGCCAGCATGGTCTGTCCGCCGACGGCGGTCGCCCGCAGCGTGAGCGCGCCTTTTTGGTTTACGGTACCGCCCACCACCGCGCTTCCTGCGGATTTCTCTACCGGTATCGGTTCGCCGGTAATCATCGACTCGTCAACGAAGCTGCGGCCTTCGGTCACTTCGCCGTCAACCGGGATCCGCTCGCCTGGCCGAACCTCCACACAGTCTCCCAGCACAACCTCGTCGACAGGGATATCCACGATGCGGCCCTCGCGTAACACATGCGCGACCCGCGCCTGTAGCCCCACCAGACGTTTAATCGCTTCGGAAGTCCGCCCCTTCGCCCTTGCCTCCAGAAAGCGCCCCAGCAGAATAAGCGCGACAATCACTGCGGCGGCCTCGTAATAGACGTTTACCGTCCCTTCAGGCAACAGGTCGGGCGTAAAGGTCGCCACCAGCGAGTAGCCGAACGCCGCTGCGGTTCCCACGGCGACCAGCGAGTTCATGTCCGGCGCCAGACGCGCCAGCGCCGGGAACCCTTTAAGGTAAAAACGGCGACCGGGGATCGTCAGCACCAACAGGGTCAGTGCAAATTGCCAGTACCAGCTTTGTTGCAGGCCAATCGTTTTTATCACCCACTCGTGCATACCAGGAATAAGGTGCGAACCCATTTCAAGCACAAAAACGGGGAGCGCCAGCACGCTGGCGAGAATCAGATCGCGCTTCAGCCTGACGCGCTCGGCCTCTTTTTTCTCTTCAGAGTCGTCTTCTCCCTGCCCCGCCGTCTCTACCGGTCGCGCCTCATACCCCGTTTTTTCAATCGCCGCGATCACCGCCTCCGCCGACGCCGTCCCGCGAACGGTGGCGCGCTCCGTCGCCAGATTCACCGTAGCGTCCGTTACGCCAGGCACAGCCTTAATACCTTTTTCAACGCGAGCGACACACGACGCGCAGGTCATACCTTCAATAAGCAAGCTTATCGTGTCGTGACGATTTTCTGACTGACTCATGACGACTTCCCCATCCTGACTATTCGGTATCAGAAAGCCTAAAGCTTGCCATTGTGGGAAGGTCAAGCGTATTCAGGCTGCACGGTTCGGCGAGAATGTGAGATGGCTCATAAAAGAGGATGATGCGAGACATTTACGCCACGATGCCGACCTACGTCCCGTAAAAACCCGCCAGGAACGCTTGACCTTTCCTTCGTTGTAACGCCTAGCCTTTGCCAAAAATTCTGCGGCAGCGTTGCGGAATGGCCGACACGCTGCGGTAAAGAGGGAAACGACATGCGTAGAACATTCAAAATTATGTTGATAGCCGGCGTCATCGCCGCCATCGGGGGCGTGATTTATATGGCCGGCGAAGCACTATGGGATAAAGACAACGCCGTCGGACCACCGGCCAGCGCGCCGCCTCCACCGTCGGTACCGGTTGCTAAAGCCCTTAGCCGCACACTCGCGCCTACGGCGGAATTCACCGGTTTTCTGGCCGCGCCGGAGACCGTGGAGCTGCGTTCGCGCGTGGGAGGAACCCTTGACGCCGTCAGCGTTCCGGAAGGACGTCTGGTAAGCCGCGGACAACTGCTGTTCCAGATCGATCCGCGCCCGTTCGAGGTCGCCCTCGACACCGCCGTCGCGCAATTACGTCAGGCTGAAGTACTGGCCCGCCAGGCGCAGGCGGATTTCGATCGCATTCAACGACTGGTCGCCAGCGGCGCCGTATCACGTAAAAACGCTGACGATGTCACCGCCACGCGTAATGCGCGACAGGCGCAGATGCAATCGGCCAAAGCCGCCGTCGCCGCAGCGCGCCTTGAACTCTCCTGGACCCGTATTACCGCGCCCATTGCCGGACGCGTTGACCGCATACTGGTGACCCGGGGCAATCTGGTCAGCGGCGGCGTAGCGGGTAACGCCACGCTTTTGACGACTATCGTGTCTCACAATCCCATGTATGTGTATTTCGATATTGACGAAGCCACCTGGCTGAAGGCGTTACGGCATACCCGCTCCGACAAAAATCCACCGGTAGTCAACATGGGGTTAACCACCGATAACGGGCTGCCTTATCAGGGCGTACTCGACTTTATGGGCAATCAGATGAACCGCAGCACCGGCACTATCCGGGCGCGCGCCGTGATTCCTGACCCCGACGGAATGCTTTCTCCCGGCCTGTTTGCCCGAATCAGTTTGCCCATCGGCGAGCCGCGGGAAACCGTGCTAATTGACGATCTGGCGGTGAGCGCCGATCAGGGCAAAAACTATGTGCTGATCGTCGGCAAGGAGAATCAGGTGGAGTATCGTCCGGTTGAGCTGGGACAAATGGTCGATGGACTCCGCGTCGTTACACAGGGAGTACAGCCGGGAGAAAAAATCATCCTCAAGGGGCTGGTGCGTCCTGGCATGACCGTTGCGCCGCGTCTGGTGCCGATGCGACAGAATGTGACCGACAAACAGACCGCGACATTGACTAAAGCGGACGGCGACAGTGCGCCGAAGGCGGTGCGCCAATGAAATTCACCCACTTTTTCATTGCACGACCCATCTTCGCCATCGTCCTGTCGCTGTTAATGCTGCTGGCTGGCGCTATCGCCTTTTTAAAACTGCCGCTGAGTGAATATCCGGCCGTTACGCCGCCCACGGTACAGGTTAGCGCCAGCTACCCCGGCGCTAACCCGCAAGTGATTGCCGATACGGTAGCCGCGCCGCTGGAACAGGTGATCAACGGCGTTGACGGCATGTTGTATATGAATACCCAGATGGCCATTGATGGTCGCATGGTTATCTCTATCGCCTTCGAACAGGGAACCGATCCTGATATGGCGCAAATTCAGGTGCAAAACCGGGTATCCCGCGCGCTGCCTCGCCTGCCCGAAGAAGTCCAGCGAATTGGCGTTGTAACGGAGAAAACGTCCCCCGATATGTTGATGGTGGTTCATCTTGTCTCGCCGCAAAAACGCTATGACTCGCTTTACCTGTCTAACTTCGCCATCCGGCAGGTTCGCGACGAACTGGCCCGTTTACCCGGCGTCGGCGATGTTCTCGTCTGGGGCGCGGGCGAGTACGCCATGCGCGTCTGGCTGGACCCGGCGAAAATCGCCAACCGCGGTCTTACCGCCAGTGATATCGTTACGGCGTTGCGGGAACAAAACGTACAGGTCGCCGCCGGTTCCGTCGGGCAACAGCCGGAGGCCTCCGCCGCTTTTCAGATGACGGTAAACACGCTGGGCCGCCTGACCAGCGAAGAACAGTTCGGCGAGATTGTGGTAAAAATCGGCGCTGACGGCGAGGTGACGCGTCTGCGTGATATCGCCCGCGTCACGCTGGGCGCAGATGCCTATACGCTGCGCAGTTTACTGAATGGCGAAGCGGCGCCAGCGTTACAGATTATTCAAAGTCCGGGCGCCAATGCGATTGACGTTTCTAACGCGATTCGCGGCAAAATGGATGAGTTGCAGCAAAACTTCCCGCAGGATATCGAATACCGGATTGCCTATGATCCTACGGTCTTCGTGCGCGCATCGCTACAATCGGTGGCGATTACGTTGCTGGAAGCCCTCGTGCTGGTCGTCCTTGTCGTGGTGCTGTTCCTGCAAACCTGGCGGGCGTCCATTATTCCTCTGGTGGCGGTTCCCGTTTCGCTGGTCGGCACCTTTGCCTTGATGCACCTGTTTGGCTTTTCGCTGAATACGCTTTCGCTGTTTGGTTTGGTCCTGTCGATAGGCATCGTTGTTGATGACGCCATCGTTGTGGTCGAAAACGTGGAACGGCATATCTCGCAGGGCAAAAGCCCCGGAGAGGCGGCAAAGAAGGCGATGGATGAAGTCACTGGTCCCATTCTTTCTATTACCTCGGTGCTAACGGCGGTCTTTATCCCTTCCGCATTCCTGGCGGGCCTGCAGGGTGAGTTTTATCGTCAGTTCGCGTTGACCATCGCTATTTCGACCATCCTTTCGGCCATTAACTCGCTGACGCTCTCCCCTGCGCTGGCTGCCATTTTGCTAAGACCGCACCACGATACTGCGAAGGCTGACTGGCTAACGCGGTTGATGGGCACGGTCACTGGCGGTTTTTTCCATCGCTTTAACCGTTTCTTCGACAGCGCGTCGAACCGCTATGTTAGCGCCGTCCGTCGGGCCGTGCGCGGCAGCGTCATTGTGATGGTGCTCTATGCCGGCTTTGTGGGGCTGACCTGGCTTGGCTTCCATCAGGTGCCGAACGGGTTTGTGCCTGCGCAGGATAAATACTATCTCGTCGGCATCGCCCAGCTCCCAAGCGGCGCATCGTTGGATCGCACAGAGGCGGTCGTGAAACAAATGTCCGCTATCGCGCTGGCGGAACCCGGCGTTGAAAGCGTCGTCGTCTTCCCCGGCCTGTCGGTTAACGGCCCGGTAAATGTGCCAAATTCGGCGCTGATGTTCGCCATGCTAAAACCCTTTGACGAGCGTGAAGATCCTTCACTTTCCGCTAACGCTATCGCCGGAAAGCTAATGCACAAATTTAGCCACATTCCCGACGGGTTTATTGGCATCTTCCCGCCGCCGGTTCCAGGGCTTGGCGCGACGGGCGGCTTTAAATTGCAGATTGAAGATCGTGCGGAACTGGGATTTGAAGCGATGACAAAGGTGCAAAGCGAGATTATGTCTAAGGCGATGCAGACGCCCGAACTGGCCAATATGCTGGCCAGTTTCCAGACGAATGCCCCGCAATTACAGGTGGATATCGACCGGGTAAAGGCGAAATCAATGGGGGTATCGCTCACCGACATCTTTGAAACGTTGCAAATTAACCTCGGCTCGCTTTACGTCAACGATTTCAACCGATTTGGCCGTACCTGGCGGGTGATGGCGCAGGCCGATGCGCCATTCCGTATGCAACAAGAGGATATCGGCCTGCTTAAAGTCCGCAATGCGAAGGGCGAGATGATCCCGCTTAGCGCTTTCGTCACGATTATGCGCCAGTCGGGGCCGGACAGAATCATCCATTACAACGGCTTCCCCTCGGTAGATATTAGCGGTGGACCGGCTCCGGGCTTCTCCTCCGGACAGGCGACGGACGCGATTGAAAAGATCGTGCGTGAAACGTTGCCGGAAGGGATGGTCTTCGAATGGACCGATCTGGTTTATCAGGAAAAACAGGCCGGCAACTCTGCGCTTGCTATCTTTGCGCTGGCGGTGCTGTTGGCCTTCCTGATCCTGGCGGCGCAGTACAACAGTTGGTCGCTGCCCTTCGCCGTCCTGCTTATTGCGCCTATGTCATTACTCTCAGCCATTGTCGGCGTGTGGGTATCTGGCGGAGATAACAATATCTTTACGCAGATTGGTTTCGTGGTGCTGGTCGGCCTGGCGGCCAAGAACGCCATTTTGATTGTCGAGTTTGCCCGCGCCAAAGAACACGACGGCGCAGACCCGCTGACCGCCGTGCTGGAAGCGTCCCGCCTGCGTCTACGTCCTATCCTGATGACCTCATTCGCCTTTATCGCAGGTGTAGTACCGCTGGTACTCGCGACGGGTGCCGGCGCGGAAATGCGACATGCGATGGGCATCGCCGTGTTTGCCGGCATGTTGGGCGTCACGCTCTTCGGCCTGTTATTGACGCCTGTATTTTACGTGGTGGTTCGCAGGATGGCATTAAAGCGTGAGAACCGCGTTGATTCACATGATCAACAAGCATAATGATGGGAATGGCATAATGAAGATCACTTTTACAGGCTATCGGCAGACCGCCACGCTGGCGACGCTTGCTTTCGTCACCACGCTTGCTGGCTGTACGATGGCGCCGAAGCACGAACGCCCCGCATCGCCGACTGCGATGGTCTATCCCTACGCAACGTCAACCGTTTCTGGCGCGCCGGATGCCGCTGACATTGGCTGGCGTGATTTCTTCCACGATCCGCTTCTACAGGAACTGATCGCGATCGCGTTACGCAATAATCGGGATTTACGCAAGGCAGGGCTCAATGTTGAAGCCGCCCGGGCGTTATACCGTATTCAGCGCGCGGAGATGCTGCCGACGCTCGGCATCGCCACCGCCATGGACGCCGGTCGCACTCCCGCCGATCTCAGCGTCACGGACGAGCCTGAGATTAACCGACGCTACGAGATGGCTGGGGCGACGACGGCCTGGGAACTGGATCTCTGGGGGCGAGTGCGAAGCCTTAGCGACCAGGCATTAGCCGCCTATATGGCGCTTGATGAGACGTACATTGCGGCGCGAATGAGCCTGGTTTCCGAAGTCGCCAGCGCCTGGCTGACGCTACGGGCTGACCGGGAGCTGCTGCGCTTAACCGAAGATACGCTGGCCGCGCAAAAAAGTTCATACACATTGACAACCCAGCTTGCCCGGACAGGCAACGCCACACAGCTCGATCTGCGTATGGCGGAGATCGCGCTGCGTTCTGCGGAAATCAATCGCGCGGCGTATACGCGACAGTTGGCGCGGGATCGTAACGCGCTTGAATTGCTGTTGGGCCAGCCGCTCACGCCTGAACTGTCGCGTCGACTAAACGAAGCGGTCACGCTTACGGAAGGCGCGATCCCGACCACACTGCCAGGCGGATTACCGTCAGATCTGCTGGTACGCCGCCCGGATATTCGCGCCGCCGAGTACAGGCTGCGTGGCGCAAACGCCCGGATAGGCGCAGCGCGCGCCGCCTTCTTCCCGACCATCAGCCTGACAGGCGCGGCGGGAACGGCCAGCGCGTCTCTTAGCGGACTCTTTGAACCGGGATCGGGAAGCTGGCGTTTTCTACCGCAAATCACCTTGCCTCTCTTTCACGGCGGCGCATTACGCGCTGACCTGGATAGGGCGCATGTCCAAAAACAGATTGAAATCGCCAGGTATGAAAACGTTATTCAGCAAGCCTTTCGCGACGTGGCGGATGGTCTGGCGGGACAGCGTACGCTGAATGACCAGGTGCAATCAGAACAACGCGCGGTTGAAGCCAGTCAAATCGCCTATGAGCTGGCCGGACTCCGTTTTCAGGAAGGCGTCGATGACTACCTTACGCTGCTTGATACCCATCGTATGCTTTATGGCGCGCAACAGCGCCTGGTACGCACACGGCTCATGCAACAGCTAAATATCATTAATCTGTATAAAGCATTAGGCGGCGGTTGGCGGGAATACAGCGAGAAAAAGCAAGGTTAGCCCAAATAGCGCGCGCGTCGCCAGTGCGGCGCGCGCGCTAAACAGGCATATATTGCCTGCAAAATAAGGTTAACGAGGGCAACGATAAACGTTCCCGCTTAACGTGACATTGGTTTGTTTGCTTGAGCCAGAACCGTGCCATGAACTTCCTGTCTGGCCTGCACGCTGGGTTAACAGGACTACCGTATTTCCGCCCATTTTATAAGCTTTGTTTTTCAGATCGTTACGGGCCCCCGTTTCCAGGTTACTGTTGGAAGTCCAGCCACCGGTAAAGAAATTCCCCTGGCTGCCCGTGATATCCCCTAAGTAGCTGCATTCCTTACCTGGCTCGCTGGTCATCACCCGTACCTGTTCAGCGCCATAATTCAACGAATTAGCGCTACATGCGGTTAAAGCCAAGCCGACGAAACATACTAAGATCTTTTTCATACTAATACCTGGTCTATTAATCATTAAATAATAACGCGTTCTTGCTTCTGAACGCCGTCAAGGAACTATATTTAAGATGTAACGAATGTCTTTCATTTGCTGAAGAAAAGTCTCTGTCATGATGCTATCATGTATGCTTGAGGCTATTTCTTGTTCAGTTTTTTCAATATGCTCTCTGAGCCTTATTTTTGTTTTTTCGTCAAGCGCCGAGATAAGTATCTTAATGGCAAGCAGCATAGTAGGATTGATGCTTTCACACTCTCTCATCGTTAACTTTTTCATCTTGTTTGCTTCAAGCCTGATCGGCGTTTTTGTCTACACGGCAAATTTTAGATGCGAAGATATGGCGACTTCTTTGGTAAATAAATAGCAAATGGAAAAAGCGTTTGAAGCCATATTTACGACAGATACGCAATCTATGAATGTACAAAGTCTTACGACTCATGCCATAGCTACTGGCGATCTGACTCATCGACTTTTTATATAAAAAGTGCCATAACAACTCCTCCTCCTTTTTTGTCAACGGCGCAAGTTCACCGACCGCTACTTCGTTTGCACAAGCGTATTTAATGAAATGCTCAATAAAAACAGGCTTTGCCAAATCGGGATCGATATCAGGATCTCTATCGCAGCCATGTGGATAAAGTTTTCCAATATCTCTGCGCGTGAGCCAGATTCGACGAGCATGTGGATAATGCTGCATGAGCGCCTTAAAACCTTTCCAGACCCCCTGAATCAAAACTCGTCCATCAATAATAATTATGATATCTTCGCTAGCTGATATCTGACACGAATTATATTCTCCATTGAGTGGGAACATAAAGCACTTCCCATCCTCAAAGAGTGAAGCGATGCCTAAATAAGTATAATAATCATCCGTTAAAACTATACCTATCGTTTTTAACGGAAGTTGTTCCGATAGTGAATTTATCATAATTTCATCAATAGAATAACGCTACGGTGAGTGTTTTATCTTCCTCTTAAGATTACCTGAGCGCTCATAACCATCCCTATTCTGTAGCAGCGCCATATTATTTTTAATTCCTTGCCATAAACGTAACGCTTATACTTTTAATATCAGAAGCGATAACCTACGCTGACACCAAATGTATTGGTATCCACAGCGAAGAAACGACTGGCTTCCCATGATGCATCGATAGATATACTCTTAACTGGATTAAATATTACGCCAGCGCCGTAGGCAAAGGAGTCTTCTTTTGAGTGTTTATTAAATTTCATCGTCGCTATACCCGCATTGCCGTACAGGCTCACATAGTCATTAAAACGATATGTTGGTCCAAACATCAAAGAACCATAGTCCACAGAATCGGAACCATTTTTATGCAATTTCCCCTCTTTCCAGGTGTAATTCTCCATTTCATTGCGCGTCGCGGTGAATGAGCCTAACATCCCCCAGGTCTCATTGAACTCGTAACGATATTTAAAATTAAAGCCTCGCAGATCTTTGCTATCGCTATTTTTCAATGAACTGAGATGAGTTTGTGCATAACCAAACGATACGGTGTGCTGATCGTTAGCCAAAGCTAAAGGTGACGCTAATAATAAACCTAAAAAAACAAGGAACGAAGACCGTCTTTTCATTAAAACCACTCCATTTTTGATATATAATTAAGGCGGTACCGGAACTTATGGCACACAAATAGCATTTAGATTAAGAGCACCTAATGCGCTTATTACCAGTCATGCCAACTGCGGAGGTAATATAACCTGATATATTCGATAATGGATATGAAATCAGTCTTACAGAGTTCTTACTTTTTTATTAATGGCGGATTCATAGTTGCTTCAGACCCGATCCTGGCATCACATCCGTCAGGCGGACAGCGAGAGGTTATCAGCGAGTATCAGTCACCTCCTTGAAGAGTTAAAAATTCATAACTAATTGTTTTATATGTATTTTAATTGATTATTGAGTTAACCTTTACCCTTGCGGAGGGCAATTTCGCAACTCGCTGTCTGACGCATTCAGACAACATTCAGATCTACTGCGCGGTACAAACGTTATAAAGCTGCCGATTAAGAGAATAAAAAAAGGTTTTCTCACCCACTTTAGATATTCGAATCTCATTAGCCGCTTCCGGATGCAGAACCCGTAAATATGATAACAGATCGCCAGCCGTGTCCGTGGCAAAGACTTTTACCTGGGATACTTCGAACGTATAAACACCAGGCGCTGTTCGATGTAAATTTTTCATATACACGTCCCGGTATAATATTTTTACACCGTTATCTTTTGTTTTTATTTCATATTGAAGCGTAATTCTCTTCATCTTAAAATCAAGAACAAGACTGCCATCGGCATGGATATCTTTAGGTTGTATCGTCGTTACCGTTCTTGTCGTACATAAAAATTCATTAGTATTAATAGAACTATGGTTACTGTTTCGTACCCAAACTACCATCAGTACGACTGAAACAGCCAACATTCCAAGCGTCGCAACGCTTAATAACGTTCTTTTATGGAAATGCATTTCGGCTCCGCTATATCAAGTTGGTTAAGACACTGGACAAAAATATTTGTATTAGGAACGCGAATGTAATAAATGATTTTTCCGTTTTGTTTATGTATTTCATTACTCATCTCAGAGTACGCTTCAACGATATCCGTCAGATGGGTTTTATCATGCCCGACACTATAAAAAGTGTATCCATCATACGAACCCTGGAGGGTAAAGTAATCAATATTTTCACCCTTAACTTTATACATCATAAAAAACATCAGAAGCGCGGCCAGGCAAAAGTAGAGCCAATCTTTTCTATTCACAGCGCCCGGTATTGGGGTAATAATAGTGTCATCGTGCCGCACTTCAACCGTCGATACTTCTGTTTCAGCAACAGAAGGCAACGGCGTATTTTGCGCCTCATCACTCAACGGTTCAATGGAAACTGAGAGTAAAACACCCACGCGAGGACGAGTCACAACAGACGCCCCCTTAAGACCAATTTTATCAAATGATCCTCGTAGCTGGTTAATCAGTTTATAATAACTGGCATCAGAGACCACGACACCTTTGCGCCCCCAGACATAGTTAATTAAATCATCTTTTTTAAAAAGGCCTTCATGAAAAGCGATAAGCAAACTGCGTTCCGATTCAGATATCGTTATCGACTCTCCGGCGCAGGAAAGCGTCATTCGTTCACAATCAAGAATAACTCTTTTGTCAATCAGATAATTGTTCTGACTCATAAAAATATCCGCCCCAGTGCTATCACGTTTCTTCACGGCATAAACATATTACCAGGATATATCGCGCTATTGAATTTTTTTCCGTAGCGAGCTCCTGTATTATTCAGCCACCAGGCCACTCGCAGATTCGTTTTCCCCCTTGAGCAAACCATTTTGCCTCTGGGCCGACTTGCCAAGCCAGCTCATAAAGTCATTAGCCCCCATCGGCCTGGCATAAAGAAATCCCTGAACGAATCCTACCCCGTGGCTTAAGATGTAACGCAATTGGTGCTGGGTACTGACCCCTTCGGCAACCACATTGAGTCCCAGTCGCTGACTCAGCGTAATGATAGTATCCAGGACAGGAACATCATCGCTGCTGGTATCAATGGTATCGATAAACGTTCTGTCTATTTTAAGATAGTCTACAGGTAATTGTTGGAGATAGGAGAGTGAGCAATAGCCGGTCCCAAAATCATCAATCGCTATTAACACGCCTTTTTCACGGAGCGTTGAAAGTTTTTCCGCGACCTGTGAAGGTTCTACAATCAGGCTACGTTCGGTGAGCTCCAACATAAGCGTTATCGTTCCCAAACGAGTCCTGAGCGCCTCTATATCTTGTATAAAACCGTCATCCATAAGATGCGCAGGCGATATATTTACGCTGATATAGAAATCATCCGGTACAGTCCAGTTTATCACGTCATGAGCAATCAGTTCGAACAGATGACGAGAGAGTGGAATAATCATGCCTTCATTTTCTGCGGCGGTAATAAAAATATCCGGGGTTATAAAACGGCCATCCGGTTGCGGCCAGCGCATTAGCGCCTCCACGCCACCGCAACTACCGTGTTTAACATTAAAAACAGGTTGATAATGTACCGTAAACTCATTGTGCGTTATTCCCCTGGCAATCTCCCGGGCCAGAGATAAACGTTTTAAATACCAGCGCCTGTAGAACAACATCATCCCTACAGAAAGACACAATGACAGCGGAACAAAAATAAAAAGGTTTTGTAACCAGTATGCCGATAACGTTGAGAAGGGGGTTCGCACCATCAGCTGGATAGTGTGATCGGTTGAGGCGAACCGCTGCGTTAAAAACGCCTTACCGCGCAACGTCGCAGCGCTGGTAATCGCCTCCCCTGCGCCGAATGTCAGGCTAAAGGCTGATGCTCTCTCTGCTGCCAATATCTCCATGAGCTCCTGGACATACTGCGAATCCACAATGACGAAGGCCGCTTTATTCGCTGCTACTTTTTTCACATAAACCACAACAAGGCGATCGGGTCCTTCGGCCATACTACCGATAGATCGCAACCACCGTTCCGGATAAGAAGCAGGTAAAGAAAGCCCTGCCAGCCGGGAAAAATGATAGCGTTCGGTTCCTGTGACAAAGGAGCAAGTGATATCACCATTTTCCAGAAACCCAATGTCACGGACATAAGGAGTGAAGGCCCGCGTTCTGGACAGTTCTTTCAGCGTATCAGTACAGGAACTCTCAGCCAGTCTGGCGGCTTTTCCGGCGACTTGCCAGGAGGCGGCAGATATATCCGCGCTAAACCGCAGCAGCGTATTGGCGCTGACGGCGATATCTCGTTTTAGCTGGAAGATACCCGCGAGTAACCCCACCAATATCATTACGATCAGTGGAACGGCAATAAACAACATCAGAAATAGCTTTCTTACTTTCAAATCATTGCCCTCTTACCGGCCTTCCTTTTGCCACTGTACGCTTTTATAGGATAACTAAAGTAACATTAATATAGAAAAGCAATATTGAGAGATAGGTTATACGTTCTTAATGATAGCAAGATGGCACTCCCTGTGCCGAAAATAGACAAGAAAATATCAATACCCAACAGGTGCAGGATACTATCGTTAAAATAAGCGATAGCAGATATCTAAATTCAATATGTTAGCCAGATGCCAGGTTCGCTGCCTGATGAGGCATAACCATCACGGAACGAATTCCCATCAATACAGGGATTATTGGCTACAACTCAACGTTACTACTGGTGGTACACACATTATACAAATGTCGATTAAGCGAAAACATGTAGGTATTTTTCCCAATTTTGACCATCTTTAACTCATTAATCGTACCAGGCTGTAACAGTCTCAACCAGGAAAACAAATCGCCAGCAGTATCAGACTCAAAAGTCTTAACTGAATTGACTTTAAAAGTAAATGTTTTCATACCCGTTCTGCGCAGTTTGCTGATGCAGATATCACGAAAAAAAAGCCGTTTCTCTTTCGTATCGGTAGTAACATCGTAGTGCAGGGTAATCCTGCCGGATTTAAGATCCAGCACAAGCCCACCATCCATGTACAATTTTCGTGGTTCAATATACGCTTCTGATTTTGTCGTGCATATAAGATTATTGGTTCTATAAGAGTCACGATTTACCCACTCAAGCGCTATTACCGATCCGATTGCGACAATGGCGATAAATATTACAAATATAATCAGTAACGTTCTTTTACTGTAATACATTTTGGCACCGCCATTTCAACAGGATTTAAGCATTGCAGAAAAATATTCATATTAGGCTCCCTGATATAATAAAGATGGCGTCCATTTTGCCGGTAAATTTTAATTTTCAGAGAGTTAAAAGCAAAAACTACTTCACTTAATGTGACCTTATCCTCTTTTGTTTTATAGATTGCATAATCGTTATATTCGCCAAGATATGTAAAAAAACTATCAGGGCTGTTACGAACAGGCGCTTTATATATAGTAAATACACCATAGAGCAATGCCAGAAGAATGGCTCCTGTTAATACCACAAATACGCTGTGACGTTTAATTTTGTAAAATATGTTCTCCCGAGTCGGGGAGCCTTTAACGTTTTCATCACTCACCTTTAGGGAGGTGATTTTTTTTATAGGTTCAATGGCAACAGACAGCGATACCCCCACCCGAGGGCGAGTTACGATATCAGATGGCTGTAGACCGATGCTACTAAACTCATTTCTCATTTGATTAATGAGTTTATAGTAACTTGATTCTGAGACGCAGCCTCCACGATTTTCCCAAACAAAATGAATAATATCTTCTTTTTTGTAAAGACCATGCCAAAAAGCAAGAAGCAGATGGGTCTCAGCTTCTGATATTCTGATTATCTCATTACCATGCGATAAGGTCATCTTCGTACTATCAAATACAACACGCTTATCAAGTAAAAATATGCTTTCATTCATGACAATCCTAAAGGTAACTGCATCCATCATTCAGACGACATATTATCATGCTCAAAAAAGAATTCAGCCCCCTAATTAACCTGAGTTTAACTTATAAGTCTCACTTATAGTAAACAATAATTGACACAAGTATTACCTGCACATTACAAATCAAACAGTTATAGGTAAATCTGAACACTTTTCTTTACCTTAACGCAAACTCAGGAAACTTCTGAAAGGCCAAAAGTAAGAAAAAAGTAAGACTAATTATACTGTTTCAGAAGCACATTTCAGAAAATTTACCTTAATCTCACCATCGTATTATCCATCGGGAGGTTTAACTGATGCGGATTTTACATAGCAAAAATGAGCAGGTTTGTATTGCAACATAGTCTATCTATTCAGACGCGGAGAGAATTGTTACCGGATTACACTCAATCAAATGATAACACTATCAGTTGTACTAATGAGATGTATGGACGAAAGCGCTTATCGCTCTATTTCATGATAAGAGAAATAAGTCTGTTTGTTTTATATCGCATTATCAATAGTCAGGAGGGTATAGCTCACATCCAAAAATAGAGTTAATGATCGTTATTTTTACCACTCCTCCATAAGCACGAAACATTCGGGCGAATTGCACTCGTCCTGAAAAAGTAAAGATTAATACAGGAACATTATCATATGTCTATGAAAAAATATTTAGCAATGATCACAGGCTCGCTTCTTGTCTCCAGCAGCGCGATGGCTGTTTCTGATAACACCATCACCTTTCAAGGGGAAGTCTCTGATGAAACATGCTCTGTCGTGATTAATGGTAATCAGGCTAAACCCGTCGTGTTATTGCCAACAGTAAGTACTAAAGATTTATCAGAACAAGGGAAAACTGCGGGGCCAATAACGTTTGATATTGGGCTGTCCGGGTGTACCGGCTCTAAGGACAAAACAACAAAAATTTCCACTGTCTTTGTCGGTAATCAGGTCACCAGTAACGGTAACCTGGGTAATACTGGCAGCGCGAAAAATGTTGAAGTCCAATTACTCGACACTTCAGGGGAGCCAATCAATCTGACCGGCGGCTTTACTGGCGACGGCGACCTACAGCTGGAACCAAATGCTTCTGAAGCGAGCGCGACTTATACCGCGCGGTATTACTCTACCGGGAAAGCAGAGGCTGGGACAGTCGCTGCCACCCTTCAATACGCCGTTTCGTATAAATAATTGTCGCTACGGTCTGGCGTTGAAACGCCAGACCATTTTCAATCGCCAGGGAGTTGTTGAGATGAAAATGGATACCCGACATTCCGCATTATATTACTTAATAGTTTTTCTATTCCTGGCCCTACCCGCCACAGCATCGTGGGCGAGCGTTACTATTTTGGGTAGCCGAATAATTTACCCATCAACAGCCTCCTCCGTAGATGTGCAGTTAAAAAATAATGATGCAATACCTTATATCGTACAAACCTGGTTTGATGATGGCGATATGAATACCAGCCCGGAAAATAGCAGCGCGATGCCGTTTATTGCCACGCCGCCAGTATTTCGTATTCAACCCAAAGCAGGCCAGGTGGTACGCGTAATTTATAACAACACAAAAAAATTGCCGCAGGATCGTGAATCAGTATTCTGGTTTAACGTATTACAGGTACCACCAACGAATATTGGCAGCGACAGCGGGCAAAATAAAATGTTGGTGATGCTGCGCTCAAGAATAAAACTTTTCTATCGTCCTGACGGGCTAGGTAAACCTGATAATCTGGCGAAAAAACTACAGATTAAAACGGTAAATAAGGGTTCCGGAAAAAGCGGTATTGTTATTGTTAATCCGCAGCCCTGGTTTGCCTCTTTAAGTAACCTGAATGTAAAAGTGAACGGCGCTTCGTATAACCTGGATGCTGACATGATTGCCCCTTTCTCCAGTCAAACCTGGTGGCTGCCGGGCAAACGGTCACTCAAATCCTTCTCCGGTACAGTCACCGTTACTTTGGTTAACGACCTGGGCGCAAGGATAAGCGAGAGCTACGATGTCCCCCACCATTAATTTGAACCGCAAAAGCCTTGCGCTATTGATCGCCATAGTTTGCTCAGGCTCCGCGCAGGGTGAAGAGTATTATTTTGATCCTGCGCTACTTCAGGGGGCCACTTACGGACAAAATATTGCCCGTTTTAATGAACAGCAAACGCCTTCCGGAGACTATCTTGCCGACGTTTACGTTAATGGCACGCTGGTAGCCTCGAGCACTAATATTCGATTTAATGCTGTAAAAGAGGGTCAACAAGCTGAACCCTGCCTGCCCTTATCGGTGATGAAAGCGGCACAGATAAAATCACTCCCCGCGACCGACGCTGCGACCGACGCTGCGACCGAGTGTCGCCCGCTCAGGGAGTGGGTGCCTCATGCCGGTTGGCAGTTTGATAGCGCCACGCTTCGCCTGTTGCTGACGATTCCAATGACCGAACTTACGCACAAACCGCGCGGTTATATCTCCCCTTCAGAGTGGGATAGCGGCGCGCTGGCGCTGTTTTTACGCCATAACACAAACTGGACCCACACCGAAAATACCGACAGCCATTATCGCTACCAATACTTATGGAGCGGTTTAAACATGGGCGTTAACCTCGGACTTTGGCAGGTCCGTCATCAAAGTAATCTGCGCTATGCCAATAGCAACCAGAGCGGAAGCGCCTGGCGCTATAATAGCGTTCGAACCTGGGTGCAAAGACCTGTCGCGTCTATTAACAGTATCCTGTCGCTGGGCGATAGCTATACGGACTCCAGCTTATTCGGCAGTCTGTCTTTTAACGGAGCTAAACTAGTCACCGACGAGCGGATGCGCCCGCAGGGCAAACGCGGTTATGCGCCGGAAGTTCGGGGCGTAGCGGCCAGTAGCGCGCACGTGGTAGTAAAACAACTGGGGAAAGTGATTTATGAAACCAACGTTCCGCCGGGCCCATTTTATATTGACGATCTGTACAACACCCGTTATCAAGGCGATCTGGAGGTAGAGGTTATCGAGGCCAGCGGTAAAACCTCACGTTTCACCGTGCCTTATTCTTCCGTGCCGGATTCGGTACGTCCCGGTAACTGGCACTATTCGCTGGCCTTCGGCAGGGTTCGTCAGTACTACGATATTGAAAATCGTTTCTTTGAGGGAACGTTCCAGCACGGCGTTAATAACACCATTACTCTCAACCTCGGTTCACGAATTGCGCAGCGTTACCAGGCATGGCTGGCGGGCGGCGTCTGGGCCACCGGTATGGGCGCGTTCGGCCTTAACGCCACCTGGTCGAATGCGCGCGCAGAGCATAACGATCGCCAGCAAGGCTGGCGCGCGGAACTCAGTTACAGCAAAACGTTTACCACCGGCACTAACCTGGTACTGGCGGCTTATCGTTATTCAACCAACGGCTTTCGCGATCTTCAGGACGTGCTCGGCGTACGCCGGGAAGCAAAAACGGGGATTGATTACTACTCCGACACGCTGCATCAGCGCAATCGCCTGTCCGCGACGGTAAGCCAGCCGTTAGGACGGCTTGGCACGCTTAACCTCAGCGCCAGCACCGCAGACTACTACAATAACCAATCGCGTATAACACAGCTACAAATGGGGTATAGCAACCAGTGGCGGAATATAAGCTACGGGGTGAATATCGCACGACAGCGCACCACCTGGGATTACGATCGCTTTTATCACGGCGTTAACGAACCACTGGACGTGAGTAGCCGACAAAAATATACCGAAACCACAATGTCGTTTAATGTCTCTATACCGCTGGATTGGGGCGAAAACAGAACGTCTGTCGCCATGAATTATAACCAGTCCAGTCAAAGCCGTTCCTCAACCGTATCCATGACCGGCAGTAGCGGTGAAAACAGCGACCTGTCATGGTCGGTTTATGGCGGCTACGAGCGTTATCGCAATAGTAATAGCGATAGCAGCGCGCCAACGACGTTTGGCGGTAATCTACAACAAAACACCCGGTTTGGCGCACTTCGCGCCAACTATGACCAGGGTGATAACTATCGTCAGGAAGGACTGGGCGCGTCCGGCACCCTGGTACTCCACCCTGGCGGTCTGACGGCTGGCCCCTATACCAGCGATACCTTTGCGCTTATTCATGCCGATGGCGCGCAGGGCGCGATCGTACAAAATGGCCAGGGCGCTGTGGTTGATCGCTTTGGTTACGCCATTCTGCCTTCGTTATCTCCTTACCGCGTCAATAACGTTACGCTCGACACCCGTAAGATGCGCAGCGATGCCGAACTGACGGGAGGAAGTCAGCAGATTGTGCCGTATGCCGGCGCCATCGCGCGTGTCAATTTCGCCACTATCAGCGGCAAAGCAGTGCTGATCTCCGTGAAGATGCCGGATGGCGGCATACCGCCAATGGGCGCTGATGTTTTCAACGGTGAAGGCACAAACATCGGCATGGTCGGCCAGAGTGGGCAGATTTATGCCCGTATCGCCCATCCGTCGGGTTCTCTACTGGTGCGCTGGGGAACAGGGGCAAACCAGCGTTGCCGGGTTGCCTACCAACTCGATCTTCACACCAAAGAACCGTTTCTCTATCTGAACAAAATCTGCGAGAAGGAATAGCACAATGCTTTTTAGTTTCCGAACGCTATTGTTTATCACCAGCCTGTTCGTCAGCGCCGGAACATGGTCTTCATGTATCAAAGTCACCGATAAGAGCGCGCTCTCTGACGCGGCGATAAAAGCGGGCTACACGGCGCAAAACTGGATCGGCGCAACTGACACAAATACCGGTAATATCGGTTTGCCAACGGTGATTAGCATCAGTAATAGTGAAACATTTCAACCCTCCGGCACACTATTGGCCAGTGGGATCGGTAACTTCCTGACGGCCGCCACCGAAACGCCCTATTCCAGTAAACAGGTACTTTACCGCTGCGATACCGCCGATGCCGGGAAGCTCTATGAGATGTATTCGACAAATGGCGATAGCGCTTTTGCGGGGGCATTTTTTACTCCCGAAGTAGAAGGCGCCTATTATGATGTGGAGCGTAATGTTGCTGTCCGTATGACAAACCTCAGTACCGGCGAATATTACAGCCGTTTCTGGAAAGAACGCCAACTTACCGCAGACAGTTGGTTTCAGGATGACAAATATATTTATATTCCTGCCAGCGCGTTTAGCAACGTGCTATATGAGATGTTTAAAATTGACTCAAGAAAATATTTTGCCTACCAGAATCCAATGGACCGAGATACCTGGACGCAGCCTCGGGGTTATATCGCGTTTAAAGGCCCAGGCTTGATTACCGAGCGGATCAAAGCGGGACTGGATCATGCCAGCGATTATTATGGCTGGCCCAGCTATTGGCCCGGGGCATGGAGTACATATAATAGCGTCACCTATGTTCGCGGCGCGTTATGTAAAATCACAGATTATCCTGCGATCGTGAAAATTCCCCCTGTCGCCGTCGGCATATTAGCCGCCGGAGGCAATAGCCAGGCGCCTTTCCACGTCAGCCTGGAATGTGAGTCCGGCGCCGTGTCCAGTGCCCTCCCGTCCACCAGCGCCGCTAATGTCGCAATGGGGTTTGTCGTTAATCAACCCACCGCCGTGGCGGCGGCGCGTCGCCTGGGGCTAACCACATCCGCAGGCGGTCTGTCGTGGCTACTGGACACCCATTATGGCGAACCTGGCGTAGCTTCCGGAGTGGGTATCCGCATCTATAACGATGCCGGTACGCCGATTAACCTGTTACCCGATCGGATCAAGACAGGCACTGGCAACGCCCGAGGCTGGTATGGCTATAAAGATTTAACCACACGGGTATCATCCGGTTCAGTAGAAACCTACAGCGGTGATTTTACTGCCTCGCTTGAGGCGATCGGCGGACAAACAGTAACGGCAGGAAGCGTGAATGCGCAATTACAGGCAGTGGTTAGTTTTCAGTAAAGTCATATTAACGTTACTTGGGTTGACGGGATGGTATGGCCCGGCACAAGCCGCCGTTAATATTGACAGAACCCGAATTATTTTTGCTTCAGATGAGGTCGCTCAATCGTTGACATTATCCAACGATAATACAACGCCGATGCTGTTACAGGTATGGACCGACGCCGGAAACATTGACGCCTCTCCGGATAACAGCAAAACGCCGCTGGTGGCGCTGCCGCCGGTATTTAAAATGCAGCCAGGAGAACTGAGAACGCTTCGCCTGCTCCTGAGTTCCCGCCAGCAGCTGGCAACGGACCGGGAGAGTCTCTTCTGGCTAAACATTTATCAGATACCGCCAGTCACCCAGGACATTAAAAACCACCCGCGAAAACTGGTGTTACCGCTTCGTTTGAGGCTAAAAATTTTAATTCGCCCGACTGGGCTAAAAGCGCCCACGGAAGCGGAGGAGAAAAAATTACGCTTTATTGCTAAAGAGAATACTATACGGATAGTTAACCCCACCTCGTGGTATATGAGTTTAACACTAACGACGGACGACAAGAAAAGTATCGGCGATATCATGGTTGCGCCGAAAACAGCACGTGATGTGCCGCTAACACGCTCGCCAACGCCGGGAGCATCGATAAATTATGCAGTAATCAATGATTCCGGGAACTGGCGACAATATACCGCCATACTGGAAAAATATATTAGTAAGAGTGATTTTATTGCTGAGTTTTGATGGGAAATATTCAGGGATACGATCGTATCCCTGAGACAGGCCAGAATTCAGCATGTACCATTGTCAAAAATAGCATTAAGCTGATATTTTACTTTTTGCACGGCATCTTTGTTCTGTTGAGTTCCCTTCTCCTCAACAGACATATCCCATACTTTTTCATTATCTGATTCAATTAATGTGTAGAACGTATTATTATTACGCATCATATAACCGCGAAAATTATTTTCGATGCCCGTTGTCACAGGCTTAGCAGCCCCTGAAATAACAGACTCCGTCTCTTTATTGAAAAGCTGATATTGAATATTTGCGCAGTTTAAATCACAGGGAGAACATTTAAGATTTAAAACAAGCAGTATCGTGTTATTTTCAAAAACAAGGGCATAATGATTGCTGGCAGATGAACATAACGGGAATAGCGCGAGAAGGAGAATTATTATCAATTTCATATGCTTATATAGACTCCATCAAAGAAAACTTTCATTTCACGCCCCTGAGAATAGCGAAAGGCATACCATGCAGAACGAATGCTTTCCGAGCTGACGTCCTCATAGACATTTATACCATGCTCAGCAAGTATGCGAGAAAGAAAATGAGAAGATTGTTATGACAGAAAAGGTTGTAACGATAACAGGAACAATACCTGTTTCATATTCATTTAATTAATAATATTAATTTTCTATTTCATCTTTGGTAATACCCCCAATGGATTTTCCGCCTATAATGCTGCACAGGTAGCTGCTTCTCTTTTGCTGTGAGAAAACATTACATTGGTATAACTAATGAGAATGAGCAGAGGCATTAAGTCACGTAATATTGCGTTTCCTCTGTTAAGGCTTTTGTGTGAAAAGAGCATTACTTTTAGTCAGTTAGGTAGCATTACATAAGCATAACTAAATTTGAGAAAACCTCGAAAAATCAGCATATTGAATTGATGTATGGTATTGTTTTTTAAAAGGATTTTAATTGCCAACCTGCGATAATACGCTTAAGATGAACACATATCTATTGAGCTAAAGTAGTCGCTCAATCAATCTGATTGTTATGGAGTGAGTGTGTGATACTTACAATGCCATCCAGCCGATACCAATAGAATTCTCAACCTCCGATAATCGTCACCCAAAAATCAGGAGATAAAATATGACGTTAAAACCAGGTGAGAAATCCGGTAATAATGGAGGTATCTATGTGGAGGTTGGGCCGCGTGGGGGGATAAAAGATAACTTCGCCACGATAGCGGAAACAAAACCGCGCCACCAACGCAACGCCCTAAAAGCTACTGGGTGCTGGCAAAAAGAACACCTAACAGTAAACGTAAGTCAGAGCATCTGGCGCCACGACAGTTGGCGCCGACTGATCACAGTACGCCCGGTGCTTTACCGCCTGGAAAGCATTGTGCAAGATGCTCCGTGAGGAAATCGATGCAGATTTTGATACGTTCAGAACTTGATGAACGCCGGGTATATACAGCCCAGATATTCGCTTCCTGATACCACTGAGGCAACACGCGAACCAGCTCACCTCGTTCAATATACTGCGCAACATCCCATTCCGACCGCAATGTAATGCCATGGCCTTTCAGGGCCCAAATAAGCACCACACTGCCGCTGTTGGAAGAATGAAAACCGTTTAGTCGGCAATGTGTCTGCTGCTTACCGTCCGTTAATATCCAATTGCCAAATGCCGAGTTTTTTTCCTGAATCATTAGGCAATCGTGCTGCACAAGCGCACTAACAGACTCTGGCTTGCCGTGGCGTTCGAGGTATTCAGGGGAAGCACACAGGATCCGTCGATTAGTGGCTAACTGCCGTGCGATATACAATTCGTTGATATCATCCCCAACGCGAATTTCAATATCGATCCCCTCTTCCACCAGATCCACTTCACGATCCGTTAGCGTGAGTTTTACCGTAATATCAGGATAGGCGATCATAAATGACGACAGCGCCTCTGCGACATATTTATGCCCAAAACCAAATGAGCAGTTGATGGTGATATTACCAGCCAACACACCACGTTGATTATCCAAACGACTTACAAAACCATCCATTTCACTGACGACCTGCATAGCCCCACCCAGCGCATTTTCGCCTTCCGGTGTGAGACGCATCACTCTGTTATTTCGAAAAAAAAGCCGGGCGTTGAGACATTTTTCAAGGATAGCGATACGTTTGCTGATATAGGAGGGAGATAACCCCAGCTCCAGCGCTGCCCGGGCAAATCCACCGTTGCGAGCAACGGTGACAAAAACGAAAAGATCTTCAACAGAAGGCCAGCCCTCAAGGGGCTGGCGATGTTTTTTTCCTACAGGTGTCGTTTTCATAGCATCAGTGCGAAGTTGCAAAGGATGACCGAGTTATAACACTGAATGTAAAAAGGACTGAAGTTTCTGGATAAAGTACTCAGGACACTCTTCCTGCGGGGAGTGTCCGCAAGGCAATGCTTCCCCCTGAACGTTTAGCGCCTTTTCTTTCCAGGTACCAACCACATCATATAGTTGCCCTACCGTTCCCAGTCCTCCCCACAGCAACTGTAACGGACACCGGATACGCGCCGACGTATCTGCGGCATCATCGTCCAAATCAATCGTCGCAGCAGCCCGGTAGTCCTCACAGATCGCGTGGATCATCTCAGGGTTCTGGTAACAGCGCAGGTATTCATTGAATGCTTCCTGCGAGGTCGCGCCCTCTATTTTTAGCTGGCCAGAAATATGCTTACGCAGAAAAAATGCCGGATCGTGCGCAATCATCGTTTCGGGTAACGGGAAAGGTTGAATCAGGAAAAACCACCAAAAGTAACGCGTAGCAAAGGATTTATCGGTCAAGGCGTACATCGTCGCGGTTGGAGCAATGTCGATAAAAGTACAACAGGTCACACGATCCGGATAATCCAGCGCGAGCCTGTGTCCTACGCGTCCGCCACGATCATGCCCTACGAAGGCAAAACGGGAAAAGCCGAGCGCGTCCATTAACATGACGATATCCTGCGCCATGGTGCGCTTTGAATAGGTACGGTGCGCCGGATCGCTCGTTGGTTTATCGCTGTCGCCATAGCCACGCAAATCCGGCAAAATGACTGTATGATTTTGCGCCAATGTCGGTGCGACTTTCCGCCATGTTGTATGATTCTGCGGATGCCCATGTAGCAGTACCAAAGGTGAACCGCTGCCTCCGATAGCCACTCTTACCGTCAGACCATTTTCCAGACGAACATCCTTGAGCGCAAACCCCGGAATAAACGGAGAGGCGCCGCATTCAATCAGTGTACTCATCACTTTCTCCCGTCATGCCAGCTAACAGAGGATGTTAAATAACGGCTATCCCGGACGACATTGCGCAGGGTTCCAATATGTTCAATCTCAACTTCAATAACATCACCATCGTGTAAAAACAGCGGTGGAACGCGTTTTTTGCCCACTCCACCAGGCGACCCTGTGAGGATCGTGTCGCCAGGGGAAAGCAGAGTAAATGTGCTTATATAAGCAATGAGTGAAGCGATAGGATGGATCATATTTGCCGTAGATTCGTTCTGCACCTCCCGCCCGTTTAGTCGTGTCAGTAAACGTAGCATCTGGGGATCGGGAATGTCGTCTGTGGTCACCAGACACGGACCGAATGATCCTGTCGAAGGCCAGTTTTTTCCAGCCGTAAACCAGCTATGCTGCCAGTCCCTCACTGAACCATCCATATAGCAGCTGTATCCGGCGACATAATCTAAAGCATCCTCAGCGCTGACCCGGGAGCATCGCCGCCCAATCACTACGGCTAATTCACCTTCGTAGTCGAACTCATTGGTATTTTCAGGCTTCAGCAGCATGCCATTATGCCCGGTCTGAGAATCCGCAAAGCGGACAAAAAGGGTTGGGGCCGGGTTGGTTTCATTAAACTCAATACGCTTATCGGCGTAATTCATTCCGACACAGATGATCTTCTGCGGATCGTCAATCACCGGCAGAAAAGTGACTTCCTGGTAGTAATAATCCGCCGGCTCATCACACCATAACGCCGCATCCGTCAGCGCATTAGCGCACAGTAGAGATTTCAAAGTGGGATATTTGTCGCCAAGCCGCTGCGAGAGATCAATTATTCCGGTTTCCTGCATAATGCCGTAGCGTTTGCCACCGTTCACAAGATATTGAACCAGTTTCATTGCAGTCTTCTTCCTTAGCCGCGCGGGGATGCAGGGCGTTTTAACCACGGCCGCCGTGAATAATGCGCAACCTCAAAATTTTCAATCTCCGGTAAGTATTGCAATGTCCAGGCTATCGCATCTTCGCCTGCGGCCAGCATCGCCCGTTTGAGTTCACTGATCACAAAGGAGATCGTTTCCTCTGCCGTCGTAATTTCGCAGCGATCGAGTGAAACAGTGATAGAATTGGTATCAGCACTCGCGGCAAGCTGCGCCAGGCGCGCCAAAGCAGGTTCATCTAATGAGACCGTGAGGATCCCGTTGCGTTGGCAGTTATCATCGAAAATGCCTGCAAATGTGCTACCTATCAGCCCCCGTATTCCCAGTTGTTTTAATCCCCATACGGCGTGTTCACGACTCGATCCACAGCCAAAATTGGGGCCAACCAGCAGGAATGTCGCGCTCTGCCAGCCCGGCATGTTCAGAATAAAATCAGGATTTGGTTGGCCGCCAGCCATAAAGCGACGATCGAAAAACACCCCTTTATCCAGCCCCTGGCGATCGATCCCTTTCAGGAACTGTTTTGGCATAATCACATCAGTGTCGATATTCGGTTCCAGCATCGGCGCAATTCGCCCGCTGATTTGCTTAAACGTATCCATCTTATTCCCCTGCCTGAAGTAATGACCGAACATCGACCAGATGCCCCGCTACCGCCGCCGCCGCAACCATCGCCGGGCTCATCAAATGCGTTCTTGCTCCAGCGCCCTGTCGTCCAGGGAAATTACGGTTCGTACCTGATGCACAGCGATCGCCGGGCGACAACACATCTTCATTCATCGCAAGGCACATTGAGCAACCCGACTGCCGCCATTCAAAACCGGCAGCAATAAAGATTTTCGCCAGTCCTTCTTCTTCCGCCTGGCGTCTTACCATTGTTGAACCAGGCACAATGATCCCGCGAACATGGCTGGCGATTTTGCGCCCTTCAAGCACCTTCGCAACGGCACGCAAATCCTCAATGCGACCATTTGTGCATGAACCAATAAAAGCGTGAGAGATACGAATATCTTTCAGCAACATGCCAGCCGTTAATCCCATGTAATGAAGGGCCTTCTCAAGCGCCAGGCGCTTAAGCGGATTGGTTTCCTGTTCCGGGAAAGGGACACGTCCGGTGATGGAACCTGTTTGATCCGGACTGATTCCCCAGGTGACTTTAGGCTCAAGATCATGGCAGTTGATCGCCACCGTCTTATCAAATACCGCATCAGCATCGCTGCTCAACTGTGACCATTCCAGCAATGCCTGCTGCCAGAGTTCACCTACAGGCATTTGCGGTTTACCGTAGATATAGTCAAAAACCTTTTTATCCGGCGCAATAATGGCACCACGCGCCCCCGCTTCTACCGCCATGTTGCAGAGCGTCATTCGTCCTTCAACGCTCAACGCGCTGATGGCCTCACCCACAAATTCAATGGCATATCCGGTCGCGCCATCAGCGCCAATACGTTCAAGCAATTCAAGAACAATATCTTTTGCGGAACAGGCGAAAGGTAGCTCTCCCTGAACACTTACGCGCATGGTTTTGAGCTTGCGGTAAACCAGCGTCTGCGTGGCCAGCAGATGTTCAATTTCCGACGTCCCGATACCAAAGCCCAGCGCGCCAAATGCACCGTAGGTTGTCGTGTGACTATCCCCGGCGGCGATCACCATGCCAGGCATCACTAGCCCTTGTTCATGAGCAACCACGTGTTCAATCCCCTGACGCGGATCCAGCACATCAAATAATGTGATGCCAAAGTCAGCGGCATTTTCCCGAAAGTAATCAACCTGTAGCTGTCCTCCCGGATCGGTCATTAAGTCATCCCGTTGCGACCGCGTGGGATTAACATGGTCAATATTCAATAAAAACGTGTCGGGGTGCCGAACGGTGCGGCCGCGTTCTCTTAACCCGCTAAATGCCTGCGGGCTGGTATATTCATTCAGTATTGAACGATCAATATAAAGTAAAACATGTCCTTCGTTATCAAGTTCACAAATGGTATGTGACTCAACTAATTTTTCATACAGCGTTTTAGCAGACATATATATTCCTGGAGCAACGAATATCCGGGTAGCCAAATATTCACAATTTAAGCTTTTAGCTATAGTGACACATTAATGAAAAAATGATGATTCCATTATGGAAAGTATAAAAACACACTTCGTGTCTATAATCAGAAACTCTCCTGAACTGACTGTGTTTTGATTTGCGGTTTTTTCTCATATTTTGCGAAAATAAACCGGCAGATAAATAATCCTATCCCCAGCATCATCAAACATGATACCGCAATAGCATTCCATCCCTGCCAGGAGAAAAGATACCCGTTTAAATACCCCATTACTGCACCGCCAGCGTAGTAGCAAAGCAGATAAAACGATGTCGCCTGTCCTTTTGCGTTTGGACTCCGTGAACTGACCCAGGCTAATACGGTGGAATGAGCAGAGAAAAATGCGACTGACAGTAAAACGATACCTGAAATGAAAACCCACAGAGAAGGGGCGATTAGCGTAAGAAATGCACCGACCATCATACAGATGATCAGCAAACTGAGCGCATTCATCGACCCAATATTCAACGCGACACGGGCAGCATATGGCGCAAGAAAAAAAGTTAATGAGAAGCTAACTGGAATCAAACCTATCCAGGTGTAGCTCAGCTCATAAGGCGGTCGATGCAGGTAAAACGCCAGAAAATTAAAGATGGACGTAAAAGAGCCGAAAAGAATAAATCCAATGACAAAACATAATGATACGCGGATATTCTTAAAATGTTCCAACCCGCCTTTCAACACTGCACCAAGCTGTAGTGAAGGTGTAGGAACAAACTGTCGGGATGTCGGGAGAAACAACTTCACCGCGAGTGCCATAGCAATCAGAACACCACCGAAGATAAAGAAAATCGTATCTATAGATACATGCTCCATCATCAAAGTTGCAAACACACGACCAGACATACTCCCTAGCGAATTGCCAAAAATAAAATATCCAGTAACAATCCCTGCCAAAGCAGGAGAGACTTCTTCACTGATATAGACTGTAACGGCCGCCGTAATACCACTTACTGCAATGCCGAGCAAAGCGCGGTATACCACCAGCATCGGCCATGATGATGCTGTTGCGCACAGTAGAGTTAAAATACCTCCTGCCAGCAACGAATAAAAAATGATTGGCTTTCGCCCAAAACGGTCAGATAACGTGCCGCTAAATAACATGGCTAATGCCAGAAACCCCACCTCAGCAGACAAAATCATCCCTACCTGATTCAATGGGATATTATAAACCTCACTTAACTTTGGTAATAAAGCCTGGATTGAATATAAAGAAGCTAACTCTGCCAAACCCGCCAGAGGTAATATCATTAAAATAGGCAAGTACTTACCTATTGTCTCTTCAATATTATTTTTCATACACAATGTTCCGTAAAAGATCCTGATTGCCATCTGCCTGTTTGCCAACAAACATCCGTGTATACAATATTTATCTTTTACGTTTGCAGAATTGACAGCGTTCACATTTTATTTTTCTTAATAGAGACAAAATGGAATCAAGTGTTTTATGAAATGTAGATCATCTAAGAATGACGCGGTAATGGCAACGTAGTAAGTTATGAACTATATATTTATTCAATAAATATATAGACATTAATTTGACGAAAAGAAATGAATCGGCAGTCCAAAACTGTCACTGGCAACCCCTTCTGGACGCCGCCATCCTTAGATGGAAACGTCCGTTAGCGTTTTATTCGATAGTCAGCTCACACGAGTTCTTTGAGCTGCTCCTGCATATAGGTCGAAAAATACTCTGGGTTTTTGATAAGGATGCGGTTACCGGAGGCGACTTTTTCTGCCCATCCGGCCACTTTTTTCGTGAACTCAGGATTCCATCCCTCCTGCTCACCCCGTGCCATCACAACTTCCGGACTCGCTGGCACACCTAAGTCATGCAAATACTTTAGAATTCCCTTAGCGGTGCTTTCATCCATTGAATGGGGCACTGACGCCGAAGTATTCATACCACCAATAAAATCCAAGGCTTTTTCAATTGCTGTTGGCATGCTCTTATCCTTAAAATTAACCACGTGAGAGACACCTTGATACTATGTACCCAACTCCGCCGGGATATCAAAGAGAACATCGCCTTTCTTTGACTTACCCCGCAGCTAAACGCTTTCGCGGCTATTTTCTGCACTATTTTTTGGCTTCTCCGGCTAAAACCAGCCCGGTCGCCACCGCATTGCGCGGGCCTTCAGTACCACGGATATTACCCTGCCCGGCGACAACGCCGTACTGCGCCATCGTTATTGATAATGGCGGCATCGGTGGATCCTGCGCCTAAATCGAGGATCGCCAGCGGAGCGTCGCATCCAGGCGTCGTTAACGCGCCAGCCACAGCCATGTTGGCTTCCACACCACCGACTTCAACTGGGGTATTTAACCGGGCGCTTAGCTCGCTGGCGATAGCCTGCATCTGTAAGCGGTACGTCTGGCATCAGCGTCGTCATCAGATAAACCGGCGTCAGCGGTTCCACCTTGTCTGTGATAACGTCTTCCGGGAAGCATTCAGTGACGCAAAACAACGCTATGGTGCGCCACGCCTGACGGATGAGCTTCGTGCTCAGGGTTACCAGTTCAACGTGAAAACCGTGGCGGCCAGCCTGCGTCGGCAGGGGCTGCGGGCGAAAGCCTCGCGCCGGTTCCGTCCGGTCAGTTACCGCAAACATGGTCTGCCAGTCTCAGAGAATCTGCTGAAGCAGGACTTTTACACCAGCGGCCCGAATCAGAAGTGGGTGGGTGACATCACGTATCTTCGCACTGGTGAAGGCTGGCTTTATCTGGCCGTGGTTATCGATCTGTGGTCGCGGTCAGTCATTGGCTGGTCAATGTCATCACGGATGACGGCACAGCTGGCCTGCGATGCGCTACAGATGGCGTTGTGGCGGCGTAAGCGCCCGGAAAATGTCATCGTGCATACAGACAGAGGCGGTCAGTACTGTTCAACGGATTACCAGAGCTTACTGAAACGCCATAATCTGCGGGGGAAGTATGAGCGCCAGAGGTTGTTGTTACGACAATGCCTGTGCGGAAAGCTTCTTCCATACGCTGAGGGTGGAATGTATCCACGGAGAGGACTTTGTCAGCCGGGAAATAATGCGGACAGCAGTGTTTAATTATAGTGAGTGTGATTACAATCGGTGGCGTCGTCACAGTGCCTGTGGCGGTCTCAGTCCAGAACAATTTGAAAACCAGAACCTCGCTTAGGGTTGTGCCCATATTACGCGGGTAGGATCACAGTTCTTTCCTTCTGCCACAAGTTTTCGGGCATCATCACGACGAGAACTGGCATCTGCAAGTGTGATCGTCGGATACACACCCAGCGAGATCATTTTTGGCTTACCGGCAAAACGATAACGGAACCGCCAGCTCTTGCTTCCATTAGGTTCAATTAGCAATGACAACCCTTGCCCATCTCCGAGTGTATAGGCTTTAGTTTCAGGCTTAGCGCGGCGAATCTGCATATCGTTTAAAGGCATGTGGATAGGAATCCAAGACCGAACAGGAACATATACACAATCCTATACACCTTCAGTGTCGGATTCTACTGGATGGTTACGGACGGTGATGGACAAAAAAGCAATAAAGTCGTTATTAATCAGTGTATTTATGGATGAATACGGACGTTTGAGGAACTTGATATGGTGCCGATAATAGGAGTCGAACCTACGACCTTCGCATTACGAATTATAAGAATCCACTTCTAATTCAAAGCATTACCCCATCAACACTGCGCTCACACGTCCCACCACATCAAAACATGTAAAGCCTTGCAAGCCATTGCGAGGCCTTATGTGTCTCAGTTTTGTCACACCTTGTATTACGACTTGCATAGCCAATGAAGATAAACGTGACGACAAACGGCGCAGCAGTCTTCTTTTCCTTCATACTTTCCCCACCCAGCATGCATACCTTTATGCCATAACTGAAGTTTATGTCTGTTATGAGCAAGAAGCGGAAGTTGGCAGTTTTGTGGACTGTCCCCACAAAAGTGACTACAGAAATAGTTGCAATTCATAATTGATCATGGGTTGTCAGTTAAACTCGTGGCGATTTAAATAGACTAATTGGGAGTGCGTCCATTACTTATATCTTGTAATGTTAACTATCAGAAATGATACAAAGATAATATGTCTTTAAAGAAAAGGCTGATGGCGAAAAGTGGCCCGATGAGGGCCACAATACGGCTGTCACTTAGACGTAAATATCAATGGTGCCAGCGGTATTTGTATCGTCTTTTTTCTCTTCTTTTTTATCAGGCTGAACTGTCGCGTCTTCATTCTTTTTCTCTGCCTGCTGCCTTAACAACTGCTCCAGTTGAGCCATGAGGCTTTCAATTTGCTTCTGTACCAATGCAGCCATTTCTTTTTTCTGCTGTGTCGTCATCCCCTCTTCCGATGAGATTTTCCCAAGCTTTTCAGTCAGCACCTGAATTTGTCTTGTGATTTTGGCTATTTCTGATGTTCCTTCCGGGGCGGAGTTGTTTGAAATAACGGTTGAGGTATTTCCCTGAATTGTGACAGACATAGATTTCTCCTTTTAAAAAAGCACTATCGGCATGCACAAAAAAATCTTTAATCGTATTTCTTGTGTCATTAATTGTTTGATGTTCAGATTGTTTTCCTCGCGGGCTGGCGCGCCTCAGAAAGTAAAGCTTGTTGACAGGGGTAAACGTTCGGCAATAATTTTCTGCCGCATGCGGGTGTTGCATAAAACGTGCTACGTTCCTTTATCGACAGGTCAGGTCACCGCTCACCCGCCGACGAGAAAGCAACACTGACATGCTAAAGCAAAAAATAGATGAATAAGTTGAGTTGTGCATATGTAGCCTGACCGTCACAAAGTATATGGTGTCTGTACCAGTAAGATGATGGCCGGACTCTTTAAAAACGAGCTGACCTGCACAATACAGGATGGACTTAGCAATGGCTGCTCCTGGCACATAGCAGACCAGAGACACTGGCGTAAAGCCATGGAGGATCGGTGGGAGGAGGTAAAAATCCTCTCATGCAAAAAATACGCAAAATCGATAACAGTTGGAAATCATTCAATACTCGCACTATCGAAAGTTCGCCAGCCAGCCGCAGCACGTTCTTGCATACGACGTGGCTGCGGCTTCCAACATTAGACAAATAACTCTTTAAATTGCTTTTAAATTATTTCGTTTGAATGCCAGTAACAGGAAATCGTTTATATAGGGTTGATAGCCCAACGTTATAGATACGTGCAACATAACGCCGTGATTTCCCTGCCGCTATGAGCGCTCCCATCTGTTGCCACTGCTCGTCGCTAAACTTCGGTCTACGCCCACCAATCCGGCCTTTGGATCTGGCAATAGCCAAACCAGCTAAAGTTCGCTCGCTATTCAAATCAGATTCATACTGCGCAGCAGAAAGAATATTACGGAAATTATAGCGACCACTTGCTGTTTTCAGGTCTACGCCATCTGTAATACTCCGAAAATTAACACCTTTTTCGTGCAGATTTTGAAACATCAATAGCGCATGCAGCACATTTCTCCCTATCCGATCTAACTTCCAGACAATCAACTCATCTCCACTTTTCATCACCGTAATTAATTCCTTTAACACAGGGCGATTAGCTGTTCTGCCACTGGCATATTCTTCATAAATTCGCTCACAGCCAGCTGACTCAAGTGCAAGACGTTGCAACTCTGTATCCTGATGATTTGTTGATACACGAACATACCCGTAAATCATGAGTGCTTCTCCTGTTGTAAAAACAGGAGAAGAGGCGAAATATCACCTGATTCAGAAAAATATTTGAAAGGTTGGTTTAGGCGAAACGATAAATCTGGCTGCGGGCGCAGTCCAGAAAACTGGCGATGAGATGAACGGGAAGTTAACCCTGCCACAGACATCTTCCTTCGGCGTGAATACTAATAACACACTGGGCGGTAGTTCCATCGCTATCGGTGATTGAGCTTTGGACGCCTGCCACCAATACGACCTTTTGAACGCACCACTTCCAACCCGGCTCTGGTACGCTCAACGATCAGCTCACACTCCATTTCAATGCCAGAACGGCAAGGCTCCTCCTGAGCGAAAAGGACTTTTTTTGAAAGTTTCTGGAAAATAAAAATAGTACTATTTGTAGCATTAATTGAATCAGCCGATTTTTTCTAATTCATCAATCAGATGGACATAGCATTTGCTATAAAAAATAAAAGTATTCCTGCTATCTATATATAAATGAGTTATGTACATATAAAAGGATCATTACCGTGACAAAAATAACTTTATCTCCCCAAAATTTTAGAATCCAAAAACAGGAAACCACACTACTAAAAGAAAAATCAACCGAGAAAAATTCTTTAGCAAAAAGTATTCTCGCAGTAAAAAATCACTTCATCGAATTAAGGTCAAAATTATCGGAACGTTTTATTTCGCATAAGAACACTGAGTCTTCTGCAACACACTTTCACCGAGGAAGCGCATCTGAGGGCCGGGCAGTGTTGACAAATAAAGTCGTTAAAGATTTTATGCTTCAAACGCTCAATGATATAGATATTAGAGGTAGTGCGAGTAAAGACCCCGCATACGCCAGCCAGACCCGTGAAGCTATACTATCGGCAGTTTACAGCAAGAATAAAGATCAGTGTTGTAATTTGCTCATCAGCAAAGGGATCAACATAGCGCCTTTTCTTCAGGAAATTGGCGAAGCAGCGAAAAATGCAGGTCTGCCCGGAACAACCAAAAATGACGTTTTTACGCCAAGCGGCGCAGGGGCCAATCCTTTTATAACTCCGTTGATTTCATCAGCAAACAGTAAGTATCCACGTATGTTTATCAATCAACATCAGCAGGCATCCTTTAAAATCTATGCGGAGAAGATCATTATGACAGAAGTTGCACCACTGTTTAATGAGTGTGCTATGCCGACTCCACAGCAATTCCAACTGATACTAGAAAACATTGCTAATAAATATATACAAAACACTCCCTGAACACTGAAAAACCAAAAAATATGCGGAGCCTCTTCCTGATTAATATGAACCAATAGTATCCATAATTTTCCCCAGGAACTAACTCCGGAGCTAAACCGTCATTTACCAGTGCTAAAATTATACACTCAACCATCAAAAAAATAGCCATTGCTGCTATATAACATATAGCAGCAGTCTCTACTACATATCTATATTTTTATATCTGAGCTGGTTTCTCCGGCCAGTCTGGGTTAGCTGTATCCACCCGGTTTACCATTACGCTATAAAGTTCCCATGCTTCCAGCCGTTTAATCTCTTCATCTGTGGCAATTTTCAG
Source organism: Salmonella sp. SJTUF15570 (assembly GCF_043357055.1). Taxonomy (NCBI): domain Bacteria; kingdom Pseudomonadati; phylum Pseudomonadota; class Gammaproteobacteria; order Enterobacterales; family Enterobacteriaceae; genus Salmonella; species Salmonella sp. SJTUF15570. Next base: position 99,102 of record NZ_JBEUKJ010000002.1, on the reverse strand, counting down.
TTTTACCGCCCGCGCCAGTGGCGCAATAACTGACTCAGCCTCAGCAAGAAGTTCCGCTTTTCTGGCTTCAGCCTGTGCAACCAGCTCTTCAGGTGTATATTCGCGATGCTCAACCAGTACCGGGCCTCCTTTCCTGTGCTCAATATATTTTCCGTCCACCTGGCCCTGCATCAGCTCGCGATAATACTCATCTGTCAGGGGAATTAAATCGTCAGGGGAATTATCGGATTCGGTATCCGGTTGCCAGAAAAAACCTTTTTCTTTAAAGCTGTAATAATATTCGCTCATTGATATTTATCTCCCAAGTGCAAGCCAGGCTACAGGAAAATTATTGACCAGATTGGCCATTCCTGATGACTTGGTGGCGGCAAAAAACTGACTGTTGCTCACCGGGTATCCGAATGCGTTATCCACCTGGGTGCCCTGAGCGTTGGTATTGGTTACAAAAACGGCAAAGCAACCAACAGGGAAAGCGCGCGGGAAATTGTAGGTTCCGTTTGAGTTACCAAGTGTTCCCCACTGCATTATAAATCCGGTGCTGTCGTCCAGAATCCAGCCCCAGTCCTGAATGCTGCCGGTATTTTTACGGGCGAAAGTCTGGTTAACATAATCCCATGTGGCGCGGGTGTTGATGTTGTTGTCACGAACTGCCAGTTCACTATTGATCCAGTCAATCGTTCCACGGGTATTTAGCTGATTAGTAATCCAGATACTCAGCCAGTTATTCCCCCACACTGAACCAAAAATGTCACCATTAGTGGTCATGCGCGCATTATCGAAATGAATATCGGTGAGCATGTGTAATCCGTTGCCATCGATATAACCCACTTTGGCAGCGTTACAGTAAATATCCAGTACGCCATCCGCGCTGCCGATAAATCCACTGTCACTGTCACCGATATTTATACACGGTGTGCTGCCGTCAAAAACGCCGGTTCCGATATTGCCGATACTCACGCGTTTTGTTGGATTGAGGGTTTCTTTTAAACCGATATTTTGTACAAACCGCGGCTTGTCAGGAATGTCTGCACCGTTCTGTGATTTTTGTAACGCATCGGCGGCACGATTTATCGTTTCTTCTAAACCAAGGTTTTCGAGAGCCGTTTTCACCGTGCCGTCCGATTTGATATCGCCAAACGGATTCTTGCGGCTTAACAGCAGCGCACGAAGCGCGGTAAGCAGCTGGTCGTGCCGCCCCTTCTCCAGGCTGGCACCGGATGCCTCCACCACGCTGCAAAGCTCCTCCTGCAACATGTCAAAGTAGTCATCATCCAGATCGGTGGCAGGCGTTCCGGTCTGGGGGTTACCACGGGTAAAACCGTTCTTACCCGCGCCGAACTTATCCTTCTGCGCGGTTTTCGTGTCTATACGATGCATGGATTACTCCGGATATTTAAAAATTACGTAGGTATGCGAAGGGCAGAGTTTGTTAAGCACGCACTCGACAACGGTGTCGCCCCAGATACGCAGTGCGGAATCACAGGGATCGCCACATGTCATCCAGGTGGTGTTGGTGGCGGCTGGCATGTTGACCTGCCAGTAATACCGCCATTCCGGCGCATTCACCGCGTCAGTACAGGCCGATGAGCAGGTGAACGTACTTTTATCGTATCGCGTGATAGTGGCGTCTGGTCTGCCCAGGGCAGCAAGCTGTGCAAGGTAAAAATCCTCATTGATGCCGCCCGCCAGATTAACCTTCGCATCCAGCCGTTGCTGACGCTGGCGAAGGGTCTGTGTCCCTGCGGGAATACATTCATCCGGCAGACCGCACAGACGCTCCCAGCGGTTTATCAGTTCAGTGGTGGTGCGCGGATCCAACTCCCGCATCAGGGCATCCGCACGCTGATGAACACGGGTTAATGACGGTGCCGCACCTGCAATCGCCGGATCGCTGGCTGACCACGCCGGACCGGGCGGCAGCAGTGCCGACAACAGACGGATGTAATCATCGTTTGTCACGTCCATGAAATCGTCCCCAGAACCGCCAGTTCATTTTTTGCAATGGAGATATTGTCTGCCGGTGCAAGCAACTGATGGCTGTATTCCCCGTTCGCACCGGAAATCGCCTCACTGATACGCGATACCTTCAGTTCTCCCTGCGGATAACCATCACGCAGCAGGAACGAACGCAACTCCGCGGTGATGACAGCCCGTATTTCCGGTGTGTCCGGCGTCACACGGATATGAAAATCCACCGTATGTGCCACCGGCCTGAACACATACAAATCAGAGCCTGCCACCGGGGCCAGTGGCTCGATATGTTGTCTTGCCGCCGTTTCCGTTGATTCTTCCGGAATGGGATTAATCAGGTCACTGCTGGCAATCATCACACCGACAGTTCCCGTTCCCATCCAGTGACGGTATGTCCATGCGCGGGTAATGCCGGGCACTTCTTTAGCCCAGACGACATAGTCCCCGTCAGCCCCGCCCTGAGGCGTCCAGTAATACCGCTCAATGACGCGGGCGCGCCACGTTTCCAGCTCTTCAGTATCAAATCCGCCTGTCAGGGTGTCAGCCACACCGGAAGACGGCAGACCATTCACCGGCGTGACCAGGATTAATGCCGTACCGTCGTCAGCGTTACCGACCGCACCTGCACTTGAGCAGGCGATCGGCACGCGCAGGACACCACCAGAGCTGGTTGCATCGGCAGTTGCCGTGTACTGAACCAGGTCATCGCGCTGAATAACACTCCCGGCAGTCACCTTCAGGCCATCGCTGACACCTTCCCAGCGCATATACCCGCTGGCAGCCGTGGCCTCCTTGCGCGGACACCGTTTCATCGCAGCATGTCGCGCCAGCCAGGACTCATCGCACAGGTCAGGCAGCATGTTCATTGCCAGATAATCGATGTAACCGTAAACCGTATGCAGCGCCGCCGCATACACCTTTGCCCGCACGTCTTCATCCATGCGCCGGAGCGTGTCGCTGACGTCCAGCCTGGCGAATAAATCGTTACGGAGCATACTGATATTTTCTGCCAGCGTCGGGCGCTGAAATTCACTGTCCGCCATGCGTTATCGCACTCCACAGATCATCAAAAGAAATCATTACCGGTCCGTCACGACGCCAGAGAGTGATACTGTTACCCAGTTCATTAATCCCGGTGCGGCGGATATCCAGATCAATACGGGACACCACGCCGTCATCAATCATCCATTGCAGGCATTCGCGGATATACCCCCTTACCGTCTGCACCAGCTGATTGGTCAGTTTGCTGCGCTGAAGCAGCCACAGTCGGGAGCCGTAACGGTCATTCTGTACCGCAGGCCAGGTATCCCCCCACCATCCCATCGGGACGTCGGCATTATCATCAGGCTCCGCCCGCCGCCAGGTGAACAGGGAAATCACCACGGCGCGGGTCAGCGGATCCAGCGGTGCGCTGGCGCAGGTGCGTTTACCGTTCACCGTCAGCCACAGTTCCATCATGCCTCCATCGCTTTATCCGGTTTGTCGGTGTTACTGCCCTGACCGTTCTCTCTGTGACGATGGCCGTTATAGGCAAGCCGCATCGCTGACATGGTGGTGCCGCCGGAATCGCACAGGTCTTTCACCTGTCCGGTCACTTCCAGGTCCATTTCAAAACGCGCTTTAGGTGAATTGCGAAACGTGATCGTTTTACCTGCACCGTCCACCACGAGCCCCTCCCGGGTCAGCGTCACGGACTGCCCCTGATCGTCATAGACAGCCACCTCACCCGTCTGCAGCCCTTTCAGGCGGTAGCGCCGGTCCGACACCGTAACAACCACCGCATGAGAACGGTCGCCATCCGGAAACAACACCACCGCTTCCGCACCGCTGTTTGCCCTTGAGGTAAAACCGTAGGGTTCAAGATGTTCAACCCCGGCTTTGGGTTCACCGGCAATCAGGGACACATCCACGGTCTGACATTTCGTGGCGGCACTGATGCTTTTCACCACGGCCCGCCCAATCAGGCCGAGGAGTTGTCGCTGCATGGCTTCAATCGTCCTCATCAGAACGGGTCCTCCTGTACTCTGGCTTTTTTCTTTTTCCGCGCGCCGGGGGCTTCGGGTTCAGGCAGATAAGCATCAGGTGGGCCGACACGGATTTCCGTCAGGGTGCCGTTCTGGTCCTGAGTAAACGTGACTTCCGAAACAAGCAGTTCGGTATTGTCGAAACCACAGACCGGATCAAAGACAATCACCCGCTGGTTGGGCTGCCACAGCGTACCGTTACCCTGTCGCCAGCCCTGCACCACATAGGTGGTTTCATCCGTCCGCGCCGCCCGTTGTCGGGCTTCAAAGTCCGCACGGGCAATACAGCCTGCCCCCGTAGCCTGCCCTGTCTGCCTGATATACATCGGACGGTAACGGGCAATAAATGCGTCCTCTGTGCGGGCCCGCAGCGCGGTGGTGGTGGCCTCACCGAAATCATCGTCGTTTCCGGCACGCTGCCCCGCCACCTGGTAAACAGAAAACCGCTCCCGGATACTCTTCTCCGTATCGCAGGAAAGGATGTTTTCCCCGAGTACCAGCGCAGTATGTGCCCGCGTTGAGCCAATACCGCCAATCACCAGCCTGCCGTGCGGGTCGTCGTAAGCCAGTGCCTGCTGCTGACCGAGTATTTTGTTGATTACCTCAATCACCGTTTCACCGTGATCAGGCTGGACATCAGGAATAACACCCGACGGCGCACCGTTGTTCACCACCTCAATGCCGAAAGGCGCAGCAAGCGCCTGCGCAATCTGTACCAGCGATCGTCCATTAAACTGTGTCGGTTCGGCTGCACAGTCAATCAGGTCAGCGGTCAGACTGCGTCCGGCAATACCGGTGCTGACCGAACGGGCATCGTAACGAACGGGCGTCGCCTCCACCCAGCCGGTGATCACCAGCTCATCACCAATCAGCACCTCCACTTTTGAACCGTTTTTAATGCGCGGCTGAAGCGTGGTGATACCCTCATCTCCCGGCCACTGGCGGGTGATCTCCACACTGAAATCCCGCGCCAGCCGTTCAATACCGGCACCGATGCGCACCGATGTCCAGCCATTCCACTCCCGGCCATTTACCCGTAGCGTGACATTGTCGTTCATTGCACTGGCACCTTCAGAGGGATCACCGGCACAAAGCCGGGATGCGTAATGGCATTACGCCGGATAATGTCCGCGTCACGCGCCGCGTTATCAAACCAGGTCGCCGCCAGCACCAGCGCGGGTAAAACCTCATCCGGTGTGCGCTGAATGATCCGTGCAGACTGTTCAAGGCGCGTGTTGATATCCGCATTCAGATCTGCTTTCACCCGGCGCAGCGCCAGAAACAGCGCATCGCTGGTTGTACGGGACAACTCCTTATCAATTGCCGTATTCAGTGTGTCGCGAATGTCAGTCAGTTCTTCCCACGTCGGCAGGTCAACCGTGTTTTTCACCGCCGGTGCATTGTTCAGTGCCGGATGCGTGACGGAAGGCCAGCCAGTGCTCTGCGCGGGTGTTGTTGCCTGCCCCACTGCGGAATTCTGCATCACCGCGGAAGTTGTTGGCGCAGGCAATCGGGTGACGGCATACGCCGCTTCGCTGATTGCGGTCGTACGAAGGGTGCTGGCAACCACGTTACGCTGCTGCGTCGCCGTGGCGGTGGTTTTACTGTCCGTTTTCCAGACGCCGCGCGGTTGCAGATCGCTGCCGAGGCTGACACCGGAAAGCGTTTTGATCATGGTGACCAGGTCGCTGGCGTTACCATAAAGGCGTTTCCCGGTACGCCACATTTTCTGCACCTGCTCAACGAAATTTTTGCCTGACGATGGCGGCGGCAGAAGTACCGAGATATCCCCCTGCAACAGCCTGGCGGCATCCGATACGGCAGAATCCACCACTTTCATCGCATCAGAAACATACCCCAGCATTATGCTGGCATTACCGATAACGTCGTTCTGCACGAAATCCGCCACACCATCGATACTGAAACCGCTGAAGCTGTCACTGATGCAGTCATCCAGTGCAGAACAGGATGACATCAGCGTCTGCGCCGTCGCCGCACCTGATGTGGGGTAAGAGAGTTCTCCTGCTTCGACAAACTTCAGGTCAAAGCGGACAATACGCCCTTCACTTTTCGATGTGCTGACCCGAACTTCCCCGTCAACACAGACTTTCAGCTCACCATATGTCGGGTGGACAAGCGTGCCGGGACCGGGTTTATTCAGCGCGTCAATCAGGCGATCGCGCTGGTCAAAGCAGTCATCTCCCACCACATAAGCTGTGATGGACGGGCGGAAAGTGACTTTTCCCAGATCTTCGGTATAGGGCTTGTCGCGGTTCGGATATTCGTGTGTTTCCACACGGCGACCGGTTCCCGCACTTTCTTCTTCAACCTTAAACGGTACGCCGCGAAATGACGCATCCTGAAGCCTGTCTTTCCACGTCATATAAACTCCGGATACAAAAAACCCGCCAAATCTGCTTTGTCAGTTATTTACATCGCAGAAGATGTGGCGGGAACCTAATATTTTTAATTACTATCTGAGTTGAACATCAATGGAATAAATATCACCACTCTTTATAAATTTAGAATCTGTCCTTTCATCAAAAGATTCAAATGACTGTACCTTTAAAAACTTTTTCATTTTATTTTCAAAAATACTTTCATTAACACCAGTTAAATACTTGAACGCTCTACCAGCAAGGACCTCATTACTTAAATCCATTGTGTTTTTATTGTCTTTGAAAAACCAAACAATAACCTTTTGTGGGCATGATGGATTATAAACAGATATATAAAACTGCGGCTCATATTTTTCATCAGCGTCATCACTAAGCATTTCTTCAGAAGATAATTCTCTTCTGAATTCATATTGCCGCTTAGTTATTCCTTCGTCCTTTATTATCTCTTGCTTAACTGGTGCAATACCTATAGAAGAGATTAATTCTGACTCATTAAAGCTGAACTTACACTCTTCCGCAGCCAAGTTAAAAGATAAAAGTGCAGATATAAAAAAAACAAAGATACGCATAATCATCCCTTCAATCATTTGTAAGGAATGATTATATTAACTACTTAAAGCTGAAAACCCAAATTATGCCAGACAAAAACACATTAATCATTTTGTACACTACCTGAACCGCGTATAGCCAACATCATGGCTGACATCAAAACCGCTGGATCGCGTTTCCATAACCCGCATACCCGGAGGCGAATTCACAAAAGATACCTTGATCTCACCATCAACTTTTGGCACAGAAGCTTTGTTAATCATGAAGGGATTCGAGCCTGTGGCATCGGAGGCGTTGTTTGACTGAGCCGGATCCACCGCCGGATAAGGTGTGTATCCCCGCGCCGGTATTCCCGTCCCATAAGCATCATAAGCACCCGCGCCCCACTGCGCAGAGTTAATGGCATCGACCGTGTCACCGAAACTGTCGGTAAACCACTCAATAATTGGCTTCAGCTTGTCCCACATATCCTGAAACCACTTAACAACCGGTCCCCAGTTATTGATCACCATCCCCAGCGGCGACCAGGCAAAAACCTTCTTCAGAAGTTCCCAACCTGCCTCAAAATAAGGACCAATGGTTTCCCAGAGCTTCTTGAAATAAGGTCCGACAACATCCCAGTTAGTGATAATTAATCCCGCAGCCAGAGCAATCGCCGTCGCAATCATGCCAATCGGCGTCATCGACATAATCCTGCTGACAATACTGATGGCACTGCCCACGCCCATCAATCCCAGTTTCAGAATCGCAAGACCGGCAGCAAGCCCGACGACGCCGCGAATAACCCGGGGATTTTCATCCGCAAACTTCGTGAATTTCTCCCCCAACTCCCCCAGCCATTGTGTGATATTTTTAGCGTCACCAGAAAATGCGCCGCCAATAGCCGCAAGGCCGTTAGTTGCGGTCCCTGTCATTGCCTCCCACAGGTTGGACAGCGTACCAAGCTGTGCCTGAACACGTTTATTCAGGCTGGCCTGTTTATTCATCTTCTGCTGGATCTGATCGTAGCCATCCTTTCCTTTATCGATTAGTGCATTGACCACCTGAATGGTTTCGGCATCATCACCAAATATTGCCTTAAGTACATCTGTTCGCTTAACGTCGGTCAGTTTTCGCAGCTTTGCCAGTTGCCTGAACATGTTATCAAGACCGCCAAAACTTCCTTTGCCGTCAGTAAAATCGAGCTGTACCCCGAGTTTCTGGCGGGCCATAACTTTATTAACGTCCCTGATTTTCTTAACGCTTAATCCGGACTGGATAACTTTTCGCAGGGCATTACCTGCCGACTCCCCGTTCATCCCCATCTGATCCATCATGACGCTGATGGGGGCAAGGCTCTGTGCAGCCTGAAGACCATCCTTGTTCACCATCTTCAGAACAGAACTGGTTTTAGTGAAGAAGGACAACATGTTGGTATCGTCAACGCCCAGATAAAACGCCTTCTGGATAGTGTCGAACAGCCCCATCATGTCTTCTGACGCCGTTCCGGTAGCATCCTGCATCTTTGCAGCAAACTCAGCAGCCGCTTCCGGTGTTTTTTTCAGTTGTACCGCAAGATAAGCTGTCGCTTTACCCACACCACCCAGAATGTTTTCTGCCGGGATCCCCTGACGCACCAGCATCTGCATCATGTTCTGGAAATCAGCCGTTGTACCAGGTAGCTGGTTACCCAGGCCAATAGCCAGTTTATTGATGTCCTGAAAGCTCTTTCCAACCTCGCCGTTCGCATCCATCATGGCGACTTTCAGCCCGGTGGCGGCGTTTTCCTGATCGGCATAAGATTTCAGGGAAAGCGTCAGACCCGCTGCCAATCCGCCCCCAAGCGCCAGCCCACCCTGTGACGCTTCTTCCGCCTGGCGTTTAAATCCCCGGATTTTCTTTTGCATTTTCGACAGCGCGGGAGAAAGCCTGTCGACACCGGTGATCAACGCCTTAAGCTCAAATTCAGCCATGTGTGCGTTTCTCCTGCTCTATCCTGTTTGCCTGACTGACCAGCAAGGGAATTTCACTGATCGGCATACTCAGCAATTCGAAGGGATTAATGCGCCAGTAGCTGGCGCAGTCAAAGAAGCGATCAGTGAGGTATTCAGCCGTCAGGCCTGGAGGAAAAAACCAGCCACAAGCCACGCCGCTGCATTCAGGTCTGCCGGAGACATCTGGTCGACAGAGCTTTGCGGCACTTTCGCCAGCCGCACAATGTATTTCGACACCACATGCGCCAGAAGTCTGACGGACTCATCCTGATTCATCTGGTAGGGATACCCCAGCTCGCGGACATCCTTCCCGGTGGGTTCATCAAACTCCAGTACGGAGAGTGTCTCACCATGAGCGATAATCGGTTTCTTTAACTCAAGCTCTTTCATTACTGGTAATCCCCTTCTTCACCGTGGAACTCAAGATCAACCGTGCCTTCTTCGGCATTATGGTTCGCTTCTCCGTGCAGCCAGGCGGACGACAATACATAGACCTGACCGTTCGCCAGCTCGGCAGTGATGGTCATCTCATCAGACGAGGTGATTTTGCTCACCGGAAAATTCTTCGGCACCTTGAAGGTCCCTTTGACATAAGGCGCACGGTGAGTTTCCTTGCGGTCCACTGAACCGTCCAGGCCGATGATGTCATCATTGACCGTCCTGTTCATGGGCACCTCAATGCCGCCGGTCAGCGATAGCTGCTGACCGTCAATTTTGAAATAACAGGTTCCCCCGATACGGGCCATTATGCAGACTCCTCTGAATACTGAAGACGGAACTGGTTAACCACGGCAAAAACACGCAACTGGTTAACATAGTCAGGCGGGAACAGCGTGTTCAGGCGGTTCGGATCGCTGGCATCACGCTCCACAACCAGGTACTGCTTAAACAGTTCGTAGTTTTCCACGATCCCCGCACGCTCAAGCTGACGGTAGGTTGCCAGCAGTTCCCCTTTGATTACCGCCGGGGTGACAATCGCCTGACCGGGACCAAAGCGGGTACCGTCGCTGGCAAGCTTGTGACGCCCGTACTTACTGGTAATGACGGATTTCAGTTTGCGCAGTACATACGCACTGGTATGCAGCGTCTCGCTGTCGAGGTAGCTGTTATCCGCAACCCCGTAAGCATTTTTCCTGTACGTGGTGACATCACGCTGAATGCGCAGCACCCCGCTTTCGACATACGCCGTTGCCACGCCATGAGACAGCAGGGTCTGCTGCTCGGTCATCGTGAACCGTTTCCCCTTCGGCGCAGGCAGCATACCCACCAGCTCACCGGTCTGCGTGGGACGTGCCGGATCGTTGCGGATAAACACCGCTGCGCGGGCGGTACGGCTTGCCGCCAGCTCGTCGGCAGGCGTCTGGGTGTCTTTTTCGTACCCCGCCAGGGTAATGTGCTGCTGGTTAAACTGGTCACCTGCGGTCACCAGTTCTGACAGCGTGCCGGTCTTTGCCGTATACACATGACCATACAGCTGACGCGCATAGCTCCAGCGACCGCTGGTATCGTTCATCTCGGTCACCAGCGTGTTAACGGAGGCCGTGTCGTTGAACGGCAGGCCAATATAATCAAACGGCTCATCCGCCATTGCAGCCACCGCGCCGGTGAGAACCGGAGCACCCGTTCCGGCGGTACCCGTCGCCACGGCAATCTGTACGCCCGCTGGCAGCACTTCGCCCCCACCAAAGCCGTAGTAATTGAGGCTGACAGGAATTTCATTCCCGCAAAGCCCCTTATGACGCGCGGTCAGTGTGACCACGCCTGCCGAAGATGAAGCCGTAAACGGCAGGGTCGGAACGGCATTGATGGCATCCTGGATACTGCTGGCAATCATCGTGACGTTATCGCCGTTAGTCACCGGTGCCTGCACGCGGGTACGTCCCACATACACATTCACCGTGCCGGTTTCGGTTGCCGCCCCGGTCACCGTCAGCGTAACCGTTGCCGCCGCGCCTGTGGATTCAGGAACGGCAATCACATACAGCTCGCCAAACGGGTCAGTCTGGCGATAAGCCTCGACCATACGCGCCAGCTGACTTCCCGCACCACAAATCTGGCGTGCATAGTCTGCCGACGGCATCAGTACCAGACTGTTGGCAACAATCTCTGCACCGTTATTGGCATGACCAATCAGCAGCGATGCTCCGCTGTCCTGTGCAGTATTCGCCGCCTGGTTATCCATTTCCGCATAAAACAACGGAACCAGCGTATTCGACGGAATGGTGTTAAAGCTTATCGTCATCGGTATTCACCTTTTTATTCACGCGCCGGATATCACCAGCTGCTTCACGGCGCAGCCAGTAGTTGTTCTCGTCAACATTTCGCCCTTCGGCGGGCAAAAGGTCGCCGCGGGCAGGATCAGGAACTGACCGCCCTTTAACAGGTTTGACAAACATGAGGATCCTCAGGAAGGAAGAGTTATTTCGGTGTGATGTTCGATATCGCCGTCAGGCCCGTTACCGGGCTCGAGATAATCAACATCAATCGCCAGCGTTTGCAGTTCATCCAGACTGTTCAGATCATCCTGCTGGCGGGTATCGTCTTCAGTCAGCTCGCTGATGACCGAAAAATCGAACTGATAAATCAGCTCATGACGATTCAGATCCAGCAGCGTGCCGCCGTCATAGGTAATCGGGTTACCGCACGCCTCCGGGTTCCAGCCCAGCAGAGCCTTAAAGAGCATCTGCCGGACATCGTCCACCACATCATACGAGGCAAACTGACCGCGCTCATCACGCCCGTTACTCAGTATGACAACCACGGAGAAACCCTCTTTCAGCTCCTGCCAGTAGTCGGTCTGGCTTTTGTTTTCTCCCGGAGAATCATCACCCGGTACCACATATGCCGCCGGGAGCTTCAGCTTTCCGACCTCCGGCAGATTTTTGAACTGGGCCGCGCCTGCAACCCGGTTTTCAAAATACGGACAGCGGGCACGCAGTGCAGCAATAACAGGCGTCAGTTTCATCTGTGTCGTCGCTCCGGCTTCAGTGATTTACGCAATTCCCGCGCCAGAAAATAGCGTGTCCAGCTGCGGTTCTTTTCAAGCGTTTCCACCATGAAGTTATTACGTGGAGCAAGTCGCCAGCCGCTGCCACCGGATGCACCACGATGATGGCTGCGACGACGCTTTTCCCCTCGCCTCACGCCATAGAACAAAAAAGCCGGATAAAAATCACCGGTGATACGGCGGTTTCCCTCTCCATTACGCTGGTTAGGGGCTATACGTGCCATAAAACCAGGGCGATGTTTACTGGCTCTGGGTACCATGTAACCAATCGAACGAGCCAGGCGTCCGGTCTGATAACCGGGGTTTTCACCCGGTGCCGACCGCGCACGGCGCATCACCAGCCGACGGGCATCACGCATATGACGCTGACCAATCGTGACAAACGCCCGCCGGACACGGGCGCGGTTAAAGCGCATCTCCGCGGGCTGCTGAAAATCAACGTGCAAAAAGGAAGTCGTCATTGTTGCCTCCGTGACTCTGCCTACATTCGCCCAGCTCCGTACACTCCAGCAGCAGAAAGCGCCGCGCCCCGTTCAGATCGCGCTGACGTTTCACCCGGTACACACTGTCACCGCAGACCACCTCATAATCAGCGGTGATCCCCCGGCGGTAACGAATGGTGATGTAATGGGTGATGGCGTCCCCGGTCTGCGCGGTTTCCTGCCAGGTGGTGGCACTGGTCTGGATAACCTTCGCCCATGTCCGGAACGTAACCGGGTATTGAGGCTCCACGCCAAAGTTATCCGCGGGCATATCCACCCGCAGGCGGATCAGGACGCGTTTATTCAGTTCACCGGGGTCCGGCAGAATGTAGGTTGCGCTGGTCTGCGCCTGACGAATTTTCATTGCGGAAAGTACCTGTACGGGCCGACAAGCCAGCCAAAACTCTGCGGCATGTCGAGTTTCTCCACTTCCGTAACCGACGAGCGGTTTTCGTAAAAATGGCTGATAAGCATCAGCATCCCCAGACGAATATCATCCGGCAGGTGCAGCCCGTCCGGATCGCTGTCCGGAATGGTTTCATCCGGTGCATAGAGCTTCCGGTTCAGATACGTTTCCGTCCGCTTTTGTGCCGCACATGCCAGCAGTTGCAGATGGCGGTCATCAGTATCGAAATCCTCATCCAGCCGGAGTTGGGCTTTAATCTCTTCCATTGTCAGAAGCATACTCAGCCCTCTTTACTGGTCGTGGCTTTTTCTCTTTTGCCGCTTTACTGCTTTTTGCACTGATTCCGCGCTCTGCTAACCCGGCCTGAAGTGCAATCTCCTGCACCCGGGCAGGAAGCGCCCCGTCGTCATACTCACCGGCCTGAATGACCTCAACACGCATACCGTCCGGTGACCATTTCAGATCTTGTTTCAGGATCATGATTCTTCACCCGTCAGAACAGGGGGCGCGGTTCCGCGCCCCTGAGTGATTACGCCGCTGCAATCTTCAGCAGTTTGATGGCCTGCGAATCGACCAGCATCCCGCCGGTGCGCTTGGTGGTATAAAAACCGACAAACGGTTTATTGGTGTACGGGTCACGCAGAATGCGGGTGCCGATACGGTCAACGATGGTGTAACCCCGTTTGAAGTTACCAAATGCAATGGCTTTCGCATCAGCGGCGATATCCGGCATCTGTTCGTTTTCAGCGATACCGTAACCCGCCAGAGAGGACGGCTGCCCCAGTTCCAGCCCCGGACGCCACAGATAGTTACCCTCGGTGTCTTTCAGCAGACGGATGGCAAACAGGCTGTTGTTGTTCATCATGAACTTCGCGCCAGTGCGGTGTGCCTTACGCAGCGTGTAAATCAGTTTGATAATGGCGTCTGCGGTCACCGCGGTCGCTTCGCCGGATACAATATGCTGAAGTTTGCCGAACGCCCGGACCTTGTCGGTTTCATCAGTGGATTCATACGCCAGGAACCCTTTCGGCTTCTTGGTGCCATCGCCTGAGGTAAAGGCAATTTCTTCCTGTTCGGCAAATTCGGTTGCCAGCTCGCTGTTGATCCAGGCCTCCACGTTGAAGAAGGCATCGTCCAGCATTTTCTGGGTAGCCTGCGGGTTGCCGTAGATTTCCCCCATGAGAGGTTCAATCAGCTCCAGTCTGGAGGTGGCAGTCTGGGATCGCGTATCCGTTTCCCCCACCCATCCGGAAGCCGTACCGCCCAGATTCACCAGTTTTTTGTAGTCGGAACCGCCAACGGTGATCACCGTGGCTTCCTGACGCATCACCACTTCATCTTTCAGCAGGTTAAGAATGTTGCGATCCAGTTCTTCCGGCACGGCGTAGCCACCGTCTTCATCGGTACCCACCTGCAATGCCTTACGCTCCAGATCGCGCAGACCGTCTTCACGGCCTTTACGTAGAAAGCCCACAAACGCCTCTTTATGCTCGGTGGCCAGTTTATTTTGCGCTCCACCTGCCGGACGTTTCAGCTCAAGCAGCTCTTTTTCAAGGTCGCTTTTGAGATTTTCCAGCTCGCTGAGTTTCCCGTTCAGGGTTTCCACCTGCCCGGCAAGCTTGCCTTTTTCCTGCTCAATCGCATCCACGCGCTTGTCGTTCTTTGCTTTGAAGTCGTCAAACTTCTGCTGCAGCTCCTGCGCGACCTGTTCGACATCTTTAATATCAACCGCCATCGTATTTCTCCTGATTAGAAGTTCAGATTTTTCAGTGCATTCAGTGCATTCAGTGCAGAGCCCACATCCTCAGCGTCGCGCAGGGACAGTGCGCCATAGCCCCCGGCCATGAATGCTTTGGCCTGGGTACGGGAGAGTCCGACATCACGCAGGACTCTTTCGATTTTTTTCTGTTCGGGGATTTCCCCGCGGGCCAGTGCGTTCTTGACGTCGCTGATCCGCGCCTCGTCGTTAGACGGGAACGTCACCAGGCTGACTTCCCAGAGGTCGATTTCTTTCAGCAGAAAGGCTTCTTTGCTCCGGTCGTATTCCCAGTCTTTCAGGACGTACCCAATAGAAAGGCCGGTTAACGAACCGGCCTTCATGTGTGCATGTGCGCGTTTTGCGAGGGGATCATCATCAATAAGCAACCGTCCCCTGACGTAAAGCCCGACATCGTCTTCCTTCATTTCGGTGTAAACACCGATGGGTTCATCCATGCGGTGCTGCCAGAGCAGCGCAGGTAACGCTTTTCTGTCACTCCACGCCCGCAGGGAAGCAGCAAATGCCCCGGACATCACCACATCATCGTGGCTGTCCTTTACACCAAAGACGGAGCCATACCCTTCAAACTCACCGGAGTCACTGACAGATTTCAGACTCAGCGGTACATCAAGACGTTGTTTCGTCTGCATTGGCGTTATCCTTCTGCTTACCGGCTTTACTGCCATCGGAGGGTTTCGTGGTCATGTTCATCGGTGTGAGATAGACATCACCACCGGGACGCGGATTCATATCTTCCAGGTCGCGGCAGTCATTGGGAGAGTAAATTCCCCAGTTGATCCCGGTGGCGTAGGCTTCAAAACGGGACTTCATATCCCCGCGCAGTAACGCCCCGGCGTTAAATTTGGCGTAATAAACGCCCTGCTTACTTTTTCGTACCAGTCCGGTGTTGATCCGCTGTTCGATGCGGGTCAGATACGGCACCAGTGAATAGTTGATAAATCCCAGCCCCAGCTCTTCGATATTATTGAAGGTGGCGCGATCGGTGTTCTGCACCATGTGCAACGGCACCCGGAACAGACGACAGATTTCTTCAAGCTGAAACTTGCGGGTTTCCAGGAACTGGCTGTCCTCGGCGTTCAGCGCCATCGACTTCCAGTCCAGCCCCATCTCAAGGATCATCGGGCGGTGAGCATTGCCAAGCCCGGTGTGACGCTCCTCAAAATCTTTCTTCAGGCGCTCATAAGCCTGATCCGACAGCGTCTGCTCTGTACGCAAAACACCCGATGTCACCGCGCCATTGCTGAACAGTCTGGCCCCGTGCTCTTCGGTCGCTGCCGCCAGCGATATTGCCTCGCGGGCATAGGCGATGGGATTCAGCCCCACCAGTCCGTCCAGCGTCAGCGTACGCACATGCCAGATATCCTCCTGGCTCAGTACATCCGTGGAGCCATCCGGGAATGTGACCTGATAGACCGGTTCCCAGCTACTGTTAAGCTTCGGTACCACACTGCCGGGATCGACGGGCAGCAGTTCAGCCACTTCGCCAAATGCTTTCACTTTGTAGGCGTAAAAGTTTCCCCTCAGGCACAGACAGGTGACCACCAGCTCCCAGAACTCCTGCGGCGTCATATAGCCATTGGGATGCGTGGAGATCAGTTTATGCAGACGTTCGCCGGTGGCTCTCTGCTTCAGGCTGCCGTTCAGGTGATACAGATTGCAGGGCAACATCCCGACCGACTCTGCCAGCACTCTGACGCAGGAAAAAACCGCCGTCAGTCGCATGGCCCGCTGACTGCTGATCTGCTTTCCGGTATAGGTGTCATACGACAGCCCGATGGCATCCGCCAGCTCTGCTGGCGTGGTCACCGGTGCGTCACTTTTTCGTTGAAATAATCCCGAAAAGAACACTATTTACCTCCGCCGACAGACGACTGTGTACGGTCGAGATATCGCGCCACCAGCCACGACCAGAACAGGCACAGCGCCCCGGCAACAACAAAACCCGCCGGGGGATAAATCAGCCAGGCACCATACGCCAGCAAAAGCGCACCCAGCACGCCCACCAGAGGCGCGAGAATCAGCATGATCATAATTACCTCAGTTAAAGCGAGCGGATCCCATAGGACTCAATGTGGTCAGACAGCGTGTCTTCTTTCTCGTACAGCATGGCTCTGCCAACCGCCATAATCAGCGCAACTGCACCATCGATTTTGTTTTCCGCCTGCTCTTTGACGGGCTTCACTAAATCATCGTTACCTGGCATGTTTTTGCCGACCACATTGCCGATACACCAGGTCATGATGGGATTGCCGTCATGATGAAAGCGTCCCGATTCAATCGCTGCCTCCAGCTCTTTCATCGGGTCGGACATATTGGCGAAGTTCTGGACGATAGTAACGGGATTCAGGTCTTCATCAGCAAGGTCATGTGACAGCCCGGTCGCTCCAAAAGGGTCGATGGGTGACTCACTGACCGGGCTGATTTTGTTCGCCGCTTTGGCCTCTTCGAGGATGTAGCGATAATCCACCTCTGCACCATCGGTAACGGTCAGAACGCCCATTTCCACCCATTTCTGAAAGCGTTCGGCTGTCCGGCGATCTTCATTTTTCTCGACGCTGTACACCGTGTCATACGGTACCCAGAAACGCGGGGCCACACTGTAGTAATGCGTTTTACCGTCAATCTCGCGGGTATAAAGTCGCGCCATGCTGTTCATATCCAGCTTACGCGCCAGGTCAAAGGCCAGAATGCACGGCTGCCCCTCGAACTGCTCAAGAGTCAGTGATTTATCCTCGCAGCTCTGCCAGCTCACCAGGTTGAAATACGCCGAACGCGCCGACACCCAGATATTGAGGTGTTTTGTTTTAAAGACGTTTGCCAGACGGGCATTATTTTTCGCACGCTGCTGCTGACTTAACAAAAATTCGCGATAAACCGACACGCCAATATTTGGATTGGCTTTTTCCAGCACCTGCGGGTCGGTCCAGTCGTCACCTTCATCAACGGTATAGATGATCCCGAACAGTTCATCGTTAGGCACCGAGCCGTTGAGCATCTCGATGACTTCCCGCCGTTTGTCGTAGCACGGCCCCTCAATGTTGTACCCGGCGGTGGTGATGGCCCACATCAGTGGCTGACGTCGCGCCCCCATCCCGGTAAGCATTGTGGTATAAAGCGCATCGGTGGCATGCTCGTGATATTCATCCACCACGGCACAGTGGGGTGATGAACCATCACCTGGGTTGCCGATCAGCGGTTCAAACCGCGCGCCATCCTCCGGACGGTTCATGTTTGAGGCGTTAACCTCAATCCCGAACGCTTCTGTCAGCATGGGTGTGCGTTTACACATCAGTCGCGCCGGGCGAAAGACTTCCCACGCCTGTTTCTCTGTCGTGGCACCGGAATACACTTCCGCGCCAAACTCGTTATCACAGGCAAAACAATACAGGGCAACACCGGCAGAGATTGCTGATTTGCCGTTCTTACGGGGGATTTCGGTGTACACCTCCCGGAAGCGGCGCAACCGGGTGCCTTTATTGACCCAGCCAAACGCACAGCAGATCACAAATAGCTGCCACGGCTCCAGCGTGATGGGCATCCGTTTGAATGCCCACTCCCCCTTGGTGTGCGGCAACAGCTGAATAAATTTCGCGGCCCGTTCAGCCAGGTCCTTGTCGAAGCGGTAACGAAACGACTTACTTTTTTCCGCCATCAGGTCATCAAGATGGCGCTGGCAGGCCTGAATCACAAACTGGCAGGCAACAATCTTTCCGCGCACGACATCCCGGGCATACTGATTGGCTGCATTTACGTTGGGGTAAGATTTCCGGCTCATGATTCGATGATTTTCAGATTGTCAGAAACGGGTTAGTGGCTTTCTTCTTCCCCGCCAGGCCAATCAGACGCTGGCGGCTGCTGGGGTCGAGTCCGAGCATTGCCCCCGTGCTGCTCATCTCGGACTCCTGTTCTTTTTTGGCGGTCAGCTCCGGATTTTTGACCATGCCGCCCATTGCACCGGTGATGGTGTTGCCCTGTCTGGCAATATTTTTCACGGCACGTCGCCAGAATTCATAGGCCACACACCACCGCTCAAGTACCGCCAGGTCAGTCACGCACAGCAGGCCCTGACCGCAGAGTTCTTTGGTTGTCAGTTGCCACATGATCGTGGCGAGAGGGAGATCTTCTTCAGCGAACCACTCCGGTGGCTCAACACCTTTGATGGGCGTAAAAACAGGTTCATCTTTATTCAGGGCTCGCTTGCCGGGGTTTCCGGCCAGCGCCTTGCGCGCCGTTGGCTTGGGGCGACGCCCGGAACGCCCCGCCGTTCCAGCCATATGCGGCACTCCTGGTTAAATTTCATTTTTCGCGGGTATAAAAAAACGATGGGGCGGGCAGTCCGGAAGACGTCAGGTCACAGGGATTTGACCCGCCCCTCCCCTCAGACAGTTGAGAATTATTATCACTTTAACCGTTCACGGGCCGTCTTCGCCTTATGGCAGGGCCAGCACAGACTCTGCAGATTACTGTCGGCATCAGTGCCGCCATGCGCTTTAGGAACGATGTGGTCAACGGTTTTCGCCTCACGCACCACACCAGCATGCAGACATGACTGACATAAACCTTTGTCACGCTTCAGGACGCGCTCGCGGATACCGTCCCACTTCGAACCATAACCGCGCTGATGACGGGACTGGCCCGGCTTGTATTGCTTCCAGCCTTCGCTTTTGTGGCTTTCGCAATAGCCTGACGGGTCTGTGGTTGTAGAGCGGCAGCCGCGAACACGGCAGGCTTTTGGGATTCGTGGGGGCATATGCACTCCAATGAAGAAGCCACCGACATAGCCTCCTCCATTCATAGTGAAACTATTTTCATCTACCCAGTAATGAATTCTTTGAAGAGTCGAGATCAATACAACTCACTAATGGGAGAGGTTTGTCCAACACGTTGGACAAGCCTCCCGTTTGATTTACTTGACACTATAGAAGGACAGAATGCCTTCCTCACTCGAATAACATCAATTAAGGAGGTTCAACATGTTTCATTCCACAAGTCATCAGTCTGTAATTATGGTAGCATCAGTTTGTGCCACATACCTTTTCCGCTTCACTTTGAGTCTGATTCATTTCTACCTGACCGGCTCGCCTCTATCTTTCTAATCCCCGCTTTGTCAATATTGCATTGACCCAACGCTGACAACAGACTCACATTCAACTCCAGACTGGCACCATACGTCAGCGGATTGGGTATAAACGGTACAGAAGTATCAGAAGTCAGGCTGGCTGGCAGTGGTGCCACCGGAGCGCTCACGTAAACCGTTCGCGAATTTCCGCAACCGGTCAGCAGCGGCAGCAGGCACAGGACGTGAAGCACAATCATCATCCGCAACAGCCACTTTGATATCTTCCTGGGTTCTCTGTGACTCCAGTGTGATCTGCTGTTTTGCATGCTGGTTAGCCTCCAGAACTGTATTGACGATTTGCAGTGATTGCAGGACGTTATTGGTAATGACAGTTGCCGATTTGGCATTTTGTACAGCCTCATCAGCACGTTTCTTTTCGTGCTGATATTTGCTGTAGTAGTGGTTGGCAGACCAGATGAAAGAACCGATGACAGTAAAGAAGAATGCAGCGATAACCAACTTATAGCTCAACTTCATTTACCACCCCACCAGCCTCTTTAAACCGGGCAATCAGATCACCGATTTTATGTTCATACTGACCGTAACCAGCACCCGGCAATGAAGCCCAGATATTGCTGCAACGGTCGATTGCCTGACGGATATCACCGCGATCAATCATCGGCAAAGCGCCACGCTCTTTAATCTGTTGCAATGCCACAGCGTCCTGACTTTTGGGAGAGAAGTCTTTCAGGCCAAGCTGATTACGGTAGGCATCCCACCAACGGGAAAGAAGCTGGTAACGTCCGGCGGCTGTTGATTTGAGTTTGGGGTTTAGCGTGACAAGTTTGCGAGGGTGATCGGAGTAATCAGTAAACAGTTCACCACCGACAATAACATCATAACCGTGGTTACGTGTCGGTTGTCGCCCGTTATCCGTTCCTTCTGACCATGCAACCATATCCAGGAAAGCTTTACGCTGGGAATTTAGTACCTGCATAAATTACTCCTTCGAGCTACCAAACTTGTTACCGATTACTCTCATTGCAGCCCCACGAATAGCATCGACACCGATCAGCCCCACTCCACCACCAATGGCAACAGAAAGTGATTTAGGCCATCCGACATACTCAAGAGCGGATGCAAAGGTCAGCGTCAGAGCACCACAGAGTAAAATCTCGAGCGTTTTTCGCTTCCAGCCACCACCGCCACCAAAATAGGCAATACGTAAACCAGCCATAACGATCGACATAATTACTGCGCCCAGCGGTGTGTCTCCACGCCACCAGCTCTGTAACAATTCAAGTAAGTCAGACCAGGAATGAGGATCGTTATGCATTTTTATAATTCCCACCTCCGGTTATCGGAAGTGCAACGAGTGAAGGGAAAGAAGCTGGTTATAGCGCTGAGTCGCAAAAGTTGCGTAGTGCACAAAAAAGGCCGCCTACAGGCAGCCTCTTTTTATAATTCATTGAGTTAACAACATTTAAATGCTGGTGGTATAGAAGGTTTTTCACCAGAACGACAAGCCGGACACCATGACTGAACGATATGCCTTCCGTCTCCCATATCCCTATAACCAAAGTCTATTGTTTTATAAAAAACGTGCACTCCGGCATCAGCAGAACATTTTGGGCAAGATTTATATTCAACGCCATCTTGTTCAACTTCTCGTGAATAACTTAATGACTGCTCACAAACAGAACAACGCTCCACCATATATGCTCTCCTGTTTTTGATAGAGATTTATGGGTAGCAATTCCATTCAAAAGAAACATTGAAGGGTGTCACTTTTTCAAAATGAGCGTAGCTGGCTGCCAGTTTTTTGTACAACACACTTTAAGGAAGGAGAGCCTTAAAAACACAATTGACATCAATAAAAAACCGCTCGGTGGCGGTTTCTTGAAGATTATCAACGGTAGACACACAAAACCCATCGTTAGGAGAATCCTAACCAGATTTTTTGAAAAATGCAAGAATCATGTCGCTATCTTCGGCGAAAATCATTTATCTCGTCACTTTTCTTAATTGCGCCTCAGCATATGCTTCTTCCTGCCAGCACTTTGTCACCAGTTTATCAATGACATCTGCATATCCTTTGTACCACTCATAATCCGTCAGGTCTGGTACCAGCTTCTGGACATGATGCCGCGCCAGTGTGGTTGGTAAACGGCTAAACCGGTTTCCATTGCAACGCCCACAAATCTTATAAACAGGCGTGCCATGAAGCCGGGTTCTTTTTTCATCCAGGACAATACCTTTACCCTTACACCCTCTGCACGCTGTGCTGACTTCTCCCTTACCATGGCAATGCTGACATAGTTCCTTCACCCACTCTTCCTTGACAACAGATTCCCCGCTTCTGGAGTGTTTCACCACTTCGCGCAATACATTATGAAATCCAGTACCAGCACAATGCTCACAGCGAGCCTTACTTGCCGCAGACCTGGAATAATCAGCAAAGGCAAAATTCACAAGGTAAGGGATGATCTGTAACCGGGTTTCTTCACTCAATTTATTCAATGTCGGGTTATCCAGTGCCATCGCGTAATTGAGCAGACCTTCAATCGCAAACTGAGGATCCTGAACACCAACTTTTGCCAGGAATAAGGCAAAACCCAGTGGTGCTTTCGACTGCACCATCCCCTGCGCAGCCATCACATCTGTAATTGTTAAACCACCCGAGCCTGTCGCCGGTGCGTCATCACTCAATTTTGGAGATTTTGGGGAGTAATATTTTGGTAAGGCTTCAAGGTTCATGCTCGTTCTCCACTTACGCCAGTACGCCTATTGCCAGCGCACGATCGATAAAACGAAATATCAGCTCCAGCTGGGAGCCATACTTCTCTTCAAATGCCACGGTATCCGCATGCAGCTCGTCGTGATGCTTTCTGCACAAAGGCAACACAAAGAGGTCATGCGCTTTTGTACCCATTCCACCCTGACCGTGACCTATCAGGTGGTGGGGATCATCAGCAGGCTTTCCACAACATGCACACGGCTGCGTCTTAACCCAGCGCGTGTACTTTTCATTAACCCAGCGGCGACGTTTTGGACGTAACATAAAAGACTCCGGCGACTCCGGATCCACTTTCAGCGCCAGCACCTTTTTCGCTTTATCCTGGATGATGCTGGTGGCAGGAACCGAATGTACAAGGTCACTTTCCCGGGTGGCCGCCTGCACAACAGGCTTCGGTAATCTCAGTGCCTTACGGGCTGCGCTTTCCGGTAAGGCATCCGCCAGATCATTACGAACCAGCCACCAGCACAGTTCCGGCATTGTCACAACGTGACTGTCATCAAAACCGAGATCCCGACGCACAACAGACAACACCCAGCGGGCACAGTTATCCGTTGCCATTGATTCCAGCCGTTCCGTGAACTGATCGCGCAGCTGGTTATCGCAGTGCCAGCACAGACGGATTGCGCCCGGAGCGTGTCGCATTGTGGTCATGTTCTCGCTGTGCCAGTCGGAATGAGGCCACTGGCAGCCTTTTTCACGAAGTAACCAGCTTTCAAGACATTCCACGCCACCAGCACGACGGATCACCGCCTCATTGCGGAACACAGCCCGAACGGCAGGATCATCCGCCAGTGGTTGTGATGCCGCCGGAACGGCACCACTGGCAAAAGATGAATAACGTTCCGGCTCAGGCTCCAGCAGGACACGCCCCTGCATAAACAGGGGCATCAGCTCTGAACCGGGTCTGAACAATACGATCCCCATACGCGGGGCAATCTCAGGGGTCAGTAGCGCTCTCACGGTCACCTCAATGAACGGTATCGAGCAGCTTTAACAGCTCAGGGAATCGGGATTCGAAGAAATGCGGCTGCGTCTCACGCGGATTTGCCGGACTGGTGATGTTCTTGCCGAACATGCAGCCTTTCGCCGTCAGCGACCAGAATTTTTTGATGTTATTAATCGCGGTACGGCTGTATCGTTCGCGCTGTTCGACGATCCCCAGTTTCACCATCTGGTGATATGCCTGATTAGCCGTAAGGCGGATACCATACTGTTTCAGCAGTGCACTCAGTGATAGTGTCGGGCGACTTGAGCCATCGTGTGCATCAGCAGGGGCATCAATGGCATAGCGCGGTGCCAGATTCGGTAAGCCAACAGCCTCCTGGAGTTTCTGACAGGCACCAAGCACAGATGAGTTAGACAGATTTAACTCCCGACGCATAAAGTCCAGCAGAATCACGCCAGCCTGCATCTTGTCAGCAGCCTGCCCGGATAATTTTTCCGGTGCGCTGGTTACCATATCGAAAGTACGGATCACCTTCAGATGAAATGACGGGCTGATCCACATTGCATAGGCATACACCAGTTCTTTGCAGACATACGTCCCCTGGTTATTTCCGCCACGAATAACGTTAACTGGCTCTATATTGACCGAGTTGCAAATCTGCAACTCGCTTATTAAACGTTCAGTTTGCTCATTGCGGAGCCAGAATGCAGGCTTATGCTTATCCAGAGAACCAGCAGCCCTGTGCAGATCGTTCAGGCTGTAACGCCCAAAAGCATCACGACGAACTTCAATACCATCAATGACCATCAGATTATTCATACTTCGTTTCTCCTCTCAATCAGGCGGCTGCACCCGCCGTTTTCTCGTACTTACTGATAGTGATCTCGACCTTCCCTTCCGGGATAACCGGTCCCCACTCCACCAGCATTCTTTTCACCTGACTGTCGTCTTCCCACACACCCGCGTGGGTCAGGGCGTCAAACAGCGCCTTGTTATAGTTGTCCAGATCGCGGATCCGGTTATCCGGAGGAAACAACACGATCTCCACTGAAGCAGGTGCCGACGTTGGTTTTGGCAGACGACGTAACTGCTCAACTATTGCTGCACACGCCGTGCTCTGGAATTTGCGCCCCGCCGCGCTTATCAGGCTCTTACCTGCAAACGCTCCTTTGTTGGGGTGTCGCCAGTACGTGTTCACGCTGGGCGGAAAAGGCAGGATCAGCTTCATACTTTCAGGCCCCTCTCATGTAACCAGTGGGCTGCACGCAACCTGGCGTTTTCCTCACCGGCAAGCAGTGCGCGGATAATCCCGGCCGCCTCGCTGTCGTCGTCCTTCACCGCGGTATGAAGCGTTATCCCCCGGGCCACGCCACGCTTTATCGTGATGACGCCTTTTTTCTCCAGTGCGCGAAGATGCTCCACCGCTGCATTCACCGAACGGTATCCCAGCATGGTTGCCACCTCCTGATTGGTTGGCGGGAAGCCACGTTCTTTCTGATAAGAAATCAGCATATCCAGCACCTGCTGCTGGCATTGAGTTAACGTCGTCATGCCGCCATCTCCCTGACCAGTTTTTCTGCCTGCTGGCGAACCTGCGCCAGAAAGGCCTCACCACATGCCTCAAGTTCGTCGCGCCCGATGTAGCTGATTGCCGGTCCCTTCCAGGTCTTGTCGAAAACAGCAATAGCACCAGCGAAGAAAGCTCCTGTCGGCACCTGCTTCTCATCCTTCGGGATAAACCAGGCAGGCAGTTCAAAACCAATACGCCCGCGAATAAAAGCAATATGGTCCGCATCTTCCGGCCACCACACTTCGCTGGTGGCAGCTTTGATCAGGAAAACATAGCGCCCGCCCTTATCACGCATGGCACTGGCATGTTTCATGATGTAACGCATGCCGGTGATGTATTGCCCCTCATGCTGACTGGCGCGGCTGTATGGGGGATTACCAAAGGCAGCACCTTTAAGCTCCGCAAGACGTTCTGACCAGTCATGCGCCAGCGCGTTGTCTTCCGCCGTGTAATACGCGGCACATTTGGCGTTATCACCGTCAGTGAACAGATCCAGAACAAACGGACCAAACAAGGTGTTAATTCCCCAGAAAATGTTGTCCGGCGTGCGCCACTGATCGCCCACTTCCTTCAGTTCATGGGCTGGTTTGTTCCGCAGTTCTACCAGCGCCTGGCAATATTTATTACTCATTAAGCCCCCACGTAAAAAGCATCCGCAATGTCTCCGGAAGTACAGCCCGGATGGGCTTCAATGAATTTCTGAACGTCATTTAACAGACTCATGATCACCCCCTGAATCCTGCCGGGATCTGGCTGTAGTCCACGTTGTCGTAACTGGCTTTGAAGTACGGGTCTTCGCGTTTTTCTGTGTACGTGCTGACGGACGGCGATAAGCGCAGGGAAAGCTCATCCCATTTTTCCCGCAGCTTCGACGGGCTGAGCACGTTACGGCACCAGAACGGATCGCGGCTGACGCGGCTGTACATCTCGCAGATTTGTTTGTGAGTACGACCATCCTGCACACACATCAGGCGAATTTCGTTTGCCCAGGCTGTCCAGTTCGGTTCTTTGGGACGAACCACCTCGCCGTCACATTCGGCGGCCTGCTCGTACAGGGCGATGATTTTTTTCCAGAGCCACTGTGCGCAGGTCAAATCATCCTGCGTTCCCCACTGGCGCTTTTTAGGGCTGAATACAACCGCATCAGGATGGCGAGTTAAAAACTCCTGTTCAGCCGTCTGCGTGTCCGGTTGCGAAGCGTCCGGACGAGAAGTTTTTTTATCTGACGGATCATGTTTTGATTTTACTGACGGATCCCCGCCAGATTCTGACGGGTGAAAACCCGCTTTTTTGCCAGATTTCGACGCATCAAATTTTGACGGGTCAGATTTTGATGCGTCAGATTTTGACGGGTCAGAATCTGACAGTTGAGAAAATGCCGCTGCCTGAAGCTTCGCAACGTTAAGCTGATAAACATTCGACGCATTGCGGTTACCCTGGCGACGCGCCTTACGCGTTAACCAGCCTTCTGCTTCCAGCCGTGCGATAGCCGTTCTGACGGTACTCATTCCCGCGCCAATCTGGCGGGCAATGGTTTCAATTGATGGCCAGCACACACCTTCGTCATTACTGAAATCAGCCAGGCGGGCCATAATTGCCACGCTGGATAATTTCATGCCTGATGCAGCGCAACCATCCCATACATAGCCGGTTAATTTAGTGCTCATGACCGACCTCTATTTCCCTGAATTTACGACGAAACTGTTCGAGCGGGCTGAAGCACTCATGCTCATAGCCTTCGCGGAGGTAGATAACTCGTTGTGTTTCCGGCTCCCAACGAATGACTCTGACGGGCACTCCGTAGTGATCTTTGAACCAGCGGTTAACTTGTCGCAAAGGACTGTCTCCTTCTGCCGGTTGAAATCACCCACAGCCCACTCAGCAAAGCTGTGGGTTACAATTTCCCTGTCACCTGGTACATTAACTGCATAGCAATACTCCACCTTCGCTTTTCCACCCGGTACAGGAAGCGCAATCAGTTGCGAGCGACGGTAGTGTGTTGTTAAACTGTTCATGCGTTAGTTTCTCCACAGTCACGACACGCCACGGCGCCCGGAGCTGCACACTCGCGGGCGTCATTACTTTCTGAAATGCAAAAGATTTTGTAGACCAGTGCTGCATGCTCCTGCAGCTTCGAAATTGAGAGATACAGCTCGTCGTTAATTGCTGTCTTCTCATGCGGTTCCACCACACCGTCTTCGATTGCCGAACGAATCTGCTTTGAGTAACTCCCGATCTGTTCGATGACTTCCAGCAGGCGCTGGTTTATATCGGCGTTCTCTACTTCCTCAATTTCAGGAAGCGATACGAACACCCCACCAGCAGACTGTGCGACAGCATCCGCAATGTAGTGAGTGCCAGCTGCGCGCTGTAAAACCATTGCCCATCCCAGCGGGAAAATCTGATCGCCATCGGCACGAAGGCGGTTAAATAATGCGTTCTCTGTTACATCCAGCCAGTCAGCAGCTTCAGCGTAACCACCCGGCAACGCCGCGATAGTTTTTCTGACAGCTTTCACGTACCACTTAGGCTGTTTTTCTACTTTCCAGTGATGCTTACCCACGGCTATCTCCTTAAAACTGTGGTTACTTTTCATCTGATGAATCTTTAATCTTTTGAAAAATATCTGGACGTAATTTTTCTTTTGATATGCCAGTGGTCTTTTCAATGAATATCGAGAGCTTTGCAGGGGGACGCTTTTCTCTGTTCAACCAGTTCCAGACATGTTGTTGCTTTACTAAATGACCGCTGCTGGCTGTGAGCTTCCGAGCCAATTCTGATTGACCACCAGCCAGAGCGATTGCCTCCGATAAGGCTAATTGCTCAGGTGTCATAGCTTTCTCCTTTTTAGGTAGTTAAGTTGTTACGAGTTGCAAGAATACAACATTAACAACTTTTATCACAACTTTTAGGTGTTGGAAAGCTAAAACATAAAGTTGTAACCTCATCAAAAAAGAGAGGGATATGTTGTGAAAACACTGGCAGAACGATTAAAGATAGGTAGAGAGAAAGCTGGCATGAGCCAAGCTCAACTAGCTGAAAAAATTGGACTTTCACAACAATCTGTAGCCAAAATAGAGAATGGCGAAACTCTACAACCGCGCAAAATTAAAGAAATTGCAAAAGTTTTAGGTGTATCACAAAAGTGGTTACAACTTGGTATTGAAGACAACGCATCCATACCTGATCTTGTTGTAAAAGAAGCAGAAAGCACCGCATTAGACCCCGATATTTTCGTAAACATTCCTGTTTTAGATGTCGAGTTATCGGCAGGTAACGGATGTCTGGCTGAAATAGTTGAATCAGCTATTGACTGGTTTCCATTAAGAAGAGCAGATTTGAGAAAATCTGGCGTATGTGCATCTAATGCCAAGATCGTAAAAATATGGGGGAACAGTTTATTACCGGTTCTCAATAATGGAGATCTTGTTGCCGTTGATATTTCTCAAACCGTTCCTATTCGTGATGGCGATCTTTATGCCGTACGAGATGGTGTATTGCTAAGGGTTAAAATACTTATCAACTTACCTGACGGTGGCTTGATTCTTAGAAGCTTCAACAAAGATGAGTACCCAGATGAAATACTCACCTTTGAAGATAGACGAGCCAGAATTCATGTTATAGGTAGGGTATTCTGGTCATCGCGAACTTGGTAATGCATCGAAAAGCATTTCTTCAGAAATAATTTTAAGTTTTGCACCATTATCATCCCTATAAGATATAGCCTTTTCGATCTTCCTTCCGTGACTTGAGAATTTCCAATCACGGGAGGAAAGCGTCCCAATTACTAAAAAATCCAACTTTTGAGTAATTCCACTACTGATGTTCCCACCAGCATTTTTAATCAAATTTTCAACTACGGCTCTCTTTCCTGCAACAAAAGTGCCTGTAAGACAATAGGTTTTACCCTCTAACTCTATCGAAGCCCCTACATCAATAGGCAGCCTGGTCGCCAAACCATCCACCACTCCACTTTCCAAGTCACATCCTGTGAAGTCTACTAATGCCTTATGTAGAGTTAAACTCTCATCTTCAGTAATAACACCATCTTTAAGAATTTCCTTTACAAGTGCATAAAGTTTTTTTCCTGGGTAGTTGTTCTTCAAAGCTCCATTTTGCTCAAGCCACCAATTAAGATATCTTATTTCTTCTTGAGTTAAGTTCCGATCAGCAATTAATCCTTTACATAGTCCATTAAGTAAATGGACATCTACATCCTTGGAGTAAAAATCAATTTCAGGGATATCAAGAATTTCCCTCTGTATTTGGAGAAGGCTATTTTTAAGGTCATCACGTTCTTCTGATGTGATTATTCCATCTGCAAGAATATCCGACACCCGTGCTGATAGACTTTTTATAACTCCATTATTGATAATCTGCTTTGCTTCAAGTAACCATGTATCTAAGTAAAGAACCTCCTCTTCACGGACAACTCCATCTGCAATAATTCCATCAATGATGCTAATCAAGTTAGCAAATAACTTGTCCCGGTTCTGTGTGTAATTAAAAGCGTAAAGCGCGTCTTCCATACAACCTCCTTTTTTTGATAATCCTTGCACTCCTTGGCTACTCGTTCAAACCACATAAAGTTGTTGACAACATTCAAAACCACAACTAAATTACAACTTAAAGGTGTTAAAACAACGAACAGGCAGGACGCCCACGAAGTAGCCCGCCTGGTACGTACGAAGACCGGGATGATTCGTTAGCGGATGATTTCAGTGGAGAGAATAGATGAATGAGCAGAATTTGAAGCATGTGATCGCATTGTTGCTGGAAGACGCTAAACGTTTGCAGCAGATAGAGCCAAATGCAGGCACTGAGGCCCGTATTTTGTTAGCAAAACAGGCATTAAAGACTTGCGGGGCGCAAGACCCTGATCGAACCAAGTTCATGAATTTCATGGCTAACACGATCACCCCCCTGCCATGCAATGGAGAGAGGGTGAGCCGTGTTTATCACGACACAATGGTTAAGGCATTAAGAATCGAGCTTGATGGGCTTAGGCGTAAGATCGTGATGAACAAAATCGTTGCCAACTAAGGAAGCAGACGGAAGTAAGCATGCGCTTTGTTCAAATTTGCAGACAAATATATTTGCGTCAACACCAGCACTGTTAGCAATGGAAAAAGTTTGATCAAGGATTTGTTGGCAGTTCATTGTGCTTTTGAGGATATATCCCTCTGGAATCAGTCTGCAGCAGCTATCGTCAGACTCTTTGATTGTTTTCTGGTACAGAAAGTTAAGCATTAATTCTTCAAATTTTTTGGTCTGTTCGGCTGTTGCTTCAAACAGACGAACGTGAACATAAAACTGGTTCATTAGGTTTCCTTGCTGGCTGTGTGAGAACTCCAGCATACCACCGAGCCTGAAGTGGTGAAAAGACAGGCAATAGTTTCATTGCTGTGTGTAGTCTTGGAGGTACCAGCTTGTACCCTTGCTTCCGGCTGGTACCGTCCTTTTTACAAAACAGAGAAGAGCATCACCGGACGACGAGCTCATAACCCAATCCATCCGGGCGGCTGCCACCGCAGATGTTCTTCTCTGTTTTGTGGAGAAACTAACCGCCCCTACGGGGGCATTCATGGAAATGTAATTGACTCAATAATCGCCGGACGGTGAGGGCTTCCTTTTACCCGAATTCAGCGCGGTGCAGCGCATATACGTGGAGAACAAAATGTCATTTATTAAAACTTTTTCCGGGAAGCATTTTTATTATGACAGGATAAATAAAGACGACATCGTTATTAACGATATCGCGGTTTCCCTTTCAAATATCTGTCGCTTTGCAGGACATCTTTCACACTTCTACAGTGTCGCCCAACATGCGGTGCTTTGCAGCCAGCTGGTGCCGCAGGAATTTGCTTTTGAAGCTTTAATGCATGATGCAACAGAAGCATATTGCCAGGACATCCCCGCGCCACTGAAACGACTTCTTCCTGACTATAAACGGATGGAAGAAAAAATAGACACCGTAATCCGTGAAAAATACGGGTTACCTCCTGTTATGAGCACGCCAGTGAAATATGCCGATCTCATTATGCTGGCAACCGAACGCCGCGATCTCGGGCTTGATGATGGCTCTTTCTGGCCTGTACTGGAAGGCATCCCGGCAACAGAGATGTTCAAAGTTATTCCACTGTCACCAGGCCATGCCTACGGGATGTTTATGGAACGTTTTAACGAGTTATCGGAGTTACGCAAATGCGCATGAATGTTTTCGAAATGGAAGGGTTTCTTCGCGGGAAATGTGTACCGCGAGATCTGAAAGTGAACGAAACAAATGCTGAGTACCTAGTACGTAAGTTCGACGCGCTTGAAGCTAAATACGAGACGCTGGCGGCGGAGAATGCGCGGCTGAATAAATTTATCGTACAGAGTTGCTATGTGTTTAATGGCGAGCAGGATGAAATATCTGATGCGTATATCTGCGCAGCAGGCGGAGGTATGCCGCAAATTCCAGCCACCGATGCTTTTCTGGCTGAAATTCGTGCGGAGGCTCGCAACGAGGGAATTAACTATACCGCAAGTCGTCTTGCTGCTGCTTTCAACCACGGATTTATCAATAAGTCTTTACGTGAAGTTTTCGACGTTACGCGCATGATTCTGTCAGCGAAAGAAGAGTTAGCTAATGAACCGCATCCGATTGATGGCCTGTCCGGTGAATATGCGGAGAAATCCCTTGAAGAATGGGCGGAGCAGATTCGCAAAGGAGGCAACCAGTGACTGGACATGCAGCAATCCTCGACATGTGCTGTGGCAGTCGCATGTTCTGGTTCGATAAGAATGACGACCGGGCGATATTTAGCGACATCAGAAAGGAAGAGCACACATTATGTGATGGACGACGCCTGATAATTAGCCCTGACCTGATAGCAGATTTTCGTGCATTACCATTTGCAGACGCATCGTTTCCGGTTGTTGTATTCGACCCTCCGCATCTTGAGCGTGTTGGTGATAACGCCTGGATGGGAAAGAAATATGGACGGCTGAATAAAGATACCTGGCGTGATGATTTGCGGCAGGGATTTAAAGAAGCCTTTCGTGTGTTGTGGCCAAACGGTGTTCTGGTTTTTAAATGGAATGAAACGCAAATACCGGTAAGCCAGATTTTGGCACTGACAGACAGAAAACCTGTTATCGGTCAACGAACAGGAAAAAACGATAAAACCCACTGGATTATTTTTATGAAAGAGGCAACCAGTGAGTAATTATCTGTACTGGTCTGGCTTAGTGGCTAACATCGCGCTCATGTTGTTCGTGGCTCTTTGCATCTGGGTTTGGTTTATCTGGCCTTTTGTAGAGGCCATGAGCATAACTCGGTGCTTTATTTGCGCATCAAAGACTTCTGGATGCAAACCAACTGTAAGAGCAATTATCAGAACTTTAAAATACTGGTATCTGGATTTGCTTTTCGGCAGGGGCTGGACGCGAATTAGTAACCGCCAGTTTGAATGGGAAGGCGTCGGTAACTGGCGAATTCACAGCAGCAAAGAAACGCAGGAGGTGAAGTAATGAATAACTTAATGATCGACCTTGAGACGATGGGGAAAAATAAGGATGCACCGATCGTTTCCATTGGCGCGGTGTTCTTCACTCCAGAAACCGGAGACATCGGACAAGAATTCTATACGGTTGTTAGCCTGGAAAGTGCTATGGGGCAAGGAGCTACACCTGACGGCGATACCATCCTGTGGTGGTTGAAACAAAGCCCTGAAGCACGAGCTGCAATCTGTATTGATGATACTTTGTCGATCAGCGATGCTCTCTCAGAACTAAATCATTTCATTAACCGGCACGCAGCCAATACGAAATATTTAAAAGTCTGGGGTAACGGGGCCACCTTCGACAACGTAATTTTACGTGGAGCTTATGAGCGAGCAGGACAAATCTGCCCGTGGGCATACTGGAATGACCACGATGTACGCACGATCGTTACGCTTGGGCGTTCCATCGGATTCGACCCCAAAATGGACATCCCTTTCGATGGCGAACGGCACAACGCCCTAGCCGATGCCCGTCATCAGGCAAAATATGTTTCCGCTATCTGGCAGAAATTAATTCCTGCCACCAGCACAGAATTATGATTTTCCCGGGTGCAGCCGGTTTTGATGGAGAAAATTATGAATACCTTGTTTTTACTGATGGCTGAATTCAATACCCCTAACATTGAACTCTCAGCAGTTAGCCAAAAGTACTTTGGCATGAGTCCAGCCACGGCAGAAGCAAAAGCAAACGCTTGTAAGTTGCCCGTTCCAACATATCGCATCGGCACATCACAAAAAGCAAAACGTTGCATCAATATTCAGGATCTTGCGGAATACATAGACAAAAGGCGAGAAGAAGGGCGTGCTGAGTGGGAAAGGGTCAGAACCCATAAACAAAGGCTCATTTAAATAGAATATGAATAAACCCATCCAAAGATGGGTTTATTCATAATGTTGAAGAGCAGCGAGTATCAGTTTTTTATGCCGTTTAACCATAGTTTTAGATATCTCAACTGCACATCGAACTTGTCTCATACAATGATCTGTAATGCGACCTTTTAGCACGTCACCATATTGGATGGCTATTTTCTCTTTAATAATTTCAAGATCGAAAGCAGCATGAGCCTCAATGCAATTAACAAATGAGTCCCATTTAAGAAAATCATGGTCCTCTCTATTAATTTCGACCTGACAAGCCATAAGATCATTGTTTCTCTTAATAAATTCATTTATATCTGAATTTATTAGAAGAACTAAAAGAGGTTCACAGCAAACAACCACCATATATTTTACTTTAGGTGGGGTCGTAAAATCACAATGAAGATACAATACATCACCGGGTGATATACCTCTTTCACGACTAAAATTAGCCTTAAAATCAGGAGGGAAACAATCACCCAGCATAAGTATCAATATCCGTTCTTCAGATAATCCAGTATTAATTTGCTATTTTTTAGCTGTGCAACTATCGATTCCAAAGACATCTCACCATTGTGATCTGCCTGTTCCCATGCCGCGTCATGGCTCATGGTTCTGATAGCTTCAAAGGACATGTTTCCAAGCATCGCGATAGACTTATCAATACACTCTAAATCTGAGTCACTAAAAAAGTCTTCATCAGCTTCACGGCTCGGCACAATCGTCATACCTGATACAGAAAATGCTTTTCGCACAGAATCGACATCACAACCATTAGGAATGTAACGTCCATCTCCACGAGCAATTTTTATAATATCGTATGTGTTGCTTGCTACAGGCCCATCCTTCATAGCGTTATAGTGATCGCCCGTTATGAGGCGTCCAAAACTTTCAAGGTGAAACCTGTCAGCATAATAAAGAATTTTTCCGACATGATAGATATCTGGGATCGGTGCTTTAGAGGCGACGTACAGAATGGCCTCTAAAGCCTTTTCTGAATCAAACCTTACATTTAGCATCAATACACCCTTCATCCAAACAACATCGTCAAGCTCTGGCAAATGCAACCGCATCCGCCTTCTACAATCTTAAAGTCTTCACCTACGCTAGGTCAATTGAAGTGATGAGCAAATGATGCTTTCTAAGAAGAACAGGTTCCCAATAGGCTCCCACAAAGTGTATAACTACTTGTTTTTCAAAAACGGTACATCCTATCGAGCATAGGCGCGATGGAGAAGCGATAAGCAGGAAAAGCGGAGGACTGGGTTTCAGGCTGCATGGCGAATAAATAAGCATCCGGTTAAAAAAGGGGCGTTACTATAGCATAACGCTAAACCGGAGGCGTAGCGCCTCCGGTGAAAGCACCTCAGAATGTCATTGTAAGCTGCGCGCCTGCCCCCCAGGTTTCATCTTCGCCGTACAGTCCCATTAAATCGAGATGCACACGGTTAAAGGGCGCAAAGCCAAGACCGCCGGTAACCACATTGCTATCGTTATTTTTCACATCCGCACGATACCCTGCGCGCACCGCCAGCCATGACAACGGTCGAACTTCAGCGCCGACACCCACGTACTGTGAATTGTCTTCGCTCTTAAAGCCTTTCGTTTCCGTCAGATCGCCATCGGCGCTTACGGTCAGCAAATCGTTATGCCATGCGATGCCCGCGGTAACCAGGGGGCGGATTTGGTATGTATCTTTGTAGTTGGTGGTTTCTCCCGTCATACCATTAGTGATGTAAATATCTTTCGTATCGATATCGCGAGATACCAGATTTTGCCCGCTCAGCCCCAACGTCCAGTTTTCACCGATATCGGCAGCAAGCCCCGCATCAATGTTAAAACCCGTATCGTCATTGCGATAACGGCTGCTATTCCAGTCGCTACTGTCGTAGTTATAAATTGAGGTGGTGTAGTTATAGAGCCAGGTTTTTTGCAGTTTTGGCGTAACGCCAATGGAAACAGGCACCTCGCCCACCACAAACTGCTTCGCCAGCGCAATACCGTAGTCAGATACAATCGCTACCCGCCCCGACGCGGTAGAGTTTAAATGCTTTGTAATTTCGTCAGACCCCAGCAAAGCAGCGCGTCCTGCTTCACGAAGCGCAACACGTTCATCATGCTGGATATCGCGCAGATACTGAATATCGTTCTGATCAATGGACGAACTGACGCGCCCATGCGCATAACCTTTGGCAATAAACGCCACGGAAAGCGTTTGCCCTGGAATACTTACCGCCAACCCGGCGCCGGCATTGGCGCGGGCGGTTTTTCCGTTGAGATATTCCAGCTCATCGGCCAGGTCGCGCGCGGCGCCCTGAAATTGATTCAGCACGCCTCGCGGATTGAGCAGAATTTGCCCCAGCGTAAGGTTATCGACGACCTCATCGTAGTAATCCACTTTATCGCTGATATCGTCAATTTCATCCTGGAGATTGTCTTTATCCGTAATCTGGACGCCGACCGCAGGAAGGACAACAGTGATATTGTCTTCCGGTTTGGCTTTTGCCAGTAACGCCGGATTTAACAGTACTCCGCTGCCATAATTCGCGGACGCAACGCCCGTCCCGCCCATTGCGTCATTACGCGCTTCCGTCCAGGTATTGGCGGCGCTCGCCTGCTTTGCCATAAAAAGCGAGACCGCGATAGCAATCAGTGAAAGTTTGACGTTTTTGTTCACAGTTAGCCCATCTTATTATCAAGTGAAGTAATCCCTCCGCCACGCTTTACCGGACAGAGGCGAACTATTGCTGTGAAATAGTGATGTTAAATCCTGTTGTTATAATATCGACCCTCATTATGTATAGATGAGAATACTGGCGCGGAAAAGCTTAGCAGGCGATATATTGTCGCGGGGTAATTTCAGAGTTTTAAGCAGCTCGTGGTAAAGTAACGGATTAGACTTTCATGCCATTCGAGGTGCTACATGGAAAAGACCACAACGCAAGAGTTACTGGCGCAAGCTGAAAAACTCTGCGCGCAGCGCAACGTGCGCCTGACGCCTCAGCGCCTCGAAGTGCTGCGCCTGATGAGTCTGCAACAGGGTGCCATCAGCGCATACGATTTGCTCGATTTGCTGCGCGAAACGGAACCACAGGCCAAACCGCCCACCATCTACCGCGCGCTGGATTTTTTGCTCGAACAGGGTTTTGTCCATAAAGTGGAATCCACCAATAGTTATGTGGTTTGCCACCTGTTCGACCAGCCGACGCACAGCTCGGCCATGTTTATCTGCGATCGTTGTGGCGTGGTGAAGGAAGAGTGTGCCGAGGGCGTGGAAGACATCATGCATACGCTGGCGGCTAAAATGGGCTTTGCGCTACGACATAACGTTATTGAGGCGCACGGTCTGTGCCCTGAGTGCGTAGAAGTGGAAGCGTGTCGCCATCCGGGCGACTGTGGTCACGACCACTCGGTGCTGGTGAAGAAAAAACCGCGTTAGCCTGAACGGAAAAACGGGCGGCAGTAGAGAGGGGCACGCCCGCATTCATAAGCAAACAGTGGGAAGCACATCCATGTACTCCTGGTAGGGGAAAACATATTACCAGCGATAGTTGTTACGGGTTTCCCAGTCAACAACCTCTTTTTCCGCCTGATCTTTCTGGTAACCGTAACGCTCCTGGATTTTACCTACCAGTTGGTCGCGTTTACCTTCGATAACGGTCATATCGTCATCGGTCAGTTTGCCCCATTGTTCTTTCATTTTACCTTTAAACTGTTTCCAGTTACCGCCGGCTTCGTCTTTATTCATCATCTTGTCCTCATCATTCGGTTAGGAATAGCAGGTGTTATTCGCCCAAATGCACTGCAATTTCTGCTGGACGTGATAATAATTGTAGGCAGGAATTCGGCCTTCGGTTTTATATTCAGAATTTTTAACCGTCACGATCTGGCAAACCATGTACCCTCGCGCCAGTGACGACGCCAGATAAGGCTCAACGACAGACCGCGAAGCGCCAGGAACACGGTTAATGCCAGCCATAAACCATGATTTCCTAATACCGGCAGGGCGAAGAGCGTCAGCGCGAATCCTCCCGCGGCGACTGCCATGCTATTGCGCATTTCGGCAGCGCGCGTCGCGCCAATAAACATACCGTCGAGCAGATAGCACCATACGCCCACCAGCGGTAATACCACCTGCCAGATAAGATACCGATCCGCCAGTAGCTGTATTTGCGGCAATGAGGTCAGTAACGCGACAATATGTTCGCCTGCCAGGGCATAGACTGTGGAAAACAACAAGGCCACAATTCCTGACTGACGACACGCTGCTCGCCAGACGTCCAGTAGCTTGCTACCGTCACGCGCGCCGTAAGCCTGACCGGAGTGCGCCTCCACCGCATAAGCAAAACCGTCCAGCGCATAGGCCGTAAAGGTGAGTAAGGTCATCAGGACTGCATTTACCGCGATAATATCGCTGCCCAGCCGCGCGCCTGACACCGTGATTGCGCCAAAACAAAGCTGAAGAAGCAATGAGCGCAGCATGATATCGCGATTGAGCGCCAAAAGGCGGCGCACGTTGCCGCGCCAGGCCTGTTTTAGCATATCCAGCGACACACCGCGGAGATGGAGAACTTTACGTACCATCATAAAGCCGATCAGTAACGTGGCATATTCTGCGATGACCGTCGCCAGGGCGGCGCCCTGCACGTTCATATGAAGTCCCATCACCAGCCACAGGTCGAGCGCGATGTTGAGAATATTGCCCACGACCAACAAGATAACCGGCGCCCGCGCATACTGAACGCCTAACAGCCAACCGAGCAGTACCAGATTCGCCAGTGACGCGGGAGCGCTTAGCCAACGAATTTCAAGGAAGCGTCTCGCCTGCACCAGGACAGCGTCGTTCCCGCCGACAATATGTAAAGCCAGCTCGATAAGCGGCGTGCGAAATAGCACAATCATCACGCCAGCGCCCAGCGCCAGCAATAACGGTTGAATGAGCGCCCGGGCTAACGCCTGCGGATTTTTGGCGCCAAATGCCTGCGCCGTTAGGCCGGTGGTGCTCATACGTAGAAATA
Source organism: Salmonella sp. SJTUF15570 (assembly GCF_043357055.1). Classification (NCBI taxonomy): domain Bacteria; kingdom Pseudomonadati; phylum Pseudomonadota; class Gammaproteobacteria; order Enterobacterales; family Enterobacteriaceae; genus Salmonella; species Salmonella sp. SJTUF15570. The sequence continues at coordinate 60,713 of NZ_JBEUKJ010000002.1, read as the reverse complement.
GCAGCAGCATGAAAAGAAAGCTGGTGGCAGTCGCGCCCACCGCCACGCCGCCCAGGAAAACCGGGCTGTCCAGATGACCAATCACCGCCGTATCGACCAGCCCCAGTAAGGGGACGGTGATGTTAGAAAAAATCATCGGCAGCGCGAGACGCCAGAGAGCTTTATCAGAGGAGGTAAAAAGCGGCATGGAGAAAAGCCTGACAAGGAGTTAAACGAAACGAGCGCATTGCCGGATGGCGACGTAACGCCTTATCCGGCCTACAAATTAATCATCTCAGGAACTGCATTCCCGTAGGCCTGATAAGCGCAGCGCCATCAGGCTGCACGATTGCCGGATGACGGCTTACAAGGAGATTAAAAAGAGACTACAACCATTCCCCGTTGCGAATGACGCCTACCGCCAGCCCTTCAATCGTAAAGCTTTGTTCGCGCAGATCCACCACTATCGGTGTAAACTCGCTGTTTTCCGGCAGCAGCTCCACTTTATTGCCCTGCTTTTTCAGGCGTTTTACTGTCACTTCATCGTCAATGCGAGCGACAACCACCTGGCCATTACGGACGTCCTGCGTTTTATGTACCGCCAGCAAATCCCCATCCATAATACCGATGTCTTTCATCGACATACCGCTCACGCGCAGCAGGAAATCGGCGCTGGGTTTGAACAGTGAAGGATCGACCTGGTAATGGCCTTCAATATGCTGCTGCGCCAGAAGCGGTTCACCCGCCGCGACACGCCCGACAAGCGGTAATCCGTCCTCTTCTTCCTGTAACAGACGGATACCTCGCGATGCGCCGGAAACGATTTCAAGCACCCCTTTGCGCGCCAGCGCTTTAAGGTGTTCTTCCGCCGCGTTTGGGGAACGGAACCCCAAACGCTGCGCGATTTCCGCACGCGTCGGTGGCATACCTGTCTGGCTGATGTGATCCCGGATGAGATCAAACACCTCTTGTTGCCTGGCCGTTAACGCTTTCATTCCGCCCCCTGGGTGTATATACAGTCATGCTGTGAGTATATACAGTTAAAGGTGATTTTGGAACCACAAACGGCGCAAAAAACAAGAGATTTATAAAATTTGGAACCTTTATCGAAAATGTGACCATAACAGGATGCCCCAGGTCATCAGGGCAACGAAAATAGACAGTAGCACCGCAGCCGATCCCATATCTTTCGCACGGCCGGAAAGCTCATGGTATTCAGAACCGATGCGGTCAACGACCGCTTCAATAGCGCTGTTGAGGATTTCAACAATCATGATAAGTAAAACGGAACCTATCAATAACACACGGGTAATCGCATCCACATCCAGCCAGCAGGCGATGATGACGCCCAGCAATACCGCGATACTTTCCTGGCGAAACGCCGCTTCGTGAGTCCATGCGGCGCGAAATCCTTTCCAGGAATATCCTGCCGCTTTGATAATTCTGGTGAATCCAGTGGTATTATTGGCCATCAAAAGAACCTTTTTACATTATTAACGTCAATGACATTATACGGTTGCCCTGCACGATTCGGACTGCCGTAACGCAGCGCGAAGTATGACGGGATACAACAGAAATTCGCTAAACTTTCTGATATCCTTGCACCGCATTTGCATTATTAACCAGAGGCTTTACATCGTTTATGTCCGGCTGGCCACGAATTTACTACAAATTACTGAATTTACCATTAAGCATACTGGTAAAAAGCAAGTCTATTCCGGCGGAACCCGCCCAGGAATTGGGGCTCGATACTTCTCGCCCCATTATGTATGTCTTGCCATACAACTCAAAAGCGGACTTACTGACGCTGCGGGCGCAATGTCTGGCGCACGATCTCCCGGATCCGCTGGAGCCGCTGGAGATCGACGGCGCGCTGCTGCCACGCTATGTATTTATTCACGGCGGACCGCGTGTCTTTACCTATTACACGCCAAAAGAAGAGTCGGTGAAACTTTTTCACGATTATCTCGATCTGCATCGGAGTAATCCGGCTTTGGACGTGCAGATGGTGCCCGTTTCCGTGATGTTTGGCCGCGCGCCGGGTCGTGAAAAGGGAGAAGATAACCCGCCTTTACGTATGCTGAACGGCGTACAGAAATTCTTTGCCATCTCCTGGCTGGGTCGCGATAGCTTTGTCCGATTCTCGCCGTCCGTCTCATTGCGTCGCATGGCTGATGAACACGGCACCGATAAAATCATCGCGCAGAAGCTGGCTCGCGTGGCGCGTATGCACTTTGCCCGCCAGCGCCTGGCGGCGGTTGGCCCACGCCTGCCCGCCCGTCAGGATCTGTTTAACAAACTGCTGGCCTCGAAAGCGATCGCCCGCGCGGTAGAAGACGAAGCGCGCAGTAAAAAAATCTCTCATGAAAAAGCGCAGCAAAACGCCATTGCGCTGATGGAAGAGATCGCGGCGAACTTCTCTTACGAGATGATTCGTTTGACCGACAGGATTTTGGGGTTTACCTGGAACCGACTGTACCAGGGGATTAACGTGCATAACGCCGAGCGCGTACGCCAACTGGCGCACGACGGGCATGAAATCGTCTATGTGCCCTGTCACCGCAGCCATATGGACTATTTGCTCCTTTCTTATGTGCTGTACCATCAGGGGCTGGTTCCGCCGCACATTGCCGCCGGTATTAACCTTAATTTCTGGCCCGCTGGCCCGATTTTCCGTCGTCTGGGCGCGTTCTTTATTCGTCGCACCTTTAAGGGGAATAAACTCTATTCCACCGTCTTTCGCGAATACCTGGGCGAGCTGTTCAGCCGCGGTTACTCGGTTGAGTATTTTGTCGAAGGAGGACGTTCGCGTACCGGACGTTTGTTAGACCCGAAAACCGGCACCCTGTCGATGACTATCCAGGCGATGCTGCGCGGCGGTACCCGTCCAATTACGTTAGTGCCTATTTACATCGGCTATGAGCACGTCATGGAAGTGGGCACCTATGCGAAAGAACTGCGCGGCGCGACAAAAGAGAAAGAGAGCCTGCCGCAGATGCTGAAAGGCTTGAGCAAGCTGCGCAATCTGGGTCAGGGCTACGTTAACTTTGGCGAACCGATGCCGCTCATGACGTACCTGAACCAGCATGTGCCGGAGTGGCGCGAATCTATCGACCCTATAGAGGCCATACGCCCAGCCTGGCTGACGCCGACGGTAAATAGTATCGCCGCCGATCTGATGGTGCGTATTAACAACGCTGGCGCGGCAAACGCGATGAACCTGTGTTGTACCGCGCTGTTAGCGTCGCGTCAGCGCTCGCTCACCCGCGAGCAGCTCACCGAGCAGCTTGATTGCTATCTCGATCTGATGCGCAATGTCCCTTATTCCACAGACTCAACCGTTCCTGCCGCCAGCGCTGGCGAGCTCATCGCTCACGCGCTGCAGATGAATAAGTTTGAGGTCGAGAAAGACACCATTGGCGATATCATCATTCTGCCGCGCGAGCAGGCGGTGTTGATGACCTACTATCGTAACAATATCGCGCATATGTTGATTATGCCTTCGCTGATGGCGGCGATTATCACCCAGCATCGTCGCATTTCGCGTGATGCGTTGCAGCAGCATGTTGAAGCGCTCTATCCGATGTTAAAAGCGGAGCTGTTCCTGCGCTGGGAGCGCGAGGAGTTAGCCTCGGTCATTGACGCGCTGGCCAGTGAAATGCAGCGTCAGGGGCTAATTACCCTGCAGGATGATGAACTGCATATCAACCCGACGCATTCCCGTACGCTGCAACTGCTGGCGGCAGGCGCGCGTGAAACGCTACAGCGTTATGCCATTACGTTCTGGCTGTTGAGCGCCAATCCGTCCATCAACCGCAGTACGCTGGAGAAAGAAAGCCGTACCGTGGCGCAACGTCTGTCTGTCCTGCACGGTATTAACGCGCCGGAGTTTTTCGACAAAGCGGTGTTCAGTTCACTCGTGTTGACGCTACGGGATGAGGGTTATATCAGTGATACGGGCGATGCCGAACCGGCAGAAACGATGAAGATATATCAGATGCTTGCCGATCTGATTACCTCTGATGTCCGTCTGACGATTGAAAGCGCGACGCAGGGCGAGTAAGCCAGTGCCTGAAATGCCCGATGGCGTAAGCTCATCGGGCGACTGATATGACGTATTGAAAATTTTGGCTTTGCAGGCCGGGTTCGCCCGGCATGACATCAGAAGTGCCAGTAACTCATCGCCAGCCCTAAAAATAGCACCAGGCCAACGTAGTTATTGTTCATAAAGGCTTTAAAGCAGGCTTCACGCTCACGGTTCGCAATCAGTTTTTGCTGGTAGACAAACAGCGCGCCCGCCACCAGCACAGCCCAGTAATATCCCCATCCCAGACCATTCAACCAGCCGATCAGCGCCATTAACGCCATGACGCCAAGCTGCAGAATCCCGATAATCAATGTGTCATAACGACCAAACAGGATCGCCGTCGATTTAATGCCTATCTTGATATCATCATCTCTGTCGACCATCGCATATTGCGTATCGTAAGCCACCGCCCAGAGAATATTGGCGAGGAACATCAGCCAGCAGCTCAACGGCAGGGATTCGCTCACCGCGGCGAACGCCATGGGGATTGACCAGCCGAAAGCGGCCCCCAGCACGACCTGCGGCAGGTGGGTGTAGCGTTTCATAAAGGGATAAACCCAGGCCAACGCCAGCGCCGCCACGGAAAGCAGAATCGTCATGGCGTTCAGCGTCAGCACCAACAGAAACGCCAGCAGCACCAGCACCACAAACAGGTTGCGCGCTTCTTTCTCTGTCACGGCGCCGCTGGGTAAAGGTCGGTTGACCGTACGTTTTACATGTCCGTCAAATTTACGATCGGCATAATCATTCACCACGCAGCCCGCCGCGCGCATTAACCACACGCCAGCGACAAAAACCGCCAAAATCCACAGCTGAGGCATACCCGGCGTCGCCACCCATAGCGCCCAAAGCGTCGGCCAGAGCAGCAGCAACGCGCCAATAGGCTTATCTGTACGCATCAAACGGTGAAACGCCAGCAGCTTACTCTGCGTCAGACTCCACTCCATCTTTATCTTCCTCTCAGTACAGCGGCGATGCAGGTAAAAAAAGCTCGGTAAGCAACAGCGGTTTTCCGCTCAACCGCAGTCGAGAGCGGCGCCCCCACAGCGTTGCATCGCGTCCAATTTCAATAAAATCGCGGGTCAGTGTCGATGATGTAAATAGATAACGTCCAAGCGGGGTTTTACCCAGATGTTGTAAGACCTGTTCAGGTCCGCACAGCGTGGATTCCGGTACCACGGTACGTCCGGCAAGCCAGGGCTCGCCGTCAGCGCAAAGCAGTATCTCACGTAACCAGTAGCGGGACTCGGATGGCAGTAAACCTGATGCTTCCTCGACCTCACTTTGGCCGACAAACGCTTCCCGAATCAGCGTCACGCTTACCCGCTTTCCCTGCTGCTCAAAACGTTTAGTCATAGAATCTTCCAGCAACAGCCAGTCCAGCAAATGGGGTTCAAGCGCAGGAATCGCATCAAAATAGCGCAGCGCACGCAGTCGCGTTAACGCAGGGTGTGACATGCCTTACTCTCCGATTCATAACCTAAAGTCATTGTATCTCAGAAAAGACATTACGGGGGGCGCAATCACAATTAAGTGATCTGTTGCGCAACAAAAAAATAACAATTCGCATGAAATGACAAAAAAAGGTGCGCCAGGAGACGCACCAGTTGCTGCAAAATCAGCACTGTGGGGAAACAATTACCCCTTGCCTTTTACACTGCTGATAAAGGTGGAACGGGCAGATGTCGATCCCAGACGTTCGGCCTCATCAAGCAGTTTCAGCGCTTTATCGACGTCGCCTTTCGCTACGGCATCCTTAATCGCTTTATTAAAGTAGCTTTCCGTATCGTTCAACATCGGTTCGCTTTTCTTCGGCGCGACTGGCGCTGGCGCAGCGACCGGCGCGGCGGTATTGCCTACCGTTACCGGCCCGGTACCGGACGAGCCAAACAACGGCCCGACCAATACGCTGGAGCTGCTGTTGGTTTTCACCTTCAGTTTCACCACGCCGTCAGTGGTATGGCGAGCAACTGGATCGGGAATATCCGGGATAGAGTTACCGACGCCTTTGGCATAGGCTTTTGCCGGATCGAGCAGCGTAGTAGTTTGCTGAAGATCTTTTTCGGTCGTAAACACCAGAACATAGAGTTTCTGCTGCCCCAACGCAGGCGTCAGGCGCATCACGCCTTCCAGCCGGTCTGCGCTCATGACGCCCGGCTGCTGATAAGTAAAGTAACTGCTGGGGAAGAACGCCGAAGGCGTCATATTTTGGTCAAGAATCAACACGTTTGGCGCAAAAACGCTGGCTTGCTTATTGACCTCGCTGGTCAGAGTTAATGTCAGCTCGCCGATATTCGCCGGAACACTATAAGCGGCGACCGGGCCGGTAATGCCGGCGACGTCAAGGCGCTGGCCGCCCGTCGCCAGTTGGGTAGACTGCGTTTTTGACTGATCTACAGGCGTCCAGGTTAATTGCTGTAGCGCAGCAGCAGGAATAGCGGGCGCGGCGCTGGTATTTTGCGGTACATAGTTCACTTCCGCCAGGCTGATACCCGGCACGCTGGCGAACAGCCCTGCGGTTAAACAGAGGGCGACGAGACTTTTCTTCATTTTCATTATTCTCACCTCAATAAGGCGGGTTCAGCGGTAGCCAGGCAATAGCGCGCCAACCCAAACATATCGCCGAATGGCGGCTGGCGCCTTATTCGGCTTACAAGCATCATCAGACCTGATGTTTCAGAGGGGCTTGCGCCCCTCGTTACGTCAGATGACCATCGTATTACCACCAGATTTCCATCTGGGCGCCGAAGGTCCACTCATCGCTATCGCCACGGCTGTTGGTGGAAATGCCGGAGTTAGTCGCTGCGGCATAACGGGAAATGTTATCGCCGTCTTTGATATAGCCCCATTTCTCATCCCATTTCGCGTAGGTGGCGAAAATACGGATAGCCGGACGCGACCAGATGCTGTCGCCCGCCTGCCACTGTTGCGCCAGGGTGATTTTATATTGATTGTTACGATCGCCGGTCTGCTGAGATTTCACGTTGTCGTAGCCGACTTCCAGCAGGGTACTCATGATTGGCGTCCACTTGTACATTGGACGTACGCCCACGGTCCACCACTCAGTACCCAGGTTATTATCCCAATCGATATTCTGGTACATACCGACGTACATCAAATCCCATTTATCACCAAGCGAGATGGCGCCATGATCCAAAATACGCCACATATCGCCATTATTATTGATGACCTTATTGGCATAATTAATTTTGGTTCCATCAGGCAATTCTTCAGTGAAAGATGAAGAACCGTCGGAACCGCGCGCCTGGCCTTTACCCTGCGTGGTCATGGCATCGCTGGCATATTGCACGACAAACTTGTTATAGCCTTTCAACATGCTTTGCGTGTGTTCGGCGGTGAACATCCAGCCGTCTTTCGATGCCCCATCAGCCAGCTTATAACCATCGGTCGTATTGGCGCGACCGTAATCAACGCCCAGCTCCAGTACGCCGTCCGGGTTCGTTTGCAGACCAGCCAGACGTACGTCAAAGACGTCGTTAGCGGTATCTTTTACTTCATCATAAATATTCTGGCTGCTGAAGGTGTAAGAGCCGCCCGCTTCAGTAGAGCGGGTCGCCGCCAGTGAAAGCTTACCGAAGCCCAGATCGATATTTTCGATACCCGCGCCAGGACCTGAAATATCCCAGTAGTAGAAGTCGATCATGTGTACGTCATGACGCTGATAGAAGCGCTTACCGGCCCAGATGGTAGAGCCCGGCAGCCATTCAATCAGGTTTTTACCCTGCACGTTCGCTTCGCGGAAGGCGGGATCGGTCGATTCCCAGTCGTTCTGCTGGTTAACCGAATAGGCGACGTTGGTGTCGAAATAGAAGCTCTTATCGCCCTCTTTCCACACTTCCTGGCCCAGTTTCAGTTCCGCATAGGTTTCACATTCGTTACCAAGACGGTATTTACTTTGTGCACCGGTCACCTGGAAACATTGTTGTTCGCCGCCGCTTCCCGTCCAGCCAATACCGGAACGGGCGTAACCGTGGAAATCGACAGCCATTGCCTGAGCGGACATTACGCCCGCTGCGACAGCAACTGCCAGTGGGAGTTTGCGCAGAGTAATCATCATTCTATCTCCTGAGATCATTGCTTTTCTTTAAACGCTGCCACCTTCTAAAACTGCGAATGGTTTTGCGTTTCGTTTTTTTATGGAGGCCTTAAACACCCGGCTCTTGATGCAGACGACGACATGCGCTGCCATCCTCGCGGAACAGATGACAGCGCTCTGGCGGCAGGCCGATAGCGAATGTGGCGCCCTCTTCTACCAACACCACGTCATTCTGGCGATAAACCAGGTTTTGACGGATGGCGGGGATCTGGATATGAATTTGTGTTTCGTGCCCTAACTGCTCGACCACCTGGACCTCGCCTTCCAGGGTGACATCGGCGATATCGCTCGGCAGCAGGTGTTCCGGCCGAATGCCTAAAGACATATTGGCGCCGACCTGCACGCCGCGACTTTCGACCGGCAGCCAGATTTGCTGGCGATTCGGCAGTTCGACCTGGACTTGTTCAATCGCGGTGGCGGTCACTTTCACCGGCAGGAAGTTCATCTTCGGCGAGCCGATGAAGCCCGCGACAAAGCGGTCCGCCGGATAGTGGTACAGCTCCAGCGGCTTACCGACCTGCGCGACGCGACCGGCGTCCAGCACCACGATTTTGTCGGCCAGCGTCATCGCCTCGACCTGATCGTGGGTGACGTAAATCATCGTGCGGCCCAGACGTTTATGCAGGCGAGAAATTTCAATGCGCATCTGCACGCGTAGCGCGGCGTCCAGGTTAGAGAGCGGTTCGTCCAGCAAAAACACACGCGGCTCCGCTACCAGCGTGCGGCCAATCGCTACGCGCTGACGCTGACCGCCGGAAAGCGCTTTTGGCTTACGTTCCAGCAGATGCGCCAGTTGCAGCACTTCCGCCACCTGGTTGACGCGTTGATTCATTACCTCTTTTTTGGCGCCCGCCAGCTTGAGGCCGAAAGACATGTTTTCTGCAACGGAGAGATGGGGATAGAGCGCATAAGACTGGAATACCATGCCCACGCCGCGCTCGGCAGGCGGGATATCATTCATACGGGTTTCCCCGATAAACAGGTCGCCACTGGTGATGGTTTCAAGCCCGGCGATCATACGCAGCAAGGTCGATTTACCACAGCCTGACGGTCCCACAAACACCACGAACTCCCCGTCATGGATATCGAGGTTAATATCTTTCGATACCACCACGTCACCCCAGGCTTTCGTTACATTTCGTAGCTGTACGCTCGCCATGCCCTTCTCCCTTCGTTACAACCTGTCATTGACAGCAACATTCATGATGGCCTGACTATGCGCGATCCCTGACTGGGGTAAATCCTCCACCCCCCGGCTTTTTTATGGGGGAGGAGGCGGGAGGATGAGGACACAGCGCCTGAGACCACGGGCGCGGACAGAAAAGGAATTTCGTGATGCCGCCCGCAAAAATCGGCGTGTTTTTATGTGCGCCAGCACGCATTACTCACATTTATGTAACACAGATCACATAAAGCCGGGGTGGGGCGTAGGGGCGGGGAGGATGGAAAGAGGTTGTCGTATAAAGAAACTAGAGACCGTTAAACCACCTCTGTGTACATCACCAAAAAGGATGGGAGATATGAAGATTAAAACTGGCGTAGGCATCCTCGCATTATCCGCACTTACGACGATGATGATTTCCGCCCCGGCTCTCGCCAAAATTGAAGAAGGTAAACTGGTTATCTGGATCAACGGCGACAAGGGCTATAACGGTCTGGCCGAGGTCGGTAAAAAATTTGAGCAAGACACCGGCATTAAAGTGACCGTTGAGCACCCGGATAAGCTGGAAGAGAAATTCCCGCAGGTGGCTGCCACCGGCGACGGTCCTGACATTATCTTCTGGGCGCACGACCGTTTTGGCGGCTACGCGCAGTCTGGTCTGCTGGCGGAGGTCACTCCGGATAAAGCGTTTCAGGACAAACTCTATCCGTTTACCTGGGATGCGGTACGTTATAACGGCAAGCTGATCGCCTACCCCATCGCCGTTGAAGCCCTCTCCCTGATTTATAACAAAGACCTCGTCCCGAACCCGCCGAAAACCTGGGAAGAGATCCCGGCGCTGGATAAAGAGCTAAAAGCGAAAGGGAAGTCGGCGATAATGTTCAACCTGCAAGAGCCGTATTTCACCTGGCCTTTAATCGCCGCTGACGGCGGTTACGCGTTCAAATTTGAAAACGGCAAGTATGACGTGAAAGACGTTGGCGTCGACAACGCCGGCGCGAAAGCGGGCCTGACTTTCCTGATCGATATGATCAAGAACAAAAATATGAGCGCCGATACCGATTACTCCATCGCCGAAGCGGCCTTCAATAAAGGCGAAACGGCAATGACCATCAACGGTCCGTGGGCATGGTCGAACATCGACAAGAGCAAAGTCAACTACGGTGTCACCCTGCTGCCGACCTTCAAAGGCAAACCCTCGAAACCGTTCGTCGGCGTGCTGAGCGCGGGGATTAACGCTGCCAGCCCGAATAAAGAGCTGGCGAAAGAGTTCCTCGAAAACTACCTGCTGACCGATCAGGGTCTGGAAGCGGTGAACAAAGATAAACCGCTGGGCGCTGTGGCGCTGAAATCTTTCCAGGAGCAGTTAGCGAAAGACCCCCGTATCGCCGCCACCATGGATAACGCCCAGAAAGGCGAGATCATGCCGAATATTCCGCAGATGTCCGCCTTCTGGTATGCGGTACGTACGGCTGTGATCAACGCCGCCAGCGGCCGTCAAACCGTGGATGCCGCGCTGAAAGATGCACAAAGCCGTATCACTAAGTAATGCCGCGAGCCTGTGCCGGATGGCGGCATAAATGCCTTATCCGGCCTACAACACACCGTAGGCCCGATAAGCGCAGCGCCATCAGGCACATCTCCGGCCAGGAAGTTTCAACGCTGTAGAGGAAAACCCCCATGGATGTCATTAAAAAGAAACACTGGTGGCAAAGCGACCAGCTTAAATGGTCAGTAATTGGTCTGCTGGGCCTGCTGGTGGGTTACCTTGTAGTTTTAATGTACGTACAAGGGGAGTATCTGTTCGCCATCATGACGCTGATTTTAAGCTCTGCTGGCCTGTATATTTTCGCAAATCGTAAAACCTATGCCTGGCGCTACGTTTACCCTGGCCTCGCCGGCATGGGGCTGTTTGTGCTATTCCCCCTGGTGTGCACCATCGCCATCGCCTTTACTAACTACAGCAGCACCAACCAGCTCACCTTTGAACGCGCCCAGCAAGTGCTGATGGACCGTTCTTATCAGGCAGGAAAAACCTATAACTTCGGTCTTTACCCGACCGGCGACGAGTGGCAACTGGCCCTCACCGACGGAGAAACGGGCAAACATTACCTGTCTGACGCATTTTCCTTCGGCGGCGAACAAAAATTACAGCTGAAAGAGACCGATGCCCTGCCGGGCGGCGAACGCGCCAATCTGCGGATAATCACCCAGAACCGTCTGGCGTTGAACCAGATAACCGCCGTCCTGCCGGATGAAAGTAAAGTGATTATGAGCTCGCTGCGTCAGTTTTCCGGTACCCGTCCGCTGTACACACTGGCTGATGACGGCCTGCTGACCAATAACCAGAGCGGCGTAAAATACCGGCCAAATAACGATAGCGGTTATTATCAGTCGATCAACGCCGACGGAAGCTGGGGTGATGAAAAACTCAGTCCTGGTTATACCGTTACTATCGGTGCGAAAAACTTTACGCGCGTCTTTACCGACGAAGGGATCCAGAAGCCCTTTTTCGCTATCTTCGTCTGGACCGTGGTCTTTTCGGTCCTCACTGTGGTGTTAACCGTGGCGGTTGGGATGGTATTGGCCTGCCTCGTACAGTGGGAAGCGCTGAAAGGTAAAGCTATCTACCGCGTCCTGCTGATTCTGCCCTACGCCGTACCGTCGTTTATTTCAATTTTGATTTTCAAAGGGTTATTCAACCAAAGCTTTGGTGAAATCAATATGATGCTGAGCGCGCTGTTTGGCATTAAACCTGCCTGGTTCAGCGACCCCAACACCGCGCGGGCAATGGTGATTATCGTGAATACCTGGCTGGGCTATCCCTACATGATGATCCTGTGTATGGGGCTGCTGAAAGCGATTCCGGATGACCTGTACGAAGCCTCCGCAATGGACGGCGCCGGTCCGTTTCAGAATTTCTTTAAGATCACCTTACCGCTGCTGATTAAGCCGCTAACGCCGCTGATGATCGCCAGCTTCGCCTTTAACTTTAATAACTTTGTCCTGATTCAACTGTTGACCAACGGCGGGCCAGACCGTCTCGGCACCACCACGCCTGCCGGTTATACCGATCTGCTCGTCAGCTACACCTACCGTATCGCCTTTGAAGGCGGCGGCGGTCAGGACTTCGGTCTGGCGGCGGCCATTGCCACGCTGATCTTCCTGCTGGTAGGCGCGCTGGCAATAGTGAACCTGAAAGCCACGCGTATGAAGTTTGATTAAGGGAGATAATAACAATGGCTATGGTCCAACCCAAATCTCAGAAACTGCGTCTCTTCATCACGCACCTGGGGCTGCTGATTTTCATCGCAGCGATTATGTTCCCGCTGCTGATGGTCATCGCTATCTCGCTACGTGAAGGGAACTTCGCCACCGGAAGCCTGATCCCGGATAAAATCTCCTGGGAACACTGGCGGCTGGCGCTGGGTTTCAGCGTGGAACATGCGGATGGTCGGGTAACGCCGCCTCCCTTCCCGGTCCTGCTGTGGCTGTGGAACTCGGTGAAAATCGCCGGTATTACCGCCATCGGCATCGTGGCGCTCTCCACCACCTGCGCCTACGCTTTCGCACGAATGCGTTTTCCAGGTAAAGCAACACTGCTTAAAGGGATGCTGATTTTCCAGATGTTTCCGGCGGTTTTGTCTCTGGTAGCGCTGTATGCGTTATTTGACCGCCTGGGACAATACATTCCATTTATCGGTCTGAATACGCATGGCGGCGTGATCTTCGCCTATCTTGGCGGCATTGCGCTGCATGTCTGGACGATTAAAGGCTACTTCGAAACTATCGACAGCTCGCTGGAAGAGGCCGCCGCGCTGGATGGCGCAACCCCGTGGCAGGCATTTCGCCTGGTGCTGCTGCCGCTTTCCGTACCGATTCTGGCGGTGGTGTTTATTCTGTCGTTCATCGCGGCGATTACCGAAGTTCCGGTCGCCTCGTTGTTACTGCGCGATGTGGACAGCTATACGCTGGCCGTGGGTATGCAGCAATATCTCAACCCGCAAAACTATTTGTGGGGCGACTTTGCCGCCGCCGCCGTCCTTTCCGCTATTCCTATCACTCTGGTGTTCCTGTTGGCGCAACGTTGGCTGGTCAACGGCCTGACGGCAGGGGGTGTGAAAGGTTAAGTTTTATCGAAGTACCTGCCCGGCAACGGGCAATGCCACTGCCCTCAACTTATGTTATCCCCACTTATGGTCGTATTTTGGCGCTCTTCGGAGCGCTTTTTTTATGCGTTATAGACAGCGGCTGATTTATTGCCACGCCATACGTCCGTTACGGTGTGGCGACGCCTATTCTCGCCGTAGTCGGTTCGAATTACATAACCACAACGTGATAACCAACAGGAGGATCGCCGCCGAATAGAGTAATACATCCATTGGCGTTTTATGATCGACAATGATCAGGCGCACAATCGCCGTGATCCCAATGTACACGAAATAGCGCAGCGGAAAGTGAAGGCCAGACTTAAAGTACTTCACAATCAGCGCAATAAATTCGAAATAAAGAAAGTAGATCACCAGCCCTTCCACCAGTTCATATTTGCTGGCTTGCTCAGGCACGAATAATGCATCCGCCAGATGAACCGTCTCTTTACCGAGAAAAACGACCAGGATCAGACCGAGGGTAAGCAGCCCCAAATTTAGTACGTTTTGTAAAATCGTGGCGATAAACTCAAGACGTGAGCGCGATAATGGCATCATAACAGCCCCCTCTTTCTCTGCGGCGAGATTTCTGTATAACGCACAAATGTGACGGGCATCTATATTTTTTATTTATGTTTATATTTTGTTCAATAAGATAATTTGCCGGATAGCGCCGTGAACGCCTTATCCGGCCTGAGTATTAACGGAAATTTACGTTCCTGTCACTGGTCATATCATACAGGCCAAACTTACGCCCAAGCTGTTGACCACCGTCACGCGTCAGCGGCGTCCAGCCAATTGCCGCACGACTTCGGGTTGGGCCGGACGAGAAGAGATCCAGCGGCACGGAAACATATACGCCTTTGGTAAAATCCCCTTCCCCATATTCATCCGGCGACGCATCGGTAATCGTCGCGTAACCGCCGACAACGACGCCGCTATCGAAGCGTTTGGCGATCTCCAGCGTACCGCCTTTATCGCCCGCCAGATACTGACCAACGCTGGCTTTCACCAGCACATCCTGGGCGAACGACGGCGTCCAGTATGCGGTCAAATGTCCGGTCTTCACGCTGTAATCGGTAAACTTCATCATATCCTGCGCGCTACGCCAGTCACGCTGTTTCACGTAGTTGGCATCCAGACCAAACGCCCAATTGCTGTCTACCGGGCGATACAGGACTTCCGCCCCGGCACCGCCAAACATGGTCTCCAGATAACCGCCGTAGACCTGCCCATAGAAACCATTGCCAAAATACTGGAAGTAGTTGGCCTGTAGGTTATTCACATAAACATCGTTCTGCACATACTCACGGACATGCGTACGCACCCGCGGCAGATGCGAGTCCTTCGGCGGATTGGTGTAGTTAAATTTGTCGTAGTTGTTGGCGATATTGGCAAACACGCTGCCCGTGGTGAGCAGATGATCTGTGACCCACAGATCCGCGGTTCCCATTACGCCCAACTGATACATATAGAAGTTTTCCGGGCCGCCTACCGACTGATTCAGCACGGGATCAAGATGAAAATCAACGCGCGACTTGTCGATATACCAACCCTGTTCAGTACTCTCTGGCACGATCGGCTCCACGCGTTTTTGCGCCAGCGGAGTTTCATGTCCCAGCGGTTCGCCTTCCAGATGGCGTTTCAGGCTGGCGACATCGGTTTCAGTGGTGACCTGCGGCAGATTAAGGCGGTTTTCCGTCACGCGGATCGTGCGGATCCCCTCCGGCAGATCGTTCATGACGATCCGGTTAGCGCGCACGATCCCTTCACGGGAGTCGCGGTACTTCACCTGTTCACCGGTAACGTATAGCGTATCGCCTTTGACCTGGATTTTCGGGTCCGCCAGACCGGCATTATATTTCAATAACGTTAATTGATTAGCCACTACCGAATGTTGCAGGATGGCATCCTGCGGCTGTGGCCGGTATTGCGGGCGTGAATTGTCATGATACGCGGGACGTAAATCGTTGAAATTGGTGCGCAGCGTAACGCCAAACATAAAGGTGTTGCCGCGCTCGTAGCTGAGGTTAACGTCGGCCCAATCGGTGACGCGGTAAATGGCGCCGACGTTAAACTTGCTCTTCTGCTCCAGTTTACCCGCAAAATCCTGCTGATAATTATTGCCTTCATACTCCAGCTTCAGGCGTAGCGGTTGCCACGGGGTCTGATATTCTACGCCGCCAAACAGTGAGGCCGGGCCGTGAAACATATCGCTACCGTCGACGGAACCGGCCTCTTTATAGCTGTTATCACGCGAACAGAATTTATCACTATACGAACAGAAAGGATTAGACACATTGCCGCTGGTGCCAAGATAGCCCCAGCCGAGACCTAATGAAAAATCAAATGGCCCCCAGGCCTTACTCGCTACAATATATTCCGCATCAAACAGCCCCGTCCCGCCGATATCGCGCGCGCCAACCGCCACCTGCGGCATCCAGTAACTCTCTTCCCACAACCGCAGTTTCACATCAAACGCTTTATCTTTGTAAGTCTGGTCGCCGGAGAATGATTCCACGCTGCTGTACTTTTTCGTACGGACATCGGTATAGCGCAACGTGGTTTCCAGCCACGGGAAAAGCTGAACCGAAGCCGAGTAGTAGCGGTACTGATCGTTATCACGATAGTTCAGGCTCATCTCCCCTTCACGCGCCATACGCGCTGTCGGCGTTTGCAGCAGGCCCACGCCGCCAAAGTCAGATTGTGAAGGCCCAACAGGGGCTGGATATGTTTCGGCATGGCAGGCCGCGCTAATACCCAGCGCCAGCACGCTGAGCAGATGTGTTTTTTTCATTATTCCGGTATCCGCTGCGTCAGGGTATGAAGAATGTCGGCATTTATCGCCTTCGGCGTGCCGCGCCAAAGGGAATCGGCAAAACCGACAAAAATAATGCTGCCGGGCATTGGCTCGATATGACGTTTATTCCAGTAAGCCACCGGCGCTTTTTGGCTGCGTCCATCAGGGTAAACCACCCAGGCATAGCTACGATCCGCGCCGCTGAGTAAGCGCTGACCCTCAAGATAACTGGCGACGTCCCGCCCAGGGACGAACGGCTGGCTGCCCGGCTGGCTAATCAAGCCAAAGAGCGTCACCTGCGTGGGTTGCGGCCCGACCCAGAGCGTGTAGTGACCTTGCAGCGGCGGGTTACCTCGTTCGCTCACCCGAACCACGTCAGGATCAAGGTTCACTAATTGTCTGCCCGTCACCTTCACCGCCTGAAT
Organism: Salmonella sp. SJTUF15570; assembly: GCF_043357055.1. Classification (NCBI taxonomy): domain Bacteria; kingdom Pseudomonadati; phylum Pseudomonadota; class Gammaproteobacteria; order Enterobacterales; family Enterobacteriaceae; genus Salmonella; species Salmonella sp. SJTUF15570. Next base: position 43,995 of record NZ_JBEUKJ010000002.1, on the reverse strand, counting down.
CTGTCGGCGTAGTGTGTTTATCGCCGCCGCCGCATCGCCATCTTCCTCAGCGCCGAGCGCCGCCAGTCGCCCGAGAAGTTCCTGCTGCTGCTGACGCGCCGTCACGGTCGCCTGTTCTTCGCCTATCACCGCCGCAGGCCACCAGCTCGTTGCCAGGCGCGGCTGTCCGACTAAATCGAGCAGACGTTCAGCGTCTGTCAGCGTTTTAGGCTCGCTATTACCCTGGGTAAAAACGGTAACAGTGCCGCTGGCAAAGACGGATGACGCGATAAAGGCCAGTGCCAGCGCGCTTATCATCCTTTTCATCATGATTTTGCCGCCTTAATCAGCGTGGTTTTCACCGGAAAGTAATTCGCGCCCAGATACTGTTCCGTCTGGCGAATTTGGCCTTCGCTATCAATCCAGTAGCGATTACGCCAGCGCGTTTGATCGGTCGTCACTTCTTCATCTAACACCCGCACGGCGGTCTCTTCACTGCCGACGTTCACGCTATCGGTCCCTCGCCATGTAAAAACGGAGCGGGCGGTGGCGTAACGCACTTGGCGATGTTCGGTCCAGCCCAGGGTGCGAGTCCAGGTCGCGCCATCGATAATCTGTCCTGGTTTCGCCAGCGGGTCGGCCGCCAGATTATTCACATCGATCAGGTTGTCACCGCTGAGCAGAGTTTTGACCAGACGGCCATGCTGCGTCACGATCGTCGCGCCATCCTGCGTCACCCATTTCTGCTGCCCGTTTTCCGAGAAAGCGAGCACCACAAACAGTTGAGGACCGCCGTTAAGCTGCATGTACTGGCTGGCATAAGGCATGTTTTGAATATCGTCATCCGTTAGCTGTACGCCTGGCGTACCGAACAAACTGTCCCACAGTGAATCGCCCAGGCCTTTGGTGGTGGCCGAACACGCCTGTAATAGCAGGCAAATCAGGATAAGTGCGAGTCGCTTCACGACGCTTCTCCAGAGGGGCAAAATAACCACACCGGAGTGTGGTTATGGTTAAACGTACCGATACTACTGGGTACTGGTGGTCGTGGTGGTCGTGGTTCCGGTATTGGAACCATCGCCGCCGCCGGTTGCCGCTAACGCGACGCCCACCGCCGAACTTACGGTGCTAACGCTGGTAGCGGAAGAGCTTCCCGCCGATACCGACGTCGCTGCCGACCCTGCCGCTTCACCCACCTGAACGGGGGCTGCCGAGACAGATGTCGCCGCAAGCGCGGTTATGGCAAAAATGCCATACAGTACTTTTTTCATCATAATTTCCCTTCATTGAATGAATGGAGATTTACCCAAAAGAATTTCGGGCGCTACCGAGTATACACAACCAAAGCAGGCGGATTATGTCCGGGAGAAATAACAGCGAGGTTTTAGGATAATTAAACTTTAAAGAAGTAACGCCTACATTATTTAATTAACAAACAAATAAAATCAATAAGTTAAAATTAAACTAAAAGACATCAGCATCCGTATAATCTGAAAATAACGCAGAGTGATTTTCTGGTTATTGCTTATTTTAGGATTAAGCTCAATATAAAATTGTGGGAATAAAGACGGACAAGCGGAATTATCTTATAAAAAAAGCCGATGTGAATATCGGCCTTTTTATTATCTTATTCTCTTTTTGCCGGATGGCGGCGAAACGCCTTATCCGGCCTACAGACGCTATGCATTACGTAGACCGGATAAGCGCAGCGCCATCAGGCGCGCCAGGCTTTATAACGGTTAATCAGACCGTTGGTAGAGCTATCATGGGACGAAATAGCTTTATCATCGCCCAACTCCGGCAGAATACGGTTAGCCAACTGTTTACCCAACTCAACGCCCCACTGGTCGAAAGTAAAGATGTTCAGGATGACGCCCTGCGTAAAGATTTTATGCTCATACAACGCAATCAGCGCACCCAGGCTGAACGGCGTAATTTCGCGCAGCAGGATAGAGTTGGTCGGGCGGTTGCCTTCAAACACTTTGAATGGCACAACGTGTTCAAGCTGCGCCGGATCTTTACCCTGATCGCGATATTCCTGCTCAACCACTTCGCGGGATTTACCAAACGCCAGCGCTTCGGTCTGCGCGAAGAAGTTAGACAGCAGCTTCTGATGATGATCGGATAGCGGGTTATGGGTGATAGCCGGGGCGATAAAATCACACGGCACCATTTTAGTACCCTGGTGAATCAATTGATAAAACGCGTGCTGACCGTTGGTGCCTGGTTCGCCCCAGATAATTGGGCCTGTCTGGTAATCCACGGCGTTGCCGTTACGGTCAACGTATTTACCGTTGGATTCCATGTTACCCTGCTGGAAGTAGGCGGCGAAACGGTGCATATACTGGTCGTACGGCAGAATGGCTTCGGTTTCCGCGCCGAAGAAATTGTTGTACCAGATGCCAATCAACGCCAGCAGAATGGGTAGGTTTTTCTCCGCCGGAGTGGTGGAGAAATGCTTGTCCATCGCGTGCGCGCCGGAAAGCAGCTCGACAAAGTTGTCGAAACCGACGGACAGAATAATGGACAGCCCGATGGCAGACCACAGCGAGTAACGACCACCGACCCAGTCCCAGAACTCGAACATATTGGCCGTGTCGATACCAAATTCGCCGACCGCTTTGGCGTTAGTGGAGAGCGCAGCAAAGTGTTTCGCCACGTGTTTTTCATCGCCTGCAGTTTTCAGGAACCAGTCGCGCGCGCTGTGGGCGTTGGTCATGGTTTCCTGGGTGGTGAAAGTTTTAGAAGCGACCAGGAACAGTGTGGTTTCAGGGTTCACTTTCTTCAGCACTTCAGCGATGTGGGTGCCATCGACGTTAGAGACGAAGTGCATGTTCAGATGGTTTTTATACGGACGCAGCGCTTCGGTCACCATGAACGGGCCGAGGTCGGAACCGCCGATACCGATGTTCACCACGTCGGTGATGGCCTTACCGGTGTAGCCTTTCCACTGACCGGAGATAATCGCTTGCGAGAAAGTTTTCATCTTCTCAAGCACGGCGTTCACTTCCGGCATCACATCTTTGCCGTCCACGATGATCGGCGTATTGCTACGGTTACGCAGCGCCACGTGCAGCACGGCGCGGTCTTCGGTGCGGTTGATCTTCTCGCCGGAGAACATGGATTTAATCGCGCCGGCCAGATCGGTCTCTTTCGCCAGATCCTGTAATTTTGCCAGCGTCTCTTCGGTGATGCGGTTTTTGGAGAAATCCACCAGCATCAGATCGTCAAACGTCGCGGAAAATTTAGCGAAACGGTCGCTATCGTTCGCGAAAAGCTCAGCGATCGTAACGTCTTTCATTTCATCGTAGTGTTTCTGGAGCGCCTGCCAGGCAGAAGTCTGCGTTGGATTGATGTTTTTCATTAGCAATACTCTTCTGATTTGAGAATTGTGACTGGGATCGATTGTAACGCCAGTCACAGAAAAGTGTGATTGTTTTAGTGCCGTTGCCCCAGGCACTGTCGAATGAGGATAAAAAGTATATACCCTAAATAATTCGAGGTGCAGAAAGGCGGCAAGTGGGTGAGTCGCCGGGCGCATAGATAAGCCAACATTCCTACAAACGGGTATCGGGGTTATAAGCGCTGTTACTGAGCCTAAACTCAGCATAAAAAATCCGCATAATCCCAACGTTGACAGTCCAGGCCACAACTTTTATTTATAAATACGTTACTTGCATTTGCGCCTGCACCGGTTTCTGTTCTGCCCTTGTGCCATGGTCGCGTTTTTCATTTCCTGACACGAGGTTGATATGACAGAGATCGTTGTTTCCAAATTTGGCGGTACCAGCGTCGCTGATTTTGACGCCATGAACCGTAGCGCGGATATTGTACTTTCCGACGCCAATGTTCGTTTAGTCGTGCTTTCCGCGTCTGCCGGCATCACTAATCTGCTGGTGGCGCTGGCCGAAGGGATGGAGCCTGGCGAACGTTTCGCTACGCTCGACGCCATCCGTAAAATCCAGTTCGATATCCTTGATCGTCTGCGTCATCCGAATGTCATTCGCGAAGAGATTGAACGCCTGCTGGAAAACATCACTATTCTGGCGGAGGCGGCATCGCTGGCGACATCGGCAGCCCTGACCGATGAACTGGTCAGCCACGGCGAGCTGATGTCTACCCTGCTATTTGTTGAGATCCTGCGTGAACGCGACGTACAGGCCCACTGGTTCGACGTGCGCAAAGTGATGCGTACCAGCGATCGCTTTGGTCGTGCGGAACCGGACGTCGCAGCGCTTGCGGAACTGGCCGCGCAGCAGTTGCTCCCGCGCCTGAGCGAAACGTTGGTCATTACTCAGGGCTTTATCGGCAGTGAAAGCAAAGGCCGCACCACGACGTTAGGCCGCGGCGGCAGCGACTATACGGCAGCGTTGCTGGCTGAAGCGCTCCATGCCGCGCGGGTTGATATCTGGACAGATGTGCCCGGTATTTACACCACCGACCCGCGCGTAGTGCCCGTCGCGCAGCGAATTGATGAAATCGACTTTGAAGAAGCGGCGGAGATGGCAACCTTCGGCGCAAAAGTACTGCATCCAGCCACCTTACTCCCGGCCGTGCGTAGCGATATCCCGGTCTTCGTTGGCTCCAGTAAAGATCCGCAAGCGGGCGGTACGCTGGTGTGCAATAAAACCCAAAACCCGCCGCTGTTCCGCGCGCTGGCGCTGCGCCGCAATCAAACGCTATTGACGCTGCACAGCCTGAATATGCTGCACTCACGAGGTTTCCTGGCAGAGGTGTTCGGCATTCTGGCGCGGCATAATATTTCGGTAGATCTGATTACCACTTCGGAGGTGAGCGTCGCGCTGACGCTGGATACTACCGGCTCCACCTCCACGGGCGATACGTTACTGACCCAATCCTTATTGATGGAGCTTTCCGCGCTGTGTCGGGTCGAAGTTGAAGAAGGACTGGCGCTGGTCGCGCTGATTGGCAACAACCTGTCAAAAGCCTGCGGTGTTGGTAAAGAAGTGTTTGGCGTCCTGGAACCGTTCAACATTCGCATGATTTGTTACGGCGCCTCCAGCCACAATCTGTGCTTCCTCGTGCCGGGAGACGATGCCGAGAAAGTGGTGCAAAAGCTACATCAGAACTTATTTGAATAATCGCCCTGACACGGCAGCGGGTGAGCGCTATCAGGCAATACGCTGCCGGATGGCGACGCAAGCGCCTTATCCGGCCTGTCGCAGCTCCCGGCGTATAGCGCTTGTCGCTATACGCCATACCCGATATCGCTTACAACATACGCCGCTGGTGCTGTTTTTCCGTGTGGACCCGCTTAACGATTTTATAGATCCACTGCAGTGTCAAATTGTACTTTTTGGCCAGCTCCGCATAATTACGCCCATCGCACTCGCTGTAAATCTGATAATCCCGTTCCGAAGCCCGACCAGAGATACCTTTGGGGAAATAAATGCTTTGCCCGCCCCAGTTGCGCATCATTCTGTCAGCAATTGCCTGACCGGCATTTTCGGCTGACGCGCTATCAATATTCATGCTTTCAATAAGTACCTGCGACGCATGAAACGCCAGATCGTTAATAATCTCCGGAAGCCGAACCATTTCTTTTGATTTCTGAATCATATTTTATCTCCATATCCAGCACCATGCTCCCCGTGACGGCACCAAAAAGGGAAGCGTAAAGAACGGTGCAATAACTACCTATCAATATATTCAAAATATATATAAATATTTACTATCAACGGCATTTAATTATAAATTAAAAGAATGTATATATCGTTTTCAATTTATAATATGTATTTATTTTATAGGTGAAGTTAGCCTTCACTGATGTCATCATTTTACACAATACTGTATGTATATACAGTTAATTTTTTGCATTTTTTTCTGCGTTCGATCAAAAAGATCGCTTTCCTCACGATCGCGTGAGTTTTTAAACTGACTTTAAAAATCAATAAGATAATTTTAATCAAAGATTATTATGACGCAGCAATACCGCCATCGTAGCCTGCCACAGACACATACTGACTCTCCGCAGGCAGCCTCTACCCCCTGCCCCGAAAGCTTTATTTATTCGTTTATTTGTTGGCATTTGACACCATGCGCTAAACATTTTTTAAAGTTATTTATTAAAGCCCTTTTCGTTCTTCCGCTATGGGGAAAAGCGATACTTCTCTCTCAATTATCAGGAGATAGAGTATGCGAAAAATTATTGTTCCCCGACTTTCCGGCTGGCTGATTGCCTCTGTCGTACTGTTTGCGCTTATCGGCTGGACATCATCAGCGCAAATTCCGGTCGTCATCTATAAACTCAGCCTGGTTTCGTTATCAGCGGTGCTGGGTTACTGGCTCGACCGCAGTCTTTTCCCCTGGGCGCGTCCCGACTCCTTTTGCCCCTGGGAAGAATCGCTGTGCTGCGCCGCGGCGATGATTCGTCGCGCGATCATCGTTGCGGCAATTTGCCTTGCCGTCGCGCTGGGGCTGTAACGATGCGTTATCAATACGTATGCCTGGTCTGCGCTATGACTTTCTTGTCTGCCGACGCTGCCGAACCGCCGCGCGCTTCTCTGCAATGGCGAAACGAAGTGATTCGTACCGCGCGCGAAATCTGGGGGCTTAACGCCCCCGTTGCTGATTTTGCCGGGCAACTACATCAGGAATCCGGCTGGGCGCCTGACGCGCTTTCTCCGGCTGGCGCGCAGGGTATGGCGCAATTTATGCCCGCAACGGCAAAATGGGTAAGCCAGTTGTACCCGGAACTCCATGAAAACAAACCGTTTAATCCCGCCTGGGCGATACGCGCGTTGGTGCAGTATGACCGCCAGTTGTGGAAAAGCGTGTCAGCAAAAAATAGCTGCCAGCGAATGGCTTTCACTCTGAGCGCCTATAACGGCGGGCAAGGCTGGGTTAACAGAGATAAAAAGCTGGCCGCCGCAAAGGGGTTGGATGCGTCCATCTGGTTTGAACATGTAGAACGCGTTAACGCCGGGCGCAGCGCCGCGAACTGGCGCGAGAATCGTCACTACCCCAAAGCGATTTTATACCAACATGCTCCCCGTTATTTGCAATGGGGGCAGGCTAGCTGCATTCATTAATCAGAGGGAGTAATGAAACTCAGTATCGATTTTTGGGAAGTCATCTCCCTCTTACTTTCGTTTGTTGGATTAATGTTTGCCGCCGGTAAATTGCTGCTGGCGCAAATTGAAAAACGGCTGAATGAACGTTTTGAAGCACTGGAAGCTGCCCGGCGCGAATCAGAAGCGGGCTGGTCCAGGCTGGAGAGAGAATTTCTGGAATTTCGCGCCGATTTACCGCTGCATTATGTCCGCCGCGAGGATTATCTTCGCGGCCAGGCCGTTCTGGAAGCAAAACTGGATGCGCTATATAGCAAAATAGAACTGATTCAACGAGGTAACCATTAAACAAATCCCCGCCGTTTATACGCCGGGGATTTTTTATTTGTTTTAACTTTTTTCTCTAAAGGAGATTAAAAGACGCCTCGCGCCTGATACATCAAAATACATCTGAACGATAACGAAGAGAGAATATTATCTCTCCCGGTAAATCAAGGAAAACCGTATATGGAAACATTATCTGTTATACATACCGTGGCGAATAGACTACGTGAATTAAACCCTGATATGGATATACATATTTCATCAACCGATGCGAAAGTATATATCCCAACAGGACAGCAGGTAACGGTATTAATTCACTACTGCGGTTCGGTTTTTGCCGAACCAGAAAATACGGATGCCACGGTACAAAAACAACTAATCCGGATTTCCGCCACTGTTATTGTTCCGCAAATAAGTGACGCGATAAACGCGCTGGATCGTCTACGTCGTTCGTTGGGGGGCATTGAACTTCCCGACTGTGATCGTCCGCTCTGGCTGGAAAGCGAAAAATATATCGGCGACGCCGCAAACTTCTGCCGTTACGCCCTGGATATGACCGCCAGCACCCTGTTTATCGCGGAACAGGAAAGCAAGGACTCCCCCCTGCTGACAATCGTTAATTATGAGGAAATTCAATGAAATATATCTACAGTGGCCCGGCAAGCGGCGTCACGCTCGCCGACGGTCAGGAAGTCTTACTGTGGCCCAATAGCGAAATCTCGCTGCCGGAAGATAACGAGTGGGTAATCACCATGATTGCCCGCCGTCACCTGGTGCCAGTGGTTACGCAAGAAGTAGAAACTAATGAAGAGGAAATTGTCCATGGCAGCTAATTACCTGCACGGTGTAGAGACCATTGAGATCGAAACCGGCCCACGTCCGGTTAAGGCGGTTAAATCTGCGGTTATTGGTCTGATCGGCACCGCGCCATGCGGCCCGGTTAACCAGCCAACGCTGTGCCTTTCTGAAAGCGACGCGGCGCAGTTTGGCCCAGGCCTGGCAAATTTCACCATCCCGCAGGCGCTGAAGGCGATCTACGATCACGGCGCGGGGACGGTCGTGGTGATTAACGTGCTGAATCCGGCGGTACACAAAAGTACCATTCCCAGTGAAACCGTGAAGGTTGATGACAACGGTCAGATTCAACTCAAGCACGGGGCCGTGCAAACGATGAACATTGGCCGCAGCACGAACGCCGGAAACGCTTATATCAAAGGCACCGATTACACCATTGATATGCTGACCGGTAAAATCACCTGCATGGGGACCAACCTGAAACCCGGCGTTCAGGCCTATGTAAATTATACTTACGCGGACCCCACCAAAGTGACTGCCGCCGATATTATTGGCGCGGTAAACACCGCGGGTGACCGTACCGGTATGAAGCTATTACAGGACACCTGGAACCAGTTTGGTTTTTACGCAAAGATCCTGATTGCGCCGGTCTTTTGTACGCAAAACTCGGTCGCCGTTAAGCTTATCGCTCAGGCAGAAGCGCTGGGAGCCATTACCTACATTGATGCGCCCATCGGCACGACTTTCCAGCAGGTTCTGGCAGGGCGCGGCCCGCAGGGGGCGATTAACTTCAATACCAGTTCCGATCGCGCGCGTCTGTGCTATCCGCACGTTAAAGTGTACGACAGCGCGACGGACAGCGAAGTCCTGGAACCGCTCTCCTCCCGCGCCGCTGGCCTGCGCGCTAAAGTGGATCTGGAAAAAGGCTTCTGGTGGAGCAACTCCAATCAGGAAATTCAGGGCATTACCGGCGTAGAGCGCTCGCTGTCAGCGATGATCGACGATCCGCAAAGCGAAGTGAATCAACTGAACGAAAACGGCATCACCACCATCTTCAACAGCTATGGCTCCGGTTTGCGCCTGTGGGGCAACCGTACTGCTGCCTGGCCGACCGTTACTCATATGCGTAACTTTGAGAACGTGCGCCGTACTGGTGATGTGATTAACGAATCGATTCGTTATTTCAGCCAGCAGTATATGGATATGCCGATAAACCAGGCGCTGATCGATGCGCTAACCGAATCGGTGAACACCTGGGGTCGCAAGCTGATTGCCGACGGCGCGCTGTTGGGCTTTGAATGCTGGTACGACCCGGCGCGTAACGAACAGACTGAACTGGCAGCCGGGCATCTGTTGCTGAGCTACAAATTCACCCCGCCGCCGCCACTGGAACGTCTGACGTTTGAAACCGAAATTACCTCTGAATATTTAGTTTCTCTGGAGAGCAATCGCTAATGGCTGGAAAAATTCAAATTAACCGTATTACCAACGCCAATATTTATCTTGATGGTAATAATCTTTTAGGTCGCGCGAGTGAAATTAAACTGCCTGATATCAGCATGATTATGCAGGAGCATAAAGCGCTGGGGATGGTCGGTAAAATTGAGCTGCCTGCCGGTTTTGACAAACTGGAGGGCGAAATTAAATGGAACTCGTTTTACCACGACGTCATGCGTAAAACGGCAAACCCGTGGCAGGCGGTGGCATTGCAGTGCCGCTCCAGCATCGATTGTTATAACTCGCAGGGTAAAGCGGATCAGTTAGCGCTGGTGACGCATATGACCGTAATGTTTAAAAAGAACCCGCTGGGAACGTTTAAACAGAATGAAAACCCGGAATTCAGCAGCGCCTTCGGCTGCACTTATATTAAACAGGTGGTTGACGGTGAAACGCTTCTTGAACTGGATTATCTGGCGAATATTTTCCGCGTAAATGGCACGGATCAATTAAATGCCTACCGCAATAATATTGGCGGTTAATTACTTCGGGGCTACGGCCCCGAATTTAACACGACGAATAAGGACTACACCATGAACGAAAAATATACCCTGCAATTCCCGTTTACCTCCGCCGCCGGGGAACGTATCGACGTTCTGCAATTACGTCGCCTGAAGGTAAAAGATATGCGCGCCGCGCGACGCGCCAGCGATAAACCGGAAGAGTGGGATGAGCCGCTGATGGCGGCTATGACCGGGCTGGTAACCGAAGATCTGGCGGAAATGGATCTGCTGGACTATCAGGCATTGCAGAAACGATTTCAGGCCATGCTTAGCATGGCTACAGAACCCACAGCAGTTGTGGCAGGCAATGGCGCTGCTGGCGAGGTGGTTTCGCTTTCCGCCCAGTGAAATTGACGCGCTGTCGGTTGACGATTTTACCCGCTGGCTGGACGAAGCCAGCGCGCAAATTAAACACGAATACGACTCGCAGGCTTAATGCCTGCGGGTTTCCAGACCCAAGCCCGGTTCACTCCTTCCCTGTCCTTTTTCCGGCAAGCAGCCTGTTACCGGGCAACTTATACGAGACACTATTTTGGCCAACGACATTATTACTCAGCTTCAGGCGCGTAATGAGACGTTGACGCAGGCAATAGCCCGTTACGGCTCACTCAACGCCAGCACGCTGCACACGCTCAGCTTTGAGCAAACAAAAATCACCCGGCTTACGCAACAGCTCGCTAACTCTGCCCTTCGCCGGGAAGAGAACGATAAACAGCGCGCCGGGTTGCTGGAAAAAACACAAACGTTCGCCGGACAGCTCGGCAAGCTCCTGAACGTTGAGACTCCCGACTGGAAGCTGCCTTACGAATTTCAGGGCAACATGGTCGATATGGCGGCGAAAGGCGGCATGAATAACACCGCGCGGGACGCCCTGAGCCTGAATATCCGCGACTGGAGCCTTGATTTCAATCAGGATCAAAAAGATCTGCAAAGCGCCGCCGCCACGATGATCGAAGGCGGCGTCAGCGCATTGCAGGATCTTAGCCGCTACATGCCCGATATCGCCAAAGCCGCAACCGCCTCCCGCGACAGCGCGCAAAGCTGGGCACAGGCGGCTCTGGCCACTCGCAACAAACTGAACATCGCCCCTGACGACTTCCGTTTTGCGCAAAATATGCTGTACAGCGTGGCAAAAAGCGGCGGCGGCTCCGTTGCAGAGCAAACCCAGTGGATTAACGCCTTTGCCGGAAAAACCGGCGCTCAGGGGAAAGAAGGCATTGCGGAACTGACCGCAACGATGCAAATCGCCATGAAAAACGCCCCTGACGCAGGCGCGGCGGCAGCGAATTTCGACCATTTCCTGAAATCTACCTTCTCGAAAGAGACGGACAGTTGGTTTGCCCGCCAGGGCGTGGATCTTCAGGGATCGCTGCTGGAGCATCAGCAAAACGGCATCGGCATCACCGAAGCGATGACCCACATCGTGCAAATGCAACTGGAGAAAATGAACCCGCAGATCCTCGACACCTTCAGGCAAACCATGAAGATTGAGGATCTTTCCGCGCGCGGCGACGCGCTACAGGCCATGGCGGAGAAATTTAACCTCGGCGCGATGTTCGGCGATGCGCAAACGCGGGATTTTCTCGCCCCGATGCTGGCGAATATGGCCGAATATCGCCAGCTAAAAGCCTCCGCAATGCAGGCGGCGGGGCAACATTTTATTGATGATGACTTCGCCGCGAAAATGACATCGCCCGGAGAACAGACCAAAGCGTTACAACTTTCACTTAACGATCTGTGGCTGACTGTCAGCCTGGAACTGATGCCCGCGATTGGCGAACTGGCGCAAAGTATCACGCCGCTGGTGCGGCAGTTCAGCGCCTGGCTGCGGGAAAACCCGGCGCTGGTGCAAGGGGTCGCTAAAGTCGTTGGCGTTATCTGGCTGTTCAACGGGGCGCTGAATATTCTCAGGCTGGGAGCAAACCTCATTGCGTCACCGTTTATTCGCCTGATCGATATCTTCCTGAAGGTCAAAGCCGGTCTGGCGCTGGGCGGCGGCAGTCGCGCGCTGTCGGTTCTGAAATCGTTTGGCAACGGTGCGAAAAGCCTGACGATGCTGCTGGGAAACGGCCTGATAAAAGGGCTACGGCTGGTCGGCCAGACGTTTATCTGGCTGGGTCGGGCGCTGCTGATGAACCCTGTCGGCCTGACTATCACCGCTATCGCAGGCGCCGCATACTTACTTTATCGCTACTGGGAACCGATTTCCGGTTTCTTTGCCGGAGTCTGGGAGCGTATCAAAACCGCCTTTGACGGAGGCATTGCAGGCGTCACGCGTCTGATTCTCGACTGGTCGCCGCTGGGGCTGTTTTACCGCGCCTTCGCCAGCGTACTGGACTGGTTTGGCACTGAACTCCCCGCCAGCTTCAGCGAATTTGGCGGCAATATTCTGGATAGCCTGATCAACGGCATTCTGAATGCGCTTCCTTTCCTGAACGGGGCGATTGAGAAGATAAAAGCGCTGATCCCCGACTGGGCGAAAAGCGCGCTGGGCATCAGCGCTGAAATGCCGTCTGTCGCCGCCGCCGTCCCCGGTATTGCCGGAACAATGGTCGCGCAACAGGCCGGCGCGCCGCTGGCATCGGGAGCGAAAGCGGTGACAACCTCGGCCAAAACGATGACCTCGCCGCAGCCAATGAAGACGAAAAGCGCCGCCACGCCGCCGACGCCAGCCGCGCTTCCCGGCAAATCCGGCGGGAAACCTTATATGCTGCCCTCCCGCGCGCAAAGCAACGTGCAGGTACACTTTTCCCCGCAGGTTACCGTGCAGGGAAGCGGCGCGAATGCCGCCAAAGATATCAACAACGTGCTGTCACTGAGCAAACGCGAACTGGAGAGAATGATTAACGATGTCATGGCGCAACAACGGCGCCGGGAGTACGCATAATGTATGCCGTATTAGGCGAAATAGAATTTGACGTCGTCGCTTACTGGGACGAATTTGAAAGCACGATGGGCGTGGATTATACCAGCCATGCCCGTATTGAAGGGAAACCGGGCGTGCAATTTATCGGCGATAAGCTGGACAAGATCACCCTGAAATTCAACTTTCATAGTCAGTATTGCCAGCCGACCACCGAGCTGAACCGTCTGCGGGAAGCGATGACCGCGCACCAGGCGATGGCGCTGGTGTTCGGCAACGGCGATTATCGCGGCTGGTTCGTGATTACCGATCTGACCGCTACCCACCAACACACCGATCCTTACGGTAACGTCATTGCCCAGGGCGGCAGTCTGTCTCTACAGGAATACACCGGCGATCCGAAGAGCCCGTTGCTGCCTCCGGCCATCACCACCCAGGAACCGAACATTGACGAGATGTTGGATGAGCTTCCCGACGTTAGCGATTCCTGGTTTGATGAACTGCTGAGCGCCGTTGAAGAGGGTATGCGTGAAGCCAAAGAGATGATGGATGAGGTGGCCGACGCCATTGATGACATCAAAAAAACGATCGCCCAGGCGAAAGAGCTGGTGAAGGAAGCCAAAGCGCTGAAAGAAAAATGTGGCGATATCGTCGATTCGCTGAAAAAAACCATGAGTTCGATAGACGCGCTGTTCCAGCAGCCGCTGGATTTGCAAACGCTGGCCGGGCTGCCGAAAGCGCTGGCGGCAAAAATGCAGGAACTGGTCGACAGTCTGCCGGGGATCCGCGAATGCGCGGGCGATGCCGGCACGCTTATCGAACACGCTGAATCGCTGTTTGACGCTATCACCAGCAGCGTCGCGGAAGCGACTTACGACAGCGCCGCGACGCTGGTCAATCAGGCGCGCGGCACGCTGCAAACAAGCGCTCCTGACGTGAGCCAGCTTGCCGCCGCCGATATTACGAGGAGTCTGTAATGCGCTACCTTGAACATGTCACCACCGACGGCGAACGCTGGGATAATCTCGCCTGGCGCTATTACGGCGATGCGCTGGCCTACGAACGCATCATCGCGGCCAATCCGCACGTCGCTATTATGCCGGTTTTGCCGTCAGGCGTGCGGCTGGTCATCCCGGTTATCAGCGTCACGCAAACGACCCCGGAGCTACCGCCATGGCTGAGATAACGGTATCCGGCGGGGTGTTCGCCACCCTGACGCCCATTTTTACCCTTTGGTACGGACATAAAGAGATCACTTACGACATCGCGCCTTATGTCACCAGCATCAGTTACAGCGATAGCATTAAAAACGAGTCGGATGTTATTGCCATTGCGCTGGAAGATAGCGCCGGGCGCTGGGTAAACGAATGGTATCCGGGAAAAGGCGACACGCTGGCGCTGCGCCTGGGCTACCAGGGCGAAGATCTGCTCGATTGCGGAACCTATATCATTGATAAAATTGATATCAGCGCGCCGCCTTCGACGGTCAATATCGACGGTATCGCCACCTCGGTCAGCAAAGCGCTACGCACCAAAAACAGCCAGGGCTTTGAGGAGACGACGCTTTCCGCCATCGCCAGTCGCATCGCGCAAAAACACGGTTTAACGCTGGTGGGCAAGATTGCGCCGCTGACGATTGATCGGGTTACGCAATATGCCGAAACCGACGTGGCGTTTCTCAAACGGCTGGCGAGTGAATATGGCTATACCGTGAAAGTGACGGCGACGGAGCTGATCTTTTCGCATCTGCCGACGCTACGCTGTCTGGCGCCGGTGAAGACGCTCAGGCGGACGGATATTTCGCACTACACGTTCAAAGATACCATCAACCGGATCTACAAAAACGCCACCGTGCAGCATCAAAATAGCAAGCAAAAAGAACTGGTTATCTACACCCATGACAGCCAGGAAAAAGCCCCGGCGCGCGGTGCGGCGACCAGCGCCGATACCCTGAAGATTAACAGTCGCGCTCCGGATACCGGCGCGGCGCAGGCTAAAGCCAATGCCGCGCTGGACAGCCACAACGAATACCAGCAAACCGGCACGCTCAGCATGATGGGCTGCCCGCAGTTGACGGCGGGCAACAAGATAGAACTGAGCGATTTTGGCGTACTTTCCGGGCAGTGGCTGATTGATAAATCCATGCACAAACTCACGCGCAGCGGCGGCTACACTACCGAAATCGACATTTCACGCGGACCGGCAACCAGCCAGTAAGGAGACAATATGAAAGGCGTTACCCGCCAGACGGGCATTATCAGCGATATTGATGAGGCGGTCGTGCGCGTCAGAGTCACTCTACCGGAGTGCGATAACCTGCGCAGTAACTGGCTTGCGGTGCTGCAACGCAACACGCAGGACAATAAAGATTACTGGTTGCCGGATATTGGCGAACAGGTCGAAGTGCTGCTCGACGACAACGGCGAGGATGGCGTGGTGCTGGGCGCGGTCTACTCCAGCGTGGATACCGCGCCGCTGGCCTCGCGCGACAAGCGCTACGTGCAGTTTTCCGACGGCGCGGCCTTTGAATATGACCGTGCGTTACACCAGCTCACCGTCAACGGCGGCATAGAAAAAATCGTCATTGAAGTGAAGGAACGTACGCAGCTTACTTCACCGCAAGTAGAGGTCAGGGCGCAGCACGTTACGGTGATATCAGAAACCGTAGACGTGGCGGCCACCTCCGTGGGCGTCAAGGCGGTAGATGTCAACGTGGAAGCGTCCCATACGGGCATTAAAGCGCTGAATGTCACCGTCGATGCGCCGCTCAGCACCTTTACCGGCGACGTTACCGTGATGAAAAAACTCACCTGGCTTGGCGGTATGGCAGGCAGCGGCGGCGTCGGAAACAGCGCGGTTATCACGGGCAACGTGAATGTCCTCGGCAACGTTAACGCCAGCGGCACGCTGATGGACAACGGCGGCAACTCTAACCACCACTCTCACTAACCTGCAAATTGCTGCTGGATGGTGGCTTCGCCTTATCCAGCCTGCAAAAGGTGCATAAACACCGGCCCGGTAAGCGCAGAAGCGCCACCGGGCAAATTGCTGGAGGATATTTATTTCAGCGCAACGTGATTAAGCCCTTTTCCCGCGCTATTTCCGATGAAAATGTAATCACTTTGCGCTGCAAATATTGCATATATGTATATTGGAAAACTAACGCTATTTTTTACTTTAACTTCGCCCTGTTTACATAAAATCTGCTGTTCAGGAATGATCCTCTCAGTTTTGTCTGGTAGACTTCGCTGAATTACAACTTCTTGATTGCTATAATGATAAAATTATTTATAAAGTACGTTTCGATAGGCGTACTTAATACTGCTTTGCACTGGGCTATCTTTGCCCTTTGCGTCTATGGATTTCAAACAAGTCAGGCTTTGGCAAACGTAGCGGGCTTTGCTGTCGCTGTCAGTTTTAGTTTTTTCGCTAACGCCCGGTTTACCTTTGGAGCCAGCGTATCAACCGGACGTTATTTGCTGTACGTCGGTTTTATGGGCGTGCTGAGCGCCGTCGTGGGATGGACAGGCGACAAGTGTGCTATGCCTCCCATTTTTACGCTCATTGTATTTTCCGCAATTAGCCTTATTTGCGGATTTTTATATTCCAGATTCATTGTTTTCAGGAATGAGAAATGAAAATTTCATTAGTGGTTCCCGTCTTTAATGAAGAGGACGCGATCCCTATTTTCTATAAAACGGTCAGAGAATACAGTTCACTTAAACCTTATGACGTTGAGATTGTCTTCGTTAATGATGGGAGTCACGATGCGACTGAATCAATCATCAGCGCATTAGCTGTTGCCGATCCTCTTGTTGTTCCGATCTCATTTACCCGCAATTTTGGTAAAGAACCTGCACTTTTTGCCGGATTAGATCACGCGACCGGAGATGTGGTGATCCCTATCGATGTTGATTTACAAGATCCCATCGAAGTAATCCCACATTTGATCAATAAATGGCAGGCTGGTGCAGAAATGGTGCTGGCTAAGCGTATCGATCGTTCAACGGATGGCCACCTGAAGCGTAAAAGCGCTGAGTGGTTCTACAGGCTGCATAACAAAATCAGTACACCAAAGATTGAAGAGAATGTCGGTGATTTTCGATTGATGTCGCGCGAGATTGTAGAAAATATCAAGCTATTACCAGAACGTAACCTTTTCATGAAAGGTATACTTTCATGGGTTGGAGGTCAAACAGATGTTGTCGAATATGCCCGTGCTGAACGTGTCGCAGGTAGCTCAAAATTTAATGGCTGGAAACTCTGGAACCTGGCGCTGGAGGGGATTACAAGTTTTTCTACTTTCCCTTTGCGTATCTGGACGTATATAGGAGTGAGCGTTTCTGCCCTCTCCCTGATATATGCCATGTGGATGATCATTGATAAATTGATGTGGGGAAACCCTGTTCCTGGTTATCCTTCGCTTATGACCGCGATTCTCTTCTTAGGCGGCATCCAGCTTATCGGCATAGGCATCATGGGTGAATATATCGGACGCGTTTACACGGAGGTGAAGCAAAGACCCCGCTATATCGTGAAAAACAAAAAAACAATGATGGAATAATGATTACTATGCTCAAGATATTACCGAAAACGGCGATGATACTACTGGCTTTTTTGGCCATTTTTCTTATTGAATGGTATACCCCCATTCACTCTGATGATTACCGCTATTACCTTTTAGGAATTTCGCCGGAATCACATTTTCATCATTATATGACATGGAGTGGCAGGATTATAGCTGATTACACCAGCGCACTCATCCTGTATACACGTTCTCAACTCGTGTATTCCATCAGCGCTGCCGTTTCGACACTGGTATTTTGTTATTTCATTGTGAAGACACCCTCAGGTACATTACGCTGGAATAAATCCGACTACTTATTATTCCCACTAATATTCTTCACTTACTGGATTTCGAACCCGAATTTGGGTCAAACCACTTTCTGGATCGTTGGTGCTGCGAATTATTTGTGGACGAATCTGTTCGTTGTTGCATGGCTGTTCTTCTTTTACACCATAACAATAAAAAACAGTAAAGCGATCAGCCCGTGGGTTGCATTACTAAGCTTTATGGCAGGCTGTTCCAATGAAAGCGTCTCACCTTTCGTCTCGCTTATTTCTGTTCTGGCCATTGCATACGAGTTATGGCAAAACAAATCTGTTTCGCGCAATAAGATAGTTTATAGTCTCTGTGCAATCGCAGGTTCATGCGTATTGATACTTTCTCCGGGCAATTTCATCCGCGCCAGCGGCAAAGAATTCTGGTATGGAAGGCCGATTTTTGAACGTATTTTCATTCACTTAAAAGAACGCGTTCATAACCATCTGGCGCTGATCTGGATAGCTTATGTTGTTTTGTTATTGCTGGTCTTACTGGTCATATTCAATAAGCAGATTCGCGCCAAAATTGATAAAACGTCCCTTATCTGCGCTGCGTTAGTCGTATGTATAGGTATTGGCACTTCCTTAATCATGTTCGCGTCGCCGTCCTACCCCGATCGGGTTATGAACGGTACGTTTATGTTTTTCCTTTTAGCTATCTCCTTCATCGCTTACGCCCTGTTGAAAAGCGGCGTTAAGGCTGGAGTCGTCGGCGTAACTGCCGTGACTGTTCTCTGTGGTATCGTATTCCTTTGGTCCTATTCATTGATGCTTAACGGTTATAAAAAAACGGCCGGACAGGAAATCGTAAGACAAAAAATCATTACTAAAGAAATAGCGGCAGGTAAACAGAAGTTTATCATCCCTGACTATTATTTCGTCAAGTTGCAAAATAGCGGTGGTCATTTTGGTTTATTCCATGATCCTGCTGTTTACGGCGAGTATTATCATGTACAAGCTATTTTCAAAAAGAAAGTCAATTTTGATTATTCTGTAATCGCTAATGGAGCGAAGCACAGCCTTTCCAATGAAACGACGGCTTATAGCAACACCCGCGGGGATTTCGCTATTATCAGCCGGGAGCAGCTAACGGGTTCGATCACACTCTCGGTTAATGGACGGCAGAAAACGATTCCAGTTGAAAAAATGAAGCACGCAGAAATCAATGATGAATTCTGGTACTACGCTTCTGTAGGCAAAGGTGAAATTACAGCAATTTCATTTTAACTTTACGTAAAACGCAATCTTCGCCATTTAACAAAATGTGCATCAACACAGGCCCGGTAAGCGCAGAAGCGCCGCCGGGCAAAACACATTCTGACCCCGCCATCAATTATTTCCTTAAAGCGCTTTAATATCTCTCCCCCCGCCGGAAGGCGAAAATAGCCTCATGAACACGAAAACACGACCCTCGACCCTGCACTGGCAACCTGCCTTGCAACGTCCTGAAGAATACGTCTGCGGGCTGGATGATATTCATCAGGCAATACACATCATTCTGCGCACGCCGCGCGGCAGCGATCCCCACAGGCCGCTTTTTGGCAGCAATCTGTGGCGCTATATCGATTACCCGATCGAGCGGGCCATTCCGCACGTTGTTCGGGAGTCGGTGGAAGCGATTCGCATGTGGGAACCCCGCTGCCGGTTGCTGAAGGTGACGCCGACGATTGACGGCGAACACCTGACGTTACGCGTGCAATGGCGCGCCGCAGACGGCGTAATCAACTCAACGGAGGTGTTATGGCGATAGCCGAACCCGACTTTATTGACCGCGATCCCGCGCAAATCACCAGCGAGATGATTGCGCAATATGAAGAAGCCAGCGGTAAAAAACTCTATCCGGCGCAGGCTGAGCGGCTGCTCATTGACCTGTTTGCTTATCGTGAAAACCTTGTCCGCATCGCCATCCAGGAGGCAGCGAAGCAAAACCTGGTCGCGTATTCCCGTGCGCCGATGCTGGATTATTTAGGCGAGCTGGTTGGCGTTCACCGTCTGCCCGCTCAGGCGGCAAAAACCACGCTGCAGTTTTCTGTTACTCAAGCGGCTAAAAGTAACCTGGTGATTCCACAGGGTACCCGCGCCAGCGCGTCGGATAGCGTGATGTTCGCCACCGATGAAGATGTTCTGTTGCCTGCGGGCAGCCTGAGCGTTGCGGTAACTGCAACCTGTGTAGTGACCGGTGAACCCGGCAACAACTGGCAGCCTGCGCAAATTAGCGCGCTGGTGGATCGGGTGGGCAATTACGATATCAGCGTCACCAATCTGACGGCCTCAAGTGGCGGCTGCGGCGAAGAGAACGACGACGCGCTACGTAAACGCATCCAGCTAGCGCCGGAAAGTTTCAGCAACGCGGGCAGCTATGGCGCCTATCGCTTCCATACGCTCTCGGTCAGCCAGTCGATTATCGACGTGGCGGTGCTGGGGCCGGATGAAGGGCTGGCGGAAGGCTGCGTGGAACTCTATCCGCTGACCCTGAACGGACTGCCGGGGCCGGAGCTTCTTGCCCAGATCGAACGGGAGGTGAGCAAAGAGAAAAAGCGCCCGCTAACCGATAAGGTGAGCGCTAAATGTTCTCCGCGCGTGGCTTATCAGATCCGCGCCCGGTTGACGCTGTTTACCACCGCCGATCAGGAGACGACGCTTGCCGCCGCGCGTGAAGCGATTAATACATGGACGCGCTCGCGCCAGACCCGGCTGGGCCAGGACATTGTGCCAAACCAGATAATTAAAGTGCTACAAGTGGATGGCGTTTACGACGTCGCGCTGGATATGCCCGCGAAAAAGGTATTGCAGGCGCACGAATGGGCGGAATGTACGGCTATTGACGTGACGATTGCCGGAGTCAGCGATGGATAAACTGCTTCTGCCGCCGCCGCTGGCCAGCGACGAACGTTTCTCGGTTCTGGCAAATATTGCCGCCGAACGCTTTGCGCAAATCGACCTGACGGCGTTGCTGGTCTATCTGGTGGATATCGTTGATGCCTCGGCACTGCCCTCGTTGGCCGGACAGCTTCATGTTCAGGGGCTGGAGGGCTGGCTATTTGCCGCCAATGAACAGGAGAAACGAGAGTTAATTAAACAGGCGATTGAACTGCATAAATATAAAGGAACTCCCTGGGCCGTTCGCCGTGTACTGGAAATATTATCCTTACCCGGCACGATTTCCGAATGGTTTGAGTATGGCGGTAAAGCTTATTTCTTCAAGGTTGAAATTAAGCTAATCAATCAGGGCATGGATGAAAATCTGTTTAATAATCTGGTCGATCTTATTCATGAGTATAAGAACGTGCGCTCAAAGCTGGAAGCGTTAATTGTCTGGATAATTAACCAAAGCGCTATTCCTGTTATCGGCAGCGCGCTTTACGGTGGAGAAATAACGACCGTCTTACCCTTCCAGGTTCTGGAAGTTCAACAAACTAAACCGTTCTATTTCGGTACAGGGCAATGGAGCCTTGAAATTACATCTATTTACCCGGAGTAATTATGGATAATGAGTTTTATACCCTCCTGACCGACAGGGGAATGGCGAAAATCGCCAGCGCCCTTGCGGACAAAAAACAGCTACATCTGCAAAAGATGGCGGTTGGCGACGGCGGCGGACAATATTATGAACCGACCGCCAGCCAGACCAATTTACGCCACGAAGTCTGGCGCGGCGAGATGAATACGCTGACCGTTGCGCCGAATAACCCTAACTGGCTGATTGCCGAGTTGGTACTGCCGGAGGATGTTGGCGGCTGGTACGTGCGTGAAGTGGGCGTATTCGACGACGAGGGCGAGCTGATCGCCATCGGCAAGTTCCCGGAATCCTACAAACCGCTGTTGCCCGGCGGCTGCGGCAAGCAGGTCTGTATCCGCCTGATTATGGAAGTTTCCAACACCACGGCGGTCACACTGACCGTCGATCCGAGCATCGTGCTGGCGACGCGCGACTATGTGGATGTCCGGCTGGACGAGCATGAACATTCGACAAATCACCCGGATGCGACATTAACGCAGAAAGGCTTTACGCAACTCAGTAACGCCACCGACAGCGATGACGAAACCAAAGCGGCTACGCCAAAGGCGGTAAAAGCGGCGATGGCGGAAGCGCGTAATCACACGCATACCTGGAACCAGATCACTGGCGTTCCGGACGGTACGCTGACGCAAAAGGGGATTGTTAAGCTTAGTAGTGCTACTGACAGCACCAGCACAACGGAAGCGGCAACGCCGAGCGCGGTCAAGGCGGCGATGGATAAGGCGAATGCGGCAGCTCCGGCGAACCATACTCACGTCTGGAACCAGATTATCGGCGTCCCGGACGGCACGCTGACGCAAAAAGGGATTGTGAAGCTTAACAGCGCGACGGACAGCACCAGTACCACAGAAGCGGCAACGCCCAGTGCGGTAAAGGCGGCGATGGATAAGGCAAACGCGGCGGCCCCGGCCAGCCATATACACGCCTGGGGGCAGATCACCGGCGTCCCGGACGGTACGCTGACGCAAAAAGGGATCGTGAAGCTTAATAACGCCACCGACAGCACCAGTACGACGGAGGCGGCGACGCCGAGCGCGGTAAAGGCGGCGTATGACAAGGCGAGCGCAGCGGCTCCGGCTAATCATTCCCATTATCAGTTTTTTACGGCTAACGGTACGTTTACGGTACCTGATGGGGTGACTCAGGTCTTTGTGGAAATGTTAGGAGGCGGTGGAGGTGGTGGAGGTGGAGGGCATACGAGTAATACAGATGGTCTTCTCTATTGTTCAGGTGGTAATGCTGGCAAAAGTGGAGAGCCAGAGATTGCTATTGTCCCCGTTATTGCGGGAAATAATTATCCAGTAACCGTGGGGGCTGGGGGCGCTAGTGGGGCTGGTGGTGTATTACCTAATAGCAACCCTACTGGAAACGTGGTGCAAGTAGGACAGGCTGGGAATTCTGGGATCAACGGTGGAAACTCAATTTTTATAGATGTTGTCGCCAACGGGGGGGCAGGAGGAGCGGGAGGCATTGTTCAGTCAAGAATACCTTTAAGCGGTTTTAACCAGTTGGACTCTATATCAGGTGGTAATGCTGAAACTACTTCCTTTGGGAAAGGAGGAACTGGCGCAGTTTTATCTAACGGAAGCAATGCGAGTGGCTACGGAGCTGGAGGTGGTGGTGGAGCGTCGGTTAACAGCTTAAATATAGCCTTATCAGGATACGCTGGTGGACGCGGTTCTAGCGGTTTTGTAAAAATCTCATGGTGAATATATGACTCAGTATGCGTACTACCATCCAATAACAATGGAAGTTATCGACTGGATTGATACTTCCTTTTTAAATGTAATATTACCTGATTCCGTTATTCAGGTAACAGATGAACAGTGTTGGTTGAAAGACAAGCCTTGCTGGGTATGTCTTGATCCTCTTACCTTCATCACAAAACAACCTCCTAGTAAATTTCACAGATTGCAGCGAGATCAGTGGGTGTATGATGCGGCATTATTTGCCGCGACTCTGGAAGCTACAAAATCACAGGTTATACAGGCAATTAAAGTTCAACGCGACAAAGTCACTGCTGACTATGTCATTATCGACGGCAACCACTTCCACAGTGACGCTAACAGCCGTATTCAGCAAATGTCACTCACCAGAATGGGCCAGGCAAAACAGGTGCCAGAAGGGTTAATGTGGCAGACCAAAAATAACGGTTTGACTGAACTGACCAACGAAATCGCCGCGCAGTTTGAAACCGTCACTATGGATCACGATATGCACCTGTTTGCCAACGCGCAGCGGCATATTGCGGCGGTAGAAGCGCTGGGGGATATCCAGGAAGTGCTCGACTACGACTATTCATCAGGCTGGCAGCCATGAGTCAAACCACCGTCTGGCTCGCTTGCTATAAGGGGCGATCGGAGTATCGCGGCATCGCCAGGTTTGCCGACTGGCTCACGCGCAAGGTCACGCGCGGTATCTACTCTCACTGTGAACTGGCGGTGGCGCACGGCGGTAATGAATACCTCTGCTACTCTGCATCGTTTCGCGATCGCGGCGTGCGGGGAAAGATAATACCGTTACCGGACGATAAGTGGGATAAGCTACCGTTAAAGGCCACGTTGCCGGAAGTGGAAGTCTTTTTCCGCAAACATAACGGCAAACGCTATGACTGGCAGGGCGCGCTCGGTATCGCGCTGTATAACCGGGAGCGCAAAGATAAACTGTTTTGCAGCGAGTTTTGCGCTGAATTTCTCGGACTAAACGATAGCTGGCGCTACTCCCCCAGCCACCTTTATGCCTTAGTCAGTAGCTGGCAATACGATTGTTGAATCTCTCGCCGGGTATAAAGCCCGGCGGTGTTGAATTAAGTAATACCCGTTAGTATTTATTTGTTAGCATCAAATGTTCAGTTTGCATAGCAAATGAAGTATTATAAAAAACCATCTTATAGTCTTTTTACCAATTGATACGTGCCCCCCCTACGATAATAACATTTATTTAACAAGCTGGCTTTCTTCATTGGAGGAAGAAAAAATCAAACTCTTACATTGTTTATTATTTTCCATATCTAAAAAAGGAAGTGGATTACGGGAATACTGGCGGCATGAGATTATTCGCAGGAATGAATTTTCATTATGTCGATTACTTATGCAGGCCAATAACAATCGCCGTCGTAATTTTTTATTTTGGTGGCGTCTGGAAAATGAGATGTATATCTATGGTTCAAAAAAAAACAGAAAAAACTGGATTATGGATTAATCGCAAGCTAAATTTCAAATTTGGAATTGATATAGAGCTGGGAGCAGTAAAAAGGGGAAATAAGATCACTCCCATCCCAACGCTCATTTTATATCTCCCCATGGAAATATAAAAGACAAAACAATCATTAAAACATTTATCAACTTATATTACATATATCAATAACATTATAAACAAATAAATTACATTCACATCTTGAATGTAATTAAACTTCGATAACCATATGAACACTAATTTTGTTGCAATATAAAGCACATTAAATATAGTGGAACACGGCTAAAAACACCTAATATTCACAGGGGAATATAATGATTATTGTTTCTGTGCTCAGACAAAGCAAAGACTTCACCACAAAACATGCTCAATGGTTACATAAGCAGCTCAAAGGTTATGATTCTGTTTGTTTAACAGATGCGCTAAAGATAAAAGGAGTAAATACGGCGCCTCTTTTGTATGATTGGCCAGGATGGTGGGCAAAACTAGAACTTTTCAATCCACTGCATCCTGTTCTTGGTAATGAGGATATTCTCTATATTGATATAGATAGCGTTATTGTGGGAGATATTACTCCTCTGACAACCATGAAAAAAATAACATTACTTAATGACTTTTCTCAGCATGGTGCTTCAGTTGCGCCAGCAACAGGTATTATGTTTATTCCTGCACCCGCAAAAAAAAATGTGTGGGATGAATTTATGAAAAATCCTGAAAAGGAAATCAATGCCATAAGAACCCCGCCCTATCATGGCGATCAAGGATTTATCGGCAGAATATGTCAAGATGCTGAAAGATGGCAAAACATCTTACCCGGAAGAATTATTAGTTACAAAGCTAATATAGCAACACCAAAAATGATTGGTTTTAACCCTGAACTATACGATGGGACAGGTAATGGAAAATTACCTGACGGAGCAAGCATAGTCTGTTTTCATGGTTCCCCTCGCCCCTGGAACACAGCATTGCCTTGGGTGCCTTACTTTAGTTTAAAAAACACAATCCAAAGCAAAGTGAAACAATATAAGTTATCACTGCGTTAAAGCTTCCTTCTCTTCAATGCCGGCGCTTTTCTTTACGCCACCAGAACCTCTATATATTTCTAATACGGTAGCGTAAGCGCCATCGGGCGATGCGTTGCCGGATGGCGACGCAGGCGCGTCATCCGGCCTGCCACGTGCCCACACTGGATCATGAGCGTAATTTGTTTGAATAATCTTCCTTCACGCGATAAACAATAACTATGGTCTGGCTAGATCCTGACCCGTTGATAACAAACACAACATACTTGCAAGGAAAACAACATGCTCGCCGTCATTACCCGGCTGTTCCCGTTATGGGCGCTGCTGCTCTCTCTCATTGCGTATTACACACCATCCACCTTTACTCCTGTTGGGCCGTGGGTCGCGACACTACTGATGTTGATTATGTTCGGTATGGGGGTCCATCTTAACGTTGACGACTTTAAACGCGTGCTCTCCCGACCAGCCCCTGTCGCCGCAGGGATATTCCTGCACTATCTGGTAATGCCGCTCGCGGCATGGCTGCTGGCGTTGCTGTTTAAGATGCCGCCAGATCTGTCCGCCGGGATGGTACTGGTCGGCAGCGTAGCCAGCGGCACCGCCTCTAACGTAATGATCTATCTGGCGAAGGGAGACGTCGCGCTCTCAGTCACCATTTCATCGGTCTCCACGCTGGTCGGCGTGGTCGCCACACCACTACTCACGCGCCTGTACGTCGATGCCCATATTCAAGTCGACGTGATGGGTATGCTGCTGAGCATTCTACAGATTGTGGTCATTCCAATCACGCTGGGGCTGGTGATTCACCATCTGTTTCCGCGCGTAGTGAAAGTGGTAAAACCTTATCTGCCAGCATTCTCGATGGTGTGCATTTTGGCAATCATCAGCGCGGTGGTCGCGGGTTCAGCTTCACATATCGCCTCCGTCGGCTTTATGGTGATCATCGCGGTGATCCTGCATAACACCCTTGGCCTGCTTGGCGGCTACTGGGGTGGGCGTCTGTTCGGTTTTGATGAGTCAACCTGTCGAACGCTGGCGATCGAAGTCGGGATGCAGAACTCTGGTCTTGCTGCTGCATTGGGTAAAATCTACTTTGGCCCGCTCGCAGCGCTGCCTGGCGCGCTGTTCTCAGTGTGGCACAACCTTTCAGGGTCACTACTGGCTGGTTACTGGTCCGGGAAATCGATTGTTGAAAAATCGGGCGAAACGGCAAAGGTAAATTAAAATATTGCCGGGTGGCGCAAGCTTACCCGGCTTACACGCTATCCGCCCGTTGCGTATTGCCGTAGACTAAATGCATCGGCTAACTGAGGGCACCCGTATGGCACTCCCCCGCATTACTCAAAAAGAGATGACCGAGCGCGAACAGCGCGAACTGAAAACGTTGCTGGACCGCGCCCGTATTGCGCACGGTCGTCCGCTGACCAATTCTGAGACCAACAGCGTAAAAAAGGAGTACATCGATAAGCTGATGGCGCTGCGTGAGGCTGAAGCGAAAAAAGCCCGCCAGTTGAAGAAAAAGCAGGCGTATAAACCCGATACGGAAGCGTCATTCTCCTGGTCGGCGAATACGCCGACGCGCGGCAGACGTTAACGTCCTTTCTTCTTTCGTCCCGGCGAGGTAAAGCGCTTACCGCTTGATGCCGGGCGCGCTTTCTCATTGCTTTTTTCGATCGCAACGACCGGTCGCTTAATACCCGTGGTCTTCGGCTTCGCTTTGGCCTTTGGTTTGGCTTCGGAAGAGGAACGCTCAATCAACTTAAACAGATCGATCAGCTCATCGTCCGTCAGATCGCGCCACTCGCCCAGCGGAATCCCGCTCAGGCTGACGTTCATAATGCGCGTACGCTCCAGTTTCGTCACTTCATAACCAAAGTATTCACACATACGACGGATCTGACGGTTTAATCCCTGCACCAGGGTAATGCGAAAGACAAACGGCGCCTCTTTTTTCACCTTACATTTTTTGGTGACGGTACCCAGAATCGGCACGCCAGCGCCCATACCGCGTATAAACTCGTCGGTAATCGGTTTATCCACCGTCACCAGATACTCTTTTTCGTGATCGTTACCGGCACGCAGAATCTTATTGACCAGATCGCCGTGGTTAGTCAGAAATATCAGCCCCTGCGAGTCTTTATCCAGACGACCAATCGGGAAGATACGTTTGCTGTGGTTCACAAAATCGACAATATTGTCGCGTTCGCCGTCTTCAGTGGTACTGACAATGCCAACCGGTTTATTCAGCGCAATCAGCACTAAATCATCCGCTTCTCGCGGCTCAATCAACCGACCATTTACTTTAACAATATCCCCTGCGACTACCTGATCGCCAATGGCGGCGCGTTTGCCGTTGATAAAGACATTGCCCTGTTCGATAAAACGGTCCGCCTCGCGACGCGAACAGATGCCGCTTTCACTGATATATTTATTAAGCCGGGTAGATGTGTCGGTCAGCATATTTACTCTCTGAGAAATTTTTCTACATAAACGTCGGGAATGTGACTTACCACATCAAATCGTCGGGAACTTTAAAATCGGCATACGGATCATCTTCGTCCTGCTCTTCCTGACTCAGCGCACTGTTTACGATAATACTGTCCGCATCTCGTTGTGCGATTTTATCGGCGACGCTCGCGGGAATAATCGCATATTCACATTCACCGCTGTTATTGATAACCAGACGCGCAATCGCGAGACGCCCATTAATCAGTTGCGTCTGAGTGAGCTTATCCACGTCTATTTTTTTGATGACGTTATTATCGGTGAAGTTAAAACCAATATCGCCTTTAGATACATTGATTCTATTCATTTCAATAAGTTGCTTAACCTGAGCTTTAAACTCTTTCGCTAAAACCGCTTGTTTTTGCTGTTCACTGAGTTGTTTATCACGCTCAAGTTGCGCCTTTTTATTTTCTTCCACCGCCTCTCTGGCCTCACGAGCCTGAACGCGTGATTTTTTAGCCGTGCGCTGGACTTTGGCCATTTTTTTGCTGGTCACTAATCCCGCTTGTAGCAGTTGCTCTTGTAAGGTCAGTTTTGCCATTTTCGTCTCTAAACGTGTTAAATAATTTTGCGGATTATACCTGTAATTTTTCAGGCGACACCAGATGGCAGATCTGGCCTGTCGTCACTTTTAGCGACCGCGCTTTGCCTGTGACACGCGTAACATCATGAGCCATATCAGTAAGACATTAAATGGATAATGGTAGCATTATTACGTTTTGACATTTCCTGATGAGGTGGAGAAGTAATGGAACTGCTTTTATTAAGTAACTCGACGCTGCCGGGTAAAGCCTGGCTGGAACACGCTCTGCCGCTGATAGCGAATCAGTTGAACGGTCGACGCTCAGCCGTGTTTATTCCGTTTGCCGGCGTCACGCAAACATGGGACGAGTACACGGATAAAACCGCAGAGGTACTTGCGCCATTAGGGATAAACGTCACAGGGATTCATCGTGTCGCCGATCCGCTTGCGGCGATTGAGAAAGCGGAAATCATTATTGTCGGTGGCGGAAATACCTTCCAGCTACTGAAAGAATCGCGTGAACGCGGGCTGCTGGCGCCGATGGCGGACAGGGTAAAACGCGGCGCGCTGTATATCGGCTGGAGCGCAGGCGCCAACCTTGCCTGCCCGACTATCCGCACGACCAACGATATGCCGATCGTCGATCCAAACGGTTTCGACGCGCTGGATCTGTTCCCGCTGCAAATTAATCCTCACTTCACTAACGCCTTGCCGGAAGGTCATAAGGGCGAGACCCGCGAGCAGCGTATTCGCGAACTGCTGGTGGTCGCGCCGGAACTGACAGTGATTGGTTTGCCGGAAGGTAACTGGATTCAGGTGAGCAACGGCCAGGCGGTTCTCGGCGGCCCGAATACCACCTGGGTGTTTAAAGCAGGCGAAGAGGCCGTGGCGCTGGAAGCGGGTCATCGCTTTTAATCCCTGGAACATTGAATGCCGAATGGCGGGCCTACGCGCATGTTCTCCGTAGGCCCCGCCATCCGGCATTTCACTTAATACTCGCCCCGTTCCTCGTCCTGATCCGGCTGTTCCAGTACGCTATAGGCGACCGAACAGAACAGTGAGTTAAGACGCTTCATATCGCCCAGCAGCCCTAAATGGAGCGAGCTGGTTTCAATGCTTTGCACGTTCTGCTGGTGCAGGCGGTCGACATGCGCATGTGAGTATCGGCGATTAAGTATACGGAAGCGATGTTTACTGCGGCGCAACCGACGGGCGCTGGTGACATCGCCGGAGAAAAAGACCGACATCGCCAGTTGCAGATTACTGAGCAGTTGATCGTAAAGCGCATCCAGCTCTTTCAATCCTTCTTCTGAAAATGCCCGACGCGCCGCCAGCGACTTGTCGGCAATCTCACTGCCCATTCGCTCGATAATATCCGACGCCTGTTCGAGGTTCAGGGCCATCTCAATAATCTCCGCCCACCGGCGGGACTCCTCCGCCGCCAGCTCGTCTTTTGGCATTCGCGCCAGATAAAGCTTAATCGCGGTGTAGAGCACGTTAACGTCATCCGCCAGCTTGCGCAGCGCTTTCTCTTCACGCGGCTCGCCGTGCATGACCTTTTTTAGTCCTTCCATCATCTGTTCCATCGCATCGCCAATGCGCAACACCTCGCGGGCAGCATTAGCCAGCGCCAGCGTTGGCGTATCCAGCGCGCTGACATCCAGATGTTTCGGCTTCAGATGGGTATCCAGTTCAGGCTCATCACGAATAATTCGTTTACAAAAACGCGCCATCAGCTCGGCAAATGGCACCATCGCCAGGCAGCGCACCAGGTTATAGAAAACGTGGAAATAGATCACCAGCTCTGATTTCGGTAGCGATAGCTCATCCATCAGATTCGCCAGCGGATGGACAAACGGCAGGATGACCAGGCTGCCGATCAATTTGAACAATAGGCTGCCGAGCGCTACGCGACGCGCGGCAGCATTGGCGGCGCTGTTATTGAGCATCGCCAGCAGCCCCGATCCCAGATTGGCGCCGATGACCAGGCACAACGCCACCGGGAACGATATAATCCCCGCCGCCGTCAGGGTCGCCGTCAGCAACACCGCCGCCAGGCTGGAATAACTGATGATAGCGAACATCGCGCCAATCAGCGCATCCAGCATAATGTCGCCCGTCAGCGACGCGAAAATGACCTGCACGCCATTAGCCTGAGTGATCGGCGTCACTGCCTGCACAATCAGCTCCAGCGCCAGTAGAATCAGGCCAAGCCCGATACCGACGCGACCCAGCTGCCCGGCGCGGGACTGCTTACGTCCCAAAAAGAAAATCACGCCGATAAAAATCAGCAGCGGCGATAGCCACGACAAGTCAAAGGTGAGAATACGCGCCATTAGCGCAGTACCCACATCGGCGCCCAGCACGATCACCAGCGCGGGCGTCAGGGCGACAAGATCCTGGGCGACAAACGACGTTACCAATAAAGTGGTGGCGTTACTGCTTTGTACCAGCGCGGTAACACCGATACCCGCACAAAAGGCGAGTGGTTTCTTTTCCACGCTGCGGCTGAGGACAGTACGTAGACGCGCGCCAAACACGCGCATTACGCCAGTACGAACGATATGTGTTCCCCATACCAACAGCGCAACGGCAGAAAGTAGATGGAGCAAAGTTAACACGGCGTCAGGTTCTCCTTATCGTTATACGTTTTCCTGAAGCTCACTTGCGATAAATTGCCTGATGGCGCACAGCGTTAAGGCCTGCTGGCGTTGCACGCCACCGGGCTTACCATACGTAATACGGTATGCTGGATAAGGCGTTTACGCCGCCATCCGGCAAATTCAGCGTAGAGCCTTCCTTCAGTATAAGGGTTTAATTGTAAGAAAGAGACAAGGCACCCAATGAGTGCCTTGTATGTTGTAAGGAAAAGTGACGATTTTATGAATCAGTCCGCATCGTAACCCAGGTTCGGCGCCAGCCACCGCTCAACGTCCTCAACGCTCATTCCTTTACGGAAAGCATAATCTGTCACCTGATCGCGCTGGATCTGCGCTACCGCGAAGTATTTGCTCTCAGGATGGCTGAAGTACCAGCCGGAGACCGACGCGCCAGGCCACATGGCGAAAGATTCGGTGAGCTTCATCCCGGTGTGTTTTTCGACATCCAGTAGCTGCCAGATAGTGCCTTTTTCGGTATGTTCCGGGCAGGCAGGATAACCCGGCGCCGGGCGAATCCCCTGGTAGTTTTCGCGGATTAATTCGTCGTTACTCAGGCTCTCGTTCGGCGCATATCCCCAGTAAACCTTACGTACACGCTCATGCAGATACTCGGCAAACGCTTCCGCCAGACGGTCGGCAATCGCTTTCACCATGATCTTGTTATAGTCGTCGTGTTGCGCTTCGAAGGCGTCCGCCAGCGCATCCTCCTCCAGACCGCCGGTCACCGCGAAAGCACCGATGTAATCCGCTTTGCCGCTCAGTTTCGGCGCGACAAAATCCGCCAGACAGTAGTTGGCAAAACCGACTTTCTCGGTCTGCTGGCGCAGGTGGTGGCTGACCGTCAGAACATGAGTACGGGTTTCGTCGCGATAAATTTCGATGTCATCGCCAATGCGGTTCGCCGGGAACAGGCCCACCACGCCACGCGGATTCAACAGTTTCTCGGCGCTCAGTTTATCCAGCATATCATTGGCGTCTTTAAACAGACGCTGCGCCTCAACGCCCACCACCTCATCTTCCAGAATGCGCGGGTATTTGCCGGCCAGCGACCAGGTCATAAAGAACGGCGTCCAGTCGATGTAGTTGCGCAGAGTTTCGATGCTGGCTTCCACCTCCTGCACGCCCAGACGGTGGGCTACCGGCGGGGTGTAGCGTTCCCAATCGAATGCCAGATCATTATCGCGCGCCGCTTCCAGCGTGACCGGCGGCGTGCGCGGTTTTTTGCGGGCGTGCTGAATACGCACGGTTTCGTACTCTTTGCGGGTACGGGCGACAAAGTCATCGCGCTGGTTGTCGGAGAGTAGCGCCGCCACCACGCCCACGGTACGCGAAGCATTCTGCACGTAGACCGTCGGACCGCTGTAGTTCTGCTCGATTTTCACCGCCGTATGCGCTTTCGAAGTGGTTGCGCCGCCGATCAGTAGCGGGATAGTAAAGCCCTGACGCTCCATCTCTTTCGCCACGTTGACCATTTCGTCCAGCGACGGGGTAATCAGCCCGGAAAGACCGATCAGATCGGCATTCACTTCACGCGCCGTTCTGAGGATTTTCTCCGCTGGCACCATCACGCCAAGATCGACGATTTCGTAGTTGTTGCATTGCAGCACCACGCCAACAATGTTCTTGCCAATGTCGTGCACATCGCCCTTCACGGTGGCAATCACCATCTTGCCGTTGCTGGAGCCTTTTTCTTTGCTGGCTTCAATAAACGGCTCCAGGTAGGCCACCGCTTGTTTCATCACGCGGGCGGATTTCACCACCTGCGGCAGGAACATTTTCCCTTCGCCGAACAGGTCGCCGACCACGTTCATGCCGTCCATCAACGGCCCTTCAATCACCTCAATCGGACGGGAGGCCTGCTGGCGGGCTTCTTCGGTATCCTGTTCGATAAATTCGGTAATGCCTTTCACCAGCGAGTATTCGAGACGCTTTTTCACGTCCCAGCTACGCCATTCCGCCTGCTGGGCGTTGGCAGCTTCGTCGGTTTTGCTGCCGCGGTATTTCTCCGCCAAATCCAGCAAACGCTCAGTGCCGTCATCGCGACGGTTAAGAATGACATCTTCAACCGCATCGCGCAGTTCGGCAGGCAGGTCGTCATAAATCGCCAGCTGTCCGGCGTTGACGATACCCATGTCCATGCCGTTGCGGATGGCGTAGTAGAGGAATACCGCGTGGATAGCCTCACGTACCGGGTCGTTGCCGCGGAACGAGAAGGACACGTTAGACACGCCGCCGGAGATCAGCGCGTGCGGCAGCTCGCGTTTGATGTCTTCACAAGCGCCGATAAAGTCCTGCGCGTAGTTGTTGTGCTCTTCAATACCGGTCGCCACGGCGAAGATATTCGGGTCGAAGATGATGTCTTCCGGCGGGAAACCCACCTCTTCGGTGAGAATTTTGTAGGCTCGGCGGCAAATTTCGATTTTACGCTCGCGGGTGTCGGCCTGGCCCTGCTCATCAAAGGCCATCACCACCACTGCCGCGCCGTAGCGACGTAGCAACTTCGCATGATGAATAAAGGCTTCCACGCCCTCTTTCATCGAAATAGAGTTGACGATGCCTTTACCCTGAATGCACTTCAGCCCTTTTTCGATAACCTCCCATTTGGAGGAGTCGATCATGATTGGTACACGGGCAATGTCCGGCTCACCGGCAATCAGGCTGAGGAAACGCACCATCGCCGCTTCGGCGTCGAGCATCCCCTCATCCATATTGATATCAATAATCTGCGCGCCGCTTTCTACCTGCTGACGGGCGACGTCCAGCGCTTCGCTGTATTTCTCTTCTTTGATCAGCCGTTTAAATTTGGCCGAGCCGGTGACGTTAGTACGCTCGCCGACGTTGACAAACAGGCTATCGTCGCCAATGTTCAGCGGCTCCAGGCCGGAAAGGCGGCAGGCGACCGGGATATCCGGCAGCTGGCGCGGCGGCAAACCGGCAACGGCGCGGCTCATGGCGGCGATATGCTCCGGCGTAGTGCCACAGCAGCCGCCAACGATATTCAGGAAGCCCGCTTCCGCCCATTCGCGAATCTGTTTCGCCATGGTGTCGGCGTCGAGGTCGTACTCGCCGAAAGCGTTCGGCAGGCCGGCGTTCGGGTGCGCGGTGACGTAGCATTCGGCAATCCGCGACAGTTCCTGGACGTACTGGCGCAGTTCATCTGGCCCCAGCGCGCAGTTAAGGCCAAAAGTGAGCGCCTCGGCGTGGCGCAGCGAGTTATAAAAGGCTTCGGTCGTCTGGCCGGAGAGGGTACGACCAGAGGCGTCGGTGATGGTGCCGGAAATCATGATCGGCAGATCAACGCCCAGCGCTTCAAACTCTTCTTTCACCGCAAACACCGCCGCTTTGGCGTTGAGGGTGTCGAAGACGGTTTCAATCAGGATCAGATCTACGCCACCTTCCACCAGCGCTTTGGTGGATTCACGGTAGGCCGCCACCAGCTGATCGAAGGTGATATTACGAAACGCCGGGTCGTTGACGTCCGGCGAAATGGAGGCCGTGCGGTTAGTTGGACCAAGCACGCCCGCAACAAAGCGTGGTTTTTCTGGTGTTCGCGCCGTCCATTCATCGGCGCAGGCGCGCGCCAGTTTGGCCGCCGCATAGTTAATTTCCGCCGACAGGGATTCCATCCGGTAATCCGCCATCGCAATGGTTGTCGAGTTAAAGGTGTTGGTTTCGATGATATCCGCGCCAGCCTCAAAGTAGGCGTTGTGGATAGCGGCGATCACCTCCGGCTTGCTGAGTACCAGCAGGTCATTGTTGCCTTTCAGGTCGCAGGGCCAGTCGGCAAAGCGCTCCCCGCGGAAATCTTCTTCATGTAGACGATAGCTCTGGATCATGGTGCCCATACCGCCGTCCAGCACCAGAATACGTTCATTTAACTGCGCACGCAGTTGTTCAACTTTGCTGCTCACACTCGCTCCCGACAACGCTCCACGTAACGAGCCATACTGGCACAAAGCGTGCTGGCGGAAAAGAGAACAACGGGCAACATGAGACATGTTCAGCTTGCCACCCACTTCTGTCGCTTTGCCGGATGGCGGCGCAAGCGCCTTATCCAGCCTACAAATTACTTTGGCAGCTCCCAAAGCGTAGGCCTGATAAGCGAAGCGCCATCGGGCATCCTGTGATGTCACTCATCCGATCAGTTCAGGAACTCTTGCATTATAATTGAATAAAACGAAAATGATTTCCACGATACAGAAAAAGGAGTCTGCCATGGTTGCCCCTGTTCCCGCGAAACGCGGGAGAAAACCTGCCGCTACCACTGCACCCGTAACCGGGCAGGTTCAGTCTTTAACTCGCGGTCTGAAGCTACTGGAGTGGATTGCCGAGTCCAACGGCAGCGTCGCGCTGACCGAACTGGCGCAACAGGCGGGTTTGCCTAATTCCACGACTCACCGTCTACTCACCACCATGCAGCAACAGGGTTTTGTCCGCCAGGTTGGTGAGCTGGGCCACTGGGCCGTAGGCGCACACGCGTTTATCGTCGGCAGCAGCTTCTTACAGAGCCGTAATCTGCTGGCGATTGTCCATCCGATTTTGCGCAAGCTGATGGAGGACTCCGGCGAAACGGTAAACCTTGCCGTACTCGATCAGAGCGACCATCAGGCTATTATTATCGACCAGGTGCAGTGCACACAATTGATGCGCATGTCCGCCCCTATTGGCGGCAAGCTGCCCATGCACGCCTCTGGCGCGGGCAAGGCGTTTTTATCACAGCTCAGTGAGGAACAGGTTACCAGTCTGCTGCACCGCAAGGGGTTGCACGCTTATACCCATGCGACGCTGGTGTCGCCGATCCATCTGAAAGATGACCTCGCCCAAACACGCAAGCGCGGCTATTCCTTTGACGACGAAGAACATGCGCTCGGTCTGCGCTGCGTGGCCTCGTGTATTTATGACGAACACCGCGAACCGTTTGCGGCCCTCTCTATTTCCGGCCCCTGCTCACGCATTACCGACGATCGCGTCACCGAACTTGGCGCCATGGTGATTAAAGCGGCGAAAGAGGTGACGCTGGCCTATGGTGGAACTCGCTGAAATGAGCAGCCTGAAATTATACTGGCAGGAGAAGTACCCACAGGCCTTCTGTTGGTCTTTCGGTGATTCGCCGGCGCTGGCCGACGAGCTGGCGGCGCTAGTGGTCGCCGGTAAAAAGCGTGGCACCTGTAGCTCGCTGGTTAGCTATCAGAAAGAGCAGCCCCCTGTCACGCCCGGGTCATATCACATTGTGCTCAACGGCACAGGCGACGCCGTGTGCGTCATACGCACGCTGGCGCTCAGGCTGATCCGTTTTAACGAGATGAGCGCCAATCTCGCCGCACTGGAAGGCGAAGGCGATCTTAGCCTGGCGTACTGGCAAGCGGCACACCGGGCCTTTTTTGAGCGCGAGG
Source organism: Salmonella sp. SJTUF15570 (assembly GCF_043357055.1). NCBI lineage: Bacteria > Pseudomonadati > Pseudomonadota > Gammaproteobacteria > Enterobacterales > Enterobacteriaceae > Salmonella > Salmonella sp. SJTUF15570. The sequence goes on along the minus strand of NZ_JBEUKJ010000002.1, from coordinate 7,301 downwards.
GTAATTGGTCGCCGGAGATGGAACTGGTTTACGAAGAGTTCGCCGTACTTGAGATCGCGCCGTAACGCACGCTAAAGCGCTGGCGACGTCGATAGGCATACACATCTTCTACATGCCCTTCTTTAATACGCGTCTGTAGCGCGCGCCAGTAATCGGCGCGAAACAGGTCGGCATGCATCTCTTCAAACAATGGTCCGATACGCGGATCGGCACACAGCCAGTGGCGAAACTCCTCCGGGAAAACATCACCTGGCGAGACGCTATACCAGGGTTCGCTGGCCAGTTCGTCTTCCGGATAACGCGCTGGCGGAATATCGCGGAAATTCACTTCCGTCATGTAGCAAATTTCATCGTAGTCGTAGAACACCACGCGGCCATGACGGGTAACGCCAAAGTTTTTAAACAACATATCGCCGGGGAAAATATTAGCGGCGGCAAGCTGGCGAATCGCATTACCATATTCTTCTATCGCATCGCGCAACTGCTGGCCTTCTACCTGTTCCAGCCAGATATTGAGCGGCACCATGCGACGTTCAATATAGAGATGGCGAATGACGATATGTTCCCCAAGATCGGTAATCTTCTCTGGCACTTCTTGCCGTAACAGCGCCATCAGCGCCGGATCAATTTGCCGTTTATCCAGTACGAAATTCTCAAACTCCTGGGTATCCGCCATACGACCGACGCGATCATGCTCTTTTACCAGTTGATAACAGGCACGCACATGGGCGGCAGACATCTCTTTCTGCGGGGCGAATTTGTCTTTAATGATTTTAAATACCCGGTCGAAACCTGGCAGGGTAAACACCAGCATCACCATGCCGCGGATGCCAGGCGCCTCAATGAATTTCTCATCGCTTTCAGCCAGATAACATAAATATTCGCGGTAGCTTTCGGTTTTCGCATGTTTCTGGCAGCCAATCGCCATATACAGTTCGGCAGTGGTTTTACCCGGCAGGATTTCACGCAACCACTCAACCAGCGCGGCAGGCAGCGGCGCATACACCATAAAATAAGAGCGGGCAAAACCAAACACAATGCTCGCTTCTGCCGTGGTGGTCAGGCAGGTATCGACAAACAGTTCCCCCTCATCAGTACGATGTATCGGCAATAAAAACGGCAGCGTACCGTCAGGTGTGGTTAATTTACCTACCAGCCAGGCCGCTTTATTACGGTAAAACAACTCATTCGCCACCTGGACATGGCAGCGAGGTAGCGCGTCCTCGCCCAGTGTTTCAGTCAGGTGCGCGATAATATAGCGGATATCCCGGCTTTTATTCTGCCAGGGCAGACGCAGCGGTAAGTCACTGAGTATGCGCATCAACAGCGTCTCCCAGCCGTGATCGGGAAAGAAGTCTTTGGCCAGCGGGCGCGGGATAGTACGAAAGCGGCGCTCCGGTTGCGAACTGAAAATAAACAACCGCTCGGGTGTTAACGAGCGGTGGTCAAATAACCGGCAATAAACGGAGTTGAAAAAGCTCTCCGCAATCTCGAAGCGCGGGTAATCCGGCAACAGCCGGGTGTAATGCTCTTTAACGCGTAAAAGGAAATCCGCGTCGGTACTTTTGCCATCGGTAATACAGCGCAATTGCTCCACCACCAGACCCACATGATGATCATAGAGGTGGATACGGCTTTTCATCGCCTGTTGGACGGCGTGCCAGTCGGCCTGTTCAAAACGCTGCTGCGCGCCGGAAGTCACTTCCAGAAATCGACCATACTGCGCGTCAAAGCCTTGCAGGATGGTTTGAGCAATCAGTAATTCCAGGCCACGCGGCATTTTTTTCCCTCATCCGGCACCACGTCATGCCGGATGGCGCGTTCGCTTATCCGGCCTACGCTATCTGTAGGCCCGGTAAGCACAGCGCCACCGGGCATCAATCAAAACTGCGATTCTTCGGTGGAACCCGTTAACGCGGTAACGGATGACGCGCCGCCCTGAATAATGGTGGTGACTTTGTCGAAGTAACCAGTACCCACTTCCTGCTGGTGGGAAACAAAGGTGTAGCCATCTTTCGCCGCAGCGAACTCGGGTTGTTGAACCTTCTCAACATAGTGCTTCATGCCCTCGCCCTGCGCGTATGCATGCGCCAGGTCGAACATGTTGAACCACATGCTGTGGATGCCCGCCAGGGTAATAAACTGGTATTTGTAACCCATGTCCGACAACTGCTGCTGGAAGCTGGCAATGGTCTTGTCGTCCAGATTCTTCTGCCAGTTGAAGGATGGTGAACAGTTATAGGCCAGCAGTTTGCCCGGATACTTCGCGTGGATAGCATCGGCAAAACGACGCGCCAGTTCGAGATCCGGCGTAGAAGTTTCGCACCATACCAGATCGGCATACGGGGCATACGCCAGACCGCGGCTGATCGCCTGCTCAATGCCCGCATGGGTGCGGTAAAAACCTTCGCTGGTGCGTTCGCCGGTAATAAAACCGCTGTCATAGGGATCGCAGTCGGAGGTGATCAGATCTGCCGCATCCGCATCGGTACGCGCAATCACCAGCGTCGGGACGCCCATCACATCAGCGGCCAGACGCGCAGCAACCAGTTTCTGAATCGCCTCCTGCGTGGGGACCAGCACCTTGCCGCCCATATGGCCGCATTTCTTCACCGACGCCAGCTGATCTTCGAAGTGAACGGCCGCTGCACCGGCTTCAATCATCGATTTCATCAGTTCGAAGGCATTCAGAACGCCGCCAAAACCGGCTTCCGCATCAGCAACGATCGGCAGGAAGTAATCCACATAGCGCGGATCGTTGGGTTCAATACCGGATGCCCACTGGATCTGATCTGCACGACGGAAAGTGTTGTTGATCCGATCCACTACCGCCGGAACAGAGTTTGCCGGGTACAACGATTGATCCGGATACATGCTGGATGCCAGGTTGGCATCTGCCGCCACCTGCCAGCCTGAAAGATAAATCGCCTCAATACCGGCTTTCGCCTGCTGCAACGCCTGACCGCCGGTCAGCGCGCCAAGGCTGTTGATATAGCCTTTTTTCGCTTCACCGTGCAACAGCCGCCACATTTTCGCGGCGCCGAGCTGCGCCAGCGTGCACTCCGGGTTAACCGAGCCGCGTAATTTCACCACCTCCTCCGCGCTGTACGGGCGGGTGATGCCTTCCCAGCGCGGTTGTGTCCACTCTTTCTGTAATTCTTCGATTTGTTGAGTACGGGTTTTCATGTGCAGATGCTCCATATTGTTATGTGGTGAATTAAGCCAGTAAGCGATAGCCCGGCAGGGTGAGGAAGTCGATTAAGTCATCTGAGGTGGTGATTTGCTCCATCAGACGTGCGGCATCGTCGAAGCGCCCGCTGCTGTAGCGGTGCTCGCCCAGTTCGTCCTGGATTACCCGCATCTCTTCCGCCAACATTTCGCGGAAAAGCGCTTTCGTTACGGGTTTTCCATTGCTTAGTGTTTTCTCATGGTAAATCCACTGCCAGATAGAGGTTCGTGAGATTTCCGCCGTCGCGGCATCCTCCATCAGACCGTAAATCGGTACACAGCCATTGCCGGAGATCCACGCTTCAATGTACTGCACTGCCACGCGAATATTGGCGCGCATTCCCGCTTCTGTGCGTTCGCCTTCACATGGCTCCAGTAACTGTTCAGCGGTAATCGGCGCATCTTCATCACGGGTAATGAACAGCTGATTTTTGTGCTCGCCCAGTACCTCGTTAAAGACGGCCATTGCGGTATCCGCCAACCCGGGATGCGCAATCCACGTGCCGTCGTGGCCGTTGTTCGCTTCCAGCGCTTTATCCGCTTTCACTTTGGCAAGGACCTGATTGTTGCGTTCAACGTCTTTGCTCGGGATAAACGCCGCCATACCGCCCATCGCGAACGCGCCGCGCTTGTGACAGGTTTTGATCAGCAGGCGCGAGTAGGCGCTCAGAAACGGTTTGTCCATCGTTACCACCTGTCTGTCCGGCAAGACGCGATCCGGGTGATTTTTCAACGTTTTGATATAGCTGAAAATATAATCCCAGCGACCACAGTTGAGACCGACGATATGATCACGCAGCGCATGAAGAATCTCATCCATCTGGAAAACAGCAGGCAGCGTTTCAATCAACAGGGTCGCTTTGATCGTACCGCGCGGCAGATTGAAGCGGTCTTCGGCGTAGCTGAAAACTTCACTCCACCAGGCTGCCTCCTGCCAGGCTTGCGTTTTCGGCAGGTAAAAATACGGGCCGCTACCTTTAGCGAGCAGCGCTTTATAGTTGTGGAAAAAGTACAGAGCAAAATCAAACAGGCTGCCGGGAATGGCTTCCCCCCGCCAGGTAACATGTTTTTCTGGCAGATGTAGACCACGTACACGACAAATCAATACGGCCGGATCGGGCTTGAGCTGATAGATTTTTCCGGCTTCGTTGGTATAGCTAATGGTGCCGTTCACCGCATCACGCAGGTTGATTTGACCATCAATAACTTTATTCCAGTCCGGCGCCAGCGAGTCTTCAAAATCCGCCATAAACACTTTCACATTTGCGTTCAGGGCATTAATCACCATTTTACGTTCAACCGGCCCGGTAATTTCTACTCGGCGATCCTGTAAATCCGCCGGAATACCACGAATCTGCCAATTACTTTCTCTAATGGAAGTGGTTTCCGAAATAAAATCAGGCAACTTACCGTTATCAATATCCTGCTGTTGCTGGATACGTGCAGCCAGGAGTTTATTGCGTTTTGGCGTAAAACGGGTGACTAACTCCGTCAAAAACTCGACTGCCTCAGCGGTCAGGACTTGCTTTTCCAGCTCGCCTTGCGGCCTGGTAAAGGTTAATTCATCAGTTGTGGTTGCCTGTGGATTCATCATGCAGCTCCTCGTTGTTGATCCAGATACATCCCCAATGCGAACGAAGGATCACTGTGCGCTTTTCGTTCAACACAACTAAGACTACTCAATTAAATTTCAAAATCAAAAACAATTTCCATTTTTAATTTAATTATACATTAACCTATTGATAACAATGTAAATTAAATTTAATTACATGATGAGGTGCGTTTCGGAAATAAAAAAGGCACCCGAAGGTGCCTGATTCAACATGCTGAAACGCTTTAGGATCGTCAGAAGCAGAAGATTAATCCAGGGTTGGATTCATGTGACGCAGATCATATGGCGTAATCTGGTAGACATAATAGTTGAGCCAGTTAGTAAACAGTAAATTACCGTGGCTGCGCCAGGTTGCGCGCGGTATGTTTTGCGGATCGTTTTTTGGGAAATAGTTGTACGGAACCTCCGGATTTAACCCGGCCTCAACGTCACGAAAATATTCACCCGCTAACGTATGAGCGTCATATTCAGGATGACCGGTGACAAACGCAATACGTTTATCTTTGCTGGCAAACAGGTACGCATCCCCTTCTTCTGTTTCGGCCAGAATTTCAAGATCCGTATAATCCCGTATCAGCGCCGCCGGGAAATCGGCATAGCGTGAGTGTGGCGCAAGAAACGAATCATCAAAACCACGCGTTAACAGAGCATGTGGATGAAGGATGTGATGTTCATAGACGCCGGAAAGTTTATCTGCACGGGTCTGCTTAGGGATACCATACAGAATATTGAGTGCGGCCTGAACGGCCCAACAGACAAATAGCGTCGAAGTAACGTGATCTTTCGCCCATTCCAGCACCTGCCTAATCTGCGGCCAGTAAGCCACGTCATTAAATTCCACCAGACCCAGCGGCGCTCCGGTCACGATAAGCCCATCAAAGTTCTGATCGCAGATATCGTCGAAGTTACAGTAAAAGTTGTTCAGATGCTCGGCTGGCGTGTTCCTCGACTCGCGGGCATCTATCCGCAGTAGTTGAATATCGACCTGCAATGGCGAGTTCGATAGCAAACGCAGAAACTGATTTTCCGTTTCAATCTTCTTCGGCATCAGGTTAAGGATAAGTACCTTTAGCGGGCGAATTTCCTGACCTGATGCGCGAGAAGTCGTCATGACGAAGACATTCTCCTCACGTAAAAAATTGACGGCGGGTAGCTCGTCCAGCACGCGAATCGGCATAACCTGATAACCTCACGACATACGTTTAAACGTTTAGACATCCAGATAGCTGAAGATACTCAGAAATCAGGCGAATGTCGAGTCTGCAAGTTCAAGGTGAGAAAGTTTCACGACAGCATTTGCATTAGAATAGAAGTAAGCAAAAAAGGAGTGAAGATGATGATTAACATTCGCCGTTCAAGGCATGAGGAAGGGGAAAAACTGATTGCGATCTGGCGTCGCTCAGTCGATGCCACGCACGATTTTCTGTCAAACGCTTATCGGGCCGAACTGGAAGAGCTGGTGAGCGATTTTCTGCCAGAAGCGCCACTATGGGTTGCCGTGACCGATCAGGATGAGCCGGTAGGATTTATGCTGCTTACCGGCGAACATATGGATGCGCTGTTTGTCGATCCGGACGTGCGTGGTCAGGGTATCGGTAAGAGATTAGTTGAACATGCGTTAACACTGGCGCCGGGGTTGACAACCAATGTTAACGAGCAAAATACACAAGCTGTTGGATTTTATAAGAAAATGGGATTTAAGGTGACAGGACGTTCGGAGGTCGACGATCTTGGGAAACCGTATCCATTGTTGAATTTAATTTATCCGTGAGTAGCGGTGCTGCCTGATAAGTGCATGCAGGCCGGATAAGGCGAAACTGCCATCCGGCGGTGCCGGTTGCCTGATGGCGCTGCGCTTATCAGGCCTACATTTTTACAGTTACCACACACGCAAAGAAGCCCGTCCAGACGGACGGGCTTCTTCACTTGTCTGATGCCTGGCAGTTTATGGCGGGCGTCCTGCCCGGCACCCTACGGGCCGTTGCTGCGCAACGAGTGCTCACCGACAGACTACAGATAAAACAAAAGGCCCAGTCTTTCGACTGAGCCTTTTGCTTTATTTGATGCCTGGCAGTTCCCTACTCTCGCATGGGGAGACCCCACACTACCATCGGCGCTACGGCGTTTCACTTCTGAGTTCGGCATGGGGTCAGGTGGGACCACCGCGCTACGGCCGCCAGGCAAATTCTTTTGTGCTCTGTACGCAATTCTTTATCGCATCAGCGGCGTTGCCTGCGCTCGTAAAGTCAGTCACATACTTCTGTATGCTCCTTCCTTTCCTTCGCTTGCCGCCTTGCTGCTGCGCAAATTATTGCGTACTCAACTCTGAATCACTGCTGAAAATCGTCTCTCATCCGCCAAAACATCTTCGGCGTTGTAAGGTTAAGCCTCACGGTTCATTAGTACCGGTTAGCTCAACGCATCGCTGCGCTTACACACCCGGCCTATCAACGTCGTCGTC